>JBQTIU010000094.1:0-18909 GCA_052387815.1 Pseudomonadota bacterium
GCGCCTCAGCTCGGCCGCGGCGTGAAGCCCTTGGTCAACACGTATTGCGGCGGCCACGGCAGCTCGTAGCGCTGCTCGTAGGCGGCGTGCCGCGTCCAATAGGGATCGTAGAGATGGGCGCGGGCGAGCACGCACAGATCGGCGCGGCCCGCCGCCAGGATCGAGTTCACGTCGGCGTAGGAGGCGATGTTGCCGACCGTCATGGTCGGGATCTGGGCCTCGTGGCGCACCCGGTCGGCGAACGGCGTCTGGTAGAGCCGCCCGTAGACCGGCCGCGACTCGGGCACGGTCTGGCCGGTCGAGACGTCGATGATGTCGCAGCCATGCGCCTTGAGCTGGCGGGCGACCGCGACCGCGTCGTCGGCCTCGAAGCCGCCGGGCACCCAGTCGGTCGCCGAGATGCGCACCGAGATCGGCTTGGCGGCGGGCCAGGCGGCGCGCACGGCGTCGAACACCTCCAAGGGAAAGCGCAGGCGGTTGGTGAGCGACCCGCCATAGGCGTCGGTGCGCCGGTTGGTGAGCGGGGAGAGGAAGCTGGCCAGGAGATAGCCGTGCGCGAAATGGAGCTCGAGCATGTCGAACCCCGCCTCCTCCGCCATCTTGGCGGCGCGCACGAAGTCGTCCCGCACCTCGTCCATGTGGCGGCGATCCATTTCGGTCGGCACTTGCGAGCGCTCGAGGTAGGGGATGGGCGAGGCGGCGATGAGCGGCCAGTTGCCCTCGGGCAGGGGCTCGTCGATCCCCTCCCACAACCGCCGGGTCGAGCCCTTGCGGCCGGCATGGGCGAGCTGGAGGCCGATCTTGGCGAAGCTGTTGGCGTGCACGAAGTCGACGATGCGCTTCCACGCCCCGACGTGCTCGCTCTTGTACATGCCGGTGCAGCCCGGGCTGATCCGGCCCGCGCGGCTGACATCGGTCATCTCGGTCATGATCAGCCCGACCCCGCCCATCGCCCGCGTGCCCAAATGGACGAGGTGCCAATCGTTGGGCGTGCCGTCCGCGGCCGAGTACTGGCACATCGGCGAGCACACGATGCGATTGGCCAGCCAGAGGTCGCGCAGGCGGAAGGGCGTGAACATCGGCGGTGGCGGCGGCTCGGAGGGCACGTTGAGCCCCGACTGGTTGGCCGCCTTCTCGGCGAACCAGCGATCGACGCGAGCCGTGAAGGCGGGATCGCGCCCCCGCAGGTTCTGGTGCGTGATGCGCAGCGAGCGGGTCAGCATCGAGAAGGCGAACTGGGTGGGCTCGAGCCGCCCGAAATAGCGCTCGGTCTCCTCGAACCATTGCAGGCTCACCCGGGCGGCGCGCTGGACGCTTTCGACCGGCGCCCGGCGCTCCCGCTCGTAGGCGCCGAGCGCCTCCTCGACCTTGGGGAACTCCTGGAGCGTGCGCGCCAGCGCGATCGAGTCCTCCATGGCGAGCTTGGTCCCCGAGCCGATCGAGAAATGCGCGGTGTGCACGGCATCGCCGATCAGCACGATGTTGCGGCGGTGCCAGCGCTTGTTGCGGATGGTCGGGAAGCTGCGCCACAGCGAGCGGTTCTTGATCAGCCGGTGGCCGTCGAGCTCGGGCGCGAACAGCGCCTCGCAAAAGGCGATGGTCTCGTCCTCGCTCGCCCGCTCGAGGCCGGCGCGCTTCCAGGTCGCTTCGGTGCATTCGACGATGAAGGTCGAGTGGCCGCGGTCGTACTGGTAGGCGTGGACCCGCCACAGGCCGTGCCCGTCCTCCTTGAAGAAGAAGGTGAAGGCCGGGAACGGCCGCGTCGAGCCCAGCCACACGAACTTGTTGCGCCGCCACTCGATCTCGGGCTCGAAATGCTCGGCGTAGGCGGCGCGCACGAACGAGTTGGCGCCGTCGGCGGCGAGCACGAGATCGGCGCCGAGATAGGGCGTCAACTCGGCGACCTCCTTCTCGAACTCGAGCTTGACGCCGAGGCCGCGCGCGCGCTCCTGAAGGCTATGGAGCAGCACCTGGCGCGACAGGCCGCTGAACCCGTGCCCGGTCGAGGTGACGACCTCGCCGCGGTAGTGGATGTCGATGTCGTCCCAATGGGCGAAGTTGCGCCGGATCTCATCGTAGGTCTCGGGATCGGCGTCCCCGAAATGCGCCAGGGTGGCGTCGGAAAACACCACCCCGAACCCGAACGTGTCATCCGGCCGGTTGCGCTCGATCACCGTGATGTCGTGCGCCGGGTCCGCCTTCTTCATCAGGATGGCGAAGTAAAGACCCGCCGGCCCGCCGCCGATGCTGACGATTTGCAAGCCCGAACTCCCTTCGCGGCACAAAATAGACCGAGGGCCCGGGCCGCGGCAACCGGACCCTGGCGCCTAAAGCACGCCTGCGAGGCCGTCCCAGGCGAGCTTGACTCCGGCCACCAACAAGAGGCCGTGCGCGAGGCCATAGAAGCTCCGCTCGTCGACCCGGCGGTGCAGCCGGATGCCGAGCCCCATCCCGGCCACCGCCACCGGCAGGAGCACGAGCGAGGTCGTGAGGTTCTCGGGCGTGAACTGGCCGAGCCACCAGTACGGCACGATCTTGAGGGCGTTGACGGTGGCGAAGAAGACGACCGTGGTGCCGACGAACACCGTCTTGTCGAGGCGCTGGGGCAACAGGTAGACGGAGATCGGCGGGCCGCCGGAGTTGGCGACGAAGCTGGTGAGCCCCGAGAGCGCCGACCACAACCCGCCCCGCAGCCACGACCGCCCGGCCGGCGGCCGGTTCATGTACGGCCGGCGCCAATAATTGAGCGAAAAGCCAAGGGCGATGACGCCGACCAGCAGCCGGATCCACGCCTCGTCGAGATGCCGGAAGGCGAGATAGCCGAGCGCCAGGCCGACCAGCGCGCCGGGCATCATGATCGCCAGGTTGGGCCGGTCCCAGATGCCGCGGTAGACCCGCAGGCCCATGACGTCCATCGCGCACAGCAGGGGCAGCATGATGGCCGCCGCCTGGGGCACCGGGACGGCGAGCGCCATCATCGGCACGCCCAGCGACCCGAGGCCGGCGCCGAACCCGCCCTTGGCCACGCCGACCAACAGGAAGGCGGGGATGGCGAGCGCGTAGAAGTAGGGATCGCCGATCATCGGGGGGACGGCCGGGGGGAACGGACAAAGAACGCGGTTGTGCGCGGGCCGAACGGCGCGCGGCCGGCCTTGTATAGCGGCATTCGCCGCGCCGGAACAACGATGTCGGTGGGACAAGGGCACGCGGGGGCGCCGGGAGATGCGAACCCACGTACCCCCGAGGTGAATATTTCTTGGCCGCCGAGAAATGCGAAACCCTCCCGCGAGGGAGGGTTTCGGGGCGGTGATTGCGTTCTCAGGGGCGCCCAGCCCGCACGGATAAACGCTTACGTTTTGCCTGCGATAAGCGGTCGTTCCGAGGTTTGCTACAGGCGCGAATATAGGCTTAGATGGCTTCGGTTGCAATAGCCTTGGGGGGAATCGCCAATGGCGCGCATTCTCGGTCTCGACATCGGCACCACGTCCGTCGGCTCGGCGCTGATCGACCATGACGCCATCAAGGAAACCAGTCGCATTCTTCACGTGGGCGCGCGGATATTTCCCGAGGGCGTGACGGAGAAGGACCGCGAACCGCGCAACAAGGCGCGACGGACCGCTCGGCTGGTGCGCCGCCAGTTGCGGCGACGACGCATCCGCCGGCGCGAATTGGGCGCCGCCCTCGCCGAAGCCGGGCTCCTTCCTCGGTTCGCCTCCGCGGACTGGGACCGGGCGATGGCCGCCGATCCCTACGACCTGCGCAGCCGTGGCGTCGCTGAAGCCTTGCAGCCGTGGGAGGTGGGCCGCGCCCTCTACCACCTTGCCAAACGCCGGGGCTTTGCCAGTTCGCGGGTGCGCGAGGAGCGCGATGAGGCCAAGCGCAAGGATGAGGCCAAGCGCAAGGAGGAAGGCGTCGTCATCGAGGATATCAAGAACCTGCGGGAGAAAGTGGCTGGGCGGACCCTCGGCGCCTACCTCGCCGAGCAGAAGAAGCGGCGCGGTCGATACCTCGGGCGCGACATGGTCGAGTCGGAGTTCGCAGCGCTATGGGTCGCGCAGTCCAGCTTCCATCCCGGTCTGCTGACGGCCGACCTGCGCGCGCACCTCGAGCCCATAATGTTCCACCAGCGGCCGACCTTCTGGCGGCTCAAGACGCTCGGCGAATGCCGGTTCGATCCGGGCGCCCCGCTCTGCCCCAAGGGGTCGTGGCTGGGCCAACAATTCGTGATGCTTGAACAGCTCAACAAGCTGCGGCTCGCCGGCGGCAACGCGCGGCCGCTCGATGCCGAGGAACGAGACGTTGTCCTTTCTCTCATGCAGCGCCAACGGTCGGTGAGCTTCGGCGGGATTCGCAAGGCCCTCAAGCCGCTGTGGCGCAAGAGGGAGTTTCCCACCGACGCCAGGTTCAATCTCGAGGCGTCGGAAAAGGAGCTGCGCGGCAACGCGGTCGAGGCGAAGCTGCGCGACGTATTCGGGGGCGACTGGGAGGCAAACCCGGCGCGCGGCCGCATCCGGCAGGAAATCCACGAACGCTTGTTCCAAGCGAATTACCGCAAGGTCGGCGACAAGCGGGTCGAGATCCGGCCGCAAGCGGTTGCGGTTGCGAAACGGACGGCGGCCGCCGCGGAGATGGCGCGCGACTGGGGCATCGCGCCCGAGCAGGCGGCGGCTCTGGCGGCGCTCGATCTGCCTTCGGGCTGGCTCCGGTGGTCGGGTTCGGCGGTCGAAAAGCTGCTGGTGGAGATGGAAAAGGGCGTCGGCGTGGGCGATCTCACGCAGTCGCCGGGGTGGGAGGACTGGCGGAATCGGGAGTTTCCGAAAAGGATCGCGCCGACGGGTGAATTGCATGACCGGCTGCCCTCGCACCCCCGACGCATGCCCGAGCTCCGCAATCCGACCGTCCATCGCGCGCTCAACGAGGTGCGCAAGGTCGTGAACAACCTGATCGCGGTCCATGGCAAGCCCGATCTCATCCGCATCGAGCTGGCGCGCGACCTGAAGCTGTCGCCGCGGCGCAAGGCCGAGGTCGAGAAGCGCCAGCGCGACCGCGAGACCCTGGGCAAGCGCGCCGCGAAGGACCTGCAAGACAACGGCTTCGCCGAGCCATCGCGCGACGACATCGAAAAATGGCTCCTTTGGAAGGAGTGCAACGAAACCTGCCCTTATACCGGACACAAGATCAACTTCGATGCGCTGTTTCGTAAGGGTGAGTTTCAGGTCGAGCACATCTTTCCGCGCTCGCGCTCGCTCGACAACTCGTTCGGCAACAAGACGCTGTGCGAAGCCAATCTCAACCGCGAAAAGGGCAACCGCACCCCCTTCGAGTTCTTCGGCGGCGATCCCGAGAAGTGGGCCGAGGTCAAGCTGCGTCTCCGGAGCATCGGTTTGCCCGAGCCGAAAACCCGGCGGTTTGTCAAGGAACAGTTCGACGCGGCCGGCAGCGATGAGTTCGCCGAGCGCCAGTTGGCCGACACTGCCTACATCGCGCGCGAGGCGCGCGACTTCCTCAAGCGCCTCTATCCCGATGTCGCCGGCGGCGTCCAGCAGGTCGAAACCTGCAACGGTCGGGTGACGGCGCAGCTACGGCGCCATTGGGGTCTCGAAACCATCCTGTCGCCAGAGGGCGGCATCAAGAATCGCGCCGACCATCGCCACCATGCCATCGACGCGCTGGCCGTCGCGCTCACCTCTCGCGCCTTCGTAAAGCGGCTCAGCGACCATTATGCCCGCGAGGCGAGGGCGCCGAAAGAGCTGTTCCCGCTGCCGTGGCCGACCTTGCGGGCCGATGCCGAGCGGACGGTTCAGTCCATCGTCGTGTCGCACCGCGCCCGCCGCCGGGTTTCGGGTCCGCTGCACGGCCAGACGGCCTACGGCGACACCGGCCAGGACGAGGTCAGCAACGGCGTCACTTATCGTCTGTTCGTCACCCGCAAGCCGCTGCGCGGCATCACCGCATCGGAGATCAAGGACATCCGGGACGACACGATCCGGGAGTTGGTCACGAAGGCGTTTCGGGCGCAGGGCGGCGACGCGAGGAAGGCGTTTCCGCCCTATCCGACTCTGGTCGCGAAGGATACTGGGGAGATTCGCGAAATCCGCAAGGTCCGCGTCCTGGTCAAGCAGCAGATGCCGCTCATGGTCCGGTTGCGACCCGGGGGCAAAGCGTATGCCGATCCCGGCGCCAACCACCACATGGCGATCTTCGACATGGGCAACGGCAGAGCCCGCCACGAGATCGTCAGCCGCTTCGAGGCAACCCGTCGCCTGAAGGCCGGCGAGCCGGTCGTTCGCCGCGCGTCGGCGGAGGGTGGGCGTTTCGTCATGAGTCTGTCGGCCGGCGAAATGCTGAAATTTCCCGGCGAGGACGGCCGGCCCCGGTATAGGGTGGTGACCAGCGTTTGGGCGAATGGCCAAGTCGTGCTTCGGGAGCATACCGAAGCCGGCGGCACGGTATGGAAGCCCAATCCCACGAGTTTTCTCGCCATAGGCGCTCGCAAGGTCGCGGTCGACCCGATCGGTCGGGTGCGGCCGGGGCATGATTAAGCGCATCGTCGAAATCTCCTCCGGCCCGACCCGGTTGTCGATCGCCAACCGCCAACTGGTCATCGAGCGCGAGGATCGCGACAAGGCGACGATACCCTGCGAGGACGTCGGCGTGCTGCTGGTCCACCATCCGGCGGTGAGCTACACCCACGGCGTTTTCACGACGCTGCTCGACTGCGGCGCGGCGGTCGTCGTGTGCGGGGCCGACCACCACCCGGCCGGCTTGCTGCTCCCGGTCAGCGCCAATGCCGTCCAGAGCGAGCGCTACCGCGCCCAGATCGACGCTTCGGCGCCGTTGAGGAAGCGGCTGTGGCGGTCCCTCGTCGGCGCCAAGCTGCGGCAGCAGGCGGCGGTGCTCGACGCCGCCACCGGCGCCGAGGCGGGGATCGGAGCGATGGCGGCGCGCGTGCGCTCGGGCGACCCCGACAATCTGGAGGCGCAGGCGGCGCAGCGGTATTGGCCGCGGCTCCTGGGCGCCTCGTTCCGTCGCGAGCGCGGCGGCCCGCCGCCCAACAATCTCTTGAATTACGGTTACATGGCGCTGCGGGCGGCGACCGCGCGGTCGCTTTGCACCGCCGGCCTCTTGCCAACGCTCGGTATCCATCACCACAACCGCTACAACGCCTTTTGTCTCGCCGACGATGTGATGGAACCTTATCGACCGTTCATCGACTTCAAGGTCCATGGGCTGGTTCGCGATGGCCCGGCGAGCGCCGACATCGACCGCCCGGCGAAACAGGCCTTGCTCGGCGCCTTCAACGATATCGTCAAGGTCGGCGACCAGCGCACCCCGCTCCTGCTCGCCCTCTACGCGACCGCTTCGTCGCTGAACGAGGCGTTTGCCAGCGGCGAGCCTCGCCTCGCCCTGCCCGACGGCCTTCCGGCCGGGCCGCCCGATGACGACGCCCCCGCCGCTTAGGCCCTTCGGATGGCGCACGATGTGGGTTCTCGCGCTGTTCGACCTGCCAACCGAAACGAAGCAACTGCGTCGCGCCTATGCGCGATTTCGCAAGGACTTGCTGGACGACGGGTTCACGATGATGCAGTATTCGGTCTATCAGCGCCATTGCGCGAGCCCCGAGAATGCCGAGGTCCACATCCAGCGCATGGGGACGGTTCTGCCGGCGGAGGGCGAGGTCCGCTTCCTGGTCATCACCGACAACCAGTTCGGCCGGATCCTCACCTTCCGCGGAAAAAAGCGCCAGCCCAAACCGAGTTCGCCCGCGCAGCTCGAATTTTTCTGAGCTACGCGGGCGACTCTTCCAAGCCCTTCAACCGGTTAGCGCAAGGGCAAGTGTAGCAAACCTCGGAACGGCCGCAAACCGCAGCGCTTCCCTTGGCGTCCCCGCCCCCAGGGGCGGGGCCGCCAAGGGAGGCGGTCGGAAGCCGACCGCCGCTCGGCAAGGGGCGGCACGCGGCAGAACCCGGCCAGGTTCATGAGGTCGAGAGTCTGCACGTCGGTGCGCTGGCGCACGTGCGCGACGAGGCGGCGGAACATGGCGGCCTCGAGCTCGATGCGGGTGGGGTCGTCCATGGCGTCTCCGGTCCGCTTTCGGCTGTCCGCCGCCGGCGGCCGCTGGCCTCCTTGAACCGCGCTTGGCATGACCCCATCCGCCGGGCGCACCATCGCCATGACCGGCCCCCGTGCGCCGCGCTTCAGAGCCGATCGAACTCCTCCGGCCTGATCCCAGTCTGACGGAGAATGCTCCGCAACGTGCCGACCGCGACCTCGCGATGCCTCGGTACGATCGCCGTGCGCACGCCGGCCGCCGAACGCTTGGCGAACTTGACGTGGCTGCCCGTCGTTCCAACCTCGACCCAACCTGCCTCCTTCAACCGTCGTCGGACTTCGCGATACGGCAGGCTCCTAAGCGGCACGCAACTTTACCTCGACGGGCCGGATTTTCGGTGCCAGCGTGGCGACCGGGGGGCTGAAGTGGAGCGCAAGCGCATCGGCCAAGTTCCTCAATGCCGCCGATTCGCTGCTTCCTTGGCTGGCGACGTCAACTTCGAGACATTGGGCGACGTACCACCTGCCTTCGCGCCAGACACTTGCGGTAAATTTCCGTTTTTTCCCCATCAGCCACCCTGTCCCCGCTCTGCGCTCGGGTGCGACCCGCATCCCCGGTATTCCTGCCCGACTGCCCAGGTCGATGCAAAATTATATTATTTTCTACGGCAAACAAGGAAGAAGCCCCAAACCTCGGGCATCGCCCCCGGTTAGCGTCCCCGACCGTGGATGGGCCGAACCGAAGGCCCCGGCCGAGCCCTCAGTGCTTGTGCCCGCCCTCGGCTTCGAACTTCTTCATCTGATCGGGCGTCGCTTCCTTGTGGTAGCGCTTCTTCCACTCCTCGTAGGGCATGCCGTAGATGATCTCGCGCGCCTCGGGGTCGGTGAGCTCGAGGCCCCGCTCCTTCGCTTCCGCGAGGTACCATTTCGAGAAGCAGTTGCGGCAGAACCCGGCCAGGTTCATGAGGTCGAGATTCTGCACGTCGGTGCGCTTGCGCAGGTGCGCGACGAGGCGGCGGAACACGGCGGCCTCGAGCTCGGTGCGGGTGGGGTCGTCCATGGCGGCTCCGGGTAAGGTCGGCATTCGGTTTTCAGCACGAATCATACCATGCGACGGGGCCGCCGGACATGCCTTCTGCCGACCGCCGGCGGCCCTCACACTCCCGCCACCGTCTCCTCGGCGAGCCAGTCGACGACCGCCTCGAGCGCTTGGCGGGGCGTGGCACCGCGTGCCTGCGCCGCGGCGAAGACCGCGAGCTGCCGGTGGGCCGAAGTGCCGCGCCCGATGATATCGCGGGCCTGGGCGAGCTCTTGGCTCGCCTCGAAGCGCGCCGCCTCGGGCGCCACCAGGGCGATGATTTCCTCCAGGAGCTGCGCGTAGGGCACGACCTCGCCCTTGCCGAAATCGACCAGCCCCTGGTCGATGCCGTAGCGCTGGGCGCGCCAGCGGTTCTCGTTGACCAGCATGTGCGGATACATGCGCCAGCGCTGGTTGTCGCGCCGCAAGCGCCACAGCATGCCGACCAGCCCCTGGTAGAGCGCGGCGATGGCGATCGTATCGTCGAGCCTGGTGGGGATGTCGGTCGCCCGCATCTCGAGGGTCGGGAACTTTTCCGAGGGCCGGATGTCCCACCACAACTGGCGCGCGTCCTCGATCAGGCCGGCGGAGACGAGGCGGTCCACGTGCCGCCGGTATTCGCCCCAGCTCTCGAAATGGTCGGGCAGCCCGGTGCGCGGCAGCCCGCTGAACACCGCCACCCGGTAGGATTTGAGCCCGGTATCCTCGCCGCGCCAGAACGGCGAGGACGTCGACAGCGCCAACAGGTGCGGCAGGAAATAGCCGAGCTGGTTCATGAGGTCGATGCGCAGCTCGTCGTCCTCGACGCCGACATGGACATGCAGCCCGCAGATCACCAGCCGCCGCCCGACGGCCCTCAAGTCGCGGTCCAGCATCCGGTAGCGCTGGCGCTCGGTGGGCTTCTGCCCGCCCCACTCGGCGAACGGGTGGGTGGCGGCGGCGATCGGCGCCAGGCCGTGGAGCGACGCGACATCGGCGACGGTTCGCCTGAGCCGCTTCAAATCGGCGCGGGCCTCGCCGACCGTCCGCCACACCCGGGTCTGGACCTCGATCTGGGAGCGCAGGAATTCCGGGCTCACCTGGCCGGCCAGGCGCCGCTCGCACTCGGCCAGGAAGTCGGGCGGCGGCTCGCGCACGAGGTCGCGCGTCGCGCGGTCGACCAGAAGATACTCCTCCTCGATGCCGACGGTGAACGACGGCTCCTTCATGGCCCGTGCCAGTGCCGCTCGACCCGATGGAGCGCTGGATCGGCGAGGAGCTTTCGGAGCGCGGCGGCGAGGATCGCCGCTAGGCGCTCGGCGCCGTGGCGGGTGTCGACCAGGTCCTGGCGCAGCTCGATCAGCACGTGCGGCAGGCCGGCGGATTCGGCATGCCGCGCCATGGTGTAGCCGCGGCCCTGGCGCGCCGAATAGGGCTGATTGTCGCCGACCACGATCCCGGGCTCCGCCGCCAGCCGTTCCAAGAGCGGCACCGGCAGGCGCGGGTCGCGGTTCCACAGCACGCCCAAATGCCAGGGGCGCTCGAAGCCCTCGAACACCGGCGTGCAGCTATGGATCGAGACCACCGCCGGCACCGCGCCGCGCCGCCCGATCGCCTCGATCCGCTCGCGGATCGCGTCATGATAGGGATGGAAGAGCGCGGCTTCCCGCGCGCCCCGCGCCGCGGCCCCGAGGCCGAGATTGCCCGGCACCGGCACGCCGTCGCTCTGCTCCGGGATCGAGGTCGGGTCGCCGGGCCGGCGGTTGGGATCGATGACCAGGCGCGAATAGCCCGCCAGCACGAGCGGCGCATCGAGCGCCAGGGCGAGGCGACGCGCCACCTCGGCGGCACCGATGTCCCAGGCGATATGGCGGTCGAACGCCCACGGCGGCAGGCCGAGCGCCCCCAGCGTGCGCGGCACGCGCCGCTCGGCGTGGTCGCAGACCACGAGCGCATCGGCGCGGCCAGCGGCATTGAAAAGCTCGACCGCCGGCGGCTCGTCGGCGGCCAAGAGCGGCGCGAAATTGGGCGAGGTCGGCTGCGGGGCAGGCATGCGGCCGGACTATAACCGGATTCGGCGCGGCCCGCGCGTCGCAACGGGGTTATCAACCCGCCCCTACATAGGGAAACGGCGATGGCATTTCGTAGGGGCGGGTTTGAAACCCGCCCCTCACAGGGAAACGGCGATGGCATTTCGTAGGGGCGGGTTTGAAACCCGCCCGCGCGGGCGGGTCGTGAGACCGGCGAGGCGCAAGGCAACGCGTCGCGGCCTCGCCCCTAAACATTCGCGGCGCGCCCCGCGCGCCCTGGCGGCCCGCGGGGCCATTGGCTATAACCGCTGCCCATGGCCGCCGAAGGGGGAGCGATCGCCGTTGCTCGGGCGCGCGCCGAGCGCGGGGCGCTCCTCGCCTTGTTCGCGGGCGCGCTCGCCATCGCGCTGTCGCCGATCTTCGTCCGCCTGTCCGAGCTCGGTCCCACCGCCACCGCCTTTTACCGCCCGGCCTTGGCGGTGCCGGCGCTGGCCGTGTGGCTCATGGCGGAGAGGAGGCGCCGCGCCCCGCCTGCGCGGCCCGCTGCGCCACGCGACTTTGTGCTCGTCGGTTTCATCGGCTTCTCGTTCGCTGGCGACCTCGCCTTCTGGCACTGGTCGGTCGTTCTCACCACGGTCGCGAACTCGACCCTGCTCGCCAATTTCGCGCCGATTTTCGTCGCCTTGTGGGGCTGGGCGCTGTTCGGCGAGCGGTTCCGCCCCGCCTTCCTCGCCGGCATGGCGTTGGCAATCGCCGGCTGCGTGCTGTTGATGGGCCAATCGCTGGCGCTGTCGGCCGACTATGTGCTGGGCGACGCCCTGGGGCTGGTGACGGCGGCGTTCTACGCCGCCTATATGATGGCGGTGGCCCGGGCGCGGGCGGTCTTCTCGACCGCCAGCCTGATGACCTGGAGCGCGGCGGTGACCGCCTTGGTGCTGCTGCCGGTGGCGCTCGCCTCGGGCGAGAGCCTGGTCCCGCATTCGGCCTACGGGTGGGCGATCCTCATTGGCCTGGCGCTGATCAGCCACGCCGGCGGCCAGAGCCTGATCGCCTACGCGCTTGCCCATCTGCCGACCGCGTTTTCGTCGGTCGCGCTGCTGCTGCAGCCGGCCGCCGCCGCCCTGTTCGCGTGGGTCATCCTCGCCGAGCCGGTCGGCGTGCTCCAAGGGCTGGGCGGCGCGGTCGTGCTCGCCGGCATCGCGCTGGCGCGCCAGGCGAGCCGGTCCTGACCGGCGCCGGCGCGGCCCGCGACCCCCGGCAGGGCAAGCGCATCGGCCGCGGTCCATGACTTTCGATCCCTTCGCGTTCCTCGGCGCCCTGTTGCGGGCGGCGATCGCGGCTGTCGATCCGGCGGCTTGCGTGCCGGCGCATCTACCCGCGCCGCCCTCGGGGCGCACCATCGTGGTCGGCGCCGGCAAGGCCGCGGCGGCGATGGCGCACGCGGTCGAGGACGGGTTCGCCGGCCAGCTCGAGGGCCTGGTCGTGACTCGCTACGGGCACGCGCGCGCGTGCCGGCGCATCGGCGTCGTCGAGGCCGCGCACCCCGTCCCCGACGCCTCCGGCCTCAAGGCGGCCGAACGCATCCTCGCCGTGGTCCGCGACCGCTCGGCCGAGGACTTGATCCTGGCGCTCATCTCCGGCGGCGGCTCGGCGCTGTTGACCCTGCCCGCGCCCGGGCTGGCGCTCGAGGAGCTAAGCGCGCTCACCGGGGCGCTGCTCAAATCGGGGGCGACGATCGCCGAGATCAACTGCGTGCGCAAGCACCTGTCCGCGATCGCCGGCGGCAGGCTGGCGGCGGCGGCCCAGCCCGCCCGCGTGCTCACGCTGGCGATCTCGGACGTCGCGGGCGACGATCCCGCCGCCATCGCCTCGGGTCCCACGGTGCCCGACCCGACGACGCTGGCCAACGCGCGCGCCGTGCTGGCCAAATACCGGATCGAGCCGCCGCCAGCGATCGGCGCGCATCTGGCGCGCCCCGCCAGCGAGACTCCCAAGCCCGGCGACCCGCGCCTGGCGCGCGCCGAGTTTCGCCTCATCGCCAGCGCCCGGGACGCGCTCGGTGCGGCGGCGACGCGGGCGAAGGCGGAAGGTCTTGCGATCCTCGACCTCGGCGATAAGGTCGAAGGCGAGGCGCGCGAGGTCGGGCGCGCGCATGCGCGCCTCGCGCTCCGCCTCGCCGCCGGCAAGGGTCCGCTCGAGGCCCCGGCCGTCGTGATCTCGGGCGGCGAGACCACGGTCACGGTCAAGGGCAAGGGGCGCGGCGGGCGCAACGCCGAATACCTGCTGGCACTGGCCTTGGCCCTCGACGGCGCCCCCGGCATCTTCGCCTTGGCCGCCGATACCGACGGCATCGACGGCAGCGAGGACAATGCCGGCGCCCGCATCGGTCCCGACACGCTGGCGCGCGCCAGGGCCGCCGGCTTCGACCCCCGCGCGCGGCTCGACGACAATGACGCCTACACCGTGCTTGCGCGCCTTGGCGACCTCGTGACGACCGGCCCGACCCTCACCAACGTCAACGACTTCCGCGCCATCCTGGTGGCGCCGCATCGCCCCCCTGGTCGCAGTCGGCTTGACGTCGACGACGATGCCGAGATGACCGACGATCGCAGAGGATGACGGCGATGCCCGCTCCCGCCCATCCCGGCCGCCTGCTCAAGCGCGAACTCGCCGCTCGCCGCCCAAGCGCCAATCGGTTCGCCCTCGCGATCGGCGTGCCCTGCGGCCGCGTAACCGACATCTTGAACGGCAGGCGATCCATCGCCGCCGATACGGCCCTCCGGTTCGGGCTGCATTTCGGCAACGAGCCGCGATTGTGGCTCGACCTTGAGGTCCAGTACGACATCGCTGTCATCGAACGCGACCGCGGCCGCGAGATACGGGCGCCGGTGCGGCCGGCCCGCCAGGATGCAGGCCGGCCCGAAATCAGCTAGATTCGCCCGATGCGCCGCCAACGCTCGACCAAGATCGTCGCCACCCTCGGGCCCACGAGCTCGACCCCGGAGCGCATCGAGGCGTTGTTCCGCGCCGGAGTCGACGTGTTCCGACTCAATTTCAGCCACGGCACCCACGACGACCATCGCGCCCGCATCGCCGTGATCCGGGCGCTCTCTCACGCCGTCGGCCGACCGATCGCGGTGCTCGTCGACCTCCAGGGACCGAAGCTGCGCTTGGCCGCGTTCCGCGACGGCCCGGTCAAGCTCGCCGCCGGCGCCCGGTTCCGCCTCGATCTCGATCCCGCGCCGGGCACGGCGGCGCGCGCGCCCTTGCCCCATCCCGAGATTTTCGCGATCCTGAGGCCGGGCGCCGACGTGCTCATCGACGACGGCCGGGTGCGGCTCGTGGTCCGCGAGTGCGGGCCGGATTTCGCGCTCGCCGAGGCGGCGAGCCCCGGCATGCTGTCCGACCACAAGGGCGTCAACGTGCCGGGCGCGGTCCTGCCCTTATCGCCGCTCACGCCCAAGGACCGCCGCGATCTCGCCTTCGCGCTCGAGCTCGGCTGCGACTGGGTGGCGCTGTCCTTCGTCCAGCGCCCGGACGATATCGCCGAGGCGCGGCGCCTGATCGCGGGGCGCGCCGCGGTGATGGCGAAGCTCGAGAAGCCGGCGGCGATCGACCGCCTGGCGGAGATCGTCGAGCTCGCCGATGCGGTGATGGTGGCGCGCGGCGATCTCGGCGTCGAGATGCCGGCCGAGGACGTGCCGATCCTGCAAAAGCGCATCCTGCGCGCCTGCCGGCTGGCCGGCAAGCCGGCGGTGGTGGCCACGCAGATGCTCGACTCGATGGTCCACTCGCCGACCCCGACCCGGGCCGAGGCTTCCGATGTGGCGACCGCCGTGTGGGAAGGTGCCGACGCGGTGATGCTGTCGGCCGAGACGGCATCCGGCGACTACCCGGTCGAGGCGGCGGCGATGATGGACCGCCTCGTCGCGCGGGTCGAGCACGACCCCTCGTATCGGCGGATCGTCGATGCCGAGCACGCCGACCCCGAAGCGACGCCCGCCGACGCCATCACCGCCGCGGCCCGCCAAGTCGCCCACACCGTCCGCGCCGCCGCCATCGTCACCTTCACCACCTCGGGCTCGACCACGCTGCGCGCCGCGCGCGGGCGACCCGACGTGCCGATCCTGTGCTTGACCGAGCGCGCCGACACCGCCCGCCGGCTGTGCTTGTGCTGGGGCGTGCACGCGGTCGTGACGCCGGACGTGCGCAGCTTCCAGGACATGGTCGACCGCGCCTGCGCGGTGGCCCGGCGCGAGGAGCTCGCGCGGCCCGGCGACCGCGTGGTGGTCACCGCCGGGGTGCCGTTCGGCACCCCGGGCGCGACCAACGTGCTGCACATCGCCTGGGTCGGCGACTAGGACTCCCTCGACCGGCGGCGCTGCCAAGCTCGAAACAGTGACAAATCGAGGCGCATCGCTATACTGTCTTGGTTCTTGCCGCCCCCCCTAGGGTCGGCGTATTCTCACGAGGAGGGGACGCGATGATCCGTAAATTCTGGATGTTTCTAGCGCTGTCCATGGCATCGGCGCTCGCTTCGTGGCCGGGCGGTGCCTACGGCCAGGCGGACGCAGTCAAGATGGAGTGGTTGTCGTGGTCGATCTTCCGGTTCACCTCGCCCACCGGAAAGGTCATCGTGACGAACCCCTTCGTCACCAACCCGGACAGCCCGATCAAGGCGGCGGACCTGTCAAAAGTCGACGTCATCCTGGTGGCGGACGGGCACGGCGACGAGGTCGGCTCGGCCGACGAGATCGCTATCAAGACCGGGGCCAAGATCGTGACGACCGGCGAGATGCGGCGCACCTATTTCGAGCCGCGCAAAGTACCCGACGCGCAGATATTGCAGTCGAATCCCGGCGACTGGAACAAGATCGACGGCATCACGATCCGCAACGTGAACTCGGTCCACGGCTCGGGCACCGCCGACAAGCTCTACGGCGGGCCGGCCATGGGATTCATCATCGCCTTCGAGAACGGCACGACGGTCTATTTCGCGGGCAGCACCGCGCTGACGCTGGACATGCAGCTGTGGGGCAGCCTCTACAAGCCCCACGTCGCGATCCTGCCGCTGGCGGGCCGCCGCGATCCGCAGGACATCGTCCACATGGTGCGGCTGCTCAAGACCGACAACCCCAATTTGAGGACCATCATTCCCCATCACCATCGCTTGCAACCGCCGCCCGGCGCGCCGACGCCGGCGGATATGGAGAATGCCCTCAAGGCGGCGGGTCTGGGGGTGGCGGTTCTCAACCCGGAGCTCGCCAAGGCCTACGAGTTGCGGTAGCAGGACGAGCGCTCGTATCGGCGGCCGTTCGTTCGTGCCATCCGGCGGGTCGTCGGTCGCCGACTCGCCGGGTGCGGGGGAATATCCGGCCGGAGCCGGTGTTTTTCCCTGAAAGACGGGTCGAGGGAGGTACACATGGCACGGATTGATCCTTAGGCTTCATGATAGCGCTTGCCGCCGCGCTCGCCGGTGGTGTGGCGCTCGGCCTTGCGATTAGCGCCGCCGACGCCAAAACCGAGCACAAGGTTACGATGCTGGGCAGCGAATACGCGCCCAAGGCCCTCAAGGCTCGAGTCGGCGACGTGATTCACTTCGTCAACGACGACTTCACCAACCATGCGGTGTACTCGCCGACGCTCGGTTTCGGCATCGATCTGGGCGCGCAGAAATCCGACGAGACCCGGACCATACCGCTCGGCAAGGCCGGCACCTTCAAGGTGCTGTGCGTGTTTCACGCCGACATGCTGAGGACCGTCACGGTCGAACGCTAACCGGGAGATCTCGCCATGGGCGCCAGAGCCTCGTTCGTCCACCTAATCTCTGCTCGCCATCCTCGCCTCGGCCGTCGGTAGCGCCGCCTGGGCCGGCCCCGAGAAGGTCGAGTTCCCCACGGGCTATAAGCCTGAATCGAGGCTCCATAATGAGCTGTCCCTGTCGCAAACTCAAGCCTGGGAATAGTGCGCAACGATCGCCGGACTGGCCGGGCAGGATGGATTCCGGCACGGCCATGATCAGGCGACTCCCGGCACCGCCGCGGCGAGCGCGCCGCGGACCTCGGCCTTGTCCCAATGGTGGCAGGCGACGTCGTGGCCATCGGCGACCGGCCTGAGTCGGGGCTCCTCCGCCCGGCACGCCTCGGTGGCGAAGAGACAGGAGCGATGGAACCGGCAGCCGGGGGGCGGGGCGACCGGGTCGGGCGGGTCGGAGCGGACGTCGATGCGCGGGCGAGCGCGCTCGACGCGCGGGTCCGGAACCGGCACCGCCGACAGCAGCGCGTAGGTGTAGGGGTGATGGGGCGCCGCAAACAGGCGTTCGCTCGGTGCCCGTTCCATGATCTTGCCGCCGTACATCACGACGACGCCGTGAGACACGTGGCGGGCGACGCCGAGATTGTGAGTGATGAACAAGTACGTCAGGCCCTTCTGCCGCTGCAGGTCGCGGAGCAGGTTGAGGATCTGGCCCTGAATGCTGACGTCCAGGGAGGACACTACCTCGTCGAAGACGATGAACCTGGGTTCGATCGCGAGCGCCCGTGCGATCGCGATGCGCTGCCGCTGCCCGCCAGAAAGCTCGTGAGGGTAGCGCGCAGCAACGTCGGGGCGAAGGCCCACGCTCTCTACGAGCTCGCGCACGCGCGCGGATCGGCCCTCGCTCGCGGCCAGGCCGTGCGCCGTCAGAACCTCGTGCAAGGCCGCGCCGACGGTCATGCGCGGGTTGAGGCTGGCATAGGGGTCCTGGAACACCATTTGTCCGAGCCTCGCGAGCGCTCGGCGTTCGCGCCTGAGGTCGTCGAGGCGTCGGCCAAAACTCGTCACCTGACCCGTCGTCATCGGCGAGAGACCCAACAGCGCACGGCCGGTTGTGGTCTTGCCGCTGCCGCTTTCGCCGACCAGGCCGACGGTCTTGCCGAGGCCGATCTCGAAGGAGACGCCGTCCACCGCGCGGAGCGTTCCGGCGACGCGGCGCAAGATGCCGGAGCGGACCGGGAAATGGACGCTGAGATCGCGGACGACGATCCCATCGGCTTTTTCGGGCGGCGCCTCGGCCTGCCGGCCGGGCTCGACGCCCGCCCCGGCGCCCGCAGCGGTCGTGCCGGCGGCGGCGACCCAACAGGCGACCCGGTGGTCGCCGCCGACGCCATAACCCTCGAGCTGGGGCAAGTCTTCGGCGCAGCGCGGCTCGGCCGCGCCGCACCGGGGATGGAAGGGGCACCCCGGCAGCGGGCGTCTCGGGTCCGGCGGGATTCCAGGGATCGGGCGCAGACGTTCGGCGACGGGAACGTCGAGCCGCGGAATCGCGTCGAGCAGCGCACGCGTATACGGGTGCCGCGGCTGGTCGAAGACGGTCGCCGTGGCCGCGGTTTCGACGATCCGGCCGGCGTACATGATGGCCACGCGGTCGGTGACGCCGGCCACCACGCCGAGGTCGTGGCTGATCAGCACCAGCGCCATGCCGAGATCGCGGCGCAGCCAGTCGATGAGACGTAGGATCTGTGACTGTACGGTCACGTCGAGGGCCGTCGTCGGCTCGTCGGCGATGAGCACTCTCGGCTCGCGGCTGATCGCCATGGCGATCAGCACGCGCTGGCGCATGCCGCCGGACAACTCGTGCGGGTAGCTCCCGAGTCGGGCGAGCGGGCCGGCGATGCCGACCCGCGCGAGCCACTCCGCCGAACGGGCGGGCGCCGATGCCCAGCGCAAACCGTCATCGTGGTCGAGCGGCTCGGCTATTTTCGTTCCGGTAGTCATGGTCGGGGTGTGTGC
>JBQTIU010000095.1:0-3469 GCA_052387815.1 Pseudomonadota bacterium
TCGAGATCGGCGACCGCCACCAGCCGCGAGCCCTCAAGGCGCGCGTATTTCTCCGCATGGTAGCGGCCGAAATGCCCGGTGCCGATGACCGCCGTCCGCAAGTCGCCCGATGCCATGTGCGGATAAACCCCCGTGTATTCGACCGGCGCGACTTTACCAATCGGCGCCGGTGCCGGCCTAGTGCTTTACATCAGGCTGCCGTCGACCGGCCGAGGCGGGCCTGCTTGTGCCAAGCGACCATGCGCGGACGCCCGCCTTGGGGAGGGGTTCGGACTTCCGCCGGCCGCGGGATCATGCTAATCAGACCGCGGTCGCGTAGGCAAAGGCGTCTCGAGAGGAAGGCAATGCCGTTGGGGGGCGTTCCGGTTCGCGGACATGCAGGACCATAGCTGGGCCGAAATTCGGCTGGGTACGGGAACCGTCGCGCCACCACCTGCGAACGGGGGACGGAGGCTTTCGACGTGACGGCCGGCGGGATACCTGGCGAAGGCCATGCCGCTGGGGGCGCGGCGCCGCACCTCCCCGAGATCGAGGTGCGCCACTTGAAGGACACCATCGGGTCGCTACGCGAGGAGCTCGACCGAGAGGCGTTTCGCCGGCAGGCCCTGGTCGAAGCGGCGGTCGCCGCAGCAAATGGCGAGATCGTGCAGCTCCGCGCCATGGCTGCTGCCCTGAGGGAGGAGCTGGAGCGCCGAAAGATCGCGGGCGACCAAAGGGTCCAGGCGGTGGTAGCGGCGGCCAACGGCGAGATCCTGCAGTTGAAGGCGGCGGTAGTGGCGCTGCGGGAACAGCTGGAGGCGGCGCGCGTCGACAAGGAGGAAAGCCTTGAGCGCGCCGTGGCCGCGGCACACGCCGAGGCCCTCCAACTGCGGGCGACCGCCCGCGCCTTGCGCGAGGAACTCGAGCGGAAGCGGCTTGTCCACCACGACGCGCTGCAGGCCGGCTTGCGGTCGCATCGCGACGAAGTTCGGCAGTTGCAAGAGACCATCGCCGCGCTAAGAAGCGGGCTCGAGGCGGTGGGACCCAAGCCGTAGGGCGCGCCGCCCTTGGCGAAGCGGATGGATGACCATGACCGCGAAGGGACCGATGGAACCGCTGTCTCGGGAGGTTCCGGGCCCGGAAGCCGGGGCCGCCGATCGGCCGGCGCAGACCCGGACCCGGCGGCTCAACGCCGCTAGACTGCTCCTTAGCGTCTCGCACCGGATGGCCGCTGCCGCGACCCTGGGCGAGCAACTCGAGGCGCTGGTCGAGATTGCCAGCCAGGCCACCCATTGCGAGCGCGGGACCCTGTTCCTCAACGACAGCACGACCAACGAGCTCTACTCGCGCGTGGCGCTGGGCACGGGCAATCGCGAGATCCGCATCCTCAACAGCTCCGGGATCGCGGGGATGGTCTTCACCACCGGCCAGAGCGCGATCATCCACGACGCCTATGCGGACCCGCGGTTCCACCCGACGATCGACGAGATCATGGGTTTTCGCACGAAGAGCATTCTCTGCGTACCGGTCAAGACCGTGCGCGGCGAGATCATGGGCGTCGCCCAGGTTCTGAACAAGAAAGAGGGCAAATTCGACGAGGCGGACCTAAGACTGCTCGAGTCCATCACGACACAGGCGGCGATCGTCCTGCGAGGCACTTTGTACATCCAGCGGATGGAACGCTTGCGCGAGGCGGAAGCCGAGTTTCTGCGCGTCGTCTCGGAGGTGTCCTCGGAGATCCAGCTCGGGCCCTTGTTGCAGAAGATCATGGCCGCCATCACCAGGATGCTGAATGCGGACCGCTCCACCCTGTTCCTCAATGACCCCAAGACGAACGAGCTTTTCACGCAGATCGGCCAGGGCCTGGGGGCGACCACGCTCCGGATGCCCAACAATGCCGGCATCGCCAGGGCGGTGTTCCAAACCGGGAAATCGATCAACATCCCCTATGCCTATGCCGACTTGAGGTTCACCCCGGCCGTCGACAAGCGGACCGGGTATTTCACGCGCTCGATCCTGTGCGTCCCCCTCGTCAACAAGGACGGGCAGACGATCGGGGTGACGCAGGTTCTCAACAAAGTCGACGGCCCCTTCACCGACGAGGATGAGGCACGCCTGAAGGCCTTCACCTCGCAGATCGCCATCGGCTTGGAGAACGCGAAGCTGTTCGACGATGTCCAGCGGATGAAGAATTACAACGAGAACATGCTCGAAAGCATGTCGAACGGGGTCGTCACCTTGGATGTCGAGCGCAAGATCGTGACCTGCAACAAGGCGGGCTTGCAGATCATGAAGGTGGCGCCCGCCGACGTCATTGGCCGACCGGCGGACTCCTTCTTCACCGGCGCGAACGCCTGGGTGTTCGAGCGCCTGTTGCGTAGCGAGGAGGAACAGAGGCCCGATATCGCCGTCGACGCCGAAATGGAGTTCGGCGGCGAGCGCGTGTCGGTCAACATGACCGCCTTGCCGCTCACCAACGACAAGCGCGACAAGCTCGGCTCCATGCTGCTGATCGAGGACATCAGCAACGAGAAGCGCATGAAGTCGACGATGTCGCGCTACATGGACCCGATACTCGCCGACCGGCTTCTCACCGGCGCGGCGGAAATGCTGGGCGGGCAAAGCAGCCCCGCCACTGTCCTGTTCTCGGACATCCGCGGCTTCACCACACTGACCGAGGAGCTGGGCCCGCAAGGCACCGTCGCCCTGCTCAACGAATACTTCACTGTCATGGTGGACTGCGTCACGGCCCATGGCGGCATGCTGGACAAGTTCATTGGCGATGCGATCATGGCCGTGTTCGGCACGCCGCTTCCCCACGACGATGACGAGGACCGGGCGATGCGCGCCGCGCTCGCCATGATGGCAAATCTCGCGACCTTCAACCGCGAGCGCGCGGTCCACGGCAAGAAGCCGATCGAAATCGGGATCGGGCTCAACACCGACATCGTCGTTTCCGGCAACATCGGCTCGCCCAAGCGAATGGATTACACGGTGATCGGCGACGGCGTGAATCTCGCCTCGCGCCTCGAAGGTGCCTGCAAGCAATACGGGGCGCGGATCCTGATCAGCGAATTCACCATTCGGCGATTGCGCGGCACCTATCGCTTGCGGGAGATCGACAAGGTGGTGGTCAAAGGCAAGACCGAGGCGGTCGCCGTCTACGAGGTGCTCGACTGCCACAGCGAGGAGGCCTTCCCGAACGTGATGAAGGTGGTGAATCTCTTCGGGTAGGGCCTCCGGCTGTACCGCCAGGCCAAATGGGACGATGCGATCGCGGCGTTCAACGATACGCTCGCACTGCACCCGAACGACAAGGCCTCGAAGCTCTACATTAGGGTCTGGACTCATAACATGATCCAGTAGAGGGCGGCCACGAGGGATGCGGCGGCGAGGAAGTTGCGGGCGAGTTTGTCGTAGCGAGTAGCGATGCGACGCCAATCCTTGAGCCGACAGAAGAAGTTTTCGATCTTGTGCCGTTGGCGGTAGA
>JBQTIU010000096.1:0-50120 GCA_052387815.1 Pseudomonadota bacterium
GTCTCCAAGAGGTCGCGGAACTTGACCCGCTGGTTGCAGCGCACGCAGGGGATCGGCGTCTCGCCGGCGAGATAGGTCGCGGCGAAATCCTCCATCACCGCGGCGCGGAAGCGGCTCTCATAGTCGAGCACGTAATGCGGGATGCCGAGCCGGTCGGCGACATGGCGGGCATCGTGAATGTCCTGCCCGGCGCAGCACGTGCCCTTGCGGCCGACCGCCTGGCCGTGGTCGTAGAGCTGGAGCGTGATGCCGACCACCTCGAAGCCGCGCTCGAGGAGGAGCGCGGCAGTTGCCGAGGAATCGACCCCACCCGACATGGCGACGACGACTCGGGAGGCGGGCGGAATCCCCGCCGCCCAGGAGGATGATCCAGTCTCGTTCATAGCCCGCACTATAGCCGGCTGGCGGCGGCGATCAATCGCGCGCGAAGTGGATCACGAACAGCTGGTCCTGACCGAGATAGCGCCGGAATGCCGCCTCGGGAAGGGTGCCGGCGGCGAGATGGCGCACGAATTCACGCTCGCTATAGCGCCGCCAGTCGTCCGCGTGCGCCGCCCGAAGGCGCTGGAACAGGCTGTCTTGAGACCACAGGCCTTGGGCGGCGGGCGAACCGGCCACCGCAGCCGCTGGTCCCGTCAGCCGCGTGCCTTGCGCGCAGCGGTGCTATCGCGCGCATCCGTCCCGCACAGCCTCATGCCTTGTCCTCTTCCCGGCGGTACCTTGCGAGGGCAGGTTTCGAACGGGCGGGTCTTAAGACCGGCGAGGCGCGAGGCAACGCTTCGCGGCCTCGCCCCTACTTTGCGTTCATCATGTTGCGCGTTGCGGCCGGCAGCGTGACGGTCAAGCCGTCGAGCTCCTCGGTGATGATGATCTGGCAACCCAGCCGAGAGGTGCGGGTGAGCCCGAAGGCGAGGTCGAGCATGTCTTCCTCGTCCTCGCTCGCCTCGTTGAGCCGTTCGTAGTCCTCGGCATCGACGATCACGTGGCAGGTCGAGCAGGCCAGCGAACCTTCGCACGCCCCTTCGAGATCGACGTTGTTGCGGTGGGCGATCTCGAGCACCGACAGGCCGATCGGCGCGTCCACTTCGTGGGGCGTCCCGTTGGGCTCGATGAAGGTCATCTTGGGCATGACGGCGAACTCCGTCGCGACTCCATTCGATTCCTCGCGTCAGGGATAAAGCTCATCGACATGCGGGGTCGGCCCGCATAAAAGCCCGACGGCCGGCGCACCGGCCGGCCGTCCCAGTTCGCGGCGCGCCCGTTGGGGGCGGCCGCCTCAGACGTGAAACGATTCGCCGCACCCGCACCTGCCCTTCTCGTTCGGGTTCCGGAACACGAAGCCGCTGTGGAGCTGGTCGTCGACGTAATCCATCTCGGTGCCGAACACGTACATCGACGCCTTGGGGTCGATCAGGATCGTCACGCCGTCGGACTCGACCATCTCCTCGCCCGCACCCTTGGCGTCGGCGTATTCGAGCGTGTAGCTCAAACCCGAGCAGCCGCGCGAGCGCACGCCCACCCGCATGCCGAGCGACGGCTTGCCGCGCTTGGCAAGCAACTCTCTGATGTGCGTGGCCGCCGCCGCGGTCACGGCGATGAAGGGCGGACAGGCGCGCTTGCCGGGCGGTCTGCTGGCCGTGGCCTCGGCTGGGGTCGCCGCGATCGTTTCGCTCACTTGGACCTAACCTCCCTTGGACCTGTCCTCGATGCGAATATAGTCGCTCGCCGGCGCGAAGGGTAGCCGGCCTCAACGGGCGGCGCGCCTCGCGGATTGGCTATCCATACCCGCCCCGGGCAGTTGGCGACAAGGGGTCGAGCTCGCGCAGCTTGCGGACCGTCTCGACGATCCGGTCCGCGGCATAATCGACTTCGGCCGCGGTGGTGAAGCGGCCGAACCCGAAACGCAGCGAGGCATCCGCCAGCTCCGCGTCGCGCCCCAGCGCGCCGAGCACATAGGACGGCTCCCGGGTAGCCGAGCTGCAAGCCGAGCCCGAGGACACCGCCAGGTCCTTGATCCCCATCATCAGGGCTTCGCCACCGACATCGGCGAAGCTCAGGTTGATGTTGCCGGGGAGCCGGCGCTCCAGGTCGCCGTTGAGGTAGACCGCCGGCAGGTGCCTGGTCACCTGCTCGTAGAAGCGGTCGCGAAGGGCCTTGAGGCGCTTGGCCTCGGCCGCCATCTCAACCCCGGATATCGCCGCCGCCGCGCCCAGGCCGACGCACAGCGGGGTCGGCAGCGTGCCCGACCGCAGGCCGTGCTCCTGGCCGCCGCCGTGGATGAGCGCGACCAAGCGAACCCGAGGCTTGCGCCGCACATAGAGCGCGCCGATGCCCTTCGGCCCGTAGATTTTGTGGCCGGATAGGCTCATGAGGTCGATCTTCATGTCCTCGACGTCGAGCCGGATCTTGCCCGCCGCCTGGGCGGCATCGGTATGGAAGACCACCCCGCGCGCCCGGCAGATCGCGCCGATCTCCTTGATCGGCTGCAGGACGCCGATTTCGTTGTTGGCGGCCATCGCCGAGACCAGCACGGTGTGATCGCCGATCGCCTGCTCGAGCAGCCCGAGATCGAGGATGCCATTGGGCTCGACCGGCAGGTAGGAGACCTCGACTCCTTCCTCTTCGAGGTGACGGCACGTGTCGAGCACGCAGTTGTGCTCGCTCACCACGGTAACGATATGGTTCTTGCGGTGCTTGGCGAACCGGGCCACGCCGATTATCGCCAGGTTGCTCGATTCGGTAGCGCCCGAGGTAAAGACGATCTCGCTGGGATCGGCGCCGATGAGTTCGGCCACCTGCGCGCGCGCCTGGTCGACCGCGTCCTCGGCTTCCCATCCGTAGGCATGGTGGCGCGAGTGCGGGTTTCCGAACTTGTCGGTGAAATACGGCATCATCGCCCCGAGCACGCGGGGGTCGATGGGCGTGGTCGCCTGATAGTCGAGATACACCGGCCTATGGGGCGCGGCCCCGCGCTCACCGGTCGCGCCGGCGTCCGTGCCCGTCGCCAAGCTCGCACGCGTCACGACCCCACCTGTTCCGCCACGCTCAAGGCGGCGGGCGCGGTCTTGCCTTTGGCGCCGAGGCGGGCCCGCAACTCGGTCCAGGCTTCGATCAAGCGGTCGATCTCCGGGGCCTGGGTCCGCCAGCCGAGGCTAACACGGATGGCGGCCCCGGCCAGCCCGGCCTCGAACCCCATGGCGCGGAGCACATGCGATGGCCGCACCTTGCCCGAAGAACAGGCCGAGCCCGCGCTGACCGCGATCCCGGCGAGGTCGAGCGCCATGACTTGAGTCTCGGCCGCCACGCCGGGCATGGCGATGCAGGTCGTGTTCGGCAGGCGCGGGGCGGCGGCGGCGAAGACCAGGCTGTCGGGCGCGGCCGCCATGAGCCGGGCCTCCATGGCATCACGCAGGGCCGCCAGCCGGCCCATATGGCCGCTCTCGCCCGCCGCCAACCGCGCCGCCACCCCCAGGCCGCGGATCGCCGCCAGGTTCTCGGTGCCGGCCCGCCGGCCGCGTTCCTGCCCGCCGCCCTTTACCAAGGGCTTGAGGGCCACATGATCGGCCACCACCAGCGCGCCGACCCCTGGCGGGCCGCCGAACTTGTGCGCCGAGATCGCCAGCGTGTCGACGCCAAGCGCCGCGAAATCGACCGCGATCTTGCCGGCCGCCTGCACCGCGTCGCAATGGACGAGCGCGCCATGGCTATGGGCGATGCGGCAGATGTCGGCGATCGGCTGGATCACCCCGGTCTCGTTGTTGGCCAGCATCACGGCGACCAAGGCCGGGTCCTTGCGGCGGCCGAGTTCGGCCTCGAGCGCCGCGAGATCGACCACGCCGTCACGATCGACCGGCAGGACGGCCGCCTCCGGCGCCGCCCACAACACGGAGTCATGCTCGATCGCCGAGACCAGTTGGCGCCGCTTCACGCCCGAGAGCGCCAAGTTGTTGGCCTCGGTGCCCCCGCTCGTGAACACTACCTGAGGCGGGCGGGCGCCCACGAGCGCCGCGACATCCTCGCGCGCCTCCTCCATCGCGCGCCGCGCCAGGCGGCCGAATCGGTGGACCGAGGATGCGTTGCCGGTGTCGGCGAGCGCCGCGCTCACCGCTTCGATCACGGCCGGCCGCACCGGCGCGGTCGCGTTGTAATCGAGATAAACCGCCGAGGTCATGGAGAGGCTCGCGCCGCGGCCATCGCCGCCGGCGGCGCGGCTGGCGGGCTCACGATCGTGCCGCTGGTGCCGAGGATGCGGTGGTTGCAAACATCGGCCAGCGTCACCGAATTCAAGTACTGGTGGATCTGATTGCCGAGCTCCTCCCACAGATCGTGGGTCATGCAGCGCCTCTCGTTGGCGCGGCAGCCCGCCGGCGCGCCGGGCGAGCACCGCGTCACGCGCATCGGTTCGTCGACCGCGAGGATGATGTCGGAGATGCGCGTGGCAGCGGTGTCGTGGGCCAGCAGATAGCCGCCGCCGGGCCCGCGCACGCTCTTGACCAGGCCGCCCCGGCGGAGCTTGGCGAATAGCTGTTCGAGATAGGAGAGCGAAATCTCCTGGCGCTCGGCGATGTCGGAGAGCGCCACCGGTCGGCCCTTGCCGTGAGCCGCGAGGTCGGCCATTGCCATGACGACGAAGCGCCCCTTGGTGCTGAGCCTCACCGCTTTGCCTCCCTCGGGTCGCGGCCGCGGGTCCCTAGCGCTCGCCGATCACCCGTGCGACCGGGGGCGTGGCACGCTCGCCGGCTTCGACCTGTTCGCGAAGCGCCGCCAACAGGCCTTCGAGCTCCACCACGCGCGCCCGTAAGCCCTCAAGATCTCCGCACAGCCCGTCGATCGCCCGCGCCACCGGGTCTGGCATATCGGCGGTCGAACCATAGGCGCAAAACTCGCGCGGCTTGACAGGTTCGGGCTCGATCGCGCGGGCGGGAACGCCGACCACCGTCGTGCCCGGCCGCACGTCCTTGAGCACGACCGCATTCGAACCGACGCGCGCCCCGGCCCCGACCGTGATCGGCCCCAGGATTTTGGCGCCGCCGCCGACGATCACCCCGTCCTCGAGCGTGGGATGGCGCTTGCCCTTTGCCAAGGAAGTGCCGCCCAAGGTCACGCCCTGGTACAGCGTCACATCGTCGCCGATCTCCGACGTCTCGCCGATCACCACGCCCATGCCGTGATCGATGAACAGGCGGCGCCCGATCCGGGCCCCGGGATGGATTTCGATGCCGGTCATAAACCTGCCGACGTGCGACAAAAACCGTCCGAGGATTGACCAGCCCCGCCGCCACACCCAATGCGCCATGCGGTGCACTCGGACGGCATGGAACCCGGGGTAACACAATACCACCTCAAGCGCGGATCGGGCCGCCGGGTCGCGCGCGATGATGGCGTCGATTTCGTCTCGAAAATGCTTGAAGATCATGGGTCCAACTTCTTATTATGCCGACAATGCCGTCCTCTCCGCTGCCCCGTCGCGCCGCAGCCTAGCTCGCGCACGAGCGTGCTTCGCATCGTCTCGACGCATGGGCTCGGATAGAATATGTTCGTATAGTTTACTTGAGTGAATTAGTCAAGATTGAGGACCATCGTAACCCTAGGACTTAAATCAAACAACCGGGAGCGTCGGTGGCAAATTTTCCCCGAGGTCGTATGGGTGCCCGCTAGCCGGTCGGAGACGCCATGCCTGACGTGAACATCAATGGGGCGGATGGCCGGCTTGAAGGCCGCTACGTGCCGGGTCGCAATGAACGCGCGCCCATCTGCCTGTTGTTGCATCCCCATCCCCAGCACGGGGGAACGATGCACAACAAGATCATCTACGCCCTCCACCAGACCTTTTCCCGGCTGGGCCACCAGACACTGCGGTTGAATTATCGCGGCGTCGGGCGATCGCAAGGCAGTTTCGGTCACGGCGAGGGCGAGCTGAGCGACGCCGCCTCGGCCCTTGACTGGCTACAGACGGGCAATCCCCATGCCGTCGAGTGCTGGGTCGTCGGGTTTTCCTTCGGGGCATGGATCGGAATGCAACTGCTGATGCGGCGGCCGGAGATCGATCGCTTCGTCGCCGTGGCGCCGCCTGCCAACATTTACGATTTCGGTTTCCTCGCGCCTTGCCCGACCTCGGGCCTGATCGTCCAAGGCGACAAGGACGATGTCGTACCCGAGGACGCCACGCATAGACTGGCGGAGCGGCTCAGCAAACAGCGCGATATCGAGGTCGACTACCGGGTCATCAAGGGCGCCAATCATTTCTTCACCGGCAAGCTCGACAAGGTGACGGCCCAGGTCGAGAGCTACGTCATCCAGGCCTTGAAGTCGGGCCGGAAGGGACCCCGGGACCGGCTGCGGGACAGGGACCTGGTCAAAATCCCGGCGCGCTGATCCGGGCATCGCTGGCGGTCCCGCTCGTACCTTGCGCCCGAAATCGGCACCGTCGCGATCCGATCGGATGACTCGGACTGGCTCCTCGCCCTTGAGCGCCTCATGACTCGGCCGCGCTCCGAATTCCTGAAGACCGTCGTCGAGCGCGGTTTCCTCAACCAGGTCACCGACCTCGAAGGCCTGGACGCGCGCGCGCGCGCCGGCCCGATGCCGGCCTATATCGGCTTCGACTGCACCGCCGATTCGCTCCATGTCGGCAGCCTGTTGCCGATCATGCTGCTGCGCCGCCTGCAAGCGGCCGGTCACCAGCCGATCGTGCTGATGGGCGGCGGCACCACCAAGGTCGGCGATCCGTCGGGCAAGGACGAGGCGCGCAAGCTCCTGTCCGACGCGGAGATTGCCCGCAACCTGAACGGCATCCGAGCGATCTTCGCCAAGTTCCTGACCTTCGGCGACGGGCCCGCCGATGCCGTCATGGTGAACAATGCGGAGTGGCTCGACCGCCTCGAATACATTCCGTTCCTGCGCGAATACGGCCGTCATTTCTCGGTCAACCGGATGCTCGGCTTCGAGGCGGTGAAACTGCGGCTCGAGCGCGAGCAGCCCCTGTCGTTCCTCGAATTCAACTACATGGTTCTCCAAGCCTACGACTTCGTCGAGCTCGCGCGCCGTTACGCCTGTGTCCTGCAGATGGGCGGGTCGGACCAGTGGGGCAACATCGTCTGCGGGGTCGAGCTCGGCCGGCGGGTCGGCGATTTTTCGCTCTACGGCCTGACCGCGCCGCTCGTGACCACCGCCGCCGGCGCCAAGATGGGCAAAACCGCGCGGGGCGCGGTGTGGCTCAACGCCGAACGTCTGTCGCCCTACGACTACTTCCAGTATTGGCGGAACACCGATGACGCCGATATCGGCCGGTTCCTGAAGCTGTTCACCGATCTGCCGTCGGCCGAAATCGACCGACTCTCGGCGCTGCCCGGCACCGAGCTCAACGACGCCAAGAAAATCCTCGCCTTCGAGGCGACCCGGCTGTGCCACGGCGAGCCGGCGGCCCGCGCCGCCGCCGAGACGGCGCGCCGCACCTTCGAGGAGGGCGCGCTCGGCGACGACCTGCCGACACTGGAGGTTCCGCAGTCCGAGCTCGACCACGGTATCCCGGTCTTTGAGTTGGTCCGGCGCGCCGGGCTCGCGGCCAGCAACAGCGAAGCGCGGCGCCTGGTCTTGCAGGCCGGCGTCAGCGTCAACGATCGGGTCGTCGCCGAGGCGAGCGTATCGGTCAGCACCGCGGACTTGGACGGACGCGGGTTCATCAAGCTGTCGCGGGGCAAGAAGCGCCACGCCCGCGTCAAGGCGGTATAGCGCACGGGAGCCTTTTCCGCCGTCGACGGCGCCGAACTCGTCGCCGGCTCATCGGCTCGGCGCCGGCGCCGGGGCGGTGCCCGGCGGGCCGACGGGGGGGTTCGGATCGCTGCCCGTCGGGCTCGTCGCGCCGTCGAGGATGCCGAACAGATTGCGCAAGAATCCCGGCGCCAGGGTCGACAGGGGGTTGACCGTGATCTTGGCGTCGGCGAGCGGCCCGGTGAGCTTGTAGCGGGTCGCGAAGATGCCGCCGCCGCGCTCGCCGACCAGGATCGTGCCGATGATCGGAATGTTGCCCAACAGGCTGTTAAGGGTATAAGCCGGCACCAGCGTGCCCTCAAGGTCGATCGCCTCGGTATCGATGTCGATCGAACCCTTGGCGGTGACGCCGATCGCGGCGCCGTAGGCGCGCGCCTCGCGGACCTCGAGTTTGGACTCACGGAGGGCGAAGTCGGCGTCGAGGCGGTTGAAATGGATGCCGGCCCCGCGCAGCGCATCGGCGATGCCGGTCAAAAGCGCCACGCTCAAGACGCGCGCCAGTAGCGGCGTATTGAGGACCCGGAAATCCGGCACGGCGAGCTTGCCTACGAGCGGGCGGCCCGGAAGCTCTGGGTCGGTGGCGGCGGAGACGGCGAGTCGACCGCCGATCACGTTGGGCGTGATGTCGAGGACCTTGAGGAACGCCCCGGCATCCTCGGCATCGAGGGCCAGTTTCTGGCCGGCGTTTGCGGTCTCGAGTCTGAGGCTCACCTGGTTGGCCTTGCCCTCGGCCGACGGCGTGGCGGCGCGGAGCGCCACGGAATGCCAGCCCTCGGGCCCACGCGCGGCGTCGCCAACGACGCGCTCGAAATAACGGTCGGCGGCGATATAGACGCGGTCCAGATCGGCCTTGAGTTTCAAGGCTGGCCGCTGGGGCTCGGCGCGTTTGCGGTCGCGCATGAACGGCCCCGCGTCGAAGGCCGCCCCCGACGCATCGATCGCCAGGCCGTCGGCCGTCCGCGCCATCGAGCCCTTGACGTCGGTAAGCCCGAGGACGAGCCGGTCGATTTCGAGCCGCGCCACGGTCTTGCCGTCGGCTAGGAACGCAGCGCGACCGGCCGCTTCGAGGCCGCCGCCGGCGATCTCGAAGCGCTTGATGTCCCTGACCCGGCCGGCGTCGAGGCCGATCTGGATCCGGGCCGTGCCGTGCGCCCCTTCTGGCTTCCCCCATTCGAGTTCCGGCACCGCCAGCCGGGCCGCATCGAGCTTGAGATCGAGGATGAGCTCGCTCACCCCGCCGCGGCCTTCTTCGACCAGCAGATCGACCTCGGCCGACCCGTCGGCATAGGGCCGCGCGTCGAGACCGAAGGCGGCCAAGTCAGCGCCGGTCACCCGCCCGCGGGCCTTGGTCCGGGCGACGACCGGCACGTTGGCGAGGAAACTCTGGACAACCTCCAGCTCGGCGGCGACCGGCCCCAGCATCGCCCGGCCGGCGATGGTCATCCCCCGCCGGTCGAGCTTGAGGGCCAGCGTGCCGTCGCGTAGGTCCTGTCCAAGCACCGCGCCGCGCTGGGCGACGCGGACCAAATTGGCGGCGACGGCGACGTCGATCTGATCGAGCTTCAGCCGGTCGATGAGCGGGAACCGCAGCATCAGGCGAACGGCGGCCTCGCCGGAGAAATCGGCCGGGGCGGCGCCGATCGCCTTGGCGTAACCGAGCGGCCGGCTGTCGATCAGCGTCAAGGCCTCGCGCAGCGGCCCACGCACCACGATCTCGATCGCCGCATGCTCCTTGCCCGACTCGAGCCCTGCCAGTCCCACCTTCGCCTCGTCGATCCAGAGGTTGCCGATGCCGCCCGAGGTCATGGCGAGATCGACGCGGTCGGCGGCGATCGTCGCGGTGCCGTTGACGGCGCGCACGCGCGGCATCGGGGACAGGTAATTTACGTTGACGCCCGTGTAGCGGAGCGTGCCGGCCAGGCGTTCGACCGCCAGCGAGCCGAGCGCCGGAGAGGCGGCGCGCGCCGCGATCTCCGCCTGCGCTTCGTCGATCTGGCCGCCGGAGAGGTTGGCGGTGATCCAGCGCCGCGGATTGTCGCCCACGCCCAGTGGCCACAGCCGGGCGAGATCGTCGGTCGGCACATGGCGCGCCACCACGCTCGCGCTCAAGCGTGGCCGCTCGGCCAGACCCGACAGCCGCCCGCGGATGAGGAGGGTCGGCCCGGCGAGGTCGATCGAGCCTTCGTCGAGTTCGAGCTCGGACAGGCCTTCGGGCATGCGGCCGCGAAGCCGCAATTGCCGGATCGGCACATCCTCGCGAAAGTATTGGTTGGCCGCCACGCGCCCCACCCCGCCGGCCACATCGAACCCGACCGCGACCAGCCGACCGGCGTCGTCGAGTCGCAACGTGGCGATCCCGCCCAGCGCGATCTTGAGCGACGCCAGCGGGGCCAGCGCCGGCTCGAAGGCCGCGATCGTTTCCGGTGTGAGGTCGGCGAAGGTGACGGTCAAGTCGACCTCCCCGCTTGCGGCGCTGTAGACGCCGGCCGCCTCCACCCGCGTCGTCACCGCGCCAAGCTCGACTGCCAGCGACGATTGGGCGCGCAGCCCGGCGGCATCGCGCGTGAGAACGATGTCGGCCGCCGGCGCCCGCCAGGTCTTGCCGCTCGCCAGATCGTGGACCGTCACCTCAGCGCCGATGACGCCGACCCGCGCGAGATGGCCCAGCGGGCGGCCGGTATCGCCCGGCCCCAACAGCTCCCGCAGCAGCAACGGCACCACCGGCGACGCCCCGCTCGCCGATCCCTCGCTTGGGAACCGCACGGCGCCGTCGGCCGTTCGCACCAGCGCCAGACGCGGGGCAATGAAGTCGAGTCCGGTTGGCGCGATCACGCCCTGGAGCAGGGCGCGCGTCGATAGGCTGACCGAAATCTCCGGCGCCTGGGCGATGAGCTCGCCTTTGGGCCCGAGGACATTCACCCCCATGATGCGGACGTCGAGCGTCCGCTTCCAGCCGCCCCACGCCAGCACGGTGTCGTCGAGGACCACGGTGTAGGAGCTGTCCCCGGGACCGAGCGCGCGCTCGATCGCCGGCGTGAGAAAGCCGAGCGAGATCGGCCCCTCGGATAACCGCCACACCGCGACCAAGGCCAAGACCCCGGTCAACCCGACCAGCGTCGCCAGGATTTCAAGAACCAGCTTCGAGGTACGGCCGAACAAGCGGGTGTGCCCCTCCTCAATCCCGCGGCGGCATTGCGGGAAGGTTGCGAGGAGTAGTGTGCGGCAAAATCGGCGCGGGGGAAACGGAGGAATGCACCGGCCAACCAAGCCTTTGAAAAGCTTGATCTAAACGACCGCGCCCGCGAGCCAGAAATACCCGTGCCGGCGGCCGGCGGGGGCGGGCGGGAACGAGTTTAGCAGATCGACTGCACACGGTCTTTTACCCGTATCCTGCTAAGGTCATCTTCGGTCGGACGCCATTGCGCATTCAGAGGGTCGCGGGTTCGATCCCCGCTGCGCTCACTCAGTCGAAGGAACCGCATGTCGGATTTCACGGATCGGGGAGAACGGCGCACCCCTGTTCGTGCGCCGATCCCGCTCCGCAATGTCGCGACGCTGCGCGTTCGGGCGCCGCTCGCGCGCGCGATGATGCGCGCAGACGATCGCAAGCCGACCGGGCTGGCCCGCCTGCGCAACAAAATCGCCAAGTCTCTCTTTGCCCTCGTGCATCAGCGCTTCGGCGTTCCCGCATGGGCGGAGATGCAGCTTGCGAGCCGAGCGGCGTTCCGCGTCGATTGCGCCAACACCGCTTTCCTGCTGTTCCAGGCGCACGTTGCGCGTTATGGCGGCTGGGAGCCCGAGGTCACCGCGCTCTTGAGCGCCCTCGCCGGCAGGCTGCGGGTCGTCTACGATGTCGGCGCCAACTGGGGTTACTTCGCGCTGCAGCTCGGCACCGACCCGGCCTTCGGCGGGACCATCCATGCTTTCGAGATCAATCCGCGCACGCTGCGCGACCTCCGGTGCTGCGTCGAGGGCGCCGGGCTTGCGGCCACAGTGACGTGTCATGGCTTCGGCCTGTCGGATCGAGACGGCGAGCTTCGCTTGACGCGGGACCTCCACAGCATGCTGGCCAGGGTGGCGCCCGAGGGCCATGCCGGCCCTAGCGCTCGCGTCGCCGTGCGGCGTCTCGACGGCCTCGGCCTGCCCGCGCCCGACCTCATCAAGCTCGATGTCGAAGGCCACGAGGCGGCCGTGCTGCGCGGAGCCTCGGAGACGATCGCGCGAGCGGCGCCCTGGATCGTGTTCGAGAACTGGTACGACCCGGAGCGGCCGGATGCGCAACTGGAGCCGCTGCGGTGGCTCGAAGGGCAGGGCTACGGCTTCTATCGAATCGCCTGGGAGGCGGGCGTCCTGCGCCTCGACTCGATGTCGGCGGCCGAGCGGCAGCGCACGCCGGGAACCTTGAACCTTCTCGCCGTCCACGCTGCGCGCCGCGACGTCGTGTGCGCGCTGCGCCCGCCGGACGTTTGAGCGACTGGGTTGGGAATCAAGGGATATGGTGGCAACATGGCGACCACCACGACGAGACAACCCGAGGGCGGCCGGCACCCGCGGGCATGAAAAAACCCGCGCCGGCGGCCGGCGGGGGCGAGCGTAAACGAGTTTAGAGGTTGGCGCGGACGACGACGGGCTGGGTCTTGTGCTGGCTGGCGAGGCGGGCGGCGACCGCCTCGGCCGACCGCACATCCTCGAACCCGCCGATCCTGACCACGTTCCAGGTGCGCTGGCGGGCATCGGTGTTGACGACGACCGCGGTGTCGTACCCCGCCTGGCGCAGTCGCAGGGCCAACCCGCGCGCGTTGTCGGGCTCGCGGAACGAGGCGATCTGGATCGCGAAGGCAGTCGATTTGCGGGCCGCCGGTGCAATCGGCTGGACCGGCGCTTCCGCCGCGCTCGCGGCAAGGATGGCCGCCGCTTCCAGTTCGCCCGGGACTTCGGCTGCGGCGTCTTGCGGTTCGGAAGACGGCGCCGGCACGGCGGCAAGCGCGGCCTCCGTGGTCGCCGGGGGCGGCCCCAAGAGGCTGGCCAAGCCCTTGAAATCCTTTGCTGTAGCGGCCGACCCGTGCGGTTCGCAGAACTTGCGGTCGTCGCGCAACGCGGTTTCGAGGAGACGGCAATCCTCGCCGGTGGCGAGATCGAGCACATGCTCGCCGAAGCCCTTGCCGGTGATCAGGGTCGACAGGATCGAAGTGGCGGAACCGAGCTCGTTGATCGTCAGGCCAGCGATCAAAGGCACCGCGCAACCCGAGAGGGTTGCGGCCACTACGACCGCTGCCGCGCACGTCCCGAGACGACGCATCCAGTCACTCCCCCGGACTGTTCGTCACCTCAATCTGCGCACAATACTGATTCCGTTCACGTTTGGCTACAATTTTATTGGTAAGGCCCGGGGGGTTGCAGCCGACCGGCGGCAACCCGGCGCGCGCGCGGCCCCACGGCAGGCCGGCGGGACTGCTTGACCGGCGCGGTCGCGGAGCCGCAGAGTCGATCAGCGAAACCGGGCCACGGTGTCATGGAAGAGCTATACCAAGGGTTCCGGGCGGCGGCGTGGCCCCGACCGGCCGACCCGGCCAGCGTCGAGCGCGAACTCGGGCGCTGGCGGGAGGCAGCCAAGGCCCTCGACACCCCCGGCCGGCGCTTCGCCCGCCGCCTCGCCGCCGCCCGGGCCGGCCAGGCCCTGCTCGGCGCGGTGTTCGGCAACAGCCCCTACCTGTCGGACGCGCTCGTCAAGGAGATCGGCTTTGCCACCGAGCTGTTGAGCCGGGGCCCGGACCTGGCCTTCGCGGGACTGGTCCGCGACGGCGGCCCCGCGCCGGGCGTCGACGCCGCCACCCTCATGACCCGATTGCGGATCTTGAAGCGCCGGGCGGCGCTGGTGGTCGGGCTCGCCGACCTCGCCTCGCTGTGGCCGCTCGAACGGGTGACCGGCGCCTTGAGCGACGTCGCCGAACTGGCGCTCGAGGCTGCGCTCGGCCATCTGTTGGCCGAGGCCGCCCGAGGCGGGGCCTTGCGGCTCGCCGCGGGCGAGGCGAGCGCGCGCAACGCGGGCCTCGCGGTCATCGGTATGGGCAAGCTCGGCGCGCGCGAACTCAACTTTTCGAGCGACATCGACATCATCGTCGTCTACGACGAGGAGAAAATCGCCACCGACGACCCCGAGGCGTTGCAAAAAACTTTCATACGCCTGACCCGCAACCTCGTCCGCATCCTCGAGGAGCGGGGGCCGGAGGGCTACGTGTTCCGGACCGATCTGCGCCTGCGGCCCGATCCGGCCTCGACGCCGCTGGCGATTTCGATGCTCGCGGCCGAGACCTATTACGAGAGCCTGGGGCAGAACTGGGAGCGCGCGGCGATGATCAAGGCTCGCCCGGTGGCCGGCGACCGGCCGGCCGGGGCGGCGTTTCTCGACCGCTTGCGGCCCTATGTCTGGCGCAAGCACCTCGATTTCGCGGCGCTCCAGGACATCCACTCGATCAAGCGCCAGATCGACGCCCATCGCGGCGGCGCCGGCGTGCGGCTTGGCGGCCACAACATCAAGCTCGGGCGCGGCGGCATCCGCGAGATCGAATTCTTCGCCCAGACACTGCAACTCATCTGGGGCGGCCGCGATCCCTCGCTGCGCAGCCCGGCCACTTGCCTTGCCCTCGAGGCGCTCGCCAAGGCTGGGCGCGTCGAGCCCGGGGTTGCCGATGCGGCGATCCGCGCCTATCGGTTCCTGCGCCGGGTCGAGCATCGGCTGCAGATGATCGATGACAAGCAAACCCACACCCTGCCGCCGGACGGCCCGCGGCTCGAGGCGCTGGCCACCTTCCTCGGCTATTCCGACGCCAAGCAGTTCGGCGCGGCGCTGCTGGCGGAGCTCGCCCTCGTCGAGAGGCATTACGCCCGGTTGTTCGAGGGCGCTCCGACGCTCGCCGGGCCCGGGAACCTGGTGTTCACCGGCACCGAGGACGATCCCGCCACGCTCGACACGTTGGCCGCGATGGGATTTCGCGATGCCCATCTGGTCGCCGCGACCATCCGCGGCTGGCACCACGGACGCATCCGCGCCATGCGCAGCGTGCGGGCGCGCGAACTGTTGACCGAGCTCAAGCCCACTCTCTTGGCCGCCCTCTCCCGCACCCCCCATCCCGACGAAGCCTTCGTCAGGTTCGACCAGTTCCTCGGACGGCTGCCGGCCGGCGTGCAAATCTTCTCGCTGTTCCATGCCAATCCCGGCCTGCTCGACGTCCTCGCCGAGATCCTGGGCGGCGCACCGCGGCTCGCCGATGCGCTCAGCATCCACCCGCACCTCCTCGAAAGCGTGCTCACTCCCGGTTTTTTCGACCCGCCCCCGGACCTCGCCGGGCTCGGCGCCGACCTCGCCCACGCGCTCGACCAGGCCCGCGATTTCGAGGACGTGCTCGACTCGAGCCGCCGGTGGAAACGCGAGCGCGAGTTCCAAGTCGGCGTCCAGTTGCTGCGCGGGCTGCTGGCGCCCGAGCGCGCCGGCGAAAGCCTCGCCGAGGTCGGGGAATGCGTGGTCGCGGCCCTCCAGCCGGCGGTGGAGGCGGAGTTCGCGCGCCGGCATGGGCGGGTGCCCGGCGGCAGCCTCGCGGTCGTCGCGCTGGGCAAGTTCGGCGCCCGCGAGGTGACCGTGACCTCCGACCTCGACCTGATCTTCCTTTACGACGTGCCGGCAAGCGTCGAGGCCTCGGATGGCGATAAACCCCTGCCGGCGAGCCTTTATTACGGGCGACTCGCCGGCCGGCTGATCAACGCGCTCACCGCGCCGACCGCCGCCGGCCGACTCTACGAGATCGATTTGCGGCTGCGCCCCTCCGGCGCCAAGGGACCGATCGCCACCAGCCTCGAAGGTTTCGCGGCCTACAACCGCGATTCGGCCTGGACCTGGGAACACATGGCGCTGACCCGAGCGCGGCCGCTGACCGGGCCGCCGGAATTGCGCGCCCGCATCGATGCGGCGATCCGCGCCGTGCTGACGCGGCCGCGCGCGGCCGACCGATTGGCGGCCGAGGTCGTCCAAATGCGCACTTTGATGGCCGGCGAGCACCAGGCGCCGAGCCCGTGGAACATCAAGCATCGACGGGGCGGGCTGATCGATGTCGAATTCATCGTCCAATTCCTCGCGCTCCGGCACGCCGATTTGCGGCCCGACATATTGGCGACCAACACCCGCGAAGCGCTCCACCGCGCGATCGCCGCCGCGGTCATCGACGGGGGCGACGGGCGCACCCTCCTTCGCGCCCTCTCGCTGTGGCAGGCCGTTCAGGGCATGTTGCGACTTACCGTCGAAGGCGAGTTCGACCCCTCCACGGCCCCCCCGGGCCTGCGCCAAGCCCTCGCCCGGGCGGCCGGCGCGGCCGATTTCGCCGCCCTCGAAACCGCGATCGCCGAGACGGCATCCGCCGTGCAAGCGATCTTCGAGCGGGGGCTGGCGGCGCCGGACCCGGCCTGGCGCCAAGCCGGCGCTTGACAGCGGCGCGGACGACGGCGAGCGAGCTATTTCTGCCGCTTGCGCCCGCGCAGGCCGGCGCGCGTCAGCGCCTTGACCATGGCCCGCTCGTCGAAGGCGGGCAGCGACTGCAGGCGGCCGTAGCCCTGGTCCGCATACCACACCGAGAACGCCAGCATGGCCTCGGCATCGGGCGCCTCGACCACGTCGACGAAGTCGAAGGGGCCTTGGGTGTAATGGACGCTTTCGACCTTGATGCCGAGCTCCCGCAGCTTGGCGCGCGCCGTGATCGTCCGCTTCAATTGCCGGGTGAGAAAATCCGCACTCAGGTTGCCGAGCAGAACGTATTTCATCGCTGTTTTCCCCCTTGTGGACACGCCGTCGCTAACTGGCGGCGCTCGCCTTGGCGCCGCTGCCTTTGAGCCGTTGCATGAGCGAGGCTTCGAGGAACCGGTCGAGGTCGCCATCGAGCACGCCCGCGGGATCGCTGGTCTCGACGCTGGTGCGCAGGTCCTTGACCATCTGATAGGGCTGCAGCACGTAGGACCGGATCTGATGGCCCCAGCCGATTTCGCTCTTGGCCTCGTGCTCGGCCCGGGCCGCCGCTTCGCGCTTCTGCAGCTCGGCCTCGAACATGCGGGCGCGCAGCATCGCCATCGCGGTGGCGCGGTTGCGGTGCTGCGAGCGGTCGCTCTGGCAGGCGACCACGATATTGGTCGGGATGTGGGTGATGCGCACCGCGCTCTCGGTGCGGTTGACGTGCTGGCCGCCCGCCCCCGAGGCTCGATAGGTGTCGACCCTGAGATCGTTGTCGTTGATCTCGATGGCGATTGCATCGTCGATCACCGGGAAGACCCAGACCGAGGCGAAGCTGGTGTGGCGTCTTGCGTTGGCGTCGAACGGCGAGATGCGGACCAGGCGGTGGACGCCGCTTTCGGTCTTGAGCCAGCCGTAAGCGTTGGCGCCGATGACCTTGAGGGTCGCCGACTTGATTCCCGCCTCCTCCCCGGGGCTCTCCTCGAGGAATTCCACCTTGTATCCGTGCGCCTCGGCCCACCGCATATACATGCGCAGCAGCATCTGCGCCCAGTCCTGGGATTCGGTGCCGCCGGCGCCGGCATGAATCTCGACGAAGGCGTCGTTGGCGTCGGCCTCGCCCGAGAGCAGCGCCTCGACGCCGCGCTGGGCGGCGGACTCTCGCAGCGCGCGCAGCGCCGCCTCGGCGTCCCTGACGACGTCCTGCTCGCCCTCGGCCTCGCCCAGTTCGATGAGGCCAAGCGCCTCGTCGAAGTCCCGCTCCAGGGCCTTGCAGCTCGCGATCGCCTTGTCGAGATGGGCGCGCTCGCGCAACACCGCTTGCGCCTTGGCCGGATCGTCCCACAGCGCCGGATCGCCGGCCCGCGCGTTCAATTCCGCGAGCCGCTCGAGCGACCGCTCCCAGTCAAAGATGCCTCCTCAGCAGTTCCATCGACCGCTTGATATCGTCGACCATGGAGGCGAGCTCGGCGCGCATGATTCCGTTCCTCGGCGTCGCCCTAGTATAACCCAACGGCGTCGGTCGCCGGAATGGGGAAGGACGGCGAGACGGCCGGCCGGCCGTCGAGGACGGGTCCGCCGATCGAGGCCTCGGTGCCGGGCTTGAAAGCCTCCCAGATCGCGCCCCGCTCGCCGGCCTTGGCCGGCTGGGCGGTGGCCGGATTGACCCGGACCAGCCGGATCCCCGGCGGGATGCGGAACGGAATGGCCGGCTGGTCCTTGAGCGCTGCGGCCATGAAGTCGCGGAAAATCGGCACCGCGACGCTGGCCCCGGTCTCGTTGGGGCCGAGCGTACGCGGGACATCGAAGCCCACGAACACGCCCGCGGCGAGGTCGGGCGTGAAGCCGACGAACCACGCATCGTAACTGCCGTTGGTGGTGCCGGTCTTGCCGGCGAGCGGCTTGCCGACCTCCCGGATGCGCCGGCCGGTGCCGCGCTCTACGACGCCCTGGAGCATCGACACCATCTGGTATGCGCTCGCGGCCTCGACCACCCGCGCGCGACCATCGGGCAGGATCGGCGGCGACTGCCCGTTCCAGGTGTCCGCCTCGCATCCCTCGCAAGCCCGCTGATCGTGGCGGTAGATGGTCTTGCCATTGCGGTCCTGCACCCGGTCGATCAGGGTCGGCGTGATGGCGAGGCCGCCGTTGACCAGCATCGCATAGGCGGCGGTCAGCTTGAGGAGCGTGGTCTCGCCCGCGCCCAGCGCCATCGACAATTGCCGCGGCATTCGGTCGACGAGGCGGAAGCGCTCGGCGTAGTCGGCAACTATGTCGATGCCGATATTCTGCGCGAGCCGCACGGTCATGAGGTTGCGCGACTGTTCGATCCCGATCCGCAACGGGCTCGGGCCGAAGAAATTGTGCGCGTAATTGGCGGGCTTCCACGGCGCCAGTCCCGGACCCTGGTCGATGACGATCGGCGCGTCGAGCACCAGGCTGGCCGGCGTGAACCCGGCATCGAGCGCCGCCAGATAGACGAACGGCTTGAACGCCGAGCCGGGCTGGCGGAGCGCCTGGCTCGCGCGGTTGAACTGGCTGGCTTCGTAGCTCCAGCCGCCAGCCATCGCCAGCACGCGGCCGGTATGGGGATCGAGGGCCACGACGGCCCCACCGATATTGGGAATTTGCCGCAACCCGAACCACCGGCGCCCGTCGCCCGCGTCGATGGCGTCGATGGCCTCGACAGCGACGACGTCACCCGGGTCCAGCACATCGGCCGGCTGGCGGACCGGTGGGCCGAGGCGCTGGTGTTCGCGATGCGGACGGGCCCATTGCATCTCGGGCCACGGGATCACGCCCAGCCCGCGGTCGGCAAAGCCGATTTCGGCGCCCTCGCCGGCGGTCCCCAGCACAGCGGCAAGCTGCCATGAGGAAAGGCCGGGCGGCTTGGGCAGGGCAGCGAGCCGGCTTTCCCAACCCGCGCCGATCTCGATGCGGGCGATCGGCCCGCGCCAGCCGTGCCGGCGGTCATAGGCGAGGAGGCCCATGCGCAGCGTGCGGTCGGCAAGGTCCTGCAAGCGCGGATCGAGCGTGGTGCGCACCGACAGCCCGCCGCGATAGAGGCCCGCCTCGCCGTAGCGAGCATAGAGTTCGCGGCGCACCTCCTCGGCGAAGTAGTCGGCGCGCACCGTGTCGGCCTCGCCACGCGCGCTCAGCACGATGGGGCTCAGGCGCGCCTGCTCGGCCTCGGCCTCGCCGATCGCCCCGTCCTCGCGCAGGCGGCCGATCGCCCAATCGCGGCGAGCTTTGGCCGCCTCGGGGAAGCGCAGCGGGTGATAATTGTTGGGCGCCTTGGGCAGGGCGGCGAGATATGCCGCCTCGGCGATGGTGAGCTCGTCGAGCGATTTGTTGAAATAGTTGAGGGCAGCGGCGGCGACGCCATAGGCGCCGAAGCCGAGATAAATCTCGTTGAGGTAGAGTTCGAGGATGCGGTCCTTGGACAACGCTTCTTCGATGCGGAAGGCGAGGATCGCCTCGCGCGCCTTGCGCTCGAGCGAGACCTCGTTGGTCAACAGGAAATTCTTCGCCACCTGCTGGGTGATCGTCGAGGCGCCCATCGGCCGGCGGTTGTGGCCGAGATTGACGAGATTGACGAACGCCGCGCGCACGATGTCGGGCAGGCTGATCCCGGGATGCGAATAGAACGTCTTGTCCTCGGTCGCCAGGAAGGCGTTGATGACGCGCTTCGGGATGGCGTCGACCGGCACGAACAACCGCCGCTCGGTCGCGAACTCCGCCAGCACCCTGCCGTCGCCGGCATGGACGCGGGTGAGCGTCGGCGGCTGGTAATGGGCGAGGTCATGGTAATCGGGCAGGCCGCGACCGAAATACCACAGCCCGACCAGCCCCGCCGCGGCCACGCCGAGGATCGCAGCAACCGCCAACCCCAGCAGTCGAACAACGTACTTGCGCATGGAGTGAGGTCTTTTCGCCCGCCAACCCGCCCCGCACGTCCGGATCGGGGGCGGGCTGATGGGTGATTAAAGTACGTTTATGGCCGAGTTATGACCGCTTTCCAGGGCGGGCGAAATATTGGTCGATGGCGCGAACCACGGCCGCCGCCACCTTGGTACGGTAGTGGGGGCGGGCGAGCAGCGCTTCGTCCTGGCGATTCGACAGGTAGCCGAGCTCCAACAGAACCGAGGGAATGTCGGGCGCCTTCAAGACCGCGAACCCGGCGAACCGGTGCGGGTTGGTGGGCAGGACCTGGGCGTCCTGGGCCAGCTCGGCGACCAGGAGGCCGGCGAAAATCGCCGACAGATTCATGGATTCGCGTTGCGCGAGATCGATCAGGATGGTCGCCACATCCTTGGATTCTTGCGAGAGGTCGACGCCGCCAAGGACGTCGGCGCGGTTTTCGCGCGCCGCCAGCGCCGCGGCCTCGGCGTCCGAGGCGATCTCCGACAACGTGTAGATGCTGGCGCCGCGGATTTGCGTGTTCGCCATCGTGTCGGCATGGACCGAGATGAACAGCTCCGCCCCGGCCGTCCGCGCCTTGCCGACCCGTTCGCGCAGGCGCATGAAGACGTCGTCTTCGCGGGTCAACACCACCCGGTAACGACCAGAGGCCTCGAGCTGGCGGCGGATTTCGCGCCCCACGGCCAGCGTCAAATCCTTCTCGAAAAGGCCATTGGCGCCGATCGCGCCGGGATCGATTCCGCCGTGGCCGGGGTCGATGGCGATCAACCGCTTGGCCGGCGCCCGCGGTGCCAGCCGGGCACCCGCCGCAACGCTGGGCACGGCCGCCCCGGCGACCTGGGTTGCGGCCGGCGCTTCGGGCTTGGCGCCGGATGGCGGCGCCGGCCGGGCGCCCGCCGCAACGCTGGGCGCGGCAGCCCCGGCGACCTGGGTTGCGGCCGGCGCTTCGGGCTTGGCGCCGGATAGTTGGGGCGGCTGAAGCTCGGCCAGGAATGCGTCGAGCGAACTGGGCTCGAAGTCGAGGACCAGACGTTCGCCCCGGCGGCTGGACACGGTTTCGAACCGCGCCGCGCGCAGGCGCGCTGGCGCCGCGAGGTCGAGCACCAGCCGCCCGGTCGAGGGATCGAACGCCCCGGTGCGGTAGCCTGCGACCAGGCCGCCCGGCGCGGCCGCGGCGGCCGGCAAGTGCCACCGCAAGCCTGGAAAGTCGATCACCGCCCGCATCGGCTGGCTGAGAAAGAAAATCCGGTAGGCCGGCCGATCGGACAAGTCGATCGCAACCCGGGTCACCTCGCCTTGGTCGGCAAGCGTGACCGCCGTCGCCTTGATCGCCGGTGCGCCGGGCGCCTCGGCCGCCGGCCAGACTCCGCCGATGGCTCCCCAAAATAGGGCGAAAACGGCTGCCAACCGTCGCCAGGCATGCCACATATTGCGGTTCCCCGAGCCTGCTTCCACTAGATATATCGCTGTTTGATCAACCCCTTCAACCGGAAATTCGCTTGGGGTGCGGCCCGACCCCGCGAATATGGATTGTCGAGGCGGGCTGCAATGTCTATCTTGGTTCCGCTCGCAGGGCTGCCGCGAGGACCGAATTCGGTTGCGCGGCGCCGGGCGCGCCCCCCGAAATTCCAGTGAATATCGGGCGGGTGCCCCCGCGGGCAGAAGGAATGCGGAAGGAATACGGAGGCCGGGATCGGCAATTCCCGCGGAGTAGGCGACCGCAGGCGCGACTGCCCTTCGGTCAGGCAAAGGCGAGGGCAGCCCCTCGTCGCACCGCGACCCCCCGGCGTTGACATCATGGTGTGGCGCAGCCTCGTGCGGTCTCGAGATCGTTCCCTCGTGCCCCGCCCGGCGCGCGAGGCGCGCTTGCCCCGCCTTTTGGAGATACGACTGAAATGGCCAAACGCATGCTGATTGACGCGAACCATCCGGAGGAAACCCGGGTGGTCGTGGTCAGCGGAAACCGGCTTGAGGAATTCGACTTTGAGACATCGACGAAGAAACAGCTTAAAGGCAACATTTATCTCGCCAAGGTGATGCGGGTCGAGCCGTCGCTGCAGGCGGCGTTCGTCGATTTCGGCGGCAACCGCCACGGTTTCCTCGCCTTCAACGAAATCCATCCCGACTATTACCGCCTCCCGGTCGCCGACCGGCGCGCGCTCCTGGCCGGTGAGCGCGAGGACGAGCCGGCCGGCGCAATGCCTGGCGGCCCGCCGGCCGGGCCGGCCGAGGGCGTCGGCGAGCCGGCGCCCGAAGGCGCGGCGCCCGAGCCGTTCGGCGGTCGGCCCGTCGATGGCCCGCCCCCCGAAACGCCCCCGCCCGAGGCGCCGCCCGAGGCCGGTCCACCCTACGAATCGGGGCCTTACGAGGCCGAGCCGAGCGTTGACCCGACGGCCGAAATGCTCATCCGGCGGCCCGACGATGCTCCGCCGTTCGAGACGCCCCCGCCCGCCGCGCCGTCGGCGGCAGATTGGCAGGACGGCCCCGCCGCCGGGCCGTCTGCGCAGTTCGCCGCTCCCCTCGACGCCGTCCCGGCGTCGACCGTCGAATCGGTGGGCGGCGATGATATCGACGAGGTCGAACGGCGCCCGCGCTTCCGGCCGATGCGACATTACAAGATCCAGGAAGTCATCAAGCGCCGGCAGGTGCTGCTGGTGCAGGTGGTCAAGGAGGAACGCGGCACCAAGGGCGCGGCGCTGACCACCTATCTGTCGCTGGCCGGGCGCTACTGCGTGGTGATGCCCAACACCGGGCGCGGCGGTGGCATCTCGCGGCGGATCGCCAGCCCGCAGGATCGCAAGCGCCTCAAGAGCATCATGGACGAGCTCGACATCCCCGACGGCACGGCGGTGATCCTGCGCACCGCCGGGATGGAACGCAGCAAAGCCGAGATCAAGCGCGACTACGAGTACCTGATGCGCCTGTGGGAGGAGGTGCGCGATCTCACCCTCAAATCGACCGCCCCAGCCCTCGTTTACGAGGAAGGAAGCCTGATCAAACGCGCGATCCGCGACCTGTATGCCGACGACATCGAGGAAATCCTGGTCGAAGGGGAAGACGGCTACAAGGCGGCCCGGGCGTTCATGAATATGCTGATGCCGAGTCATGTCGACTCCGTCCGTCTTTACCGCGATCCCGCGGTCCCCCTGCTGCAGCGTTTCCAGGTCGAAGACGAGATCGACGAGACCCACAGCCCAACGGTGCGCCTCAAATCGGGCGCCTATATCGTCATCGCCGCGACCGAAGCGCTGGTCGCCATCGACGTCAACTCCGGGCGCGCCACGCGCGAGCGGCACATCGAGGAAACGGCGTTCAAGACCAATCTCGAGGCGGCCGACGAGATCGCCCGCCAGCTTCGCCTGCGCGACCTCGGGGGCCTCATCGTCATCGACTTCATCGACATGGAGGACCAGCGTAACCAAGCGGCGGTCGAGCGCCGCCTCAAGGAAGCGATGAAGCGGGATCGCGCGCGCATCCAGATCGGGCGCATCTCGCCCTTCGGCCTGCTCGAGTTGTCGCGCCAGCGGCTGCGGCCGAGCCTCGCCGAGGTGTCGTCCGAGAAATGCCCGCATTGCGACGGCACCGGGATCGTGCGCTCGACCGAGTCGACGGCCCTGCACGTGCTGCGCGGCATCGAGGAGGCGGGCGTGAAACAGCGCGGCGCCGAGGTCACGGTACACGTGCCGACCGCGGTCGCGCTTTACATTCTCAACCAGAAGCGGGCGGCGCTCGCCGGTATCGAGAGCCGCTACGGCTTCGCCGTCACGGTGGCCCAGGACGATGCGCTGATCCCGCCCGCGTATCGTCTCGAGCGGGGCAAGGCCTGGGCCGCCGAAGCGCCGGTGGCGCCGGCGCCGGTGCGCCCGATCATCGAGGCGCGCGGCGATAGCGTGACCCGCGAACCGGAGCCCGCGCCGCGATTGCCGGCCGCGACCGCAAGCCCCGAGCCGGCCCGCGACGGCGAACCGGCGAGCGCCGAAGCGGGCGTGGACGGCATCCGCCGCCGCCGCCGGCCCCGGCGCGGCCGCGGTGAACCCGGCGCCAGCCCGAGCCAGGCCGGGCGGGCCGCGCCATCCACGCCGGCCCGGCCGTCGCACGAGCTTGCGGCGGCGCCGATCGCCGCCGACCTCGAGGCCGGCGCGACCCCGCAGTCGACAAGCCCGCAAGCCCAGGCGCCCGCGGGTGGCGAAGCCAGGCGGCACGGCGAGCACCCGCAGGAAGGCCCGCGCCGCGGCCGGCGCCGCGGCCGGCGCGGCGGGCGCGGGCGTGGCCGGCGCGCGGTGGAGGGCGCCCCGCGCAGCGATGACAGCCCGCAGGTCGACCGGCCGATCCCAGCCCCCTATGCCCCGGCCCCCTATCCCGTCGACGCGCCGCAACCCGGCGCCGAACGCTCCGGACCGGAACGCCATTCGAGCCCGCGCATCGAGGGACCCGGGGATGCGCATGACTGGCCGTGGAACCGGCCGGCGGAACGGTTCTCCGCCGAGGCCGGCGAGGCGCCGCCCGTGGCCGCCGCGCCTGTCGAACGCGCCGCGGCCGAGCCGCGACGCTTCGAACCGGCGCCCGACCGGCCCGCGGTACCTCCGCCGACGGTGGAACGCGCCCCGCAACCGCCGCCGCGCCAGCCGGCCGCCGCCGCGCCCGTCCCCGAGGCCCCTAAACCTGAAGCCGCGCTCCCACCGCAGGCCGAGCCGCCGGCGCCGGCGCGCCAAGGCTGGTGGAGGCGGCTGACCAAGTAACTTGGCTACCGTATGGGAGCCGCCGCGTATCGGTACAATGCGACCGTTTTCTACGTTCGGGTCTTCCGCCGCGGCGGCGACCGTAATTGCCCGCTCGACTCCCGCAACGCGGCGATCAGTTCCGCGTCGCCCAACCCCTCGGCAAGTGCCAGGCCCCGGTCGAACAGCGCCTTCGCCCGCGCCTTGTGGTCGCGGCGCGACGCCAGGATGCCCATCGCGTGGAGCGTGACGCCCTGGCCGCGCACATCGCCCGCCCGTTCAACGAGCGCCAAGGCGCGCTCGTAGAGGCCCCAAGCGTCGTCGAGCCGCCCCTGCTCCCTCCGGAGGCGAGCGGTGAAAAAGAGGATCGTGCTGATCTCTCGCTGGTCGTCCCTGCCCATGAAATAGGTGAGCGAGGCCTGCAACAGTGCTTCGGCCTCGTCGAACTGGCCGAGGTCGATCGCGCGGCGCGCCAGCTCGACCCGCAACGCCGCTGCCTGATGGTCGTCGCCGCGCTCGGCCGCCGCCGCGATCTCGCCGCGCAGCCGGTCCAGCTCCGCCGCCGGCGCGTCGAAGTCCCGCAGCATCGCGTCATCGGCACCGGCCTCGATCAACGCTGTCCGCAACTCATCGCGAAGCTTTGGCCTGAGCGCGCCCGCTGCCTCGCCGAGCGCGATGATGCCCGGGCTCTCGCGGGCGAGATGCCAGGCGATCGGCGGCAGGTCGAGCGCCTCGTCGGCGATTATCTCGGCCGGACGGTCCATGGCGCGCGCCGGGCCTGCCCGCGAGAGCCCGTAGTAGGCCGTCGCGCGAATCCCCGGTGCCATGTGGGTCGACAAGTTCTCCCAAAACGGAACGAGCCTCGCGTCGGGTTGCAGCCTCGCGACGGCATGCAGAACGTGAAACAGCGCCTCGTCGGGCAGTTTTCCTTGCGTCCCGGCCTCCATGAGGCTACCGGCGGCCACGAGATAAAGGTCGTAGGCCAGCTCGGCTGCCTCGATGTCGATAGCCAGCAAGGCGAGGCTGGAGACCTGCTCGGCGCAAGCGGCATCCGCGTCGCGCGCCACGAGACTTAGCGCCAGCGTCGCCAAGTTATCGCGAATCGCACCGATCCATCTCGCCCGCAAAGCCGGATCGGCGTTGCCTTGCAGCGCGTGAAACACGAACTCCTCCGGCGCCTCCATTCCGAAGCGCCGATCGAGCGGCGGATCGACTGGCGCCTCGAGGCGAAACCGTCGCCAGAGGTAAGCCGCCAGCTCTTCTCGGTTCAGGCTTGCGAGTTCTCGGGCGTCCATTCGATCACCGGCGATTGGCGGCGAAATCCATCCGGATGGCGCCGACGGGCTGTTTCGGTTCCACGGGGCTCACGAGCTTGGCCGTCGGCGGCAAATCCTTGAGATGGTCCACTGTCTCGGTCAACAACTCGGGCTTGGCCGGCAGGCCGCTCGTAAGGTCGCGCGTCAGACCCCATGGCGCGGCGTGCGCCGCGGGGGGCGGCGCCCAGGCTTCGTAGAGGCCAGCGTCTAGGCAGCTCGGCACGAACAGCCGCGCGGCATCGACGTTCAACCATATTCGATAAAGATAATCGTTCGGCTTGCACCGCGCCAGGCCGAGCTGTCTTGCAACTTCGCCCGGATCTTGGCTCGCGGCGCCGCCGTCCAGCTCGAACGTCATCCAGATGAAGCGGCTCTCCGGGCAGCGCTCCGTGTCCGTCATATGCGGCTTACGGAACCGAAAGGTCGTCGGCGGATCGTTCAAGTCGATCGGGCCCGATGCTTTATAATGCCGGGCGTCTCTCGCCGTCAGGTGCGACATCATGGTCGTCGGCAGCGGCGCGCCGCCGGCAACGGAAAGACGGCCGAGCCATGGACTGCGCACGGGTTTGGTGGCCTCGATCATCTCGTCCAGAGCGGCGATCGCAGCTCGGCCCACATCGGGGGTCAAACCCTTGCAGGTCCCGTGTGCCCGGCCGAGCCTGCCCTTGAAGTCCGCGCATACGGTGGCGATGCGGGTTTCGGCTTCGAGGTTCCAGCGACGGGCCGCGCGCCGAGCATCGGCCTTTGCCGGTGCCTCGAATTCCTTGCGCCAGTTCGCATAGCTCATCCGAGCGACCCAAGAAAGAGCGGCGCACAGCGCCACGGAACCAAGACTAGCCTAGCATAGGGAAACCCCCGCGCCCGACCGAAACCCGTGGTAAACCGCGGAAAGTAACGGGTAACGGTCCAAACGCGATAAGCCCCGGCTGGCGCTCACGCCGCCCGTGCCGGACATTGAACAAAACCGCTGCAATAGCTGATGCCACTCGCGAATCCATGTTCAACGCGCAGGGAACGCGGGATGGAACGGAGCGGCGCCGGCGCGCCAAGGCTGGTGGAGGCAGCTGACCAGGTAGGCGGCGCGGCTCACCGGCGCCAGGCTTTGAGCCGCCGGACGGCCTCGGCCATGGCGGCGGTCGAGCCCGCGAACGAGAACCGCACATAGGCGCGGCCGCGCCCAGGATCGAAATCGATGCCCGGGGTCGCGGCCACGCCCGCCTCGGCGAGCATGCGCCGGCAAAACGCCTCGCTGTCGTTGGTCAGGTGCGCGACGTCGGCATAGAGGTAGAAGGCGCCGTCGGGCGGGGCGAAGCGCTGGAACCCCGCCGCCGGCAGCTCGGCCAGCAAGAGGTCGCGGTTGCGGCGGTAGCGCGCCACATTGGCGTCGAGTTCCGCCCGCGCGTCGAAGGCGGCGATGGCGGCGAGCTGCGAGAGGGTCGGCGGCGAAATGAACAGGTTTTGCGCCAGCACCTCGACGGAGCGCGCCAGGTCGGGCGGCACGATCATCCAGCCCAGCCGCCACCCGGTCATCGAATAATATTTCGAGAAGCTATTGATGACGATCGCCTGGTCGGTGAATTGCAACGCCGTGGCTGCGGTCATGCCGTAGGTGATGCCGTGGTAGATTTCGTCGGACACCAGGCGCACGCCGTGTCGCCGGCACCAGTCGAGCAGGCCCTCGAGTTCGGCCTTGGCGAGCATGCTTCCCGTGGGATTGGCCGGGCTCGCCACGACCAGCCCGGCGAGCGGTCGCCCCAGCGCCTCGAGGCGGGCCGGCGTGGGCTGGAACTTGGTCGATGGCTCGGCGGGCAGGCCGACGACCTCGACGCCGAGCGCCGACAGGATGTTCCGATAGGCCGGGTAGCCCGGGTCGGCGAGCGCCACGCGGTCGCCGGCATCGAAGGCGGCGAGGAAGGCGAGCAGGAAGGCGCCCGAGGAGCCGGTTGTCACCGCCACGCGTTCGGGCGCGACGGCGACGCCGTAGGCGTCGCGATAATGGCGGGCGATGCGCTCGCGCAAGGCCGGCACGCCGAGCGCCTCGGTGTAACCCAGCCGATCCGACCGCAGCCCCGCCGCCGCGGCCTCCAGCACCGCAAGGGGCGCCGGCGTGTCGGGCTGGCCGACCTCGAGATGGACGACCTTGTCCTCGCCGCGCGCGGCCTTGATGTCGCGCGCATTGGCGGCGCGCATCACGTCCATGACGATGAACGGCGAAACTTGGCCGCGGCGGGCCGCCTTGAGCACCATGGTTCCCCGTGCGGGCGCGGCGGCGCGTTATCCGCCGATCCACCCCAGGCCGAAGCCGCGCCGGTCGGCGCGCGATTGGCAGGTGGCCGGCCGATTGACCAACCCGTCGGGGCATAGGATGGCGTTGACCCGCCCGAGCCAGGCGGCCGGCCGCACGCCGTAGCCGCGCGCGCCAAGGCCGGGCATCTCGCCCTCGACCAGCACGATGTCGGGCACGCCGGTATAAGACAGGCGCGAAGCCTCGATCGCCTCCTCGAGCGACCGCCGGTCGGCGAGCGCGCGCAGCGCCACCGCGACCAGCGCGTCCGTCCCCGCCGCACCGCCCGTGGCGGCGCCGGCGAACACGAATTCGGCGTCCCGGCTGTTGATGGCGAGCATCGGTCCGAGCCCTTGGGCTCCGCCGCCGGGCGCCCCCGCCAGCACGATGCCGGTTCCGGGCGCCACGCGGCCGAGGCCGAAGCGCTCGTACGACGTCACCGCGCAGGCGACCGCCCCGCCCTCGCGATCGGCGACCACGAAACTCGCGGCCGCCGACCCATCGGCACGGGCCGCGGGCGGCGGCACGGCGGCGGGCGGCGCGCGGCGGTCGGCGCGGTAGCCGGCCATCAGCTCGCCGGCCCGGCGCGCGTCGAGGATTTCGGCAGCCGGCAGGGCGGTGGTGAGGTCGGGCTCGAGCCAGCGGCCGCGATCGTAAGCTCCGCGCTGCGCCGCCTCGGCGAACAGATGCGGCCGTTCCTCGGCCGGAACCGAGCGCCAGCGCGGCCCCAGCATCGACCATAGCTGGGCGGCGGCCAGCCCGCCGATCGCGGGCGGCGGGGCGAAGTGGAGCGACAAGTCGTCGAAGCGCAGGGTCACCGGCGGCCGCCACTGCGGCAACGCCCCCCTGAGATCCTCGAGCGAGATCGCGGCGCCCACGGACTGCGTGGCGGCAACGAACTGGCGGCCGAGCGGACCCGCGTACAACTCGCCGGGGCCGCGGGCGCGGATCGCGCTGAGGACCGACGACAATTCGCCTTGTACGAGGACTTGGCCTTCGGCTGGCGGCGTGCCGTCGGGCCTTAAGAAGATTTGCCGCAAGCCCGGATCCTGCGCCAACCGCGGCGCGGCGGCGGCCAGGTCATGGGCGAGCGTGCGCGACACTGGCGCCCCGAAGCGCGCCAGGTTCTCGGCCGGCGCCACCACCTGCTCCCAGCGCAGCCGTCCGTACTTGGCATGCAGGGCGAACATGCCGCGCGGATTGCCGGGCACAGCGGCTCGGCTTGCCGATCCGGCCGGCGCGCGGGCGAGGAAGTCGAGGGCCTCGGTCCAGTTCGACCTCGGATCGAAGACCAGGCACACGCCGCCGCCGCCCAGGCTGGCAACCGAGGGCAGCGTCACCGACAACGCGAAATAGAGCGCGACGGCGGCGTCGGCCGCCGTGCCGCCGGCCGACAGCATGTCGCGCGCGACCAAGACGGCGCGCGGCTCGTCCGCCGCCACGCCGCCGAGAAAGCCGCGCAGGGCGCCGATCTCGCCGGTCTGCGGGCCGCCGCCGCACCCCGCCAGCCCAACCGCCATCGCCAGCGCCAGGCGGCCAGGCAAGTTCGATTGACGTGGCTGGGGAGCGTGCCTAGGTTGTAGGTCCAGGGACAAGGCAGGAGCCCAGGGCTTGCGCAAGCGAACCATTCCCGTTGTGGCCGCGATCTTGGCGGCAGGCGTTATCGCGCTGCCGGCCGCGGCGCAGCAGCGCATCTCCTTCGTCCGCGACGCGGAGATCGAGAATACCATCCGCGCCTATGCGACGCCACTCTTCACCGCCGCCGGGCTCGACCCGGCGGCGATCCGCGTCCATCTGGTCAACGACCGCTCGCTCAACGCCTTCGTCGCCAATGGCCTCAACATGTTCATCAATACCGGGCTGCTCATCCGCACCGAGAGTGCGGAGCAGGTGATCGGGGTCATCGCGCATGAGACCGGCCACATCGTCGGCGGTCACCTGGCGCGCTTGCGCGAGAGCATGCGCGGGGCGATGGCGGAATCGATCGTCGCCTTGGTGGTCGGCGCCGCGACCGCCGTGGCCACCGGCCGTCCCGATGCCGGCGTGGCGGTGGCCGCCGGCGGCCTGCAGATGGCCGAGCGCGGCGCCTTGCGCTATACGCGCGAAATGGAGAGTTCGGCCGACCAGGCCGCCTTGACCTTGCTCGACCGCAGCGGGCAGTCGGCGCGCGGTCTCCAGGAGTTCCTCGAAATCATTGCCGACCAGGAGCTGCTCGCCGCGGGCCGCCAGGACCCCTATGTGCGCACCCACCCGATCGGCCGCGAGCGCGTCGAGTCGGTGCGCGCCCATGTCGCGAATTCGCCGCTCGCCGCGGCGCCGCCGCGACCCGACTTCGCCGAGAAGCATCGGCGCATGCGGGCCAAGCTTCTGGCCTATCTCGATCCCGCGCGCGCGCTGCAAGTCTACAAGGAGACCGATACCGGCCTCGAGGCGCGCTATGCCCGCGCCATCGCCACTTCGCGCCGCCCCGACTATCCGGCGGCCCTCGCCCTCGTCGACCAGTTGATCGCCGAGCGCCCCGACGACGGCTTTTTCCTCGATACCAAGGGCCAGATGCTGTTCGAGGCCGGCCGCATCGCAGAATCCCTGCCGCTCTACCAGCGCGCGGCCAAACTGTTGCCCGGCGAGCCCCTCATCCTCACCGCCTTGGCGCAGGTCCAGATCGAAGCTAACTCGACGGAGCTCACCAAGGCAGCGATCGCCAATCTCGAAGCGGCACGTCGCCTCGACCCGAGCCACGGCGAGATGTGGCGGTTGCTCGCCGTCGCCTATGGCCGCGACGATCAGCTCGGCATGTCGGCGCTTGCCCAGGCCGAGCGCGCGGCCCTCCACGGGCGTGGCGCCGAGGCGCGCAGCTTCGCCGAGCGCGCCGAACGCCTGTTGCCAGTGGGCTCGCCGGGCTGGCTCAGGGCCCAGGACATCCGGCAATCGAGCCAGAAGCGCGAATAGGCCAGCGCTGGCCGGGCGGCGGGGGAAGCCGCGCCGCGCCGATGGTGGGCGCCCTCCTCGCCGCGCTCGCCGCCTGCGCCGAGCCGCCGCCCGGCCCGCTGCCGGCGGCCGGCGGCCATGCTCTGGTGCTCGGTCCGGATGCCGGCTTCGACCCCGCCCGCCTGCCGACGGATTGGTGGCGCCAGCCGCGCGGGTCGAGCGGCGGCTTTGCGCTCGCCGATCTCGACGGCATCCAGGTGCTGCGCATCGATGCCGCGAGCGGCGCGCTGATCGGCCGGCGCTTGGCCGCACCCCTGCTGGCAACGCCCTACCTGCGCTGGGCCTGGTACCTCGACCCCGGCGCATTCGGCAGCGGTGCGGGCGACGGGCTCGATCGGGGCCTGCGTCTGGTGGTCGGCTTCAAGGGCGGGACGGTGCGCGGCTCGCAGTTGACCGACCGGCTGTTCGCCTTTTTCGGCAGCGACCTTCCGGCGCACGAGCGGACGATCGAGATCGCCTTCGGCGGCGTCGGCGCGCCGCGCGCCGAGAACGCCCGCCAGCATCTCTCCGTGGTCAGCGACCGCGGCATGCGCCGCACGCTCCGCCCGCCGGCTTCCGACCAGGCCGGGCAGTGGCAGATCGAGGCGATCGACCTCGCCGAGATCTACGCCCAGTTGTGGCCCAGCGATCGCCTGGCCGAAATCGAGATCGGCTTCATCGCGGTGGGCGGCTTGGCCGCCCGCCTCCCCGCAGGGGTGCCGGCGAGCCTGGGCTATATCGCCGAAATCCTGCTCTCGCGCTGACCCGAGGACCACGCCGGCGGCATCGGCTTGCGCGGACGAGGCGGCTCTAGGATAATCCCGGCTCCCGCAACCTTCGGAAAGATGTCCCCCGTGCGCCACCTCCTCGCCGCCTTGGCTGCCGGCGTCCTGTTCGCCGCCGGGCTCGTCCTGCTGCCCGTGCGGAACGACGAGACCCCGCCGCCGGCCCTGACCCGACCCCAGGCCGAGGCGGTGGAGCGGATCATCCGCGACTATCTGTTGGCCAACCCCGAGCTCATCCTCGAGGCGGTCGGGGGGCTCGAGCGACGGCGCGATTCCCAGGCCGAGGCTAAAGCGCGGGCCGAACTTGCCGCCCGGCGCAGCGAGATCTTCGAGGATCCGGACTCCCCGGTCGCCGGCAACCCGAGCGGCGACGTGACGATCGTCGAGTTCTTCGATTACCGCTGCCCGTACTGCAAGCAGGTTGCCGGCCCGCTGATGCGTCTGATCGCGGATGACCCCCAGCTGCGTCTGGTCTTCAAGGAGTTGCCGATCCTCGGCCCCGACTCGGTGGTGGCGGCGCGGGCCGCGCTCGGCGCGCGCGCGCAGCGGCGCTACCTGCCGATGCACATGGCGCTGATGCGCTCGCGCGGGCCGCTCGACGAGATGGTCGTGCTCGCCATCGCCGCCGAGGCGGGGCTCGACGTGGCCAGACTCGAGGCCGACATGGCCGCGCCCGAGATCACCCGGATCATCGACCGCACGCGCAGCCTGGCGCGCGCGCTGGGCATCAACGGCACGCCGGCCTTCGTCATCGGCGACCGCCTGATCCCCGGTGCGGTCGATCTCGACACTTTGAAAAAACTGGTGGCCGAGGCCCGGCAGCGCTGACCGGGGCCGGCACGCCGGCCCTACTCCGCGTCGGGCTGCCGGTCGGGCTGGGCGCGCTCGAAGGCCGGGAGCTTCATGCACGCCGCGAAGACCCGCACCAGCTTCGGGTAGGGTTCGAGCGGACAGTTCAAGCGCTGGGCGTTGAACACCTGGGGCACGAGGCAGATATCGGCCAGCGTCGGCGCCGCGCCGTGACAGAACTGGCCCGCCGGCCCGCCCTCGAGCATGGCCTCGACGCCGGCAAAGCCTTCGCCGATCCAGTGCCGGTACCAGGCGTCGTGCTGGTCGTTGCTCACCTTGAGCACGTTCTTGAGATAGAGGAGCACCCTGAGGTTATTGAGGGGATGCATGTCGCAGGCGATCGCCTGGGCGATGGCCCGCACCCGCGCGCGCTCGGGCGCGGGCTTGGGCAGGAGCGGCGGGTCGGGCCGGGTCTCGTCGAGATACTCGATGATCGCCAGCGACTGGGTGAGCACGCGCCCGTCCTCTGCGAGCGCCGGCACGAGCCCTTGCGGATTGGTCTTGAGATAGGCGGGGGCGCGTTGCTCGCCCTTGCGCAGGTGCACGGACGCGCTTTCGTAGGCGAGCCCCTTCAAGTTCAAGGCGATGCGCACCCGGAAGGCGGCCGAGGAGCGGAAATAGCCGTACAGCTTCATGGGCAGCGCCTCGTTGGGGGTGAGGGCACCGAAATCAAGCCGGCGGGACGTATTTGACGATCTTCTGGTCGATGGCGCCGAAGATCGAGCCGCCGTCGGCGTCGAACATTTCGATGCGAACGCGGTCGCCGAATTTGAGGAACGGGGTGACCGGCTTGCCGCCGTCGATGGCCTCGAGGGAGCGGCGCTCGGCGAGGCACGAGGACCCGGCCCGGCGGTCGCGGTTCGAGACCGTGCCCGAGCCGATGATCGTGCCGGGCCCGAGGGCGCGCGTACGGGCGGCATGGGCGAGGAGGGCCGGAAACTCGAAGTTCATGTCGCGCCCTGCGTTGGGGCTGCCGAAGCGCTCAGCGTTGAGGTGGCTGATGAGCGCCAGATTGACCTTGCCGCCGTCCCAGGCCGCGCCCAGCTCGTCAGGCGTCGCCGCCACTGGCGAGAAGCTCGAGGCGGGCTTGGATTGGAAGAAGCCGAAGCGCTTGGCGAGCTCGCCCGGCATCAGGTTGCGCAGGCTCACGTCGTTTACCAGCATGACGAGCTTGATGTGGTGGCGCGCCGCCTCTGGGCGCACCGCCATTGGCACATCGTCGGTGACCACCGCGACCTCGGCCTCGAAATCGATGCCGTCGGCCTCGTCCGCCGCCGGCACGTCGTCGGTGGGGCCGAGGAAGCCGTCCGACCCGCCCTGGTACATCAGCGGATCGGTGAACAAGGCGGGGGGCATCTCCGCCCCGCGCGCCTTGCGCACGAGTTCGACATGGTTGAGATAGGCGCTGCCGTCCGCCCACTGATAGGCGCGCGGCAGCGGCGCGTGGACGAGGCGCGGGTCGAAGGGGAAGGCGTCCGGTTCGCGCCCCAAGTTCAAGAGCCGGTAGACCGCGGCGAGTTCGCCCTGCACGTTCTGCCAGTCGTCGAGCGCCGCCTGCAGGGTGGGTGCGATCCTTGGCACCCTGACGCTCCGCGCCAGATCGCGCGAGACGACGACCAGCGTGCCGTCACGCCCGCCTTCCTTGAGCGTCGCCAGTTTCATGGATCTCGCACCGGCGCGGCCGGCGCGGCGCGCCAGCTATCGACGTAGCCGCGCCACTCGACGCCCTCGGGGAGCTTCGCCACGGCAAGCGCATCGCGGGCGTCGATCATCACCGCGACCTCGTCGAGGAGCGTGCCGCCCGCCGAGCTGGTCGCCAGCTGGTAGGCCTTGGGGTGCGGCCCGTGCGTGACCCCGCAAGGGTGGAGGGTCAGCATGCCGGGGTGGATGTTGTCGCGCGAGAAGAACTTGCCGCGATGGTAGAAGATCGCCTCGTCGTAATCGTCGTTGTTGTGGAAGAACGGCACCCTCAAGGCGCCGGGATCGCTTTCCGATGGGCGCGGGGCGAAGGTGCCGACGACGAAGCGCGAGGCGAGGAAGGTGGTGTGCGCCGAGGGCGGCAGGTGATAGCGGTGGCTGGTCAGCGGCCGCAGGTCGCGCCAGTTCACCCGGACCGGCGCGAGATCTCCGTGCCAGCCCATGGCATCGAGCGGGTTGAAAGGAAAGGTGACGGTCGATAGCGCGCCGTTGCGCCTGATGACGACGCGGGTCTCGACCTCGCCCTTTTGCGCCTCGAAGGCCTGGTCGAGGGCCGGGGTGTCGAGCGCCGCCGGATCGAAGATGGCGTGCCGGCCGACCAGGCCCTTCTCCGGCAGGCGGTAGCTGTCATTGGTCGCCTCGGCCAGGAGCGCGGTCAACGGCGCGGTCGCCTCGAGGCGCCACATCGTGCCGCGCGGCAACACGATGTAATCGCCGTCGCGGAACGCCAGGTGTCCGTAATCGCAGTACAGGTGCCCCGCGCCCTCGTGAACGAAGGCGAGCTCGTCGCCGTCGCCGTTGCGCACCAGGTGGTCCATCTTGCCCTCCAGGCGCCACAGCCGCAGCTTGAGATGGGCGTTGCCCATGATCTCCGTCGCCTCCCAGGGCGAGGCCGAGAGCCGGTTGATCTTGCTTAGATCGAAGGCGCGGGGCCTGAGCTCGCCCTCCCAGGCGATCCAGCCGGTCGGCGGATGGGCGTGGTGCATGTGGGTCGCCGGGCCGTAGAACCCCTCCTTGCCGAGCTCGCGCTCGTAGGTGCCCGCCGGCAGGTCGGCGTGCGCCTGGCGCGAGGTCCGGCCCTCGCGCCGGGGAAAGCTGATCCAGGTCTTCATACCTTGAGCGCTCCTCTGCGGATCTGATCGAGCTCGATCGACTCGAACAGGGCCCGGAAATTGCCTTCGCCGAATCCCTCGTCGCCCTTCCTCTCGATGATCTCGAAGAAGATCGGGCCGATCACGGTCTGGGTGAAGATCTGCAAGAGCAGGCCCCTTCCCGGCGCGCCGTCGATCAGGATGCGGTTCTTCTTGAGGCGCCGGACATCCTCGCTGTGACCCGGCAGGCGGCGGTCGACGAGCTCGTAATAGGTGTCGGGCGTCGGGAGAAACTTGGTCCCCCGCGTGCGCAGCTGGTCGACCGCCGTATAGATGTCGGCCGCAGAGAGCGCGATGTGCTGGATGCCTTCGCCCTTGTAGGCTTCGAGATACTCGGCGATCTGCGACTTGTCGTCGCGCGACTCGTTGATCGGGATGCGGATCCTGCCGCACGGGCTGGCCATCGCCCGCGACTTGAGGCCGGTGGCCTTGCCCTCGATGTCGAAATAGCGGATCTCGCGGAAGTTGAAGAGCCGCTCGTAGAACCGCGCCCATTCGTCCATGCGGCCGCGATGGACGTTGTGGGTCAAGTGGTCGATGGCGATCAGCCCGACGCCGGCCGGGTTCGGCCGGGCCCCGGCGAGCGGCCGGAAGTCGACATCGTAGATGCTGCCGCGCTCGCCGTAGCGGTCGACGAGGTGGATCAGGCTGCCGCCGATGCCCTCGATCGCCGGGATGTTGAGCTCCATCGGCCCGATCTTGCCGTGGTGGGGTCGGGCGCCCAGGGACAAGGCGCGGGCATAGGCGGCGCCGGAATCCTTGACCCGGAAGGCCATGGCGCAGGCCGAGGGCCCGTGCACGCGCGCGAAGGCCTGAGCGAAACTGTCTGGCTCGGCATTGACGATGAAATTGACGTCGCCCTGGCGGTAGAGCGTCACGTCCTTCGAGCGATGGCGGGCGACGGCGGCGAAGCCCATGGACAAGAACAGCCGCCCGAGCGTGCGCGGGTCGGGGGCGGTGTATTCGACGAACTCGAATCCGTCCGTGCCCATCGGGTTGTCGGCGGCCGCCGGGGCCGCCACAATGCGCGGCCCTTTACGCGCAGTCCCAGCCCGCCCCGGCCGCGCCGCGGCGGGACGTCGCGCGATCGATCCTGGATTGCGAGCGGTCATCGCGCCCTGCGTTGCTTCGCCGTCTGCCCGGGCCCGGCCGCCGCGGGCCGCGTCACCAGGCGCCGATCCCGGGCAAGCTAGTTTCAAACGCAACCAATGCCAACAGAAATCGGCCCGTCGCCCGGCGCCGGCCGGGTGGGGATCGACGCCGTTCCCGGGCTCGACTTCTAGATGCAGTGGGTCTTGAGGGGCGGGAAGCCGTTGAACCCGACCGAGGCGTAGGTCGAGGTATAGGCCCCGGCCGACAGGATCTGGACCTTGTCGCCGACCGCGAGGTCGAGCGGCAACCGATAGTCGGCGGCGTCGTAGAGCACGTCGACCTCGTCGCAGGTCGGACCGGCGAGCACCACCGGCCCCTTGGCGCCGCCGTCGCGCGGCGTCTTCAAGCGGTACTGGATCGCCTCGCCCATGGTCTCGGGCAGGCCGCCGAATTTGCCGACGTCGAGAAACACCCAGCGCCGCTTGTCGTCGTAGCTCTTGGTCGAGATCAGCACCACCTCGGACTGGATCACCCCGGCATCGCCGGTGATGCCGCGGCCGGGCTCGACGATCATCTGCGGCAGATCGTTGCCGAAATGGTCGGTCATCGCCTTCATGATCGCCTCGGCATAGGCCTCGATCGCGGCGACCCGGGCGCGGTACTTGGCCGGGAACCCGCCGCCGAGATTGATGAGCTTGAGCTCGATGCCGCGCTCGCTCAGCGCCGTGAACAGCATCCGGGTCTTGCCGACCGCGATGTCCCATTGCCTCAAGTCGCGCTGCTGCGAGCCGACATGGAAGGAGACGCCGTGCGGGTCGAGGCCGAGGTCGCGGGCCTTGACCAAGAGGTCGCGCGCCATGTCGATGTCGCAGCCGAACTTGCGCGACAGCGGCCAGTCGGCGCCCTCGCCGGTCATCAAGATGCGGCAGAACACTCGCGAGCCGGGCGCGGCCTTGGCCAGCTTCCTGAGCTCGATCTCGCTGTCGAAGGCGAACAGGTCGACGCCGCGGCCGAACGCGGTGGCGATGTCCGCTTCCTTCTTGATGGTGCTGCCGAACGACATTCGCCCCACGGCGATGCCGAGCGCGAGGCACTGCTCCACCTCGTAGATCGAGGCGGCGTCGAAACACGAGCCGAGCCCGTCGAGCACGCGCAGGATCTCGGGGGCGGGATTGGCCTTGACCGCGTAATAGATCTGCACCAGCGGCAGCGCCTTGCGCAGCCGCTTGTAGTTGTGCGCGATCACGTCGAGATCGACGATCAGGCACGGGGTCGGCGGGTTGTGCTCGGAAAGGAAGCGGGTGATCTTGGGGGTCATGGTCGGCGCTGTCCCTATCCTGGGGGTGCGGCGATATATAGTGCGATTCGGCGCGATGAAAAGCGAAAAATGCGTGGCTGCGGCGATGCGGCCGAAATTTTTTCGGCGGGGCCGGCTGCCGTGCCCGGCGACGGGCAAAGGTTGCGCCGCCTTGCCGCCATGCTATAAGAACGAGGACGGGGCTCGACCCGCCGTTACCGCCAACTTCCAAGGGACGCGTCCTTGGCTTCCCGACCGACGATCCTGGTCATCAACGGTCCCAACCTCAACATGCTCGGCGTCCGCCAGCCGGAGATCTACGGGCGCGAGACGCTGGGCGATATCGAGGCCGCGTGCGGCGAACGGGCCAACCGGCTCGGACTCGACATCGATTTCCGGCAGTCGAACCGCGAGGGCGAGCTGGTCGAGTGGATCCACGAGGCCCGCGGGACGGCCGATGGCATCGTGCTCAACGCCGGCGCCTACAGCCATACCTCGATCGCCATCCTCGACGCCCTGTTGATTTGCGACCTGCCGGTGATCGAGGTCCATCTGTCCAATATCTACGCCCGCGAGGAGTTCCGTCGCCACTCGCACGTCAGCGCCGCGGCCAAGGGCGTGATCTGCGGCTTCGGCGGCCACGGCTACCTGTTGGCGCTCGAGGCGATGGCCCGCCTGGTGGCGGGCGCACAGACCTGATGGCCCAGTTCTCCGTCGATCCCAAGCTCATCCGCAAACTCGCCGAGCTCCTGGCCGAGACCGGCTTGGGCGAGATCGAATACGCCGACGGCGAGCGGAGGGTGCGCGTGGCGCGGGCCGCCGGCGCCCTGCCGCCACCGGCGGCGGGCCCGGCCGCGCCGGCGGCCGGGCTCGCCATCGACGACCCCCATGCCCCGCCCGCGGGCGCGGTCGTCTCGCCGATGGTCGGCACCGCTCATGTGGCGCCCGAGCCCGGCGCGGCGTCCTTCGTCAAGGTCGGCGACCGGGTCAAGGAAGGCGACACGCTGTTGGTCATCGAGGCGATGAAAGTGATGAACCTCATCCGCAGCCCGCGCGGCGGCATGGTGCGCCAGGTGTTCATCAGCGACGGCGCGCCGGTCGAGTACGGCGAGCCGTTGATGGTCATCGAGTAGCGGCCCGCCTCGCCGGTCGACGGCCATGTTCGAGAAGGTCCTGATCGCCAATCGCGGCGAGATCGCGCTGCGCATCCACCGCGCCTGCCGCGAGCTCGGCATCGCCACGGTGGCGGTCCACTCGACCGCCGATGCCGACGCCATGCATGTGCGCCTCGCCGACGAGAGCGTCTGCATCGGGCCGCCGCCGGCGCGCGACAGCTATCTCAACATGCAGGCGATCCTGTCGGCCGCCACCATCACCGGCGCCAACGCCATCCACCCCGGCTACGGGTTCCTCGCCGAAAACGCCGACTTCGTGGCGATGGTCGAGGAACACGGCTTCACTTTCATCGGCCCCTCGCCCGCGCACATCCGCCTGATGGGCGACAAGATCGCCGCCAAGAAGACGGCCGCCGCGCTCGGCATCCCCGTCGTTCCCGGCTCCGAGGGCCCGGTCCCCGACCTCGATACGGCGCTCGCCGCGGCCGAGCGCATCGGCTATCCCGTGCTGGTGAAGGCCGCGAGCGGGGGCGGCGGCAAGGGCATGAAGGCCGCCCGCGGCGCGGCCGATCTGGCCGTCGCGTTCGGCCTGGCGCGCCAGGAGGCGGCGGCCAATTTCGGGTCCGACACCGTCTATCTCGAAAAATATCTTGGCCATCCCCGCCACATCGAGATCCAGGTCCTCGCGGATTCCCACGGCAACGTCGTGCATCTGGGCGAGCGCGACTGCTCGCTCCAACGCGCCCACCAGAAGGTAATCGAGGAGAGCCCCTCGCCGGCGCTCGACGACGCCGAGCGCGACCGGATCGGCGCCATCGTCTGCCGCGCCCTCAAGGACCTCCAGTACCGCAACGCCGGCACGCTCGAATTCCTCTACGAGGACGGCCGGTTCTTCTTCATCGAAATGAATACTCGCCTCCAGGTCGAGCACCCGGTGACCGAGATGGTGTGCGGCCTCGACCTCGTGCGCGAGCAGATCCGCATCGCCGCCGGGGCGCCGATCTTGTTTCGCCAGGAACACGTGCGCTTCAACGGCCATGCTATCGAGTGCCGGATCAACGCCGAGCACCCGCGGACCTTCCGGCCCTCGCCCGGTCAGGTCAGCGACTACCACCCGCCCGGCGGCCCCGGCCTGCGCGTCGATTCGGCGCTGTACGCGGGCTACCGGGTGCCGTCCCATTACGACAGCCTGGTGGCGAAACTGATCGCCCATGGGGCGACCCGCAACGAATGCCTGTTGCGGCTTAAGCGGGGGCTCCACGAATACGTGATCGGCGGGATCGAGACGACGCTGCCGCTCCACCGCCGCCTCGTCCAGGCGCAAGCCGTCATCGACGGCGCCTACGACGTCCACTGGCTGGAGAAGTTCGCCGGCCTGCCCGGATAAGGCCGCCGATGACCGAGCTCACCCCCGACCTGCTGCTTGGCGCCTACGCCGCCGGTTTGTTCCCGATGGCCGAAAGCGCCGATGAGCCCGAGCTGTTCTGGGTCGATCCCGAGCGCCGCGGCGTGCTGCCGCTCGATGCCCTCCACATCCCTCGCTCGCTCAAGAAGACCCTGCGGCGCAGCGTCTTCGAGGTCCGCGCCGACAGCGATTTCAGGGGCGTGATGCTGGCCTGCGCCGAGCGCACCCAGAGCCGCCGCGCGACCTGGATCAATGCCGCGATCCTGAAGCTCTACGGCGAGCTGCACGCAGCGGGCCATGCCCACAGCCTCGAGTGCTGGCGCTCGGGCCGGCTCGCCGGCGGGCTCTACGGCGTCGCCTTGGGCGGGGCGTTCTTCGGCGAGAGCATGTTCACCCGCGAGCGCGACGCCAGCAAGGTGGCGCTCGTCCACCTCGTCGCCCGCTTGCGGCGCGGCGGGTTCAGGCTCCTCGATACCCAGTTCGTGACCCCGCACCTCGAGCGTTTCGGGGCGGTCGAAATTTCCCGTCGCGCCTACCGCCGGCAGCTCAAGGCGGCGCTCTGCCTCGAGGCCCGCTTCTACCGCGAGCTCGACCCCGAGGGGCTCGAGGTCCTGCAGTCGATGACCCAGACGTCGTAGACCGGATGCTCGAGCGCCGAGACGGCGGGCGAGGAGGCGAACATCCAGCCGACGAACAGGGTGCGCGGGACCTCGCCGGGCTTGATTTCGCGCACCTCGAGGAAGGCGGCGGATTCGGGCGCCTCCTCGGGCGGCCGCTTGCGGCACGTCCGCGCCATGATGTCGAGCGTCCCGAAGCGCACCGTCTCCTCGATCGGCGCCTGGATGGTCCTGACCCGGCCGGTGATTTTGTCGAGGCCTTGCAGGACCGCCACGACGCCGGACGCCATCGGCGCGGATTGGCCCTCGGCGAGCGCGTGGCTGGCGATCAAGGCGGCGGCCAGCGCCAGCGTCAAAACGGGCGGCGACGCGATCCGCCATGATACCTTCTCCCATGGGGAGAAGGTGGCGCGCGCCAGCGCGCCGGATGAGGGGAAGCGCCCGACGCCGCGATGGCGAACGCGCCTCATGCCTTCGTCACCGCAAGAAAGCGCAGGCGGACGTAATCGACCACCCAGCGCCCGTCGGCGTCCTTGAGTTGCGGGGCCAACTCCCCGGCGATTTCGGCGACCGCCGCCGCGCGTTCGTCGGCCGGCAATAAACCCAAGAACGGCTCGGCGAAGGTGTCGAGCCAGCCGGCGATATCGCCGGGCAGGACCGTCGGTCGGGGAAAGTGCTCCATGCGCTCGACCATGAAGCCGCCCGCCTCGAGCTCGGCGCGATACGCCGCGGGCGTGGGAAAATACCACGGCATGGGCGCCTCGCGCCGGCGCCGCGCCAGCGCCGCGCCGAGCGCGGCGTGGATGCGGGCGACATTGCCGGCCCCGCCCATTTCGCCCACGAACCGGCCGCCGGGCTTGAGGGCGCGCTCGACACCCGCGATCACCGCCGCGGCCGGTTTCATCCAGTGCAGGGCGGCATTGGTGAACACCGCGTCGAACGACGGCGCAAAGGACAGGCAAGCGGCGTCCATCACCGCCACCTCGAGGCCGCGCCGGCGCGCCGCCGCAACCTGCAGGGGGCTGGCATCGACGCCGACCACCCGGCACCCCGCCGCCTCGAGCTTCTCGGTGAGCGCGCCGTCGCCGCAGCCCAGATCGAGAATGAATTCGCCCGCCCGCGGGGCCAGCCATTCGAGGAGCGGCAGGCCGAGCGTGGCGACGAACCTGGCATGGCGCGCGTAGCGCTCGGGGTCCCAACTCTGGGCGCCGGTCATCGCGGAGATTTTTTGGCGGGCGAAGCGGAGGCGCTCAGCGCGGCGCGGCCTGCCCCTTGTCCTGGCTGTCGGCGGCGTTGAAAATGAACTTGCCCAGCATCTGGACGAGGTTGACCGGCCCCTGGGTGAACTTGATCTGGCCGCCGGGGGCAATCATCTTGTCCTCGCCGCCAGGCACGAGAGCGATGAAATGGCCGCCCAACAGGCCCTCGCTCGCCACCTGCGCCACCGTGTCGACGGGCAGCTTGACGCGCGAATCGATGCTCATGCGCACCACCGCGAGGTAGGTCTCCGGCTCGAGCCTCTGCTCGACCAGCGTGCCGACCTTGATGCCGGACAGCTTGACGTCGCTGCCCATCACGAGGCCGTCGATGCGCTCGAACTTAGCGATCACTTCGTAGCCGCCGACGGTGCGCCAACTGGTGGTCGAATAGGCGAAGACCACGAACAGGCCCGCCACCGCCAGGACCACCGCTCCCATCAGGGATTCGACCAGATTTTTGCCCATGTCTGTCAGCCTCGGGGGATGGTTCGGACGCTCTAGGAGGGCGGCGTCCACGGTTCGTAGTCGCTACTCGCCTTGGCGCGTTGCCCGCCGCGGAAGTCGTGACCCGAGGGACGATAGGCGGCCGGCGTCCCGGTCAGGTTGCGAACATGCTCCTTCTGCCAGGGCCGCACCGGCCGCCCGCCGGGCGGCGGCGGCGTGGCGACGCTGTGGTGCAACCAGGCGTGCCACTCCGGCGGCACCTTCGAGGCCTCGGCATCGCCCTGATAGAGCACCCAGCGCTTTTCGCGCCGCCCGTCGTGGCGCTTGGCCCCGGTCTTGTCGCGGTAATAGCGGTTGCCGAAGGCATCCGCACCGACCGGTTCGCCCCGGAGCCAGGTGTAAAGCCGTGTCGCGAGCGTCATCGTGCGCACTGGGAAGGATGGCGGGGGGCGCACTATTGCATGACCGGGCCCGCGCGTCCAGATTGGCGCCTGCGGCCCTTTGCGACAGCCCTCGTTGGTCCGACCCATGCCCGATTTCTGGCGCTCCTCCGGCTATCACTTGCTGGCGCGAACGCAGGACGGCCGGCTCGCCGTCACGAACGCCTTTTTGCGCGCCTATCTGATGCGGCCCGAGCTGCGCCCGGTGGCCGAATCTTGCCCGGCCGAACGCCGCCTCCATTCCGCCTTGCTCGACGCCCCGCGGCGGCCGATCGAAGCTTCCGAAATCGCCGCCCTCGCCGACCCCGATGCGCGCGAGAACTACACTGTGGTGCTCGCCTTCCGCGACCGGCTGGTCGCCGCCGGCACGATCGAGGCCGCCTATCTCGGGCTGTTCGCGAGCCCCGCCCCGCAGCCGGGCGCTGCGGATCCGGCACCCCCGCCGATCCCGCCCTTGTTCGTCGACCAGCTCGTGCACGTGATCCTGCGGCACATCCTCGACGGGGTCGAGGATCCGCTGCGGCTACGCGCGGCCGAGCTCTTGTTCCGGCCGCAGCGCACGACCGTCGCCGACGGGGCGGTCATGGTCGCCGACGAGGAAACGGTGGACATGTACGCGGCCTCGGGCGGGCTGGGGTCGTTGGGCCGCCTGTTGGTGGCCTCGAATGCGCCGGCCCGCACCGTCGATCTCGACGTGCTCACCGACGCCAACGCGGCGATCTACTGGGGCCGCGACGAGCGTTACGACACGGTCCTCGAGCTCACCTTCGGACGCCACGGGCCAGATGCGCTCGCCCGCGTGCTCGAGGCCTGGGTGGCGCATTTCCTCGGCGTCAAGGTCGGCATCGAACCCAGACGCGAGGTTCGCGACGAGCATTGGGTCTGGCATATCGGGCTCGACACCGAGGCGAGCGCGATCATGAACGACCTCTATCGGGGCCAGGAGGTCAGCGAGGAACGCTTGGCGCGCGTGCTCGCCCTGTTCCAATTGGAGTTCGACGATCCGCGGGTCATGCGCCAGGATCTCGCCGGACGGCCGGTTTACTTGGGCCTGGCCCACGACCCAGCCGACCGGCTGCGGCTCAAGCCGCAGAATTTGCTCGTGAATCTACCGCTGATCGAACGCGCTTGAGAGGCGATAGCGGCCCTGTGCTGGAGGCGCGAAATGCTCATGATCGTTGCCAACACAGTGCGGCAACGTATTCCAACATAACTACATTCAGTGAGTATGCCCGACCAGGGGCACCATTGCTGCGGTAGCGCTTTGAGATCGCCCCGCAAGGTGCCGAAACTCAACCGAAATCACTCGATAGGTAGGGGTCGCTGCCTTGATTGCGCCAAAATCTAGTTGCCGGCCCTCGGGCCTTGTGCTCAAGATGTTGTAAGGACGGGCGCCAGCGCTACAGCATCTAGTGGCACGGCGGGCGAGGGCGGGCGGCAACGCCGGTCCGCTCTTGGGTCCAGGGGTCGACAGAGCCGGTCGGGGGAGGGAGCAAGCGATGCGCATCGAGCGGCGGTTCACGCAGGCGGGCGAGGACGCATACCGAGCCATCGAGTTCGCCACCACCGACAGCGAAATCCGCAATCCCGACGGCTCGGTGGTGTTTGCGTTGAAGGGCATCGAGGTGCCCAAGGCGTGGTCGCAGGTCGCCTGCGACGTGCTCGCCCAGAAATATTTCCGCAAGCGCGGCATCCCCACTCTGTTGCGGGCGGTCGCGGAGGCCGACGTGCCGCCCTGGCTGTGGCGCCGGACCGCCGACGAGGCGGCGCTCGCCGAGCTCCCTGAAGCCGCTCGCCGGCGCGCCGAGACGAGCGCGCGCGAAGTGTTCGACCGCCTGGCCGGCGCCTGGACCTATTGGGGCTGGAAGGGCGGGTATTTCGAGGCCGAGTCCGACGCGCGGGCCTATTTCGACGAGATGCGCTACATGCTGGCCGCGCAGCTTGGGGCGCCCAATTCCCCGCAATGGTTCAACACCGGGCTCTATTGGGCCTACGGCATCGACGGGCCGGGCCAGGGTCACTGGCACGTCGATTTCAAGACTGGCACGCCGACCCTGTCGACGTCGGCCTACGAGCGCCCGCAGGTGCACGCCTGTTTCATCCAGTCGGTCGAGGACGATCTCGTCAATGAGCACGGCATCATGGACCTGTGGGTCCGCGAGGCGCGGCTGTTCAAGTACGGGTCCGGGACCGGCACCAATTTCTCCAAGTTGAGGGGCGAGAACGAGCGCCTGTCGGGCGGCGGCAAGTCCTCGGGGCTGATGAGCTTCCTCAAGATCGGCGATCGCGCCGCGGGCGCCATCAAGTCGGGTGGGACGACGCGGCGCGCGGCCAAGATGGTGACGGTCGACCTCGATCACCCCGACATCGAGCAATACATCGACTGGAAGGTGATCGAGGAGCAGAAGGTGGCGGCCCTGGTCGCCGGCTCGAAGCTTGCCAACCTGCACTTGAACGCGATCATGGCGGCCTGCTTCGAGGCGCCCGGCGAGGCCGGCTTCGAGCCGGCGCGCAACCCCGCGCTCAAGGCCGCGCTCAAGGCGGCGCGCCGGGCGATGATCGCGGAGAACTATATCGGGCGGGCGATCGAGTTCGCGCGCCAGGGCTACCGGTCGATCGAGGTCCCGGTCTACGACACCGACTGGGACTCGGAAGCCTACTTGACCGTCTCGGGCCAGAACTCGAACAACTCGGTGCGCGTGCCCGACGCCTTTTTGCACGCCCTCGAGGCCGGCGGCGACTGGAGCCTGGTGCGGCGGACCGATCGCCAGGTCCACAAGACGGTCAAGGCCGGCGATCTGTGGGAGCAGATCGGCTATGCCGCCTGGGCCTCGGCCGACCCCGGGGTGCAATTCGACACCACCATCAACGACTGGCATACCTGCCCGGCGAGCGGCCGGATCCATGCCTCCAATCCCTGCTCCGAGTACATGTTCCTCGACGACACGGCCTGCAACCTTGCCTCGCTCAACCTGCTCGCCTTCCGCAAGTCTGGGGGCTTCGATATCGGGGCCTATGAGCACGCCTGCCGGCTGTGGACGATCACCCTCGAGATCTCGGTCCTGATGGCCCAGTTCCCGTCGCGCCGGATCGCCGAGCTGTCCTACGAATACCGCACCCTGGGGCTGGGCTTCGCCAATATCGGCGGCCTGTTGATGGCCATGGGCTTGCCTTATGACGGCGAGGAGGGACGCGCGCTGTGCGGCGCCTTGTCGGCGATCATGACCGGCATCGCATTCGCCACCTCGGCCGAGATGGCCGAGGAGCTCGGCCCCTTCCCCGGCTTCGCCAACAACCGCGCGCCCATGCTGCGGGTGATCCGCAACCACCGCCGCGCGGCCTACGGCGAGCGGGCGGGCTACGAGGGGCTATCGATCGCCCCGGTGCCGCTCGAGCCCGGCGCCTGCCCGGACCCGCAACTGGTCGTGGCGGCGCGCCGCGCCTGGGACCGGGCGCTGGCCCTCGGCGAGGCGCATGGCTACCGCAACGCCCAGGCGAGCGTGATCGCGCCGACCGGCACGATCGGGCTGGTCATGGATTGCGACACCACCGGCATCGAGCCCGATTTCGCGCTCGTCAAGTACAAGAAGCTCGCCGGCGGCGGCTATTTCAAGATCATCAACCGGGTGGTGCCCGAGGCGCTCAAGACGCTCGGCTACAGCCAGGCCCAGATCAACGACATCGTCGCCTACGCGGTCGGCCGCGGCACGCTGGCCGGCGCGCCCGCCATCGGCCATGACGCCCTCAAGGCCAAGGGCTTCGCCGAGGTCCATATCCGGGCGCTCGAGAACGGCCTCGCCAGCGCCTTCGACATCAAGTTCGCGTTCAACAAGTGGGCGCTGGGCGAGGAGTTCTGCACCCGCGTGCTGGGCCTCGACAAGGCCCAGCTCGACGACCTCGCTTGCGACATGCTGAGCCTGTTGGGCTTCTCGACCGCCGAGATCGAGGCCGCCAACACCTATTGCTGCGGGGCGATGACCCTCGAGGGCGCCCCCCATCTCGCCGCCCGGCACCTGCCGGTCTTCGACTGCGCCAGTCCGTGCGGGCGGATCGGCCGGCGCTCGCTGGCGGTGGACAGCCATATCCGGATGATGGCGGCCGCCCAGCCGTTCATTTCCGGCGCCATCTCCAAGACCATCAACATGCCGCACAACGCCACCGTCGAGCATTGCAAGCGGGCCTATCTGATGTCGTGGCGCCTCGGCCTCAAGGCCACCGCTCTCTACCGCGACGGCTCGAAGCTCTCGCAGCCGCTCGCCGCGGTATTGAGCGAGGATGACGCGAGCGAGTTCGCCGACCCGCTCGCCGCCCGGCCCGCCGCATCGAGGGTGGAGCGCATCGTCGAGCGCATCGTCGAGCGTCAGGTGGCGAGACGCCAGTTCCTGCCGCAGCGCCGCAAGGGCTACATCCAGAAGGCGATCGTCGGCGGCCACAAGGTCTATTTGCACACCGGCGAGTACGAGGACGGGCGGCTCGGCGAGATCTTCGTCGACATGCACAAGGAGGGCGCGGCCTTCCGCAGCCTGATGAACAACTTCGCCATTGCCATCTCGATCGGGCTCCAGTACGGTGTGCCGCTCGAGGAATACGTCGACGCCTTCACCTTCACCCGCTTCGAGCCCAACGGGCCGGTGCAGGGCAACGACGCGATCAAGAACGCCACCTCGATCCTCGACTACATGTTCCGCGAGCTCGCGGTCTCCTATCTCGGGCGCGACGACCTCGCCCATGTCCACCAGGACGACCTCGCCCCCGATTCGGTCGGCAAGGGCGAGGACGAGAGCGCCCTGCCGGTGGCCGGCACGAGCGCGGCCTCGGCGGCGCTCGACGCCATCCGGAAGGCGACCAGCGCCGGCTTCGTGCGCCAGCGCTTGCGCCTCGTCGAGGGCGGCACCGCCGACAACGGCCGCGGCCGGGCGAGCCTCGAGGCACCAGCGGGCGAGCTTGCCCCGTCGTCGGACGAAGGGCTCGCGGTCGGCCTCGCCGAGCCGCTGCCGCCTTCGCCCGCCGAGGACCGCCAGCCGATGGGCTTCGCCATCGGTCCCGGCGCGGCGGCGAGCGCGGCCGCTGCCCGCCTGGCGCGCGCGCGCGAGGCGCGGATGAAGGGCTACACGGGGGATGCCTGCGATGGGTGCGGCAGCCTCGCCGTGGTGCGCAGCGGCACCTGCACCAAGTGCCTCGATTGCGGCGCCACCAGCGGCTGCTCGTGAGTGGGGGGCGCAAGACACTAAGGCAAGGACTATGACGAGCCATCTAAGTTGGTGTGGCCCATATGACTGAACGCTGCCCCGTATGCTTGCTCCCTGCCGAACGTGTCCCGGACAGGGACTATGGCCGCAAGAAGCAGGTTCTCTGTTCGCGCTGTGGCCCGTTCGAGATTTCAAGAACGGCCCTCGCCACGCTGGATAACCGGGTGAACCAGGACCCGCGTGTACGCGCGCGCCGAAGTCACGCCATCCGGTTAATCACGTCCGAGGACAACCGGCTCTTCGTCAGCAGCGAGAATCTCGACGAACTGGCGCAGCAACCGCTGCCGGACATCCCACAGCAACTCGAATACCTGAAACTCTGGCTGGCGGCGCAGCTCGAGGACGACCGGCTTGGCCGTATTCCCTGTCCCTCGCCGGAGTCGCTCGCAGGGATAATTGGAGCCGTAGACGGCGAACGCGTGGGAAGGCTGATCGACTATGCCGTGGAACAGGGGATCGTCGAGCATGATGCCCTGATGAACGTGCTCGGACTATCGCCGGAGGGATGGAGGACGATCGAGCCGTCGAAGCCGAAGCATGAACCGGAGACGCAGGCGTCTCCTACTGAGATTGGCTTCGCCATCGGCCCCGGCGCGGCGGCGAGCGCGGCCGCTGCCCGCCTGGCGCGCGCGAGGCGCGGATGAAGGGCTACACGGGGGATGCCTGCGATCCGTGCGGCAGCCTCGCCGTGGTGCGCAGCGGCACCTGCACCAAGTGCCTCGATTGCGGCGCCACTAGCGGCTGCTCGTGAGCGCAAGGCGCGGTAAATCCGGACCATTGAACATCTTGACCGGATGCGGCGGGCGCCAGCCTCTATGCGGCCGAGCGGGCGACGCGGTTCGCGCTCGACGCAATCCGGCTTCTGGACGCCAACGGCTACATCAACGAGTATCCCACGGGGCGCCCGTTGCACGACGCCAAGCTCTACGAGATCGGCGCCAGGAACTCCGAGATCCGCCGCTGGCTCATCGGCCGCGAGCTGTTCGCCGAATCCGCCTGAAAGGAAACTGATGCAACCCGATCCGATCGTCATCGTCTCCGCCGCCCGCACGCCGATGGGCGCCTTCCAAGGCGAGCTGAAGAGCTTCGCCGCGGCCGAGCTCGGCGCCGCGGCGATACGCGCCGCGGTCGAGCGCGCCAAGATCGGCGCCGACGAAGTGCAGGAAGTCCTCATGGGCTGCGTGCTGCCCGCCGGTCAGGGACAGGCGCCGGCGCGCCAGGCCGCCCTCGGTGCGGGACTGCCGCTGGGCAC
>JBQTIU010000097.1:0-24314 GCA_052387815.1 Pseudomonadota bacterium
GGTCGCTGCACGAGCGGCTCGACGCCGTCTGCGCGTCGATGGCCTGCCGCGGCTCGGTGCGCGCCGGCCGCCGGCTCTCGGCGGAAGAGATGAACGCCCTTTTGCGCGACATGGAGACGACGCCCTATTCGGGTCAGTGCAGTCACGGCCGGCCGACCTATGTCGAACTGAAGCTCGCCGACCTCGAGAAGATGTTCGGCCGGCGCTGATCGCGGCGGGCGGTCGGTCGGGGCCGGTATCGAACGGGCTACAGCGGAAATGGCGTCGGGCCTTCGTAGGGGCCGGTTTCAAACCGGCCCGTGGGCGGGTTATAAACCCGCCCCTCCGGGAATATGGATCGTTGCATCCCGCGTCGGCGCGGGGCAATGCCCCGCGGGTTTCAAACCGGCCCGTGGCGCAGGAAGACGAACCGCGCCGCCCCGCTGCGCCGCTCGTCCAGTAGCGCGAAGTCGGTCGGCGGCGCCAACTCGTCGCGCGGGCCGAGCTCGACCACGCATAAGGCGCAAGGCGCGAGCCAACCGGCGGCGGCGAGGGCCGCCAAGGCGCGGGCGGCGAGCCCGCTGCCGTAGGGCGGGTCGAGGAAGGCGAGCCCGCACGGGGCGCGCGCCGGCGGGGCGGCGAGCGCATCGGCCTCGATCGCGTCGACGCGGGCGCCCTCGCCGAGCGTGGCGGCATTGGCGCGCGCCAGCCGCACGGCGGCGCGATCGTTATCGATCAGGTGCGCGTGCGACGCGCCGCGCGACAGGGCTTCGAGGCCGAACGCCCCGCTGCCGCAAAAGGCGTCGAGGACGCGCGCGCCGGTGACCGGCGAGACGCCGCCGGCGGCGAATTTGCCGTGCTCGAGGATGTTGAACAGCGCCTGGCGCGCGCGATCCCCGGTCGGCCGGATGCGCGCATCCGCCGGGCCCGCCAGCCTGCGTCCACGATGTTTGCCGCCGACGATGCGCAAGCTCTTAGCCTCGACCCGGCCGGCCGAAGGAGCCCCCAAGCTGGTCGCGGATCACCTTGGGCGGCACCTCATCGACCGCGCCGCGGGGCAGGCCGCCCAATTGGAACGGACCGTAGGCGACCCGGATCAGCCGGTTGACCGTCAGGCCGAGATGCGCGAGCACCCGGCGGACCTCGCGGTTGCGGCCCTCGCGCAAGGCTATGGTCAGCCATGCATTGTCGCCCTGGACGCGGTCGATCGCGGCGGCGATCGGCCCATAGTCGAGCCCCTCGACTGTGGGGCCCACCGCCAGGGCGGCGAGGGCGGCCGCGTCGGGACGCCCGAACACGCGCGCGCGATAGCGCCGCAGCCATCCGGTGGCCGGCAGCTCCAGGCGGCGCTTGAGCTCGCCGTCGTTGGTCAACAGCACCAGCCCTTCGGAATTGAAATCGAGCCGCCCGACCGCCACCACCCGCCCGATCTCCGGCGGCAGGCGGTCGAAGATCGTCCGCCGCCCCTCGGGGTCGCTGGTCGTGGCGATCAGCCCGCGCGGCTTGTGATAGCGGAACAGGCGGGTGCGCCCCCTGGCCGGCAGCGGCTGGCCGTCGACCGTCACCCGGCTGTCGCCGGTGACGGTGACCGCCGGGCTCGCCAGGACGGCGCCGTCGACCGCCACCCTTCCTGCCGCGATAAGGCGCTCGGCCGCGCGGCGCGAGCACAGCCCGGCGCGCGCCATCGCCTTGGCGATCCGCTCGCCCGTGCCGGGCCCGGACAGGCTACGCCGCGGCGCGGACGAAGGCCTCGAAGATCCTTTCGTCACCGGGACCGATCCCATATTCGGGATGCCATTCGACCCCGAGGCAGAAGCGCCGCCGCGGGTCCTCGATGCCTTCGATCACGCCGTCGGGGGCGAGGGCGTTGACGACGATGCCGGACCCGACCTCCTTCACCGCCTGGTGGTGGGCGCTGTTGACGGCGAGTTCGAGCGCCCCGGTCACGCGGTGCAAGAGCGTCCCGGGAACGACCGCCACGGTATGCCCGGGCCGGTCGCGCGGGCCGCTCTGCTCGTGGGCGAGCGCGCCCTTGACCTCGTCGGGGATGTGCTGGATGAGGGTGCCGCCGAGCACCACGTTCAAGAGCTGCTGGCCGCCGCAGATGCCGAGCAGCGGCCGGTCGGCGTCATGCGCCGCCCGGGCGAGCGCCCACTCGAAGGCGGTGCGCCGGTCCTTGGTCTTGACGCTGGCGTGCCGGGCGGCGGCGCCGAACAGCGCCGGGTCGAGGTCGAAGGCCCCGCCGGTGACGACCAGGCCGTCGATGCGCGCCAGGTAGTCGGCGGCGAGATCGGGCTCGTGGGGCAGCAGCAGCGGCAGGCCGCCGGCGCGCGCCACCGCCGCGCAGTAGTTTTCGCGCAGCGCGTACCACGGCAGCTTGGAATAGCCGCCGGGCGGCTCCGCATCGAGCGTGATGCCGATCGCGGGTCGGGCCATGGCGACTATGTACGCGCGCCGGCGCCAACGCGCAACCGGCCGGCAAGAAGGGTTGACGGGCAAGGCGGCGGGCCGCAAGGTTGGGGGGCATGGCGAAGGCGAGGCTCACCCCGATGCAGTTGGCGCTCGCCGAGGCCGAGCAGGCGGCGGCCATGGGCGAGGTGCCGGTGGGCGCGGTCCTCGTCGAGGCGGCGAGCGGGGAGGTGCTGGCGTCCGCCCACAACCTCGTCGAGACCGAGCGAGACCCGACCGCGCACGCCGAGCTCCTGGCGATCCGTGCCGCGGCCCGCCAGCGCGGCGCCGCGCGCCTTCAAGGCTGCGACCTCTACGTGACGCTCGAGCCGTGCGCGATGTGCGCCGCCGCGATCTCGTTGGCGCGACTGCGCCGGCTCTATTACGGGGCCGGCGATCCCAAGGGCGGCGGCGTCGAGCACGGGGCCCGATTCTTCGCTCAGCCCACCTGCCACCACCGCCCCGAGGTCTATGGCGGGCTCGAGGAGGTCAGGGCGGGGCGTCTGTTGCGCGCGTTCTTCCTAGCCCGGCGGGCGCGAGGATGACAGGACCGAGCTCCTGGTTTGGAACTGGGCGCCCGCGGCCGATCGGCGTGCCGTTGCGGTGCGGTCGAAGCTGATGCCGCGCTCCATCCCAGCGTTTGCGGCAAACGCTTAGCGGCGGGCGGCGAACAATTCCCGCAAACAGCCGTTCCGACTCGCGAAAGCCCGCGTCGGTGAACACGACCGACTTCGCCCGACGGACCGGATCGGAGATAAAGCCCTTCTCGTGAAGGCGGTTCATTGTATCCCAGTCAAACGTCTTCCATGCTCGGCGATGGTCGTGCAGCCCGAGATACAGCAGCGCAAGAACGGCTTCGTCGATGCGATCGGTGTCGATGTCCATGACCAACCCGCCAGGGAAGACCAAACCTCTCTCTCTGCTTTGACGTAAGCGTAGCACGAACCGCCCGCCACGCAAGCCGGCCGCGCCAAGCGGTCGCCTTGCCATGACGACCCTGCCGCGCGTTTCGCGATGGTCCGATGGTCCTGCGACCAGACCGTCGCTCCTCGCGAGCGCTGCGCCTAATTTGGCAGCTCGACCTTCTCGAGAACCCAGCTATTCGACATCCCCCTGAACGCGCCGCCGGTCACCTCGGACTCAAATTTCGCACTGTAGCCAAGCGCCGGCGCCCTCCAATAGACGTTTTTTCCGACATAGGTGTTCCGACCCAAACCGCGCTCGATCCTCTCGACGACGAACGTGTCGAACGTCCCCGCCGGTACGGTCACCCGCTCCATTCTCAGGACCGACAGATCGTTGGTCCAAACGGCATTTTGCCGCTCCCAGCTGAGCTTCATCTTCTTGCCGACTTGGAGCGGGAAGATGGCTTCGAGCTCGGCCGCCTTGTATCGCAATTCGGCGCCAACCGCTACTCCAGCCACGAACGGTGTGTGAAAGCGGAACTGGTGAATTTCAATTTACGCCCGCCGGAACCGCCACACGCCGTTGTCTTGCTCGCGCCGGGCGCGGCCCTCGGCTTCCAGCCGGTGCAGATGGGCGATGGTCTCGCCGAGCGCGAGGACGATGTTGTGCGGCCCGATCTCGCGGCGGAACATCACCGGCAGAAGCTCCTCGGCGTGGCGGGGCCGGTCGAGCGAATCCAGGAGCCGCTCGAGGGTCTCCCCATGGTGGGCCTTGAGCGCCGCGATGCGCGCATGCACGCCGCGATAGGGCAGGCCGTGGGCCGGCAGCACCAGGGTATCGGCCGGCAGCGGCGCGAAGCCGTCGAGCGAGTCGAGGAAATCGCGCAACGGATCGGCAAAGGGCTCGCTCGCCCACACGCTGACGTTGGGCGAAATCCGCGGCAACAGGATGTCGCCGCAGATGAGCACGCCGAGCGCCTCGCACCACAGGCAGGCATGCTCCGGGGCATGGCCGCGGCCGATGATCGGGACCCAGGCGCGAGCGTCGATGGGGACCGCCTCGCCGCCCCGCAGACGCCGGAACGCGGCCGGCACCTCGGGCACGCCGCGGCGATAGAACTCGTTGGGCGGTCCGGTGAACGCGCCGATGCGCTCGGGTCCGACCCCGTTGGCGCGCACGAAGGCGAGCCGGGTGTCGATGTCGGCCGCCGAGCCGCTGCCATGGACCGCGCGCGCCTGGGTCCATTCGGCCGCCGTCATCCACGCCTCGATCCCCCAGCGCGCCAGCAGCCAGGCCGACAGGCCCAAATGATCGGGATGGAAATGGGTGACCACGAGCCGCGTCACCGGCCGGCCGGCGAGCGATGAGGCGAACACCTGCTCCCACAGCGCCTTCACCTCGTCGCGCGCCAGCCCGCAATCGACGATGGTCCACCCCTCGCCGTCGGCGAGCAGCCACAGGTTGATGTGACCGGGCGGGAAGGGCAACGGCATCCTGAGCCAATTGACACCGGGGGCGAGTTCGAGCACGCGGCCCGGGTCGGGCGGCGTTGCCAGCGGATAGTCGAGCGCCGCGCTGCCTTCGGCCATCACGCCCTGCCGATCGCGCGCGCGCCGATATCGCGGCGGCAAAACCCTTGCGGCCACTCGATCGCGTCCACCGCCTGGTAGGCGAGGGCCTGCGCCTCGGCGACCGTGGAGCCGAGCGCGGTGACCCCCAGCACACGCCCGCCCATGGCGAGCAGGCGGCCGTCCTCGGCCTTCGTCGCGGCGTGGAAGATCGTCACCCCCGCGATCCGCTCGGCCCGCTCGAGGCCCTTGATCTCGGTCCCCTTGACGGTGTCGCCCGGATAGCCCTTGGCGGCCATGACCACGCACAAGGCGGCGCGCTGGTGCCAGCGCAGATCGAAATGCCTGAGCTGCCCGTCGCGGGCGGCGATCAGCGCCGGCAGCAGGTCCGACATCAGGCGCGGCATCAAGACCTGGCATTCCGGGTCGCCGAAGCGGACATTGACCTCGAGCAGGCTCGGGCCCTGCGGGCCGATCATCAGGCCGGCGTACAGCACGCCCTTCAACGGCCGGCCGTCCGCCGCCATGCCGGCGACCAGCGGGCGCACGATGCGCGCCATCACCTCGGCCTCGATGTCCTTGGTCATGACCGGGGGCGGCGAATAGGCGCCCATGCCCCCGGTATTGGGGCCGGTGTCGCCCTCGCCGACCGGCTTGTGGTCCTGCGCCGAGGCGAGCGGCAACGCGCTCTGGCCATCGACCAGCGCCAGGAAGCTCGCCTCTTCGCCCTCGACGTAGTCCTCGATCACCAGCTCCGCGCCCGCCGCTCCGAAGCGCCCCTCGACCATCGCCGCCTCGACCGCGCCGAGCGCCTCGGCCTCGCTGCGCGCCACGCTCACCCCCTTGCCGGCCGCCAGCCCGTCGGCCTTGACCACGATCGGCGCCCCGGGTCTGGCCCTCGCCTGGCCGCGGATGAAGTCGCGCGCGGCCGCCGGCTCGCGGAAGCGTGCGTAAGCGGCGGTCGGTACCCCGCAGCGCCTCGCCAGGTCCTTCATGAACCCCTTCGAGCCCTCGAGCCTGGCCGCCGCCGCCGACGGGCCGAAGGCCGCGATACCGGCCGCCTCGAGGCGGTCGACCAGGCCGAGGACGAGTGGCGCCTCGGGCCCGACCACGGCGAAGTCGATGCGCTTCTTGGCGGCGAAGCCGACCAGGCCGTCGAGGTCGTCGGGTGGGATCGGCACGCACACGGCCTGGCGCGCGATGCCGGCATTGCCGGGCGCGCAATAGAGCTGGTCGGCGAGCGGCGAGGCCGCCAGCGCCCAGCACAGGGCGTGCTCGCGGCCGCCCGACCCCACCACCAGGATGCGCATGCGTCCAGTATCTACCCCCAATCCCCGGCGGCTTGTATCATAGGTCGCGCCATGAGCGAAATTTCGCCCGCCGACAGGGGATCATGGGCCAACCTGCCCGAATACACGGTCACCGAGTTGTCGGTGGCGGTGAAGCGGGCGGTCGAGGGGGCATTCGGCCTGGTGCGCGTGCGCGGCGAAATCTCGCGCGCCACCATCCCCGGCTCCGGCCATTGCTACCTGCGGCTCAAGGACGAGACCGCCGTGCTCGACGCGGTGATCTGGAAAGGCACCCTGCGCCAGCTTGCGGTCAAGCCCGAGGATGGGATGGAGGTGGTGTGCAGCGGGCGGCTGTCGACCTATCCCGGCAAGTCGACCTACCAGCTCGTCATCGAGCGCATGGAGCTGGCCGGCGAGGGCGCGCTGCTCAAAATGATCGAGGAGCGGCGCAAGCGGCTCGCCGCCGAAGGCCTGTTCGAGGCGCACCGCAAGCGCGCCCTGCCGTTCCTCCCCGAGGCGATCGGGGTCATAACCTCGCCCACCGGCGCGGTCATCCGCGACATCCTCCACCGGCTCAAGGATCGCTTCCCGCGCCGCGTCCTCATATGGCCGGTGGCCGTGCAGGGCGAAGGCGCGGCCGAGCAGATCGCGGCGGCGATCGACGGCTTCAATGCGCTTGGCCGCGATGGGGCGGTGCCGCGCCCCGCCCTCCTGATCGTCGCCCGCGGCGGCGGCAGCCTCGAGGACCTGATGCCCTTCAACGAGGAGATCGTGGTCCGCGCCGCGGCGCGGAGCGCCATTCCGCTCATCTCCGCGGTCGGGCACGAGACCGATGTGACGCTCCTCGACTTTGCCGCCGACCGGCGGGCGCCGACGCCCTCGGCGGCCGCCGAAATGGCGGTCCCCGTGCGCGCCGAGCTCCAAGCCGACCTGTTGCGCGAGGAACGGCGCCTGATCGCGGCGCTGACGCGCCTCATCGAGGAATGCCGCACGCGCGTCGACGGCTTGCGGCGCGCGCTCGGCGATCCCAGGCGCCTGGTCGAGGACCACCTGCAGCGGTTGGATGACCGCGCCGAGCGCCTCGGGCTCGGCTTCGCCAACTGGCTCGCGCGCCGGCGGGCGGTCCTCGCCGAGACCGCGGCGGGGCTGATCGCCGCCCACCAGGCACACGCGCGCGCCCTCGCGCAGGGGATCGAGCGCGTGGCGGAACTCGCCGGCCGGCTTGCCGCCGCCGCCAGGCGCGAGCTGGCCGAGCGCGGCCGGCGCCTCGACGCCGTTCGGCAACTGCTCGAAAGCTCGTCCTACGAGCGCACCCTCGAGCGCGGCTTCGCGCTCGTCCACGACCCGGCCGGGCGGCCGGTGACCTCGGCGCAAGCGGCGCAAGCGGCGCAAACGCTCGCCCTTAGGTTCCACGACGGCGAGGTCGGAGCGCGCGTCACCGGCGATCGGGCATCGCGAGCCGCTCGCGCAGCGGGCGGCAAGCAAGGGACGCTGCTGTGAGCCGCCCGATGGCGGCGGCGGCGCTGCTCGCGGTCCTCGCCTGGCCGGGCCTGGCCGGCGACCTCGCGCTCGACGGGCCGTTCGTCCAGGGCGGGCTGGTCATCGGCCGGGCGGCGCCGGACGCCCAAGTCGAGTTCGAGGGCCGCAAGCTGCGCGTGTCGGCCGACGGCGTATTCCTGATCGGCTTCGGTCGCGATGCGAGCCCGCAAGCGAGGCTCGATATCGCCTGGCCGGACGGCCAGCGCGAGCGGCGGACGCTCGAGGTGGCCCCGCGCGCCTACCCGGTCGAGCGCATCGACGGCCTGCCCGAGCGCCAGGTTACGCCGGCGCCCGAGGACCTCGCGCGCATCGCCGAGGAGGCGGCGCTGATCGCCGCGGCGCGCGCGCGCGACAGCCCGGGTCCGGATTTCGGCTTCGGCTTCGTGTGGCCGGTCGCGGGCACGGTCACCGGGGTCTACGGCAGCCAGCGCATCTTGAACGGGGTGCCGCGCCAGCCCCATTTCGGCGTCGATATCGCCGCCCCCGCCGGCACGCCGGTGATGGCGGCGGCGGCCGGCGAGGTGGTGCTCGTGCATGAGGACATGTTCTTCACCGGCAAGACCGTGGTCCTCGACCACGGCCACGGGCTAAGTTCGGCCTATTCGCATTTGAGCGCGGTCGGGGTGCGAGCCGGCCAGCGTCTGGCGCGCGGCGAGCCGCTCGGGCGTGTCGGCGCCACCGGCCGGGTCACGGGCGCCCACCTCGACTGGCGGGTCAACCTGTTCGACATCCGCCTCGACCCCGCCCTGCTCGTCCCGCCCATGCCGGTAGGCGGTCCGGCCGGGGGCGGGTGAGGCGCCTCGCCGCATCCGGCGGCGCTGCGCCCTTACACCCCGGGCCGCATCCCGCCGGCTGGCGGGCGAAGCTTGAGGACCGGCTCGAGGATGCGATCGAGCGCGCCCGGATCGTCGAACACGAGGTCGACGCGCACCGTCGTGACCATCGCTTGCGCGCCCTCGGGCAGGCGGACGAAATCCTTGGCGGTGGTCACGGGCGTCGCGCCAAGCTCCATCGCCCGCTCGATCAGCCGCATCGCCTGGTCGGGGTCGTAGACATGGTGGTCGGCGAAGGCATGGGCCTCCACGACCTCGGCGCCGAGGTCGGCGAGCGTGCGCAAGAACTTGGCCGGCCGGGCGATCCCGGCGAAGGCCAGCACCTTGGCGCCGGACAGCCGGCGCGCGGCCGCATCGGGGACCAGGCGCGCGAGCAAGACGGGCGTGCGCGAGGCAAGGTATTCGCCGATGGCGCACTCGTCGGCGCCGACCAGCACGACCGCGCCGGCGCGGGCCAGGCCGCGCTCAAGCGGCTCGCGCAACGGTCCCGCCGGCATCACCCGGCGATTGCCGAATCCGTAGCCGCCGTCGACCACCACCAGGCTCAAATCCTTGACCAACGCCGGGTTCTGCAGCCCGTCGTCCATGATCACCAGGTCGGCGCCTTCGGCGATCGCGACGCGCGCCCCGTCCTTGCGGTCGCGCGCCACGAAGGTCGGCGCTAGCGCGGCGAGCAGCAGGGGCTCGTCGCCGACCTCGCGCGCGCCATGGCGCTTGGGATCGACCTCGATCGGCCCGCGCCCGCTGCCGCCATGGCCGCGCGACAGCACGGCGACGCGCCGGCCCGCGGCCATGAGCCGGCCGGCGAGCGCCAGCGCCACCGGCGTCTTGCCGGCCCCGCCGACCACCAGGTTGCCGACGCAGATCACCGGCACCGGCGCCCGCCACGGGGTCGCGGCGGCGGCCCGCAGGCGGCCCACTGCCGCCCACATCGCGGCCACGGGCGCGAGCAGGATCGGCCCCAGGCCCCCGCCCCGGTTGTGCCAGAATTCAGGCGGACGCACGCGCGGCCTCCGGCGTCGCACCGGCGCGCGCGAGTGCCTTGAGCAGTGGCTCAAGCTCGCCCATCGCCCGCTCGAGCGCCCCGCGGCCCTGATCGAGGACCGTGGCCGCGGCGGCGGCGCGGCGTCGACGCTCGCCGGGATCGGCGATCAGCCGCGACAGCGCGTGCGCGAGGCCCGCCCGATCGCCGACCTCGACGGCGCCTCCCGCCGCCAGCAGGGTCGCCGCGATGTCGCGGAAATTGGTCATCCGCGGCCCGAACAGCAGGGCGCAGCCGAGCTGGGCCGCCTCGATCGGGTTCTGCCCGCCGTGCGGCACCAGCGAGCCGCCGATAAAGGCGATGCCGGACAGGCGATAGAGCAAGCCGAGCTCGCCGCTGGTGTCGGCAAGATAGATGTCGCGGTCGCGGGCCGGCCGTTCGCCCGCCGCGCGCCGCGCGACCTTGAGCCCGCGCGACGCCAGCATCGCCGCCACCTCCGCGCCCCGGCGGGCGTGGCGGGGGACGAGGATGGTGAGCAGCCCCGGATGCGTGGGGACGAGCGCGCGATGCACCGCGGCCGCGATCTCCTCCTCCCCGGGATGGGTGCTGGCGGCGAGCCACCGCGGGCGTCCGGCGACCTCCGCTTGGAGCCGCTCGAGCTCGACAGGGTCGGCCGGCAGCGGGGCGGCGTCGTACTTGATATTGCCGACCGCGCGCGCGCGCCTCGCCCCCAGCGCGGCCAGGCGCGCGGAGTCCGCCTCGGTCTGGGCGAGCACGGGGTCGAAGGCGAAAACGGGCGGCGACAGGAAGGGCGCGATCGCTTGCCAGCGAGCGAAGGAGCGGGCCGACAGGCGCGCATTGACGAGCGCCATGGGAATGCCGCGCGCGTGGGTGAGAGCGATCAGGTTCGGCCACAATTCGCTTTCCATCCACAGCGCGGCGTCGGGGCGCCAATGGTCGAGGAAGCGGGCGATCCACGCCGGCACGTCGAGCGGCACGAACTGGTGGACGATGCGCGCCGCATCCTGCCGGCCGACCAGCTCGGCCGAGGCGAGCGTGCCGGTGGTGAACAGGATACCGAGATCGGGCCGCCGAAGCCGCACGCGCTCGACGAGCCCGAGCCCCGAGCGCGCCTCGCCGATGCTCGCCGCATGGACCCAGACGAGCGGGCCCGCAGGCCGCGCCACCGAGGCAGAGCCGAATCGCTCGGCCATCCGCGCGCCGTCCTCCTTGCCGCGCCGCCGGCGCAAGTCGAGCCACAACCGCAAGCCCGGGGCGCAAGCGGCGGCGAGCGCCCGGTATACGGATTGGCTCATGCCCGCTCGCGCTGGCGCGGCTTTTTGCGCGGCGCGGGCGCGGCCGCGGGGCGGGCCGTTGGCCCGCCGGGCTCGATGGGGACCCGCCCGCACATCTCATCGGCCGCCGCCGTGATCGCGTTGAGCCGCGCCTCGAGCGTCCGCCGCGCGGCCTCGAGCCCGGCGTCGTCGGCATCGGGCGGCACAAGCAAGGGCTCGCCGACCACGAACTCGCCGCGGCCGAAGGGCAGGGCCAGCAGGAAGCGGTCCCAACTGTCGAGCACGACCGCTCGCGTGCTCGAGAAGGTCGCCGGCACGATCGGCACTCGGGCGAGCTTGGCGGCGATGAGCACCCCCGGCGCCAGCCGCATGCGCGGCCCGCGCGGCCCGTCGGGGGTGACGCCGACCGCTTCTCCGGACTTGAGCGTCCTGACCATCGCGCGCAGGGACTCGGTGCCGCCGCTCGAGGTCGAGCCGGTGATGGTGCGCACCCCGAAATGCGCGATCGCGCGCGAGATCAGCCGCCCGTCGGTGTGCTCGGAGATCAGCATCGAAATCGGCGCGCGGTTGCGCCAATACTCGGGCATCATCAGCATCCGCCCGTGCCAGAAGCAAGCGATGAACGGCTGCCCGTCGGCGGCGAGGCGCTCGACCGCCTCGCCACCCGTCCGGCGCCACCTTCCGGTCACGGCAACCAGGCGGACGAACGCCCAGGCGATGCGGGCCAGCACCCGCTGCGCCAAGTCGTGCTCGAGCAGCCGTTTCAAGGGCCGACCGCGAGCAATCAGGCGCGCGCCCGGGCCCTGGCGCCCGCCGGCCGCCGCTTCGCCGCGCTGGCGCCGGCCTCGCCCGATTGCAGCGCGTAGAGGCGGGCATAGACGCCGCCCGCGGCGAGGAGCTCGGCGTGCCGGCCCTGCTCGACGATCCGACCCCGCTCGATGACGCAAATGAGGTCCGCATCGACGATGGTCGACAAGCGGTGGGCGACGATGAGCGTGGTCCGGCCCCGCATCAGCGTCGCCAGCGCGGCCTGGACTTGGCGCTCGGACCCGCTATCGAGCGCCGAGGTCGCCTCGTCGAGGAGCAGGATCGGCGCGTTCTTGATGAGCGCCCGCGCGATGGCGATGCGCTGGCGCTGGCCGCCCGACAGCTTGACGCCGCGCTCGCCGACCACGGTGTCGTAACCGTGCGGCAGCGCGGCGATGAACTCGGCGGCGCCGGCGAGCGCGGCCGCGCGCCGGATCTCCGCTGCCGAGGCCTGCATCCGCCCATAGGCGATGTTGGCCCTGACCGTGTCGTGGAACAGGCTCGCTTCCTGGCTGACGATGGCGATCGCCGCGCGCAGGCTGGCGAGCGTCACCTCGCGCACGTCCTGGCCGTCGATCGACACCTGGCCGCGCCCGACGTCGTAAAAACGCGGGATCAGGTTGACCACCGTCGACTTGCCGGCGCCCGAGGCGCCAACCAGCGCCACCGTCGAGCCGGCCGGGATCGCCAACGACACGCCGGCGAGCGCCGGCTTGCCGGGCGTGTAGGCGAACGCCACGTCCTCGAACCGGATTTCGCAAGGGCCGGAGCCGAGCGGCTGGGCGCCCGGCCGGTCCTTGATCCTGGGCTCGAGGTCGAGGAGCGCGAACACGCGCTGCGCAGCGGCCAGCCCCTCTTGGAGGTTGGCGTTCAAATTGGCGAGGTTCTTGACCGGCTGGTAGGCGAGCAGCAAGGCGGTGATGAAGGAGAAGAACGTCCCCGGCGTGGTTTCGCCGGCGATCACCTGGTAGCCGCCGTACAGCACGACGAGCGCCACGGCGATGCTACCGAGCGTCTCCATAAGCGGATGCGCCATCGAGCGCACGGCCGTCGCCTTGACGATGAGCCGGGACAGATTGGCGACGATTGCCGCCGCGCGACCGGTCTCGTAGCTTTCCATGCCGTAGGCCTTGACGTGGCGCGCCCCGCGGAAGGTCTCGTCGATCAGGGCCGAGAACAAGCCCATTTCGACTTGCGTGTTTGCGGAAACCGTGCGCATGCGCCGGCCGATGCGCACGATCGGCCACAGCGCCAATGGAAAGGCGAGGCAGGCGACGAGCGCGAGTCGCCAATTCTGGTAGAGCATCAGCGCCACCAGGAAGACGACCGTCAGCAGCTCCTTGGCGGTGCCGGTGAGCGCCTGGCTGACCGCCTGGCGCAAAAGATTGACGTCGTTGGTCAAGCGCGAAATGAGCCTGCCGGTCGGATGGTCGTGGAAGAAGGCGAGGTCGAGCCGCAGGAGATGGGTGAACAGCGCCACCTGAAGGTCGGCGATGATCTTCTGTCCGACCCGGTTGACGATCACCGCCTGGGCATAGGTGGCGCCGCCCTTGACGAGCGCCGCCGCGATCACCGCGAGCGGCACCAGGAGCAGCATTCCCCGGTCGCCGCGCACGAAGATGTCGTCGAGGACCGGCTCCATGAGCCAGGCGTTGACCGCGGTTGCCGCGGCGGCGAGGCTCATGCACGAGGCCCCCAGCGCGAGGCGGACAACATGCGGCCTCACGTGCTCGGAGAACAAGCGCGAGGCGAGCAAGCGGGTGCTTGCGGTCGGCGCGGAGGCCGGCGGGCGGCCTTGGGTCAAGGGCTTGGCCATGTTCATGGAATCGTGCGTGGGGCGACCATAGCATGGCCCCGCCGCCGGGCCCAAGCAAGCGGCCAGGCCGCGCGCGCAGCCCGGCCGCGAGGCGTCGCGACGGCCGTCAACGTCCGGCCACCGTCATGCCGTCGATGCGCACCGTGGGCGCGTCGATGCCGTAGCGAAAGACGAGATCGTCGGCGGCCGTCAGGTTAGCGAACATGTCGAGGAGATTGCCGGCGACCGTGATCTCGCTCACCGCATGGACGAGCTGCCCGCGCTCGATCCAGAACCCGGCGGCGCCGCGGCTGTAGTCGCCGGTGACGCCGTTCACCCCCATGCCGATGAGCTCGCTCACATAAAGGCCGGACTCGACGCCCTCGATGAGTTGCTCGCGCGAGATCGCCCCGGGTTCGAGATAGAGGTTGGTCGGCGCCGGGGCGGGCGGCGAGGTCGTCCCGCGGCTGGCGTGCCCGGTGCTGGTCATGCCGAGCTGGCGGGCCGAGCGCAGGTCGAGGAGCCAGGTGGTGAGCACGCCCCGATCGACGATCTTGCGCCGCTGGCCGGCGATGCCCTCGCCATCGACGGGCTTCGAGGCGAGGCCGCGGCGGCGGAAGGGGTCGTCGAGGATGGTGATCGAGTCGGGAAAGACTTTCTGCCCCAATTTCGAGCCCAGGAAACTGGTGGCGCGCGCGATCGCTTGGCCGTTGATGGCGCCCGCCAGGTGGCGCAGGAGTCCGCCGGCGACCCGCGGGTCGTAGAGCACCGGCACCTTGCCGGTGGCGACCTTGCGCGGATGGAGGCGCTTCAAGGCGCGCGCGGCGGCGCGCTGGCCGACTTCGGCCGCCGGCTCGAGATCGGCGGCGTGGACCGCGGTCGAGAAATCGTAGTCGCGCTCCATGTCGGTGCCGCTGCCGGCCAGGACCGCAACCCCGACAGTGTGGCGCGAGCGCGCATAAGCGGCCGCAAACCCGTTGCTCGCCGCCAGCGCCACCAGGCTCAGGCTCCAGCCCGCCTCGGCGCCCTCGGAATTGGTGATGCCCGGTTGGGCGAGCGCGGCGTCCTCGGCCGCGCGCGCCCGCTCGACCAAGGACTCGGGGGCCGGCTCGGCCGGGTCGACGAGATCGAGATCGACGATCTGGCGCGCCAGATCGCCGGGCTCGGCGAGGCCGCAATGCGGGTCTTCGGGCGCCGCCCGGGCCATGGCCAGCGCCCGGGCCACGATCTCGTCGAGCGCCGAGCGCGAGCGATCCGACGACGAAACGATCGCCTGGCGCCGGCCGACGAACACGCGCAAGCCCAAGTCCTGGCCCTCGGCGCGCTCGAGCTTTTCGAGCTTGCCCAGCCGGCGGGCATGGCTCAATGCGGCGCCGTCGGCGAGCACCGCGTCAGCTGCGTCCGCCCCGGCGCGCTGGGCGCGCGCGATGAGGTCGGCGAGCAGGTTCAGGCTGCGGTCGGGAACTCGCATGGCAACTCCGGATCGGGGGGCGGATGGCCCCTTGATGTAGGGGCCGGTCCTAGGCCGGCCCGCGCGGGCGGGTCTTAAGACCCGCCCCTACCGGCGGCTCGTCGGCCCGGTTGCGCGGATAGCCGCCGGGGGCGCCGGTGAACGGCAGAGCCAGCATCCACCACAGGTTCTGCCGGCGGAAGCCTTGGGTGTGCGAGAGGCCGATCGTCATGCCCGTATGGCCGCCCCGGGGCTGGTCGCGATAGCTGCCGAACAGGCGGTCCCACCACGGCAGGTTGAAGCCGAAATTGCTGTTGGTCTCGCGCGGGATCAGGGAATGGTGGACGCGGTGCATGTCGGGCGTGACGACGACCAGCCGCAAGGCGCGGTCGAGACCTGCGGGCATCCGCACATTGCCGTGATTGAACATCGAGGTGGCGTTCAACAGCGTCTCGAAGATCAGCACCGAAAGGGCCGGCGCGCCGAGCACGGCGATGGCGGCCAGCTTGATCGCCATCGACAGCGCGATCTCGAACGGGTGGAAGCGGGCGCCCGTGGTCACGTCGATGTCGGGGTCGGCGTGGTGGACCATGTGCAGCCGCCACAGCAGCGGCACGGCGTGGAAGACCCGGTGCTGGACGTAGATCACGAGGTCGAGGGCGATGGCGGCCAGCGCGATCTTGAGCCAAACGGGCGCGGCAATGGCATTGAGGAGGCCCCAGCCGTGGCTCTCGGCGATGAGCGCGAATTCCACCGCCAGCACCGGGAAGACGAGGCGCAGCATCGCCGCGTCGACAACGACCAAGGACAGATTGTTGACCCAGCGGAAGGCCCTGGAGACGATGGGCCAGCGCCGCGGCGCCAAGCTCTCCCACAGGCCAAGCACGGCCAAGAGGCCCGCGAACACGGCCAAGCGCAGCCCGCCCTGGTTGGCGATCAAGAAATCCTGCACCCGCAACAGCCTCTCCCCATCCCGACACCCCGGGGACTCGAGTATAAGCGCGAATGCGCATTTTTCGCCCGCCTTTACCCCAGGCGGCCCTTATATTAGCGCTTGTGTATGATTCGGACCCGATTTCCTTGGACACGGAATTGGCTTAATCGAAGTGCCCAAGGAAATCGGGTCCGACTCAACGCCAGGGCGGATCTCTCTGTTTCCGGCAATCCTCATAGCCGTGGCGCTGTGCTTCAGCCCGGCACTCGGCCTTGGGCAGACGGACCCGCTCGGCCAGGCTACAGCCCTTAATCGACAGGCCATCGTCCTTTACAACCAGGGCCGCCACGCCGAGGCCGAGCCGCTTTACAGGCGCTCCCTGGCGATCCGGGAAAAGGCCCTCGGCCCCGACCACCCCGAAGGCATCGAGGTATCACGCAATCCGTCCGTCGTGTTGGAACGCCTCGGGCGTGCCGCCGCAGTCAACGAGCTGCGCGCGCGGTACCGCGGCGGTGGCAAGCCGAACTGACAGCATCGACGCACATTTGGGCAATTCCAGGGCCACCGCCCGCTGGCGCGGCCCGCGAGATCGATGTCGCCAAACTCGGTCAGGAGATGGCGCGTGTAGGAGTCGTTGCGCCGGTCGGCCTCGTCCTTCTCGGCCATCGCGGCCAGATGCCAAGCCACAGACCCGGCCATTTGCCCTTCGAGAATCTCGATCAAGGCCTGGCGGCCGAACCGGCGCGACGTTAATTGACGTCGCCTCGCCCCATTCAAGGCCCTGTGCCTGCATGCCCTTTGTCACCTAGAACGCGGCTGGTAGACTGCGGATCGTCACAGCTTGTGGCATTGAGGGTGCTCCTTTCATGGGTTGTCAGCAAACCCGGGAGTACCCCCTTTCCTTGCCTGACACAAAACCTGATACATCACCCACCGCAGCAACCGGCTTGAGCAATTGCCCGTTCATAGTATATTTTCGTCGTCCAAGATCGTGTTCGCTTTCACAACGACGCTTCCCTCGCTCGCTATTCGTCCCAACGTCCGTAGGCTATTGAAACACCAGGATGGACCTGTCCAACTCAGCTATCCTCGCGACGTACAAGGCGCGCACCGTGGGCTCGGGGCGACTATATCAGCGTGCGCAGGGCGCGATCCCGAGCGGCATCACACATGACAGCCGCTACCTACTGCCGCATCCGCTGTACGTGACCCGCGCCGATCGCTCGCGCAAGTGGGACGTCGATGGCAACGAGTACGTGGATTATTCCGGGGGTCACGGCGCGCTGATCCTTGGCCACAACCACCCGGTGATCACCGAAGCGGTCCGCGATCAGCTTGCCTGCGGCACGCATTTCGGCGCCTGCCACGAGCTCGAGGTTCGCTGGGCCGAGCTGGTCAAGAAGCTGCTTGCGTCGGCCGAACGCGTTCGCTTCACGTCGTCAGGGACGGAGGCAACGTTGCTGGCTCTTCGGCTGGCCAGGGCCTACACGTCGAAATCCAAGCTCATCCGCTTCGTGGGTCATTTCCACGGTTGGCACGATCATATGGCGTTCGCGTACAACTCTCACTACGACGGCACTCCGAGCACCGGCCTATTGGCCGAGGTCGCGGACAACGTCCTGCTGCTGCCCCCGAACGACGTGGAGGCCATGCGACGGGTCTTCGCATCCCGCGACGACATCGCGGCCGCGATCATCGAACCGACCGGTGCCACGTGGGGCCAGGTCCCCGTCAGCCGTGCCTTCGTTGAAGAACTCAGGCGACTGACATCGCAACATGGCGTGGTGCTCATTTTCGATGAGGTCGTGAGCGGATTCCGCTGTTCGCCCGGGGGCGCGCAGGATGCCCTGCAGGTGACACCGGAACTGACGACGCTCGCCAAGATTCTCGCCGGCGGGCTTCCTGGAGGGGCGGTCGCAGGCCGGAAGGACATCATGGATGAGATGGATTTTCTGGAATCCGGCCGCAAGAAGCGCGAGAGGATCAATCACCAGGGCACATTCAACGCGAATCCCCTGTCCGCCGCCGCAGGAATCGCCGCGCTCGAGATCATCGCCGCCACCGATGCGTGCGATCGTGCCAACGCGTACGCAGCCCGCCTTCGCGCCGCTCTCAATGCGGTCATCGCCGATGCAGGCGTGCCTTGGGTGGTGTACGGCAGCTTCTCGGGATTCCACATCTTCACCAATCCGCGCAACGACAACGTGACCGTCGCAGACCTGGATGCCGGCCGCTACGACACGCCGAGCCTCAAGAACAACAACGATCCGCGCCTCATCACCAAGCTGCGGCTGGGCCTTCTGGTGCACGGGGTGGATATCGCGCCGTGGCCAGGGGCGACAACGTCAGCGGTGAACGACGAACGCGATTTGGATCAGACATGCGAAGCGCTTCGCGGCACGCTGAGAATGATGAAGGAAGAAGGCGAGGTCCGAACCTAGTGTTCCGTCATTGACACTTGGGCCCCACGCGAGCTGAGCCATTGCGACAGCTTGTGCAGTCCGATTGGGGTCAAGTCGTTAGAGTCAGCACACTAGGTGCTCCACTGGCTCGCCAACCTGGTGCCGATGCTGACCTGGAAGCCCGACGCCACGCAGGCTTACGGGCTCGGCGGCATCCTCGCCTATTCCGACCTCAAGGCCGACTTCGCCACCCTGCCGGCGTTCGCGCAGACCCGCGGCCGACTGCGGCGGGACACCGCCAACGGCGCCGGCTTGCGTCTCGGCGGCATGTGGGACCTCGGCAAGGAAGTGACGCTGGGGGCCACCGCCGCCACCTAAGGTGTGGTTCGAAGCCTTCGACAAGTACCGGGACCTCTTTATCGGGCCGGTGAACACCCCGGCGAACGGCGCCGTCGGCATCGCCTGGCATGTGACGCCGCAGACCGACCACCTCGCCTTCGACGTCAAGTACATCCTCTGGCAGGCCGTGCATGCGATCGGCCAGGGGCCGGGGGAAGGCGGCTTCGGCGGGAAGAACCGGCCGGTGTTCCTGGTCGGCGGCCAACATCGGCTGGACGAGAGCTCGACGCTGCGCGCCGGATACGATTATGGGCCGTCGCCGATTCCCGACAACCGCATCTTCGCCAACGCGCTGTTCCCGGCGGTTGTCGAGCATCAAGGGGGGCGCTGGGCGCGACCTACCGGGTGCGCCAGAGTTTCGAGATCGCCGGCAGCGGGTTCCATGCCTTCAACAACAAGCAGACCGATGACGGCAGCGGCGACGCCTTCCGTATCGGCGGCTGCGGCACCAGCGTCGACATGTACGAGTATGGCATCAACGTCGGCCTGACGTTCAAGTTCCGATCCCAAGGCCGGGGCTCCACCCCGGGGACGGAACCCGGGCCGCCGAGCGGGGAAGTCGCAGGCCCTTGAGGGGCCTCACTTCCAGATCGGCTTGCCCTCCCCGGGCAGGCCGAGCCGGGGCCATTTCTCGCTTACCGTCCGGATGACCTCGTCGGACATCCGGATCTTGCGCCCCCATTCGCGCGCCGTCTCGGGCGGCCACTTGTTGGTGGCGTCGAGCCCGATCTTGGCCCCGAGCCCCGACTCGCGCGAGGCGAAGTCGAGATAGTCGATCGGCGTGCGCTCGACGAGCGTGATGTCGCGCGCCGGGTCCATGCGGGTCGCGATCGCCCACATCACGTCCTTCCAATTGCGCGCGTCGATGTCGTCGTCGACCACGATCACCCATTTCGTGTACATGAACTGCCGCAGATACGACCACACCGCCATCATCATGCGCTTGGCATGCCCGGCATAAGCCTTGCGGATCGACACCACGGCGATGCGATAGGAGCAGCCCTCGGGCGGCAGCCAGAAATCGACGATCTCGGGGAACTGCTGCTGGAGGAGGGGCACGAACACCTCGTTGAGCGCCTCGCCGAGCACCGAGGGCTCGTCGGGCGGCCGGCCGGTGAACGTCGACAGATAGATGGGATCGCGGCGCATGGTGATCGCGCTGACCCGGAAGACCGGGAATCTCTCGACCGCGTTGTAGTAGCCGGTGTGGTCGCCGTACGGCCCTTCCTCGCCCAGCTCGTCGAGGCTGACATGGCCCTCGATGACGATCTCGGCCTGGGCCGGCACCAGGAGCGGCACGGTCTTGGCCGCGACCAGCTCGACGCGCCGGCCGCGCAACAGCCCGGCGAACTGGTATTCCGACAGCGTGTCGGGGAGCGGCGCCACCGCGGCGAGGATGGTCCCGGGATCGGCGCCGATCACCGCCGCCGCCGGCAGCGGCTCCCGCTTCTCCTTGGCCCAGCGCGCATGGTGCTGGGCGCCGCCGCGATGCGGGAGCCATCGCATGAGCGTGGTGTCGCGCCCGGTCACCTGCATGCGGTAGATGCCGAGGTTGAAGTTGTCCTCGCGGCCCCGGCCGGGCCCCTTGGTGACGATGAGCGGCCAGGTGATGAGCGGCGCCGGCTCGCCCGGCCAGCAGGTCTGCACGGGGAGAAGGCCGAGATCGATGTCGGCTCCCTCGAGCACCACCTCCTGGCACGGCGCCCTCGACACCGTCTTGGGCTGCATGGCCAGCACGGTGCGCGCCAGCGGCAGCAGTTCGAGCGCCTCGCGCCAGCCGCCCGGCGGCTCGGGCTGGCGCAGGAAGGCGAGCGTCTCGCCGATCTCGCGCAGGCCGCCGGGCTCGCGGTCCATGCCCCAGGCGACGCGCTCGACCGTGCCGAACAGGTTGACCAGCACCGGCATGTCGAAGCGCCGGTCGCCGGCGACCACGTTTTCGAACAGCACGGCGGGGCCGCGCTCGGCCAACAGCCGGGTCTGAATCTCGGTCATTTCGAGCACCGGCGAGACCGGCTCGCGCACCCGCACGAGGCGCCGGTCGCGCTCGAGCCGGTCGATGAAATCGCGCAAGGACGAATAGGGCATGGCGCCATCATAGGGCAGTTGGGGCGCGGGCGGCCACCCGCGCGCCGGACCGGCTCTTAAGGTCGCCGCAACCGGTTCCATGCTGTCGTGGTAGGTTGGCGACCGGCACGATACCTTAAGGGAGCGGCGCATGGACGAATTCTGGGTGTTCGGCGGCGAATACAGCGGCCTCGACTTCCGGACCCCGGCCGCGGGCCGGGCGCTCGAGCGCTACGGGCCGTTCCCGACCTGCGAGGCGGCGCGCCGGGAAGGGCAGGCGCGCACGATGGCGAGCATCGATTTCGCTTGCGTGCGCTATCGCATCGGCCGTGGCGAGGGCCGTCGAGCCGCCGGCGGGCAAGCGCTCTACTCCGTCACGGCGGGCCGGCCAGCCGGCCGGCCATGATCCCGGCCAGTAGGAGCCAGCCGAACAGCCGGTTGGATTTGAACTTGGCCAGGCAGTCCTGGGGGCGGTCGATGTCGACGTTCCAGGCCTGCCAGGACAACTGGCAGGCGGCCGCGGCCAGCGCCAGGTAGAACGGCCAGCCCAGGCCCGCGGCGAGGCCGGCGATGTCGAACAGGACGACGGCGCCGCCATAGAAGGCGAACAGCGCCGGGCGCGTGCTCGGCCCCAGCCGGCGGGCCGCGGACTTGATGCCGACCAGCGCATCGTCCTCCTTGTCCTGGTGGGCGTAGATGGTGTCGTAGCCGAGCGTCCACAGGATGCCGCCCGCGTACAGGAGGGCGGCCGGCCAGGCGAGCGCGCCGGAGGCCGCCGCGTAGCCCATGAGCGCGCCCCAATTGAAGGTGAGGCCCAAGAAGAATTGCGGCCACCAGGTGACGCGCTTCATCAAGGGATAGGTGAAGACGAGGAGCAGCGAGGCGACGCCCAACGCAATCGTCAAGCGGTTGAAGGTCAACAGGATGGCGAAGCCCAGCAGCAGGCCGAAGCCGAGGAACGCATAGGCGGCCGTGAGCGTGATCGCGCCCGAGGGCAGCGGGCGGTCGGCGGTGCGCTGGACGCGCGCGTCGAGGTCGCGGTCGAGGATGTCGTTGAACGTGCACCCGACCCCGCGCATGACCACCGCGCCGACCGCGAAGACCACGATCAGCCACGGGTCGGGCCAGGCGGGTGCGGCCAAGGCCACCGACCACCAGCACGGGAACAGCAAGAGCCAAGTGCCGATCGGCCGGTCGAGCCGCCACAGGCGCAGATAGGGCCGCGCGGCGGCCGGCGCCCAGCGGTCGATCCAGCCGCCCTCTTCGATGTCGCTGGCGGGCGCGGTTCCGATCGATGGCATCATGGGCTAATCTTAGCGCGCCACCTCGGAAGAAGGCCAAACCATGAATGGCGGCGAGTCGATCAAGGCGCGTCTCTACGTTCCGGCGCCCCTCGAGGTGCCCACGCTCGGCCTCGACGCCGCCCGCGCGCATTACCTGCGCCACGTGCTGCGGCTCGAGGCCGGCGACCGCATCGCCCTGTTCGACGGCCGGACGGGCGAGTACGCGGCGCGCATCGACGGGTTCGGCAAGGGCTGGTGCACGCTCGCGCTGTTGGGCAAGCGCCGCGACATGGCGAGCGAGCTCGATCTGTGGCTGGTCTTCGCGCCGATCAAGCGCGCCCGGCTCGACTTCCTGGTCGAGAAGGCGACCGAGCTCGGCGTCTCGGCCCTGTGGCCGGTGTTCACGCAACATACTGCGCTTGCCCGGGTCAATGTCGAGCGCCTGGAGGCGATCGCCATCGAGGCGGCGGAGCGATGCCAGCGCCTGAGCGTGCCGGCGGTCTTCGAACCCAAGCCGTTCGCGCCAGTCATCGCCGAATGGACGCCGGCGCGCCGGGTCGTGCTGTTGGACGACACCGGCGGCGGGGAGCCGATCGCCGATGCTCTTGTGCGCCTCGGGACCGAAGGACCGTTTGCGATCCTGACCGGGCCCGAGGGCGGCTTTGCGCGCGCCGAGCTTGACGCCTTGCGGAAACTGCCCTTTGTTAGCCCGGTCGGTCTCGGCCCCCGCGTGCTACGCGCCGACACCGCGGCCCTTGCCGGGCTGGCGATCTTCCAGGCCTTGGCGCGCGAGGCGCGCAGCCTGCCGCCGCGCCGCTTCCCTCAAGCCACCTCGACATAACCCAAGGGCACAACTCGCATGTCCGCTCTTCCCACTTCGCGCGGTCCAATCATCACCGACCGCCGGCAGCTGGTCGAATACCTCGAGGCCGGCGGCAAGCCGAAGGAGGGCTGGCGGATCGGCACCGAGCACGAGAAGTTCGTCTTTCGCCTCGACGATCTGAGGCCCGCGCCCTACGAGGGGGACGAGGCGAGCATCCGCTCGCTCATCGAGGGCATGACCCGCTTCGGCTGGCAGCTCGTGCCGGAGAACGGCAAGCCGATCGCGCTCGCCAAGGGGCAGTGCAATATCACCCTCGAGCCGGGCGGTCAGTTCGAGCTGTCGGGCGCGCCGCTCGAGACCCTCCACCAGACCTGCGACGAGGTCAACCGTCATCTCGACGAGGTCAAGGCGGTGGCGGCCGAGATCGGCGTCGGCGTGGTGGGCCTCGGCTTCAACCCGAAATGGGGGCGCGCCGATATCCCGTGGATGCCCAAGGGCCGCTACAAGGTCATGCGCGCCTACATGCCGAAGAAAGGGAAGCTCGGGCTCGACATGATGCTCAGGACCTGCACGGTGCAGGTCAACCTCGACTTCGAGTCCGAGGCCGACATGGTGCGCAAGTTCCGCGCCGGCCTGGCCCTGCAGCCGATCGCCACCGCGCTGTTCGCCGATTCGCCGTTCACCGAAGGCGCGCCCAACGGCTTCATGAGCTACCGCAGCCAGATCTGGACCGACACCGATCCCGACCGCTGCGGCATGCTGCCCTTCGTCTTCGAGCCCGGCTTCGGCTTCGAGCGCTATGTCGATTACATCCTCGACATGCCGATGTACTTCGTCTATCGCGACGGACACTACATCGACGTGGCCGGCGAATCCTTCCGCGACTTCCTCAACGGAAGGCTGCACAACCTGGTCGGCGAAGTGCCGAGCATCGGCGATTTCGCCGACCACCTGACGACCGCCTTCCCGGAAGTGCGCATGAAGCAATATCTGGAAATGCGCGGCGCCGACGGCGGCCCGTGGCGGCGGCTGTGCGCGCTCCCCGCCTTATGGGTGGGGCTGCTCTACGACCGGGCGGCGCTCGATGCGGCGCTCGATCTCGTCAAGGACTGGACGAGCGAGGACCTCGCCTACCTGCGCCGCGAGGTCCCGCGCTCGGCCTTGAAGACCTGGTTCCGCGGGCGCAGCGTCCAAGAGATCGCGATCGACATGGTCGAGGTCGCGCGCCGGGGCTTGGCAGCGCGCGCCCGGCCCGACCGCATGGGCGAGCGCGACGAAAGCCGCTTCCTCGACACGCTCCTCGCCATCGCCGAGAGCGGCATCTCTCCGGCCGAAGAAAAGCTCGAAAAATTCCACGGCCCGTGGGGCGGCAGCGTCGATCCGCTGTTCGCCGAATACGCCTACTGAACGACGACGAGGCGCGGGCGGGGCGCCCCGGCCCCGCGCGCCCGGACCACCGCCCCAACACGTGATGTATGGGTTGACCAAGCAATTTAACAGCGCGCGGCAACCCCAAAA
>JBQTIU010000098.1:0-3468 GCA_052387815.1 Pseudomonadota bacterium
CGCCCGCATCTCCGGAAAGAATCGGCCGTTCTCCTCCATCAGCGCGGTGTAAGCTTCCATGCGCGGCCAACCGGTCCCGTAGCCGAAGCCCTGTGGGGCGAGGTTCATCATACCGGCCAGGTCGCACATCAGGTTGGAGTGCCCCGTCAGCATGTCGCGGATGACCGGCGCGTGGCTTCGGCCGCAGTTGTGGGCCCAGACATAGACGACCTTCGGGTTGTCGGCGATTAGCCGGCTGAAATTGGCCACCAGATCCGGCGCACCTTCCATGTGAATGACGATCGGCACGTCAAACTTGGCGGCCAAGCGGCTCAATTCCCTCATGAACGCCGAATGGATAGGCTGGTCTAGCTCGGCGTGGCGGCCGCTGGAATAGGCGAAGTGGCGGACGATCACCTCGCCGATGCCGTAGAACTTGCCACTGGCCAGTTCTTTTTCGGTGATTTCCAAGAGTCCTTTCACCGCATAGTCCGGCTCATGCCATTTTTCGGGTCCGGTCAACAGTGGACGTTGCATGCCGACCAGCGCAAAGAAGCGGCCGGGGTGTTTGGCGGCGAGCGCGAGCGCCATGTCGTCGTCCCCTGGTTGGTCCTGGTCCATGGGCACCCCGGGGTAATAGCGGGCCATCAGCGTCATGGCCCGAACGCCATTCGCCTTGGTGACGCGGTCCAAAACGTCGGTGTCGAAGGAGCCGCCGATGTGGCCGTGGGCGTCGATAATCGGCCCGGTGTACGAGTCGGCGGCCGCCACTCGCACCCCAGCGACCGCCAGGACGGTGATCAACGCACAGGCGACCAGACGGCGCAGATCGTAGAGTAAATAGTGGACCGCCACGGCAACGCACCTTCCGCCGAGGCCGCAGGCGACCCTTCCGCACATGCCGACACCACGAATGCTGGAGGCGAATCCGACGCGCACCACCGGCAGAACTCCCCCCGTGACGGATTGCCCTACGGACCTGCCCCACGAACATTACCCCTTCTTGCCGAGGATTTCCAATCGACCCCCGCAGGCGGCCGACTATCTTGGTGCGCCACCGTCAGGATTAGTCCAGCCACACGGATCCATGCGAGGACGTGAGCCAGTTCGCTATAGACGAGCAGGCCCGCATCCGAGGTGATCTTACTGCCGTGGGATTCGAGCTTGATGCGGCGATCGAAACCGACCTGGAGAGGCCCCGATTTTGTTTCATCCATTGGCGAAACGAAGTGTCCGCTCGGTTATTTCACCGGACGGCGGCTTTCCGACGTTGGAGGGATGGCGTTTGAATTGTCGCACGATGCGGAGAACGTTGGCCCGCCGTTCCCCTCCCTCCGCCGGCCGAAGCCATTGGCTTCGGCTGGCGAGCCAGTTGACCGAAGTCCTCGATCGGCGAAGGCTGCCCGCCGGAGCTTCGGCGAAGGCAGGCCGTCCGCGATTCAACCGGGCCTTTATGGCGCGGAACGATGCCTTAAAGCGCCCGCGGAGGAGCTCTACGATCCTCGCGGATCATGTCGGCCGCCTTCTCGGCGATCATGATGGTCGGCGCGTTGGTGTTGCCGGAGGTGATCGTGGGCATGATGGAGGCGTCGACCACGCGCAGCCCGCCGATGCCGCGGACGCCGAGCCGGTCGTCGACGACGGCCATGGCGTCCTTTCCCATCTTGCAGGTGCCGACGGAATGAAAAATGGTCGTGCCGATATCGCCGGCCGCGCGCACGAGATCCTCGTCGGACCGGACGTGCGGGCCCGGCCTGAACTCTTCGGGCGTGAAACGGGAGAGCGCGTTGGCCGCGCAGATGCGTCGGGTAAGCCGCATCGCATCGGCCGCGACCCGCCGGTCCTCGGGCGCCGCAAGGTAGTTCGGCTTGATCGCCGGGTGCGCGCGCGGGTCCGGGCCCTTGATGCGGACCCAGCCGCGGCTCGCCGGCCCAAGGTTGCAGACCGAGGCGGTGAAGGCGGGAAAGGGATGCAGCGGCTCGCCGAACCGGTCGAGGCTCAGCGGCTGGACGTGATACTCGAGGTTCGGGGTCTCGCGCGCGGGATCGCTCTTGGCGAAGCAGCCGAGTTGGCTCGGCGCCATGGTCAAGGGGCCGCGCCGAAGCAGGACGTACTCGACTCCCATGCCGATCCGGCCGAGGAGACGGTTGGCGCGCTCATTCAGCGTGCGCGTGTTGCTGACCCTGAACGCCATGCGGATCTGCAGGTGGTCCTGCAGATTCTCGCCGACCCCGGGGAGGTCGTGGCGCACCGCAATGCCGCGTTCCGCGAGCAGCTCGCCCGCTCCGATGCCGGAGAGCTGGAGGAGGTGCGGCGAACCGACGGCGCCGGCGGCGAGGATCACCTCGCCGCGGGCCTCGGCATGGCTCGGCCGGTCGCCGTGCCAGAAATCGACCCCGATCGCGCGGCGGCCATCGAGGCGGATGCGCTTGGCCTGCGAGCGCGTCACCACCTCGAGATTGGGGCGACCGATCGCCGGTCGCAGGAAGGCCTTGGCGGTCGTCAACCGGACGCCGCGCTTCTGGTTGACTTGGAAGTAACCGCAGCCTTCGTTGTCGCCGCGATTGAAGTCGTCGGTCTTGGGGATGCCGACCTCGGCGGCCGCCTCGCGGAAGGCGTCCAGAATCTCCCAAGACAGGCGCATATCCTCGACGCGCCACTCGCCGCCCACACCATGGAACACGTCGCTCCCGCGCCCCTGGTCCTCGGAACGCCGGAAATAGGGGAGCACGTCCTCCCACGACCAGCCGACATTGCCGAGCTGGCGCCAGTGGTCATAGTCCCGCGCTTGGCCGCGCATGTAGATCATGCCGTTGATCGACGAGCAGCCACCGAGGACCTTGCCGCGCGGATAGTCGAGGGCACGCCCGTTCAGCCCTTGCTCGGGCTCGGTCCTAAAGCACCAGTCGGTGCGCGGGTTGTTCATGGTGAAGAGGTAGCCGATCGGCACGTGAATCCAGAAATAATCGTCGTTTCCACCGGCCTCGATGATGAGGACCTGGACCGACGGGTCGGCGCTCAACCGGTTGGCGAGCACGCAGCCGGCAGAACCGGCACCGACGATGACGTAGTCGAAGCTGCCGACGGCCGTGGCGTTTCTCTCATCGTTCATGCTTGTCCGTTCCGAGTTTCGGGCCGTTCCCCGGCCGGTCGGGTTCCGCCTTAAGGCGCCTGACGGTGGCGCATATCGTGGCGGCAGTGTTGCAGGCCCTCGCGGTTCGGACAAGGGCGCATTCGTGCCGCCCGAGGCTACGATGCGTCTAGGCCGGGGAAAACGCCCGCGCGATCGGCGCGCAAGGATTCTCGACCGGATCGAGCGCGGCGGTCGAGTACTCGAACGGAGAGGCCGGACTAGGCGATCTGGAATCGAGCCACCGCGTCTTCGTTCCAGACCATGCCATGCCCCGGGGCTTGCCCGATGATCGCTCGCCCCCCTTCGATCCGGAGCGGCTCGGCCAGGATCGGATCGGCCCAGTCCACGTACTCGAG
>JBQTIU010000099.1:0-4412 GCA_052387815.1 Pseudomonadota bacterium
ACGCCGACCGAATCGGCCGCACTCGGCGCGGCGGCGACGATCCTCGTCTGCGCCGCCTACCGCTCGCTCAGCCTGAAGAGCCTGATCCAGTCGTTCAAGGGCACCGTCGCCATCACCGGGGCGATCCTCTTCATCATCGCCGGCGCAACGACGTTCGCCCAGATTCTCGCGTTCTCCGGCGCGACATCGGGCGCGCTCGAGTGGGTGCTCGGCTACAAGCTGCCGACCTTCGTCATCGTGCTCGGCATGATGGGTATCCTGCTGATCCTCGGATTCTTCATCGACCAGGTCAGCATGATGCTGATCACCCTGCCGTTCTTCATGCCGCTCATACAGATCATGCAGGTCGACCCGATCTGGTTCGGCGTCATGTTCTTGATCTGCATGCAGCTCGGGTTGTTGACGCCGCCCTTCGGGCTGCTACTCTTCACCATGAAGGGAGTGGCGCCGCCGACCATCACCATGCGCCAGGTGATCGACTCGGCCATGCCTTACGTGCTGTTCGGGCTCGCCATGCTGCTCTTGGTGTTCGTCTATCCGCCGCTGGCGACCTGGCTGCCCGAGATGCTGTTCCGATGACCGCGGGGCCGGCCGGTGGGCCGCGACGGGGACACGGCCGGGATAAGGAGGAGAGCTGGAATGCGCCTATGTCGTTTCGACGACGACCGGCTCGGGCTGGTGCGGGGCGATCGAGTCCACGATGTGTCCGCCGCGCTCGACGAATTGCCGGCCGCGCGCTGGCCGCTGCCGCGCGGCGATCTGTTGATCGCCAATCTGCCGCGGCTCGGCGATCGGATCGAGAAGCTCGCCGCCGGCGCGCCCGCCCGGCCGCTCGCCGGCGTGAGGCTCAAGAGCCCGGTCGCCAATCCGACCAAGATCATCGGCGCGCCGATCAACTACAAGGACCACATCGAGGAGTCGAAGAAGGACCCCGGCATCGCCCATGGCCGCGAGATCAAGACCATCGGCGACTGGGGACTGTTCTTGAAGGCGTCGAGTGCGCTGGTCGGTCCCGGCGAAGGGGTGGCATTGCGGTTCATCGACCGGCGCAACGACCACGAGGCCGAGCTCGCGGTGGTGATCGGCCGCCAGGGCAACAATATCCCGAAGGCCGAGGCGCTCGGCCACGTGGCCGGCTACGCGATCGGCCTCGACATGACGGTGCGCGGACCGGAACTGCCGAGCTTCCGCAAGTCGATCGACACCTACGCGGTGCTCGGGCCCTGGCTGGTGACGGCCGACGAGATCGCCGATCCCAACGCGCTCGATTTCGAGCTCAAGGTCAACGGCCAGACCCGGCAGAAATCGAACACCCGGCATCTCGACTACGATGTCGAGCGCCTGATCGAATTCGCCTCGAGCTTCTACACGCTCTATCCCGGCGACATCATCATGACCGGCACGCCGGCCGGCGTCGGTCCGGTCAAGCCCGGCGACGTGATGACGGTCGAGGTCGAGCGCATCGGGCGCATGGAAGTGGCGGTCCGCGCCGCCTGAGGCGGCGCGCGCCCAGACCGGCGGGTCTCGCGGGCCGGGGGCGGCAAGCCACAACCGTTCGTTGCGGGCGGGTGGCGTGCGGGATGACGGCGCGAAATCGTGTCCGGCGGCGGAAGGGAGTATCATGTCGGGCCTTCCGGTGGGAGCGAAGGGAGACCGGTCATGGCGTCCATCATCCGCGGCCCGTCGCGCGCGCAGCCTAAGGCGAAGCAGGCGGAGCTCGTGACGCTGGCGGCGCGGCTCGGGCGGGAGAAATTCCTGGCGCGCGCCGAGCGCTACGATCGCGCGGCGAGCTTCCCGTTCGAGAATTTCGCCGATTTGCGCGCCCACGGATTGCTCGGGCTGTGCGTGCCGGAAGCCTATGGCGGCTTCGGCGCCGATTTCGAGACCTATTGCCTGGTCTCGGCCGAGCTCGGCCGCTGGTGCGGGTCGACGGCGCTCAGCTTCAACATGCACGCCTGCTCGAGCCTGTGGACCGGGCCAATCGCCGACCAGCTCGAGATGACCCAAGGCGAGCGCGGCGAACTCGAAGCGCTGCGGAGCGAGCATTTCCGGCGCATGGTCCGCGACGGCGCGATCTACGCCCAGCCCTTTTCGGAGGGCAGCGCGGCGGCGGCCGGCCGGGCGCCGTTCGGCACGCTGGCCGCCAAGGTCGAGGGCGGGTGGTTGATCAACGGCAGGAAGATATTCGCCTCGCTGTCGGGCGCGGCGGATTACTACGGCGTGCTGTGCACCGAGGACAAGCCGGACCGCTCGCTGCGCGACACGCTCTATATCGGCGTGCCGGCCAACACCGAGGGCCTCGCCATCACCGGCGACTGGGATCCGCTCGGCATGCGCGCGACCGTCTCGCGCACGCTCATCCTCAAGGACGTGTTCGTGCCCGAGTCCGCCCAGCTCATGCCGCGCGGGCTCTATCACCGCGCCGCGACCAGCTGGCCGCACATGTTCCTCACCCTGGCGCCGACCTACATGGGCATCGCCCAGGCGGCCTACGACTTCACGCTCAAGTACCTGCGCGGCGAAGTCGAGGGCCAGCCGCCGGTCAAGCGCCGCATGTATCCGACCAAGCAGATCGGGGTCGCGGAGATGTTCATCAAGCTCGAGCAGACCCGCGCGCTGTTCCTGCGCACGATCTCCGAGGCCAAGCCCGATCCCTCGAAACAGGAACGGCTGCGCTGCTATGCGGCGCAGTACACGATCATGGAGCACGCGAACGCGATCTGCGGGCTTGCCATCCGCACCTGCGGCGGCCAATCGATGCTGAAATCGCTGCCGCTCGAGCGGCTCTACCGCGATTCGCGCTGCGGCTCGCTGATGCTGCCGTGGACGGCCGAGCTGTGCCTCGACCGGCTCGGCCGCGAGACGCTGTACGAGCCGGACGAGAGCGACGACTGACCCGGCTGGGGGGCGTGGGCGGGATGGATTTGTCGAGCTGGATCGAGCGCCGTGCCGACCTCTCGCCGTCCAAGGTGGCGATCGGTTTCGAGGGTCGGGAGATCAGCTATGCCGAGCTCTTCGAGCGCGTCCGGCGCACGGCCCGCTTCCTCAAGCACGCCGGGATCGGGCGCGACGACCGCGTCGCCTACCTGGCGCTGAACCGGCCCGAATACCTCGAGCTCGTATTCGCCTGCGCCCGGCTGGGGGCGATGGTGGTGCCGCTCAACTGGCGGCTCGCCCGGCCGGAGTACCTTCATATCCTGCAACACGCCCAGCCGCGCCTGATCGTTGCCGCGGGCCCCTTCGTGCCGCAGCTCGAGCGCTTCCGCGAGCGGCTCCCCGGCTGCCTGCTGGCGGCGCTCGAAGACGGTGGCGCGGGATGGCTCGACTATGCGGGCGACCTTGCCGGCGCGAGCGGGGCGGACCGCACCGCGGGGGTCGGCTACGACGCGCCGCTGCTGCTGGTCTATACCTCGGGGACGACCGGCCGGCCCAAGGGCGCGGTGCTCACGCAGAGCGCCGTGTTTTGGAACGCGATCAACAGCACCATCGGCCACGAGCTGACCAGCGCCGACCGCGTGCTGACGTGCTTGCCGATGTTCCACGTCGGCGGGCTCAATATCCAGACCCTGCCGGCCTTGCATGCCGGCGCGCGAGTGGTCCTCCACGCCCGCTTCGATCCCCAGGCGGCGCTCGAGACCATCGCGGGCCTGCGGATCACCCTCATGGTGATGGTGCCGGCGGTGATGAAAGCGATGAGCGAGCATCCCCTCTGGGAGACGACCGACCTTGGCAGCCTGCGCCAGGTGAGCGCCGGCTCGCAGGTCGTGCCCGCGGCGCTGATCGACGCCTTCCAGCGGCGCGGCGTCGCCGTGACCCAGGTCTACGGCGCCACCGAGACCGCGCCGATCGCCACCGTGCTGCCGCGCGAGGACGCGTTCGGCAAGGTGGGCTCGTGCGGCAAGCCGGCGCTGCACTGCGAGCTCAAGGTCGTCGACGACGATGGCCGCGAGGTGGGCCCCGGCGAGCGCGGCGAGATCCTGGTGCGCGGGCCCAACCTGATGTCGGAATATTGGCGCGATCCCGAGGCCACGGCGGCGGCTCTGTCCGGCGGGTGGTTCCACACCGGGGATGTCGGCCATCGCGACCGGCAAGGGTTCTATTACATCGACGACCGCAAGACCGACGTCATCATCTCGGGCGGCGAGAACATCTATCCGGCCGAGGTCGAGGCGGTCCTCGCCGGCCATCCGGCGATCGCCGCCGCGGCGGTGGTGGCGCGAGCGGATGCGCGGTGGGGCGAGGTCCCGGTCGCCGTGATCGTGCCCAAGCCGGGCGCCCGCCTGGAGCCGGAGGAGGTCATGCGCCTGTTCGACGGGCGGATCGCCCGCTACAAGTGGCCGCGCGATATCGTGGTCATCGACTCCCTGCCCACGAGCGCGCTCGGCAAGGTGCTGAAATACAAGCTGCGGGAC
>JBQTIU010000100.1:0-31193 GCA_052387815.1 Pseudomonadota bacterium
CGGGTTTATAACCCGCCCGTTTCGATCCGCCCAAGGGGGGCGGGCGGGTTATAAACCCGCCCCTACGGGGAGGATACCGGTGGTCTGCGTCTCAGGTGTTCATCGCCTGGAAGAAGTCGGCGTTGGCCTTGGAGTGCTTGAGCTTCTCGATCAGGAACTCCATCCCGTCGACCACGCCCATCGGCATCAAGATGCGCCGCAGCACCCACATTTTCGCCAACACGCCCTTGTCGACCAGCAGCTCTTCCTTGCGGGTGCCGGACTTGGTGATGTCGATCGAGGGGAAAGTGCGCTTGTCCGAGAGCTTGCGATCGAGAATGATCTCGGAATTGCCGGTGCCCTTGAACTCCTCGAAGATCACCTCGTCCATGCGCGAGCCGGTGTCGACGAGCGCGGTAGCGATGATGGTGAGGCTGCCGCCTTCCTCGATGTTGCGCGCCGCCCCGAAGAAGCGCTTGGGACGCTGGAGGGCATTGGCGTCGACGCCGCCGGTCAGCACCTTGCCCGAGCTCGGCACGACGGTATTGTAGGCGCGCGCGAGCCGGGTGATCGAGTCGAGCAGGATGACCACGTCGCGCTTGTGCTCGACCAGGCGCTTCGCCTTCTCGATCACCATCTCCGCCACCTGGACATGGCGGCTCGCCGGCTCGTCGAAGGTCGAGGAAATCACCTCGCCCTTGACCGAGCGGATCATGTCGGTGACTTCCTCGGGCCGCTCGTCGATGAGCAGCACGATGAGGTAGACATCCTCGTGGTTGGTGGCGATCGAATGGGCGATGTTCTGCAGCATCACCGTCTTGCCAGTGCGCGGCGGGGCGACGATGAGGGCGCGCTGGCCCTTGCCCTGGGGAGCGATCAAATCGACGATCCGGCAGGTGATATCCTTCTTGGCGGGGTGATTGTCGCGCCGCGTGAGCGCGAGCTTCATGGCCGCGCCGCGCCGGGGGCCTTCCTCGGCCGCGGCCGGGACCCGGGGCACCGCTTCCTCCTTGACGACCGCCTTAGGCGCCTCGCCCTCGATCTCGAGACGCAAGCGCTGTTCGGGATAGAGCGGGGTCAGATCCTCGAAATTGACGCGGTGGCGGGCGCTCTCCGGCTGGTCAAAATTGATCGTCCGCACCTGGGTCAAGCCGAAATAGCGCTCGCCGTCCTTAGGCGCGCGGATCTGGCCCTCGACCGTGTCGCCGGTGCGCATGCCGTAGCGACGGATATGGGACGGGCTCACATAGATGTCGTCGGGCCCCGGCAGATAGTTCGATTCCGGGCTGCGCACGAAGCCGAACCCGTCAGGCAGGATCTCCAGCACGCCGTCGCCGTAGATCGCCATGTCGTTCTCGGCGAGCTGCTTCAAGATCGCGAACATCATGTCCTGCTTGCGCAGCGCCGAGGCGTTGTCGACCGCGAGCTGCTCGGCATAGGCCAAGAGGTCGGCCGGGGACTTGCGCTTGAGTTCCTGGAGATTCATGGGGGCTCTTGAGGGGTCGGTTGCGCGGGGCGTATACGCGGGGTTTTGGGATCGGGATGGCGCAAGAACCCGGACCGCGGGGTTTCCTTGCGATTGCGCCAGGGCGGGGCGCGCCAGGGCGGGGGTGGGAGCGGCCGAACCGGCGTCTTATCAACCCGCCGGCCTTGTAGTTATCTTGGGCCAGCCCCTGACGGGCCTAGGACGTAACGGTATTTCCCGGGGGGCTAGCCGGCGGACCGTGGACACCGGCCCAGCCGTGTACGGTCGCCTCTTGGCGGGCGGTGCTTCTATTCTTACCGAACTCTCCCCGACCGAGTCAACAGCGATCCTAAAGCGCGGTGTCGGAGCGCGCCCACGGCCGCTCAGAACGGCTTGACGATGACCAGGACGACGATGCCGATCATCAGGACGGCCGGCACTTCGTTGGCGAAGCGATAGAAGCGCTGCGGCCGCCGGTTGCGGTCGGCGGCGAAGTCCTGGCGCCAGCGGGCGAAGGCGTGGTGGGCCCAGGTCATGGCGACGACCAGCACCAGCTTGGCGTGAAGCCAGCCCTGCGACCAGTCCTGGATGAACAACATCAGCCCGCCCAAAATCCACACCGCGATCATCGCCGGGTTCATGATCGCGCGCAGCAGCCGGCGCTCCATGACCTTGAGGGTCTCCGACAACTCCGAGCCCGGCTTGGCCCCGCAGTGGTAGACGAACAGTCGCGGCAGGTAGAGCAGCCCCGCCATCCAGGCGATCCCGGCGATGACGTGCACGGCCTTGATCCACGGGTGCCACGCGGCGAGGAGCGCGATCATCGGATCTCCATCTCCGCCGGGGCGCCGCCCGCCGGGCAGCGCCGGTACTCCGCCGGGCACAGGCGCGCGCCGCACGCACCGAGCGCCGGCGGCTCGCCCAGCGCGCGCGCAACCAGGTCCGCCAGCCCGTCGATGAACGCCCGATGCGTCGCCACCGCCGGCACGCGCTCGTAATGCGGCACGCCACGCGCCGCAGCGTGGGCGCGGTACTCGATGTCGAGCTCGACCAGCGTCTCGGAATGCTCGGAGACGAAGGCGATCGGCACCACCACGACCGGCAGGCCGACGGCCCCGGCGCGCGCGATCTCGTCCGCGGTCGTGGGTCCGATCCAGGCCAACGGCCCGACGCGGCTCTGGTAGCACACGACCCAGTCGAGGTCATGCCCGAGCGCCGCGGCGACCGCCGCGGCCGTGCGCTCGACCTGCCACTGGTAGGGATCGCCGGCGGCGACGATCCGTTCGGGCAGACCGTGGGCCGAGAACAGGACGCGTGGCCGGCCCCGCCCGGCGGCCCGTGCGTAGGCCGGGCGGATCAAGTCGGCCATTGCCGCCACCAAGCCGGCCGCGAGCGGCCAACAGCATGGCGCGCGCGTGGGGGCATGCAGCCCCGCCTGGCCGGCGGCCCGCATCCACGCCGTATAGGCCGAGCCGGTGGTAGTGGTCGAAAACTGCGGATAGAGCGCTAGCACGACGACCTCGCCAGGCGCGAACGCCTTGACCGCCAGCGCCACCTCCTCGCTGAAGGGATGCCAGTAGCGCATGGCGACGAAGATAGCAATTTCCCGCCCGTCCGCCGGCTGCCGATCGGCAAGCGCCCGGCGCAGCGCTTCGGCTTGGGCCCGTGTATTGGCGAGCAAGGGAGAGCCGCCCCCGAGCCGAGCGTAGATTGCGGTCGCGACTGGCGCCCGTCGCGCGGCGAGCCATTTCGCCAGCAGGTAGCGAATCGGCCTCGGTGCCGGTATGATCGCCGGATCGTTGAACAGGTTGAACAGGAACGGGCGCACCGCTTGCGGCCGATCCGGGCCGCCGAGGCCCAGCAGCACGACCGCCAGTTTTTCCGCTCGCCTCGCGGCCGCACCGTTCAGGTCCGCCATTTGCGGATGATCTCGCACAGATGGGCAACATTCTCGGGCGGGGTTTCCGGCCGGATGCCGTGGCCGAGATTGAAGACGAAGGGTCCTTTGCCGAGCGCCGCCAGGATCCGCGTCGCTTCCTGCTCGAGAGGCCGGCCGCCGACCGCTAACACCAGGGGATCGAGGTTGCCTTGAACGGGCATGCGCGGTTGCAGCACCGCGGCCGCCCATTCAACCGGAACCGTTGGGTCGAGGCTGAGCGCATCGACCCCCGTCAGGACGCCGAACTCACGATACTGAAAGCCCGCGCCGCGCGGAAAGCCGATGATCGGGACCGCGGGGTGATCTTTGCTCACGCGCGTCACCAGGGCTCGGACCGGCTCGACGCACCAGCGCCGAAATTCGCCATCCGGCAGCACGCCCGCCCAGGTGTCGAACAGTTGGATCGCCTCAGCGCCGGCTGCGATCTGGGCGTCGAGGTAGCGTGCCGTCGCCTCGATCAAGACCTCGATCAAGCGCTCGAAGGTTGCCGGATCGCTATAGGCAAGCCGGCGGACGATCGCAAAGTCGCGACTGCTGCAGCCCTCGACCATATAGGTCGCCACCGTCCATGGCGCCCCGGCAAAGCCGATAAGGGCCGTATCGAGGGGGAGCCTTGCCGCCACCAGGCGGGTCGTCTCGACGACCGGTGCGAGACGATCCATCAGGCCACTGACACTGGCCTCCAGGCGTTGGATCGCGGCTCCGTCGCCGACTGGCTCGAGAATCGGCCCTTCGTTGTCGCGGAATTCGAGCTTCTGACCCAGGCCGTAGGGGATCATGAGAATGTCGGAGAACAGGATCGCCGCATCCATGGCGAACCGACGGACCGGCTGCAGCGTGATCTCGGCAGCGAGCTCCGGGGTCAGGCAAAGGGATATGAAATCGCGTGCCTTGCCCCGCGTCGCACGATATTCCGGCAGGTAACGCCCGGCTTGGCGCATGAACCAGAAAGTCGGTCGCGCCTGGGTTTCGCCATGCAGCGCACGAACCAGCGACTTGGCCTGAGTGAGCCGATCGGGGGATGGCAAGCTCGATCCCTACCGCGTAAATCCTTGCGCCCAACAATCCGCTCTCATACTACTCCTAACTTTATGATATTGAGTCTTTAAGGATGTTGATGAGGTAGATGGCTGTGGGCAGAGAGGATTCCGGCGTTTATGGAGATTGGCGACGAAAATCCGTCGGCGGGCGACGGGCTTCGCCTCCTTTGTGTTCAAGTATGGGAAGAGTTGGTGGCACGCAAGATGAAGCCGGCGCTTCGGTTGGGGATATGAAGAACGGGGAAAGACGGAAACGGGTGCATGGGCTGGGGTCGTTGTGTGCAACTCACATGCCGTGGGCAAAAGGGCTCAAGCCACGTTGGGTTGAGAGCGGTAATTCTGGCACCGGGGAGCGAATCGCGCTGCCGGTGGATAATCATCCCCTTGTACCCGGTTTTCCAACCTTGTCCCGTGGACGCTGTGGATGAAGACGTTTCACCTGCATCTGGTCTCGGATGCGACCGGTGAGACCATCAACGCGGTGGTTCGCGCCTGCCTTGTCCAATTCGAGGACGTAGAACCGATCGAGCACATGTGGTCGATGGTCCGCACCGAGCGGCAGCTCGACAAGATTCTGGCCGCGGTTGCCGCCAATCCGGGCTTGGTGCTGTTCACCCTCGTCGATCAGAAATTGCGGGATCTGCTGGTCGCCGGCTGCCGGCGGCACGCTGTGCCCTGCATCCCGGTTCTCGATCCGGTCATGGGCGCGCTCGGCTCGTTCTTGAATGCTCGCATGCGCCACCTGCCCGGCCGCCAGCACGCGCTCGATGCCGAGTACTTCGCGCGCATCGAGGCGATCAACTTCGTCGTCGCGCACGACGATGGACAGTCGCCTCACGACCTTGAATCCGCGGACCTCGTCCTGGTCGGCGTGTCGCGCACCTCCAAGACGCCGACCTGCATCTATCTTGCCAATCGCGGCATCAAGGCGGCGAATGTGCCGATCGTGCCCGATACTCCACTGCCGGCGGAGCTCGACTCCCTCAAGGGGCCGTTGATCGTCGGCTTGACCGCCGATCCGGCGACCCTTGTCCAGGTCCGCCGCGGCCGCCTCGACGTCTTCAAGGAGCACCGGCACACCGAATATGTCGATAACGAGGCCGTCAAGGCCGAAGTGCTCATGGCGCGCAGGCTGTTCACCGAGTGCGGCTGGCCGGTTCTCGACGTCTCGCGGCGCTCGATCGAAGAGACGGCGGCGGCGATCATGCAACTTTACGCCGAGCGCCGCCCGAAAGCCGCGCCGTGACCCGACGTGAAGAGATCGAAGCCGGCACATCCCGGATGCCGTACGCCACGCCGCAGGGCGCCATGCGGATCGTACTGGCGTCCTCGAGCCGCGTTCGCTTGGCCCTGCTGGGGAACGCCGGCGTCGAGGCGGTGGCCGACCCGGCCCACATCGATGAAGCCGAGATCAAGCGGGCCATGAAGGCCGAAGGCAGCACGGCCGACGCCGTGGCCGAGGCTCTCGCCGAACTCAAGGCGACCCGCACCAGCCGCCGGCACCAAGGCGGGTTGGTGATCGGCGCCGACCAAATCCTGGACTTGGACGGCATCTGGTTCGACAAGCCGGAAACCCGCGCCGCGGCGGCGGCGCAGCTTGCGGCCCTGTCGGGAAAGACCCATCGCTTGATCGGCGCCGCGGTGGCGGTCCGCGATGGGGCGCGGATCTGGCATCATGTGGGGGTCGTGCGCCTGAGCGTGCGGCCGCTCACGCCCGGCTTCATCGAGCGGTACCTCGATACGGCCGGCGAGGCGGCGCTCGGCGCCGTCGGCGCCTACCAGCTCGAGGGCCTGGGCGCGCAGCTGTTCGCGCGCATCGAGGGCGACTATTTCACCGTGCTCGGCCTGCCGCTGTTGCCGCTCTTGGCCTTCTTGCGCGGCCACGGGCTGGCGCCCGAATAGGCCATGGCCGTAGCGGGCGCCAGGCTTGCCGGAGTAATGGGATGGCCGATCGCGCACTCCCGCTCGCCCCGACTGCATGGCTACTGGCTGGCCCGCTATGACGTCGATGGCGCCTATGTCAAGCTGGACGTGCGCGCGCAGAACCTCGCGCGCGCGCTCACCGCGCTGCCGTGGCTCGGATTCGCCGGCGCCAACCTGACCGTGCCGCACAAGGAGGCGGCGCTCGGCCTCGTCGATCGCGTCGACGACAATGCGCGCCGGATCGGCGCCATCAACACCGTCGTCGTCGAGCTCGATGGAACGCTGTCGGGCAGCAACACCGACGCCTACGGCTTCATCGAAAATTTGCGCGCCGGGGCGCCGGCCTGGAAGGCGGCCGACGGTCCGGCCACGGTGATCGGCGCCGGCGGAGCCGCGCGCGCGGTCGTGGTGGCGCTCATCGATGCCGGCGTGGCGGAGATCAGGCTGGTCAACCGGACGCCCGCGCGGGCCGAGAAGCTCGCCCGCGACCTCGGCGGGCCGATCGCGGTCCGCGGCTGGGAGACCCGCGCCGAGGCGCTGGCCGACGCCGTGCTTGTGGTGAACACCACCACCCAGGGCATGTCGGGGCAAGTGCCGCTCGACCTCGACTTGGCCCGCCTGCCACGCCAGGCGGTGGTCAACGACATCGTCTATGTCCCGCTCGCGACGCCGCTCATCAAAGCCGCGCAGGCGCGGGGCAACACGGTCGTCGACGGTCTCGGCATGTTGCTGCACCAGGGCCGGCCAGGCTTCCGCGCCTGGTTCGGCGTCGACCCGCAGGTGACGCCGGCGCTGCGCGCCCACGTCGCGGCGGGCCTTGGCGCCTGAGCTTGGCGCTGCGGCGATGCGCATCCTCGGTCTTACGGGCTCGATCGGCATGGGCAAAAGCACCGCCGCGAAGTTCCTGCGCCGGCTCGGGGTCGGCGTCCATGATGCCGATGGGGCGGTCCATCATGCCTTGGCGCGCGGCGGCGCGGCCGTGCCGGCGATCGCGCGCGCGTTCCCGGGGGCGGTCGTCGCCGGCGCCGTCGATCGGCACAAGCTCGGCCAGCTTGTGTTCGGGGATGCCCAGGCGCTGGCCCGACTCGAGGCCATCGTTCACCCACTGGTGCGCCGGAGCGGCGAGCAGTTTCTTGTCCGCCGCGCCCGCCGGCGCCAGCGGGTCGTGGCGCTCGATGTCCCGCTCCTGTTCGAGACCGGGCGCGAGCGCGACTATGACGCGGTCGTGGTGGTCAGCGCGCCGGCCTTCCTGCAGGCCCAGCGCGCGCTCCGCCGCGCCGGCATGAGCGTGGCGCGGCTCGAGCGCATCCGCGAGCGCCAGATGGCGGATCGGCTCAAGCGGCGGCAGGCGGATTTCGTGGTCATGACGGGGTTGAGCAAGCGCGCCGCCCTGCGCGCCTTGCGGGCCGCGTTGCGCTGTGTCATCAAGCGGCGCGGCCGGGCGTGGCGGCCGGGGTATTGCCGCGGTTGAGGGCGCAGGCATGCGCGAGATCGTGCTCGACACCGAAACCACCGGCCTCGATCCCGAGCAAGGCCATCGCGTGGTCGAGATCGCCTGCCTCGAGCTCGTCAACCACCTGCCGACCGGCAATTCCTTCCAGCGCTACGTCAACCCCAGGCGCGACATGCCCGAGGCGGCGGCGGCGATCCACGGCCTGAGCGCGGCGTTCCTCGCGGACCAGCCGAGCTTCGCGGAGGTGGCCGGCGAGTTCCTGGCCTTCACCGGCGATTCGCGCCTGGTCATCCACAATGCCGAATTCGACCTGAATTTCATCAACGCCGAGCTTGCCAAGGCCGGATTCGCGCCCCTCGATCCCGCCCGCGTCATCGACACGGTCCAGCTCGCGCGCCGCAAGTTCCCCGGGGCGCCGGCCTCGCTCGACGCGCTGTGCGCGCGCTTCAACATCGATGCCTCGGCGCGCCGGTGGCATGGCGCCCTGATCGATGCCCAGCTGTTGGCGGCGATCTATCTCGAGCTGGTCGGCGGCCGCCAAGCGGCCATGGATCTGGCGGCGCGCCCCGCCGCGGCCGACCGGCTCGCGATCGGCGCCGGCCTGCCCCGTCCGCCGCGCGCGCATGCGGTCTCGGCCGAGGAGCGCGCGGCGCATGCGGGGTTGGTGGCCAAGCTCAAGGACCCGATCTGGACGAGTTGAGCGCCGGCGGGGTCAGACCGAGGCGCTGATCGGGCTCGACGGCGCCTGCGCCGCGGCTTGGCGGCGATAAAGCTCGGCGAAGTCGATCGGCTGGATCATCAGCGGCGGGAAACCGCCGTCGCGCGTGGCATCGGCGATGATCGCCCGCGCGAAGGGGAAGAGCAGCCGCGGGCATTCGATCAGCAGCAACGGCCGCAACTGCTCGGGCGGCAGTGCGGGTATGGAGAACAGCCCGGCATAGGCGATTTCGACCACGAACACCGCCTGTTCGGCGGCCTTGGCTTCGGCATTGATCGACAGCGTCACTTCGTAAACGCGCTCGCCGATCTGACGGGCGCCGACATCGACCCCGACCTGGACCTGGGGCGGAGCGGCGGGGTTGGCGAAGACCGCGGGCGCGTGCGGACTCTCGAACGAGAAGTCCTTGATGTATTGTCCGTTGACGGTCAGCATCGGCTCGCCGGCGGGCGCCGCGCTGGCGGCTCCGGTCGAGGCGCTGGGAGCGGCCGGCGCGGTGGAATCGGGCTCGGACATCGCGGTTGCTCCCGGGGGATGGTCGGATCCGAGCCGGAAGTAGCACGGAACCGCCGGCCGGGCAACGGCCGGCGCGCCGTCGGTCGCGGCCGCGCGGGTCGCTAGGCGGTGGGATCGAACGGCACGATTTCTCCGTTCGGCACCGGCCGACCGGTGAGCGCGCGGATGAACCCCCAATGCGTGATAACCCCGACCCGCGGCAAATCCGCTGCGCCTGCCATCTGCACCCGGAAGGCCTGGCAGCGGGCGATCAGCGCCGCCTCGCTTTCGGGGGCGCCTGCGGCAAGCTGGTCGTGCCACCACGGGTCCGCCAGATGGCCGAAGTCGAAGCGCGGGAAGCGCCGCTTGAGTTCGGCCGGCGAGGCGCCGATATCGCAGATGAAGGCGGCGCGCTCGCGGATCAGCGGTTCGACGCCGACCGCCAGCCCGAGCGCGTCGGCGATGATGGTTGCGGTTTCGAGCGCCCGGGTATAGGGGCTGGTAATGAGCCGGCGGATGGCGGTCTCGCGCAAGCCCGCGGCCACCTGCGCGGCCTGGCGGCGGCCTTCGGCCGTGAGCCCAGGGTCGGGGATGCCGGGATCGACCCGGGTTTCCGAAAAGGCCGCGTTGAACTCGGATTGGCCGTGGCGGATCAACAGCATGCGGCGACACCCTTAAGATTTGCGGCTCGCCAAGGCATCGGCAAGTAATACCAATATCACCACGCCTTGAGCCACGGTGACCGGATCCTGTCTTTTGTAGGGGCCGGTTTGAAACCGGCCCGCGCAGGCGGGTCTCAAGACCCGCCCCTACAAAAAGGTGTCAGATTCCGCTGCCTTGCCTAGCGCCCCGTCAGGGTCTATGTTTTGAATGACCGACGACGCACCGGGGCGCGGTCTACACTAGACCAAGCGGCTTCGAGACGGATACGCGGATGGGCGACCTCGCCTTCTTGGACATTATATTCTTCGCCATGGTGGCGGCGTTCCTGATCCTTCGCCTGCGCGGCGTGCTGGGCCGGCGCACCGGCGAGGAAAAGCCGGAGCGCTGGCGCGCCCGCCCGCCCGAGGCGCTGCCGGGCCGGGGCGAGATCTCCAACAGTGTAACGCGCTTGCCGGACCCGGGCGCGCCGCCGGCGGCCGGCGAGCCGTCGCTCGAAGCGGTGTTGACCCAGATCAAGGTTGCCGATTCGTCCTTCGACCCGCGCAGTTTCGCCTCCGGCGCCCGCGCCGCGTTCGAAATCGTCGTCGCCGCCTTCGCCCAAGGCGACACCACGGCCCTGCGACCGCTGCTGTCGGACGAGGTCTATGATAATTTCGCCGGCGAGATTGGCCAGCGCCAGCAGGCCAAACGCACGCTCGAAACCAGCCTCGTCGGCATCCGATCGGCGGAGATCGTCGATGCCCGGATGGATGGCAGGACCGCGGTGGTGACGGTGAAGTTCGTTTCCGATCAGGTCAATGTCACGCGCGACGCCGCCGGAGAGGTCGTCGAGGGCGATCCCAACCACGTGACGGCGGTCACCGATGTCTGGACCTTTGCCCGCAACACCCGCTCGCAGGATCCCAACTGGGCGCTGGTCGCGACCTCGACCCCGAGTTGAACGACAGACCGCCGATCGCTCGGCGGCCCGGCGTCGTGCGGGCCTCTTCGTCGGTTTGGCCGTGGGGTTGGCGGCGTGCCAAGTCGCCCCGCCGCCCGACCGGCTGACCCTCCGCCCCGCTGCGTTCGACGATTTGCCCGGCTGGACCGCCGACCGTCACGGCGAGGGGTTGGTGGCGCTCAAGCGCTCGTGCGCCCGCCTGTCCTTGTTGCCGGGCGAGGCCGCGGTGGGCGGGGCGGCCGGCGAGGCCGGCGACTGGCGCGAGGCGTGCGCCGCGGCCGAGCTCGTGCCTGCCGCCGACCACGCGGCGGCGCGCGCTTTCTTCGAGCGGCATTTCCTGCCGTTCGGCGCCGCCAATGGCGACCGTATGACGGGCCTGTTCACCGGCTATTTCGAGCCGGAATTGCGGGGCGCGCGGCGGCCCGGCGGCCGCTATAGCGTGCCCCTCTATGCCCGCCCGGCCGATCTGGTGACGGTCGATCTCGGCCGCTTCCGCGACGACCTCAAGGGCCAGCGCATCGCCGGCCGGATCGAAGGCGGCAGCCTCATGCCCTATCCGAGCCGGGCCGAAATCGAGGCCGGCGCGCTCGCCGGCCGGGCGGCGCCAGGCGAGCCGGGGCTCGAAATCGTCTGGGTCGACGACCGCATCGACGCGTTCTTCCTGCACATCCAGGGCTCGGGCCGAGTGGTCTTGGAGGACGGCCGCGTGCTGCGCATCGGTTACGCGGCCAACAACGGCCATCCCTATGTGGCGATCGGGCGCGACCTCGTGGCGATGGGCGCGCTCGCCCGCGAGGAGGTGTCGATGCAATCGATCGCCGCCTGGCTGAGGGCCAATCCCGAGCGCGCCGCTTGGCTGATGAACAAGAACCCATCGTTCGTATTCTTCCGCGCCCTTGACGGCGACGGTCCGTTGGGCACCGAGGGCGTGGTCTTGACGCCCGGCCGCTCTCTCGCCGTCGACCCCGCCTTCGTGCCCATGGGCCTGCCGCTGTGGCTCGATGCCGTCGACCCGCTCGCCGGCCCGGCGCGGCTGCGCCGCCTGGTGGTGGCCCAGGACACCGGCAGCGCCATTCGCGGACCGGTGCGCGGCGACCTGTTCTGGGGGCACGGGCCCGAGGCCGCGGAGCGTGCCGGACGCATGCGCTCGGAGGGGCGCTATTGGCTCCTCATTCCGCGCCAGGTGGCGGAGCGGCTGGTCAGGCGCTTGGCGCAGGCGGCGCGAGACGGCCCCTTGCCATGAGGGGCGGCGATCCGCATTGTGGGCGCGGCCTCGAACTGGAGGAGCCGCCGCCGTGGTCGAGCCCGCATCCGCCCCGCGCGTGGGGCTGTTCGTCACCTGCCTGATCGACCTGTTCCGCCCGTCGGTGGGCTTCGCGGCGGCGAAGCTCATCGAAGCGGCGGGGTGCGCGCTCGCGGTACCCCGGCTGCAGACCTGTTGCGGCCAGCCGGCCTACAACGCGGGCGGCCGGCGCGACGCCAAGGACATTGCCAAGCAGACCATCGCGCTGTTCGAGGAGTTCGACTACACGGTCGTGCCCTCGGGCTCGTGCGCCGGCATGATCAAGGAGCATTATCCCCTGCTGTTGGCCGACCAGCCCGAGTGGGCGCAGCGGGCCAAGGCGCTGGCCGCGCGGACCCACGAATTGGTGTCGTTCCTCTATGACATCAGGGGTATGCGGGCGGTGGCGGCGCGCCACCAGGGCGTCGCCACCTATCACGATGCCTGCTCGGGCTTGCGCGAGCTCGGGATCAAGGTCCAGCCGCGCGCCCTCCTCGCCTCGGTCGCGGACCTTGCGCTGGTCGAGCTTCCCGGTGCCGAGATATGTTGCGGCTTCGGCGGCACGTTCTGCGTCAAGTATCCGGACATCTCCGACAAGATGGTGGGGGCCAAGGCCGAGGACATCGTCGCCACCGGGGCCACGACGCTGCTCGCCGGCGATCTCGGGTGCCTCTTGAACATGGCCGGCAAGCTCAAGCGCGACGGGCATAAAGTGGCCGTGCGCCACGTCGCCGAAGTGCTGGCCGGCGCGACCGAGACCGCGCCGATCGGCGAGCGGAGGCGCTAGGGCGCGATGCTGGCGAGCAGCCACGACTTCCAGGACAAGGCCCGCCGGGCGCTCGCCGATCCGACGCTGCAGGCGGCGCTCGGCCTGATGAAGGTCGGGCTGGCGGCGCGCCGCGCCGAAGCGATCGCGCGGCTGCCGGAGTTCGAGGCCTTGCGCGACGCCGCCACGGCGATCAAGGACCATACGCTCGCCCATCTCGATTACTACCTCGAGCGCTTCGAGGCGAACTGCCGCGCGGCCGGCGGGCATGTCCATTGGGCGCGCACGCCCGCCGAGGCATGCGAGGTCGTGCTCGGCATTTGCCGGCGGCTCGGCGCGCGAACCGTGACCAAGGGCAAGTCGATGATCGCCGAGGAGATCGCGCTCAACGATTTCCTGTCCGCGCACGGCATCGAGCCGATCGAGACCGATCTCGGCGAGTACATCATCCAGCTGCGCGGCGAGGCGCCCTCGCATATCATCGCGCCGGCGATCCACTTGACCAAAGCGGCGATCGCGGAAACCTTCCGCGCCGCCCACGTCGGGCTCGACCCCGGCCGCTCGCTGGAGGAGCCGCGCGCGCTCATCGACGAGGCGCGCCAGGTGCTGCGCCAGAAATTCCTCGACGCCGAGGTCGGCATCACCGGGGCCAATATGCTCATCGCCGAGACCGGCTCGTCGGTGATCGTCACCAACGAGGGCAACGGCGACCTGACGCAGCTTCTCCCCAAGGGGCATGTCGTGCTGGCGAGCCTCGAGAAGGTCGTCCCCACGCTCGAGGACGCAGCGACGATCCTGCGCGTGCTGGCGCGCTCGGCCACCGGCCAAGAGATGTCGGTCTACACCACGTTCTCGACCGGACCGCGCCGGCCGGGCGATCCCGACGGCCCCGAGGAATTCCATGTCGTGCTCCTCGACAACGGGCGGAGCGCGCTCTTAGGGACCGAATTCCAGGATGTCCTGCGCTGCATCCGCTGTGGGGCGTGCATGAACGTCTGCCCGGTCTACGGGGCGATCGGCGGCCACGCCTATGGCTGGGTCTATCCGGGGCCGATCGGCGCGGTGCTGAGCCCGGCGCTGATCGGCGTCGAGAACGCGCGGCACCTGCCCAACGCCTCGACCTTGTGCGGCAAGTGCGAGAGCGTCTGCCCGATGAAAATTCCGCTCCCCAAGATGATGCGCCATTTCCGCGAGCGCGAGTACGAGCGCAGGCTCGGGCCGGTGGCCGCGCGCGCCGGCCTTGCCCTGTGGGCGTTCTTCGCCAAGCGTCCGCCGCTCTATCATTTCCTGTTGAGCATCGCTGCCGAGGTGCTGGGCCGGTTGGGCCGGCGGCACGGTAGTTTCTACAACCTGCCGCTGGCCGGCGGCTGGACGGCGACGCGCGACATGCCGGCCCCCGAGGGCCGCAGCTTCCAGGAGCTGTGGTGGCGCCAGCCCCGCCTCCCATGACCGAGGCACGCCAACGGATTCTCGACGCCATCCGCGGATCGCTGGCGCGCGGGGCACTCGCGCCCGCGCTCGCGCTCGATCGCCGGCTTACCCGTCACGACCCGGGCCCGATTCCGGCCCGCGCCAAGGGGCTCGATCGAGCGCGCCTCGTCGACCTGTTCGAGAAGCTGGCGAGCGAGGTGGGGGCGAGCCTCGCCCGTGTGCCCGGGCTCGCGGCGGTGCCGCCGGCGGTGGCGGATTATCTCGCCCGCCACAACCTGCCGGCCGACATCGCGGCGGCGCCCGATCCCTTGCTCGATCGCATGCCGTGGGCGGCGCGCCCGCTCCTCAGGCTGCGCCGCGGCCGGGCCACCGCCGCCGACGCGGTCTCTCTCGGCGCCGCGCTCGCCGCGCTCGCCGAGACCGGGACCTTGATGCTGGCCTCGGGACCGACCTCTCCCTCGACCCTCAATTTCCTGCCCGACACCCACATCGTGGTCCTGCCGGTCGCGCGCGTGGTCGGGCCGATGGAAGACGCGCTCAAGCGGCTGCGCGCGGCGGGCGAAATGCCGCGCACCGTCAACTTCATCACCGGCCCCTCGAGCACTGGCGACATCGAACAGCGCATCTACAAGGGTGCGCACGGGCCGCGGCGGCTCCATATCGTGATCGTCGAGGATGAAACGCTCGACTGAGCGCGGGCGCCCGGCGCGGCTGAGCGCCGAGGAAGCCAAGCTGTTCCGCGCGGCGATGGTCGGCGCGGCGCCGATGGCCAAGGGCGCGCCGCGCCGACCCCTTGCGCTCGCGCCCCCTGCCGACGCCTCTGCCCGGCCGGCGCCGCACCCGGCCGCCCCTGCCGCTTCCGTTCCTGCCGCTGCCAATCCCGGCATCGACCGGCGCACGGCGGAGCGGCTGCGCAAGGGCGAGATCCCGATCGCGCGGCGGCTCGACCTCCACGGGCTCACCCAGGAGATCGCCCACCGGGCGCTCGATCGCTGCGTTGCCAGCGCCTTCGCCGACGGCCAGCGGCTGTTGCTGGTGATCACCGGCCGGGGCCGGGTGAGCGAAGGCGGCGGGGTGTTGCGGGCGATGGTGCCGCGCTGGCTCGCCGCCGGCGACAACGCCGCCAAGGTGCTGCGGGTCGAGGCGGCGCAGCCGCGCCACGGCGGAGCGGGCGCCTACTACGTGCTGCTGCGCCGGCGCCGCGAGGCGGAGGAGCTATGACGCGATTCGGGGGCGCGTCGCTCACTCCGGCAGGCCAGCCTTGCGCGGGCCGTCGTAGATCCGCTCGCGTTGCGCGAGGTAAGCGGGGTGGTCGGACGGCGCGCCCTCGGTCTTTGAATCTGGCGATCGAATACTTGGGCACCAGCCGGTCGAACTCGGCCAAGGCGGCGCCCGCCTCCGCCTCGCGGCCGTCGAGCGCCAAGGCGGCGGCGAGGCCGGCATGGGGGATGCCGAGCGCGGGCGCGGCCGCGCTTTGAAATTCTACCAGCAATCGCCGACGACATCGGCGGCGAGGATAGCGGAAAGCCTGCGCTCCATGCTCTACAGCACCCGGTGCTGATGGATCGGGAGCTTGCGGCGGATGTCCTTTAGGTAGCGGAAATCGAGGCGGGCGGAAACGAACCCCGTGCGGTCGTCGGCCATGGCGATGACATGCCCCCACGGGTCGGCGACCAGGCTGTGCCCGAAACTGGCGCGCCGTCCGTTGGCGTAGGTGCCGCACTGGGCGGCCGCCAGCACATAGGTCTGGGTCTCGATCGCCCGGGCCCGCAGCAGGACCTCCCAGTGGTCCTTGCCGGTCGCCATGGTGAAGGCCGCGGGCACCATGATCACCTCGGCCCCATCCTTGGCCAGTGCCAGGTAGAGCTCGGGGAAGCGCAGGTCGTAGCAAATCGAGCATCCGACCTTGACGCCGTCGGCGGCATAGGTGACAGCGCGCTCGCCGCGGCCCACGCTCGCCGATTCCCGGTATTCCTTGCCGTCGGGCGTCACCACGTCGAACAAGTGGATCTTGCGGTAGCGGGCGAGCTCGCCGCCGTCGCGGCCAAAGGCGAGCGAGGTGTTGTAATAGTTGTCCCCGTCCCGCTCGAGGAGCGAGCCGCCGTGGATGAACACCCGGTAGCGCTGGGCGAGCCCGCTCAGCATCGCGTAGGCCTCGCCGCCCGGGATCGCTTCCGCGGCCAGCCGCTTGGCATCCCGGCTTTCGCTCAAGTGGGTGAACATTTCCGGCAGCACGATAAGATCCGGGCGGTCGTCGGCGACCGCCTCGCCGATCAAGCGCTCGGCCGCGGCGAGGTTGGCGGATTTGTTCTCCTGGGAGTTCATCTGGATGAGCGAGATCTTCATCTGGCCTCTCCCTCGGGTGGTCAATATCGGGTTCACTCTATCTCCCGGCGCGCAGTCCCGGCAAGCCGGCCCAAGGCGTGCCCGCCCTCGGGCATTTTTGTTGCTTGGCGCGCGCGCGCGGCGCATAGAATGGCCCCCGCCCGCCACAGGGGGAGCGCCCCTCGAGGGACGTAGAGGGCAAGCCGGTTGGTCCGCCGATGGTGATTTACCTGCCGATCGCCGAGATGTCCGTCAACGGGCCGTTGATCCTTGCGCTCGGCTTCGCGGTCGGGGGGTTGTCCGGCATGTTCGGGGTGGGCGGCGGGTTCCTCATGACGCCGCTGCTCATGTTCATCGGCGTGCCGCCGGCGGTTGCGGTCGGCACCGAGGCGCCGCAGATTCTCGCCTCCTCGGTCTCCGGCGTGCTCGCCCACACGCGCCGCGGCAACGTCGATTTCCGCATGGGCGGCGTGCTCCTGCTCGGCGGCGTCGTAGGCTCGACGGTCGGGGTCCAGGTGTTCGCCGTGCTGCGCGAACTGGGCCAGATCGACGTCACCATCTCGGTCTCCTATGTGATCGTCCTCGGCCTCATCGGCACCCTCATGCTGAGCGAAGCGATCCGCACGCTGACTCGTCGCCGGAAGAGCGGCGCCGCGGCCGGCGCCAAGCTCCACCAACACACCTGGATGCACGGCTTGCCGCTCAAGATGCGGTTTCCCAAGTCCAAGCTCTATATCAGCATGATCACACCGCTCGTCATCGGCGCAGGGGTCGGCATGCTCGCCGCCTTGATGGGTGTGGGCGGCGGCTTCATCATGGTGCCGGCGATGATCTATCTCCTCGGCATGCCGACCTCGGTGGTGGTCGGCACGTCCCTGTTCCAGATCGTGTTCGTGACCGCCAACGTCACCTTCCTCCAGGCCTACCAGAACCAGACCGTCGACTTGTTTCTCGCCGTTCCGCTGTTGGCCGGCGGCGCGATCGGCGCCTATTACGGGGCCCGAATCGGGGCGCGGCTGCGCGGGGAACAGCTGCGCGGATTGCTCGCGCTGTTGGTTCTCGGCGTGGCCGTCAAGCTGGCATGGGACCTGATCGCCACACCCGAGGACCTCTATTCGCTTGGGCACACGGCAAGACATTGAGCCGAGGTGGGGATTGCGGCCGTGGCGGGCGGCCGTGTTGACGCTGGCGCTCGCCGCCGGCGGCGGGCCCGCCGCGGCGCAACCCCGGACACCCGAACCCCTGATCGCCGATCTGTCGAAACCCCTGATCGCGATCACCACCGGCTTCGAGGGCACCGAGGTGCTGATCTTCGGCACCACCGAGGGCGAGGGCGACGTGATCATCGTGTTGCGCGGGCCCGAAACCTCGGTCGTGGTGCGCCGCAAGTCGCGGGTCGCCGGCATTTGGATCAACACCGATGAGATATCTTTCGCCGGCGTCCCCGCCTTCTATCGGGTCGCCGCCAGCCGGCGGCCGTTGTCCGAGATCGCCGCCCCGGCCCTGCTCGCCCGTCACCAGATCGGCATCGACAACCTGCGCCTCACGCCGGACCGCGCGGCGGCGCCTGCGAGGATCGAGGAGTTTCGCCAGGGCCTGTTCCGCAACAAGCAGCGCCAGGACCTGTTCTCCGCGGGCCTCGACAGCGTCAACTTCCTCGGTTCGCGGCTCTTCCGCACGACCATCAACCTGCCGGCCAACGTGCCGACCGGGACCTATACCGTCTACGTGTACCTGGTTCGCGCCGGGCAAGTGGTGTCGACACAGACGAGGCCGATGGAGGTCAGCACCATCGGCATGGAGGCGGAGGCGTTCTACTTCGCGCATCGCCAGGCGGCACTCTATGGCATAGTGGCGATCGTCATCGCCGTGCTGGCGGGCTGGGCGGCCGGCACCTACTTCCGCAAGGCCTGATCGCCGGAGCAAGGACCATGGCCACCGAACGGACCAGGCAAGAGCATCGCACCTTCCTTGTGGTCGCCGACGACAGCCCCGAGTTGAGACCCGCGCTTCGTTTCGCCTGCCGGCGCGCCAAGGCGACCGGCGGTCGCGTGGCGATGCTGTACGTGACCGAGCCCGCGTCGAGCGAGTGGCTGGCGGTCGGCGACCTCATGCGCGAGGAGCGGCGGAGCGCGGCCGAGCACCGGCTCCAGGAGCTGTCGGGGCTCGTGCAGTCGCTGACCAACGAAATACCGGTGCTCCACGTGCGCGAAGGGATGCCCCGCGACGAGCTGTTGAAGCTCCTCGACGAGGAGCCGAGCATCTCCGTCCTGGTGCTCGGCGCCAGCACCGACCCGAAAGGCCCCGGGCCGCTGGTGAGCGCGCTCGCCGGCAAGTACTGGAACAAGCTCCGCGTCCCGCTCACCATCGTGCCGGGCTCGCTCAGCGACGAGGAGGTCGACGCGATCACCTGAGCCGCGGCGGCGGGCGGAAACCTTTAGCCGCCCGCGGGCTCGTCCGGCACGGTGAACACCTCGTGCGGCTCGGCGAGACCGCGCAGGGAGTGCGTTCCAAGCGAAACGAGCTGGCGCGGGCAGATGGCGGCGAAGTCGCTCGTGACCAGGAGCCGGCGCTCAAGGCGTTTTGCGAGTTGGTCGAGGCGGCTCGCCAGATTGACGGCCGGGCCGATGGCGGTGAAGTCGAGCCGGTCGGGCGCCCCGATATTGCCGTAGATCACCTCGCCGACATGGAGGGAGACCGCGATCTCGAGCGGCGCCTCGCCCGCCACGATGGGCGAGCGGTTGAGCGCCTCGACCTCGGCGAAGGCGGAGGCGGCCGCATCCAGCGCCCGGCCCGCCGCGTCGGGCGCGAGGCCGGCATCGGTGAGCGGAAAGATCGCCAGCACTCCGTCGCCCATGAATTTCAACACCTCGCCGCCATGGGCGTGGATCGGCGCCACGATGCGTTCGAAACAGGCGTTCAGGATCGCGATCACGCGCTCGCCCGGCAGATGGTCGGACATGCGCGTGAAGTTGCGGAGGTCGGAGAGCCAGATGATGGCGCGGATGGCTTCGCCCTTGCCCCGGATGATCTCGCCTTGCAGCACGCGCCCGCCGGTCTCGCGGCCGAGATAGATGTCGAGGATGTTGCGGGCGACGCGCCGCACGGCCTGGATTTCGACCAGCATGGCGAGGAGGGGCACCAGGCGCTCGACCGCCGCGATCTCGTCGGCGGTGAAGCCGCCTGGCTGGTCGCTCGCCACGGTGAGCGCGGCGATGCGGCCGTTCGAGAAGGTCATGGGCAGGGCGAGGTAATCCGTCAGGCCCGCGGCGCGAAATTCGGCGAGGACCGGGTAGTCGAGCCGCGCCTCGGGTCCGACCAGGCGGCGCCGGATCGTCTCGGCCTGCTCGAAAACCGCTCGCAAGGGACTATCGAGATAGGCGCCGGTCTGCCGCACCTCGTGGGGCAACAGCCTCTCCTCGGTCCGCTCCGTGGCCCGCTGCCAGAGGCAGCCGAAGCCAATAAACTGCGGGTGCAGTGTGCGGACGGAAAGATAAAGTCGGCCGAGCCTTATGCTCGCTGCGACCAGGCGCCAGGCGAGCTCGTCGATGAGCTTGATCGTCCTACGGATGCGGCGCGCTGGACCGACCAGCCAGGCGAGCACATCGTCGAGCGTCCCGCCCTGCGGCCGTTCGGCCGGCGGGCGTTCGTAGATCCGCGCCACCGTAATCCCGGCCGGGGGGGGCTTGTCGTCGGTCCTGGAATAACCCGAATCGGTCATGGTCGTCCTTTAAGACAGAATACCAGGCAACGAGATTGGGCAGCGGTAATGGCATACCTCCGCCAAGCCGGACAGGGTTGACTGGGGACCCCGAACGGGCCATCTAGCCGTGGTCTGCTAGCATTTAGGGAAATGTTCATATTCATCCGCACCGCAGCGACGCCCGATCCCGCGACCGACGCATGGGGCCGGCCAGACGGCTATTGAACGACCCCTACGCGCGATTGGCCGCCGGGGCCGGCATCGCGGTCGCGTTGCTCGCCGTGCTCGCCGCCTTGATCGGCGAGGCGCGGCGGCCCGATCCCGGAGCGGCGCCGGATGCGGCGCTACCGGCGGAGGTCGAGGGGCTCTCGGGAATTTTCGTCGCGCGCGGCTACACGCTCGATCGCGTGCGCGGTGGCGAGGAGGCCGTGCCGCGGCTCTTCCTCGCCCGCCTGCCATCCGATCTGCCGCGGCTCGAGGCGCCGGGGTTCCGCAAGACCGTGTTCATCGAGATGATCCTGCCCCTGCTGTTGGCCGAAAACGAGCGTATCCTCGCCGATCGCTCGCGCCTTGAGCGGCTCGTCGGATGGCTGGAGGCGGGGTTGAGCGTGCCGGAAAACGAACGCCAGTGGCTCGACGATCTGGCGTGGCGCTACGGCGTCGGCGAGGGCGCTGTCGGTGAGCTGGTGCGGCGGATCGACGCAGTGCCGCCCTCGCTCGCCATCGCCCAGGCGGCGCTCGAAACCGGCTGGGGAACGAGCCCGGCGGCTCAGCGCCACCACGCCATGTTCGGGGAGATGGTCTTCCGCGGCACCGGCGAGGGCGCCGCGGCCGAGCTGCGCAAGTTCGACCGCCTCGCCGGGGCGGTCGCGGCCTATGCGCGCAACCTCAACACCCACAAAGCCTATGCCCGCTTCCGCGCCAAGCGCGCCGAGTTGCGGCGCGAGGACCGCTCACCCGACGGGCTCGCCCTCGCGCCCCACCTTCATGCGTATTCCGAGCGCCGGCTCGAGTATGTGCGCACGGTGGCCGGCATCATCCGCAAGAACAACCTGCGCCCGCTCGACACCGCCCGGCTCGGCTCGTAGCGTCGTTTCGAGCGCCGGTCCCCGCTTCGCGCTGGCCTGCGGCCCTCGCTTCCCCTTCGCCCCAGCTTGCAAGATAGTATGATCCCACGCTCCGGATGACGTTTTCTAGACCCTGTAGGGGCCGGTTTCAAACCGGCCCGCGGGCGGGTCGAGAGACCCGCCCCTACAGTTCTGGCGACCGGACGAGGAGGGCGGGTGAAGATCCTGGGGCTTGACTGTGCCTTGTCCGCCTGCTCGGTGGCGCTGTGGGCCGACGGCGCGGTACGCGGCCGCGAGGGGGCCGATCTCGCCCGCGGCCAGGCCGAGGCGCTGGTACCGATGATCGCCAGGGTGATGGCGGCGACCGCGACGCGGTTTGCGGACCTCGACCGGCTGGCGGTGACCATCGGCCCTGGGCATTTCACGGGCTTGCGCGCCGGGCTCGCCACCGCGCGCGGCCTGGCGCTGGCGGCGCGCCTGCCGTTGATCGGCGCGACCACGCTCGACTGCGTGGCGGCGGGCGTAGACGCAGCCGAGCGCGCGCCAGGCCGGCTGATCGTGGCGCTCGAGTCCAAACGCGCCGAGCTCTACGTCCAAGTCTTCGAGGCATCGGGCGCCCCGCGCGGGGCGCCGCTCGCCCGCCGGCCCGAAGATTTGGCGCGCGCGCTCGATGGCGGCCCCTGGCTCATCGCCGGCGACGGGGGCCCGCGCCTGGCCGCCGCGCTGGCGGCCGCCGGGCGGGCGGTGGTGCTGTCGCGGAGCCCCGGGCGGCCCGATGCGGCGATCCTCGCCGCGCTCGCCGCCGAGCGGCCTCTACCGGCGCATCCCCCGGCGCCCCTCTACCTTCACCCGCCCGCGGCCAAACCGCCAACCGCCGCGCGGCCGGCGGCCGGATGAGCGAGCCGACCGGACTCATCGTGGCCGGAATCGGCGAAGCGCCGGTCCTGTCGGCGCTCCACGCCGCCTGTTTCGACGAGCCATGGTCGCCCCAGGCGATGGTCGACGTGTTGGCCTCGCCGGGCGCCTTCGCCTATCTCGCGATGATGGGCGAGGGCGAGGAGGTCGGGCCGTCGGCGAGTGTCCCGGCCGGCTTCGCCATCGCCCGGGTGGCCGCCCGCGAAGCCGAGTTGCTGTCGCTGGGCGTCGCGCCGCGGTTCCGCCGCCGCGGCGGCGGGACCTGCCTGCTCGCCGAGGTGCTGAAGCGGGCGGTGACGGCGGGCGCGCGACGCGTCTTCCTCGAGGTGGCGGCGGACAATGTTGGGGCGCGGGCGCTGTACGCGGCGCAAGGGTTCGCGGAGGTCGGGCGGCGGCCCGACTATTACCGCCGCGCGGGCGTGCCGCCGGTCAACGCGCTCACCCTGCAGCGCGCGCTCCGCGGACGACGGTGGCTGTTTTGACGAGAAAATCGGCGCGGCGAACCGGTTCATGGGGCGCTCGATCGCCGGCGCGCGCTGCGCGCCGGCGCGCGGCAATTTTTACGCGAGACGCTGCAAGTGCTGCCAAATGATTCTTGCATGCTCCATCGAAGTAGAGTATATCATTTCATGTATAATCCTAAAATAATCGCAATACCGGAAGGGTTGCGTGTCCATGGACAATGACGCCAAGCCGGCCGAAATCTTATCCCTGACCACCCAGATCGTGGCGGCCATGGTCGCCAACCAAAAAGTGGCACCGGCGGAGCTGTCCGGCGTCATCGAGCAGGTGTTCCGGACCTTGTCGGCGATCGGCGGCGGCCCCGACCTCACGGCACCGGCGCCGGCGGTGCCGGTCAAGAAATCGGTGCGTGCCGAGCACGTCATCTGCCTCGAGGACGGCAAGAGGCTCAAGCTGCTCAAACGGCATCTCAAGACCGCCCACAACCTGACGACCGAGCAGTACCGCCAACGTTGGGGCTTGGCGGCCGATCATCCGATGGTGGCGCCGAACTACGCTGCCAAGCGCAGCCAGATCGCCCGCCGACTGGGGCTCGGCACCAAGGGCAGGCGCAGACGCGGGCCCGCATCCTGATCCGCCGGCGGGGGCGGCGGCCTCCAACCCGGTAGGCGGGCGCTGGCGTCCGGTCTATAATTCGGCGGTCGTGTCGTGGAGCCTGTCCGCAAAGTCGGAGGGCGATGTCAATTGACATCGCGGGTTGCCGGGAGATGCCAATGTACATCGCGGCCGCGGGGCAGGAAGGACGGCGACGGCGATCGTGGGCCCATCGGCGGGCCGGCCATCCCGGCGCGAGGTTCGGCGTGCCGCCGCCGGCCCCCCGCCAGGACGAGCGCCGATGACGGCGCGCCTGCTCGCCGTCGGCGGCCTCTCCGGCGCCGCCGGTCGCGCTGGCGACGCGCCCGGCTCGGGCGTGCTGGAAGTCCGCCTGGCCCGCACAGCCGGCGAACTCGATGCGGCGCAGGCGCTGCGCTACCGCGTCTTCTACGAGGAGATGGCGGCCCGCCCGAGCCCGGAAATGGCGGCGCGCCGGCGGGATTTCGACCGCTTCGACGACGCCTGCGACCACCTGCTGGCCATCGATCATGGGCGCGGGACCGGGCTCGAGGCGGTGGTGGGCACCTATCGCCTGCTGCGGCGCGCACCGGCTGCGCGCAGCGGCGGCTTCTATACCGCGACCGAATTCGACATCGCCAAGCTGCTCGCCTATCCGGGCGAGATTCTCGAGCTCGGACGCTCCTGCGTCGACGCCTCCTACCGCACGCGCGCGACCATGCAGCTGATGTGGCGCGGCATCGCGGGCTACGTTTTCAGGCACGACGTCAAGCTGATGTTCGGGTGCGCCAGCCTGCCGGGCACCGATCCGCTGGCGGTCGCCCCCGCCCTCTCCTATCTCCACCACTACCACTTGGCGCCGCCCTTGCTCCGGGCGCGCGCGCTTGGCCATCGCTATGTCGAGATGAACCTGCTCTCACCGGGCGAGATCGACCCGGCTGCGGCCTTGGCCCAGCTTGACGCGCGCTCGGCGCTAGCCGCCCTGCCGCCGCTGATCAAGGGGTATTTGCGGATCGGCGGACTGGTCGGCGAGGGGGCGGTCGTCGATGCCGATTTCAACACCACCGATGTCTGCATCGTCGTCGTGACCGACCGCGTGACCGACAAGTACTTCAAGCATTACCAGCGCACGGCTGCCCGCCCGCTTCGCTGATGCTCGGCCCGCTTCGCTGATGCTTGGATCGCCCTTCCGCGCGGTGCGCCGGCTCGCAGGCTATCTGGCGCTCACCCTGGCGGTCATGCCGGTCCAGGTGCTGGCGCTGGCGTTCGGATCGCGATGGGCGGGCGTCCTGCCGGCGGTCTACCATCGGCTGTGCTGCCGCCTGCTCGGCGTGCGCGTCGAAGCGCGGGGCGAGATTTCCACCGCCCGGCCGACGCTGTTCGTCGTCAATCACATCTCCTACACCGACATCATGGTGCTGTCCTCCCTCATCGAGGTCAGTTTCGTCGCCAAGCGCGAGATCGCGAGCTGGCCGCTGTTCGGACTGTTGGCGCGCCTCCAGCGCACGGTATTCGTCGCCCGGCGCCGATCCGGGGTGGCGGGCGAGCGCGACGACCTCGCGCGCGCGCTCGCGGAGGGCCGCAACCTCGTGTTGTTCGCCGAGGGGACGAGCGGGGACGGCAACCGCGTCCTTCCCTTCAAGAGCGCGTTGTTCAGCGTCGCGGAACGCGAGGTCGACGGCCGTAGGCTGGCCGTCCAGCCGGTGACGCTCGCCTATACGCGGCTCGACGGCATGCCGATCGGCCGCCTGTGGCGACCTTACTTTGCCTGGACTGGCACCGCCTCGATGTTGCCCCATCTGTGGCGGGCGGTCGGTCTCGGCCGCGTCACCGTGTCGGTCGAGTTCCACCCGACAGTGGTGTTGAGCGAATTCGGGTCGCGCAAGGCGCTGGCGGGGCATTGCGAGCGGATCGTCGGCCGCGGTCTCGCCGCCGCCAACGCCGGCCGCCTCGCCGCCAGCCCCAGCCGCTTGCCTTGACAGGGAAAGGGGCGGTGCTAGGCTCTGGGGGGCGAGGCGAAGGCGGAAGGAAGCTTTTGACGAAGGGCCTGTTCATCAAGACCTATGGCTGCCAGATGAACGTCTACGACTCCGCCCGCATGGCGGACGTCCTGGCGCCGTCGGGCTATCGGGCGGTGGACAGGGCCGAGGACGCCGATCTCGTCATCCTCAACACCTGCCACATCCGCGAAAAAGCCGCCGAGAAGGTGTACTCCGAGCTCGGTCGGCTGCGGGCCCTCAAGTTCCGCGGTGGCGCCAGGGGCGCGCTGATCGCGGTCGCGGGGTGCGTGGCGCAGGCCGAGGGCGCCTTGATCCTCGCCCGCGCCCCGTTCGTCGACCTGGTGTTCGGGCCCCAGACCTATCACCGCCTGCCCGAGCTCGTCGCCCGCGCCGCGCGCCGCGCCGGCGCGGTCCTCGACACCGATTTCCCGGTCGAGCCGAAATTCGACTACTTGCCCGAGGCCGCCGCGCCGCAAGGCCTTGCCGCCTTGCTTTCGGTGCAGGAAGGCTGCGATAAGTTCTGCACCTTCTGCGTTGTGCCCTACACCCGCGGGCCCGAGTATTCGCGCCCGACCGCCGACCTCGAGGCCGAGGCGCGGCGGCTGGTCGCCGCGGGCGCGGTCGAGATCACGCTCTTGGGCCAGAACGTCAACGCCTATCACGGCACCGATGAAGCGGGGGAAACGCTGTCGCTCGGCCGCCTGATCCGCCGCCTGGCGCGGATCGAGGGGCTCGAGCGCATCCGCTACACCACCGCGCATCCCGGCGACGTCGACGACGACCTCATTGCCTGTCATGGGGAGGAGGAAAAGCTGATGCCGTTCCTCCACCTGCCGGTACAGTCGGGATCCGACCGGGTGCTCGCCGCCATGAATCGCGGTTACCTCGCCGACGACTACCGCCGGATCGTCCGGCGCCTGCGCGAGAGCCGGCCCGATCTCGCGCTGTCCTCGGATTTCATCGTCGGCTTCCCCGGCGAGAGCGAGCGCGATTTCAGGGCGACGCTCGCGCTGGCGCGCGAGGTCGGGTTGGCGTCCGCCTTTTCCTTCAAGTACAGCCCGCGCCCCGGCACGCCGGCCGCCGCGATGGACGGCCAGGTCGACGACGCGGTCAAGGACGAACGGCTCGCTCGCCTGCAAGCGGTCATCCGCCAAGCGCAGGACGACTTCAATCGCGCCTGCCTCGGCCGCGAGCTCGAGGTGCTGATCGAACGACCCGGCCGGCATGCCGGCCAGTTCGTCGGCCGCTCGCAGTACATGCAGACGGTCCACGTTTGTCGATCCGAGGTCGGCGGCGCTGGCCGCGACTGGCTGGGAGCGATCGTGGCGGTGCGCATCGACAAGGGTCTGACCTACAGCCTGTCGGGCGTCGCGGTGGTGGGCGCCCCGCCAGCGCCGATCGCCCCGGCGCACCTGGGGCGCGTCGCTTGAGCTCGGCGTCCACCGCATCCGGCGATGCGCCGATCCGCCTGCAGTTCGACGATAATTCGCTCGTCCAGTTGTTGTTCGGCGAGCACGACCGCCACCTGGCGCGGATCGAGCAGCGTCTGGGCGTGTCGCTGGCCTCGCGCGGCAACCGGCTGGCGATCTCGGGTCCGCGTTCGGGCCGCGAGGCGGCGCGCGAGGCGCTGCTCGCCCTTTACGAGCGCTTGCGCGGGGGCATGAACATCGATATCGGCGAGGTCGACGCCGCGGTGCGCCTGGCCGAGGCCGCCAAAGCCGATACCTTCGACCTGTTCGGCGGCAAGGATCTGACGATCCGCACCCGCAAGCGCGTGGTCCGCCCGCGGTCGCTCAACCAGGCGATTTATCTCAAGGCGCTCAAGGACCACGACCTGGTATTCGGTCTCGGGCCGGCCGGGACCGGCAAGACGTATCTTGCCGTTGCCACGGCGGTCGGGATGCTGACCTCCGGCCAAGCCGACCGCATCATCCTGTCGCGGCCGGCGGTCGAGGCCGGCGAGCGGCTGGGGTTCCTGCCGGGCGATGTGCGCGACAAGGTCGATCCCTATCTGCGGCCGCTCTATGACGCGCTCTACGACATGCTGCCCGGCGACCAGGTGAGGAAGCGGCTCGACAACGGGGAGATCGAGATCGCCCCCCTGGCGTTCATGCGTGGGCGCACGCTTGCCAATGCCTTCGTTATTCTCGACGAGGCCCAGAACACCACGCCGGTGCAGATGAAAATGTTCTTGACCCGACTCGGCGAGAACAGCCGCATGGTGGTGACGGGCGACCTCAGCCAGATCGACCTGCCGCCGGTGGCGCGCTCGGGGCTCGTCGACGCGATCGAGACGCTGAAGCGCGTCGAGGGGCTGGCCTTCATCGAGTTCGGCGCCGAGGACGTCTTCCGGCACGGCTTGGTCACCCGCATCGTGCGCGCCTATGAGGCGCGCGAGGCGCGGGCGAGCGGCATCGAGCCGGCCGCCGAACGTCCGGCGCCATGACCGGCCGCCTTCGCCGCCGACGGGCCGCAACCGGCCCGCCGGCCGCGCGCCTCGCCGTCGCGCTCGAGGCCCCGGCGTGGCGGCGCGAGATTCCCGCCGTCACGGCGTTGGTTCGCCGCGCCACACGGGCGACGCTGCAAGCGGCGGCCCCCGATATGAGGCCGGCCGAGGTCAGCATCGTGCTCGCCGACGACGAGCGGGTGCGGGCGCTCAACCGCGACTGGCGCAAACAGGACAAGCCGACCAACGTGCTCTCCTTTCCGGCCCGCGACGCCTGGCCCTCGCCGGCCGCGCCGGTTCTCCTCGGCGACGTGGTGGTCGCATTCGGCACCGCGGCCGGCGAGGCCGCCGCCGCCGGCAAGACGCTGGCCGACCATCTCGCCCATCTCGTCGTCCACGGCGTCTTGCATTTGTTGGGCCACGATCACCGGGCCGATGCCGATTGGCGGCGCATGCACGCCCTCGAGCGTCGCATCCTCAAGGCGCTCGGCATCGCCGATCCCACTTCCCGGTCGCGCGCTAAGGCGCGGGGCAAAAGCGGCAGGTGGGCGGCGTGAGCGGCGCCGACATGCCGGCGCCGAGCGCCGTGGAGCGGCTCTGGAATCGCCTTGCTCGCCTGTGGCGCCAGCGCGGCGCCGAGGCGGCGCTGCGCGACACGATCGAGGAAATCATCGAGGAAGGCAAAGTGCCGCCCGAACACATCGGCGTCGAGGAACGCGCGCTGTTGCGCAATATCTTCCGGCTGCGCGAGGCGAGCGTCCACGACGTGATGGTCCCCCAAGCCGATATCGTCGCGGTTGCGCACGACATTCCCCTATCCGATCTCGTCGCGTTCATGGTCCGCGAGGGGCATTCGCGCCTGCCGGTGTATCGCGAGTCGCGCGACGACATCGTCGGCATGGTCCACATCAAGGACATGTTGCCGCTCTGGGGCGGCGACAAGCCCTTCCGGCTGAACGATATCCTGCGCAAGGTCCTGTTCGTGGCCCCGTCGATGCCGGTGCTCGATCTCCTGCTCGAGATGCGCCGCACGCGCATCCACATGGCCCTGGTGGTCGACGAGTACGGCGGCATCGACGGCATCGTCACCATCGAAGACCTGGTCGAGGAGATCGTCGGCGAGATCGAGGACGAGCACGATGTCGAGCCCGGGCCACGCCTGGTGCGCGAGAGCGACGGATCGCTGATCGCCGATGCGCGCCTGCCCATATCCGAATTCGAGGCGGAAGTCGGACCGGTGCTCACCGAGGAAGAACGCAGGGCCGACATCAACACCTTGGGCGGCCTGGTGGTGGCGCAAGCCGGGCGACTGCCGGGCCGCGGCGAGGTGATCGCCCACCGCGCGGGCTTCGAATTCGAGGTGCTCGAGGTCGATACGCGGCGGCTCAAGCGCCTCAAGGTCCGCCGCGCGCGGCGCCGACCGGCGCCGGCCTCCGAGCCGTGAGCGCGTCCCTTGCGGACCGGGCGGCCCTCGGGACGATGAGGCTCGCGCGCGCCGTCCAGGCGCTCACCGGTTGGCGCCGCGCGCTGTTCGCGGCGGCTCTGGGGATGGCGGCGAGCGCGGCCTTGCCGCCGATCCATGCCCTGCCGCTGCTCCCCCTCGCCTTCACCGGCCTGCTGTGGCTGGTCGAGGGCGCCCGGCGCCGGCGCGAGGCGTTCGGCATCGGCTGGTGGTTTGGCTTCGGTCATTTCCTGCTCGGCCTCTATTGGATCGCTCATGCGCTGCTGGTCGACCCGTGGCGGTTCGGCTGGCTCATTCCCTTCGCAGTGCCGGGGCTGGCGGCCGGCCTGGCGCTGTTTCCCGCCGCCGCGGCGCTGGCGCTCAAGCTCGCGGGCGTGGGCGGGATATCCGGGGCGCTGGTGCTCGCCCTCGCCTGGACCGGCGCCGAATGGCTGCGCGGGCATGTGTTGACCGGGTTTCCCTGGAACCTGATCGGCCTGGTGTGGTCCCAGTCCGAGGCGATGATGCAGGGGGCGGCATGGGTCGGGGTCTACGGGCTCGGGCTCATCACCGTCGCCGGCGCGGCGTTGCCGGCCAGCTTGGCGGCGCAAGGCGCGCCCGCGCTCGCACGCTGGACCGGCGTCTTCGCCGCCGCTGGCGTGCTGGGGCTCGGGTGGGGGGCGGGCCTCATGCGCCTGTCGGCGGCCGGCGACGAGGGCGCGCCGGAGGTGCGCCTGCGCCTCGTGCAGCCCAATGTCCGGCAGGACCTGAAATGGGACCCGGTCCTGCGCGAGGAGCATTTCCAGCGCGCGCTGTCGCTGTCGCGCGGGCCGGGCGCCGAAAGCCGGACGCATATCATCTGGCCGGAGACCGCCGCGCCGTTCGCCATCGCCAGCGAGCCGGCGCGCCTGCAAGCGCTGGCGGCGGTGGTGCCGCCGGGCGGTGTCATCGTGACCGGGGCCCCACGCGTGGCGGGGGACGGCCCGGGCCAATACAAGTTCTGGAACAGCCTGCACGCGGTCGACGACCGCGGCATTGTGGTCGGCACCTACGACAAGTTCCACCTCGTCCCGTTCGGAGAATACGTACCGTTCCGCGGTCTACTGGGGATCGCCAAGCTCACCGTCGGAACGGTCGATTTCTCGGCCGGGCCGGGCCCCCGGACGCTCGCCCTCCCGGGCCTGCCGAAGGTCAGCCCCTTGATCTGCTATGAGGCCATCTTTCCGGGCCGTGCGCTCGATCCCGCCGACCGACCCGCCTGGCTCCTCAATCTGACCAACGACGCCTGGTTCGGATTGTCGTCGGGACCCTATCAGCATTTCGCCGCCGCCCGGTTGCGCGCCGTCGAGGAAGGGCTGCCGCTGGTCCGCGTTGCAAATAACGGCATCTCCGGCGTGGTCGATGCCTATGGCCGGGTGACAGCCCGCCTAGGCTTGGGGCGCACGGGTATCCTCGATGCCGACCTGCCCCGCCCCATCGACCCGCCGCCTTACGCCCGCTACGGCGACCGGACCGTGCTGGCGCTCGCCGCACCCCTCCTCGCGCTCGCCTGGCTGCTGCGCCGGCGCGGCTGATTCACCCGCCATCCGGTGACCACCGACCCCGACGGCCTTGATTGCCTACCAGGATATGTCGTATTAAGCGCCGATCAACCTATGGCGCGCACATTCAAGCTCGCTCGTAGACGGAGTCCCATGTCTCCCACGCCAAGCCGGCGCGGCCGGGGTCGTTCCCCCGGCGGCAATCCGAACCCGGTCGATATCCACGTCGGCAGCCGGGTGCGGCAGCGCCGCACCCTGTTGGGCATGAGCCAAAGCATGCTCGGCAAGGCGTTGGGCCTCACCTTCCAGCAGGTGCAGAAATACGAGCGCGGCACCAACCGCGTCGGCGCCTCGCGGCTCTATGATCTGACGCGCGTGCTCGATGTGCCGGTGACGTATTTCTTCGCGGACATGGCGCCCGAGACGCCGGACCATGCGCGCCCGCGCGCGATCGGCCTGAACGAAGCGGCGGGCGCGGCCTACCAGGCCGATCCGATGGCGCGGCGCGAGACGCTCGAGCTGGTGCGCAACTACTACCGGATCGCCGACCCGAACGTGCGCAAGCGGCTGTTCGAAATGGCCAAAAC
>JBQTIU010000101.1:0-25848 GCA_052387815.1 Pseudomonadota bacterium
TTGTTCTGGACCCTTTTGTTGTATAAAAAGCCGAACATACTTAACATTTCTATCCATCTCGGGTGTTTAACTTTGGTAAGTTTGGGGTGTGTCGGGGCGTGTTACAACCCGCCCCGCGGGCGGGTTGTAAACCGGCGAGGCGCGAGGCGCTGCCGCGCGGCCTCGCCCCTACTGCGTTTCCAAAAGGAAGCGCCGATGCACGGCCTGCACCGGCCGGGCGTTCATGGGAAAGAGCTGGGCGAAGCGCCGGATCTGCTCGCTCGAGGCCTCGATCGGGTCCTTGAACACGGTCCAGGTCAGTCCTTCCGAGCACGGCGGCGTGGTCAGCGACCCGGCATAGCGGAAATAGCCGCGCGCGCGCGGCAACAGGTCGGCGGGCCGGACCGTGCCGGCCGTCCGCTCCGGACCTGCCTCGCGCGGCATGGCGTCCCAGATCGGGGCCAACGCCTCGTTGTGCGCGCCTTGCTTGATGAATACGCCGACGACCGCGAGATCGCCAGCGCCCGAGCGGTGGACGAAATGGCATTCGAGCTCGAAGCTCTTGCCCGACAACAGGTGCTCGCTCGGGTGGTGGAAATGGAACTGCAAGAGCTCGTAGCGGGTGCCGTTAATGCGGGCCGCGCTGCCGGGCGCGCAGTTGACCTGGATCGTGTGCCCGTTGTTGACGATGCGCAGCGGCATGTCGCCGAAGGCCACCTCGACCCCGCCCAATTCGGCGCGGATCGCGCCCGCGAGGTCGATCGGCGTCTGCTCCATGCCGAGCTCGCAGACCTTGAACTGCGGCTCGAGGCTGCCCCAGTGCTCCGGCGCCCCGGCGCCTTCGTATCCCCAGTGCGGGTGGTGCGCCGCGCCGCCGCCGGCGGGTGCGCCGGGTGCGGCCGCGCGGGCCACCGTGAGCTGGTAGCAGACCGGGCACAGGGCCGCCGCCCCCGTGCCGAGAAGCTTCAAAACCGACCGCCGAACCAATCTCCGGGGCATGCTCCCTCCTGTCCAGATGGGTCATGCCATAGTCTTTGGGAGCGGTTACTTATCAGTTAATTTACCCCTTGGGCGTGACCTTTATGTTCGATCGTCGGAATATAGGCGTAATCCCGCTCCGGTCCGCAACCGAAGGAGGAGCGCGGCGGCGCTCGGCCGCGGGGGCCTATTCGACGGTGACGCTCTTGGCGAGGTTGCGCGGCTGGTCGACGTCGGTGCCCTTGATGACCGCGACGTGGTAGGCGAGGAGCTGCACGGGGATGGCATAGAGGAGCGGGGCGACGAAGGGATCGACGGCCGGCAGCTCGACGGCGCGCCGCGCCACCTTGCCGAGGCGCGCGACCCCCGGCCGGTCGCTCAACAGGATCACCCGCCCGCCGCGCAGCGCGACCTCGTGGACGTTCGATGCCGTCTTGTCGAACCAGGGATCGGAGGGGGCGACCACGATCACCGGCACGGATTCGTCGATGAGCGCAATCGGCCCGTGCTTCATCTCGCCCGCCGCGTAGCCCTCGGCGTGGATATACGAGATTTCCTTGAGCTTGAGCGCGCCCTCGAGCGCGATCGGATAGGCGGTGCCGCGGCCGAGATAGAGCACATCGCGCGCCTCGGCGATCTCCTCGGCGAGGCGCCGCAAGCTTTCGTCGTGGTTGAGGACCTCGGCGGCGCGCGCCGGCACCTCGGTGAGCGCGTGGGCGAGCTCGCCGGCCCGCTTGCCGTCGATGGCCCCGCGCGCCCGGGCGAAGGCGAGCGTGAGGCAGGCGAGCACGATGAGCTGCGTGGTGAAGGCCTTGGTCGAGGCGACGCCGATCTCCGGGCCGGCGTGGGTCGGCAGCAGGACGTCGGATTCGCGCGCCATCGAGCTTTCCGGCACGTTGACGATCGAGGCGACGATCTGCCCTTGCGCGCGCGCATAGCGCAAGGCGGCGAGCGTGTCGGCGGTCTCGCCCGACTGCGAGACGAACAGGGCGAGTCCTCCCGGGGCCATGACGGCGCCGCGGTAGCGGAACTCCGAGGCGATGTCGATTTCGACCGGCAGGCACGCGATCCGCTCGAGCCAATACTTGGCGACCATCGCCGCGTGGAAGGAGGTGCCGCAAGCGATGATCGTCACCTTCGCGATGCGCTCGAGCGGCACCGGAAGCGCCGGCAGGCTCACGGCATGGGTCGCCGGATTGACGAAGGCCCGGAGCGTGTCGCCGATCGCCGCCGGCTGTTCGTGGATTTCCTTGTGCATGAAATGGCGGTGGTTGCCCTTGCCGATCATCGCCCCCGAGTACGCGGTCTCGCGGATCGGGCGCTCGACGAGCCGTCCCTCGGGGTCGCGGATCGTCGCCCCGGCGCCCGTGACGACCGCCCAGTCGCCGTCCTCGAGGTAGGCGATCGTGCGGGTGAGCGGCGCCAGCGCGAGGGCATCGGAGCCGACATACATCTCGCCCGCCCCGAAGCCGATCGCGAGCGGCGCGCCGCGCCGCGCGGCGAGCAGCAGGTCCTCGCGCCCCGCGACCAGCACGGCGAGCGCGAAGGCGCCTTCGAGGCGCCGGAACGCCGCTTGCATCGCCTGTTCGGGCGTCAGCCCCTCGTCGATCAGGACGGTCAAGAGATGGGCCACGACCTCGGTGTCGGTCTCGGTGACGAACTCGCACCCCTTGGCCTCGAGTTCGGCCCGCAGGGCCGCGAAGTTCTCGATGATGCCGTTGTGGACCACGGCGACGCGATGGGTGGCGTGGGGGTGGGCATTGGTCGCGTTGGGCGCCCCGTGCGTGGCCCAGCGGGTATGGCCGATGCCGGTCGTGCCGCCGATGGGCTCGAGCGCGATGAGCGCCTCGAGCCGCGCCAGCCTGCCTTCGCTGCGGCGGCGCTCGATGCGGCCGTCGACCAGGGTGGCGATGCCGGCCGAATCGTAGCCGCGGTATTCGAGGCGCTTGAGCCCGTCGAGCAGCAGCGAAGCCGCCGGCGCCGTGCCGATGATGCCGATGATGCCGCACATCCCTAGTCGACCGGCGCCTTGGCGGCGCGGCCCTTTTCGCGGCGGCCGGCGCGGAACTTCTTCGCCCAGTTGCGCTTGTCGGTCTGCACGCCGCGCGCCAGCGCGAGCGCGTGCGGGGCGACGTCGCGGGTGATCACCGAGCCGGCGGCGACGATCGCGCCCTTGCCGATCTTGACCGGCGCCACCAGCGCGCTGTTCGAGCCGATGAAGGCGCCCGCGCCGATATCCGTGAACGCCTTCACGAAGCCGTCGTAGTTGCAGGTGATGGTCCCGGCGCCGACGTTGGCCTGGCGGCCGACCCGGGCATCGCCGACATAGGCGAGGTGGTTGATCTTCGCCCCCGCCTCCACCGTCGCGTTCTTGATCTCGACGAAATTGCCGACATGCGCGCCCTCGCCGATCGCCGCCCCCGGCCGCAGCCGCGCGAACGGACCGATCCGCGCCAGGCGCCCGACGCGCGCGCCCTCGAGGTGGCAGAAGGCGAGGATTTCGGTCCCCTCGGCGACCGCGACGCCGGGGCCGAAGACCACCCATGGCCCCACCGTCACATCGCGGCCGAGCCGGGTGTCGAAACTCAGCCGCACGCTCGCCGGATCGACCAACGTGGCCCCGCCCTTCATCGCCGCCTGGCGCAGCCTCCCCTGCATGATCGCCTCGGCGGCCGCCAGCTCGGCGCGCGAATTGACGCCTACCAGCTCGTCGGCATCGGCCTCGATATAGCCGCAGGCGAGCCCGGCGCTTCGCGCCAAGCCGACGAGATCGGTCAAGTAGTATTCGCCCTTGGCATTGTCGGCCTTGAGCGACCCGACGAGCCCGAACAAGACCTTGCCATCGACCGCCATCAACCCCGAGTGGCAGAGCGCACGCGCGCGCTCATCGGGGCCCAAATCCACGGCCTCGACGATCCGCTCGAGGCTGCCCCTGGGCCCGGTCACCAGCCGGCCATAGGGGCCCGGATTGGCGGGCCGCATGCCGGCGACGACGATTGCGCACTTGCTCCCCCGCCGCGCGGCGAGCAGGCGCCGGAGCGTCTTGGTCGCGATCAGCGGCGCGTCGCCGTAGAGGATCAGCACGTCCTCGGCCGCGCCCGCGATCGCCGCCTGCGCTTGGCGCACGGCATGTCCAGTGCCCTTCGCCGCCCGTTGGACGACCGCCGCGATGTCGATGCCATCGCCGGCGCGGTGGGCGGCGGCGGCCACCTCGTCCATGCCCTTCCCGACGACCACGGCCACACGGGCCGGCCGCAGCGGCACCAACGCCGCCACGACATGGCCGATCAACGGCCGGCCGGCGAGCGCGTGCATGACTTTCGGCCGGGCGGATTTCATCCGCGTACCCAGGCCGGCGGCGAGCACGATCGCGGCGGATTTGGGAAAAGTCACGCTCGAGGCTCGAATCGAAATTCCCGGTTGATTTCCGAACGGCTGGCCGGAACATGCCACAACGGCCGCTCATGGGACAACCCGCCCGTTGCCAGGCTTGAAAGCATGGACCAGCCCCGATTCCCGCGGCCCGACGCCTTGGTCTTCGACCTCGACGGAACACTGGTCGACAGCGCCCCCGATTTGGCCGCCGCGCTCAACCGCTTGCTGGCCGAGCACGATCGGCCGCCGCTTGCCGAGGCGGCGATCCGGGCGATGATCGGCGACGGCGTGGCGCGGCTGGTCGAGCGCGGCTTGGCGGCGAGCGGCGGCCCGGCGGGCGACCCCGTCGATCTCGGGCGCCGATTCGAGGCGATCTACGAGGTCGGGATCGCGATCCGCACCCGCCCCTTTCCGGGCGTGGTGGCGACGCTCGAGCGGCTCGCCACGTCCGGCATCGCCATGGGCGTATGCACCAACAAGCCAATCGCGGCGGCGCGGCGCCTGCTCGAGGCGCTCGAGCTGCCGCGCTACTTCGCCGCCATCGCCGGCGGCGACGCCCCGCCCCGCAAGCCCGACCCGCGCCACCTGCTCGGCCTGCTCGAGCGGCTGGGGGCGGCGCCGGACTCGGCGATCATGGTCGGCGATTCCATGAACGACGTCGCCACCGCGCGCGCGGCCCGGGTCAAGGTGATCGCCGTCGCCTTCGGGTATACGGCGATCCCGCCGGCCGCCCTCGGCGCCGACGCGCTGATCGAGCGCTTCGCGGATCTGCCGGCGCTGATCGGACTCGGTCCGATTACGCGCCGGCCCGGATGACAGCGCGGGCAAGACCGCCCGCAACCGCGGGATCGATCACCCGGCCGGGAGGAAAAACCGCGCTGACCGTGGTCCCGGCGCCCGGAACGCTTGCGATCTCCAACCGGCCGTCGTGCAGCTCGACCAGCGATTTCGCCAGCGGCAGCCCGAGGCCGGTCCCCTCGTATTTGCGCGATAGCGAGTTGTCGACTTGGCGGAACGGTTGCAAGGCGAGCGCGATTTCCGCCTCGGTCATGCCGATGCCGGTGTCGGCAATCGAGATGGCGAGCGACCCGTCCTCCCGCTGCGCGGCGGCGACGCGCACGCGGCCGGACCCGGGGCTGAATTTCACGGCGTTGGAGAGGAGATTGAGCACGATCTGTTTGACCCGGACGGCGTCGGCGTGCAGCCTCGGCAAATCCGCAGGCAGGACGGCGTCGAGCCGGACGGCGGTTTCGTCCAGCCGCGGAGCGACCAGCCGCATGCAGGTGCGAACGGCGCCCGCGATATCGACGGCCTCCTCGCGCAGCGTCAGCTTCCCGGCCTCGACCGTCGACATGTCCAGGACGTCGTTGATGATGGCGAGCAAGTGGTGGCCGGAGGTCCGGATGTCCTCGACATATTGCCGCTGCACGTCCGAAAGCTTCCCGGCGATCCTATAGGCGAGCAGCTCCGAGAAGCCGATGATGGCATTCAAGGGCGTGCGCAACTCGTGGTTCATATTGGCGAGGAATTCCGACTTCGTCCGGTTGGCGATTTGGGCGGCCTCTCTTGCCGCCTGAAACTCTCGTTCGCGAAGTTCCATCGCGGTGATGTCGGTCCACGACACCAGGGTGCCACCCTCGGCCGTGCGATGCTCGCCGACCAGGAGCGAGCGGCCGTCGGCGAGCCCTTGCTCGTGGCTCGACGGCAGGTTGCGGTGCAGTGCCAAGCGCTTGTCGACCCAGCTCTCAAGATCCCCAACGCCCTGGTGGTAGCCGCCTCGTCGCGCGGCCTCGCGGACGCAGGTCTCGAACCGGACGCTTGGAAGCAGCAGGCTCGCAAGCTCCGGGAACATGTCGGCGCAACGCTTGTTGCAAAGGACCAGCCGGTCATCCGCATCGAACAGGGCCTGTCCGTGCCCCGCGCTCTCGAACACGTCTCGTAGTCGGCGGTGCGCCGTCGCCTCGCGCTCGGCGGCCTCGACTTCCCGTTTAATGTCGCGGGCCACACCCCGGTAGCCGAGGAAGCGGCCGTCGGCGCCGAAGCGCGGATTGCCGCTGACGCTGATATGCCGCACTCCCCCGCTCGGGTCGAGGCGCTGGAAGCGGAAATCCCGCAACGGCCGGCGGGCGGCGAGATCGGCGTCGTGCTGGCGCCACTGTTCCTCGGTCACCCCCATCGAGACGATCTCGCGACGGGTCCTGCCGAGAACGTCGGAAGGACGGATCGCGGAATGGTCGGATGACCCGGCGTAAGTGAAACGCAGGTCGGCGTCCTGCTCCCAATCCCAATCGGACGCGGCAGCGGTGAAATCGCGGTAGCGCTCCTCGCTCTGGCGCAGCACGGCTTCCGACGCCTCGCGCCGCGCCATCTGCCGGACCAAAAAGGCGAGGAACAGGGCGAGGCCCGCCGCCGCGAACCCGACGAGCCCGACCGTGATCGCCTGGCGCCGCCAGTCGGCGAGGACGACCTCCTCGGCGGTGGAAATCTCGGTGGCCGTCGTCGCGAGAATGGCGGCCATGAGCAGCACGGCGAAGGCCCCAAGGGCGCGGCACGGTCGCCGCCGCGCCATCCGGCGCGGCCAATGCCGCAGAGTGGAAACGGGCGAAGACGACGAAACAGCCGAAACAGCCATGGAATTTCGAGCTTCCCTGCAGATGCCCATGCCTCGATCGGCGCGGACCGAGTCTGGCGTGCGGTTACCAGTTACCGCAAATAATTCCTCTTGAGTTCGCGTAAATGTATCATCTCCGTACATGATATACAACCTTACCGTGCATACAATGCCCGCGATGGTTGATAAACCGTTAACGAAATCTGGGGGTCCGGCCGGATGCCGAGATGGTTTGCCAGTCGGGCGCGGTCCGGGCTAGAAGGCTCGGGGCTCGGAGGGCCAATGGCAGAGAGCGAAACCGCGTTGATCGTCGGCGCCGGCCGGGGCTTGAGCGCCGCGCTGGCGCGGCGATTTGCGCGCCAAGGCATGCGGGTGGCGCTCGCCGCCCGCGACACCGCGAAGCTGGCCGGGCTCTCCGGGGAGACCGGGGCCCGCGCCTATGCCTGCGATGCCAGCCGCCGGGCCGACGTTGAAAGACTGTACGCCGCGGTGACGGGCGACCTCGGGGAACCGGGGCTCGTGGTCTACAACGCCAGCGATCGCGTCCGCGGCCCGATCGCCGAGCTCGACCCGGCGGCGGTCGAGAAGGCCCTGATGATCACCGCCTACGGCGGTTTTCTGGTCGGCCGGGAAGCCGCCCGTCGCATGCTCGCGCGCGGCCGCGGAACGATCCTGTTCACCGGCGCCTCGGCGAGCGTCAAGGGCTATGCCAATTCGGCGCCGTTCGCCATGGGCAAGTTCGCGCTGCGCGGCCTCGCCCAAAGCATGGCGCGCGAACTCGCGCCGAAAAACGTTCACGTCGCCCATTTCGTGATCGACGGCGGCATCCTCAGCGCCAGCGACCGCCGGGCGGCGGAGCGGGGTGAAGACGGCATGCTCGATCCCGAGGCCATTGCCGAAACCTATCTCTTCGTCCACCGCCAGCACCGCAGCGCATGGACCTCGGAGGTCGAGCTCAGGCCCTGGATCGAGACGTTCTAGGGCGCATTGACAAAGTTCAACCATGGACGGATGGAAGCGAGTCGAACGAAGCCGAGGAAGCTGTCGACGGTTAGGATCTCCCGTCTTGTCAATGGACAGGCGACAGGCGACGGACTGGATCATCCGCGATGATCAATTCGTTCCAGCATCGCGGGCTCAAAGCCCTCTACGATGGGCGAACGGCGAGACGGGTGGCGTCGGAGCACCTGGCGAAGCTCCGCGACATCCTCGCGGTGCTGGACCGGAGCCGAGCGCCGGGCGACATGGATCATCCGGGTTTTCGGCTGCATCCGTTGAAGGGAGACCTTAAGGGACACTATGGCGTCTCGGTTTCCGGCAACTGGCGGGTCTCGTTCCGCTGCGCGGATGGCCACGCCGTCGACGTCGATCATGTGGGGCGATCCGGCTGTCCAAGGCCTTCGGCTCGAGCCCCGAGACCTGGCTTGGCATGCAGATGGCCTACGATCTCTGGCAGGCGCGGCCGCGGATGGAGTCGATCGCGGTGCGGCGGTTCGAGGCCGCTTCATTTCGGCGCGCCCGCCCGTGCCGTCACGGAGCCGCGACGGCAAGATCCGGCTGGGCGGACGCAGCACTGCGCTTTGCCTCGCGGAGATGGGCGATGGTCATGCCCCAGTTACCGTCGAGCTCGATGCGCACCGGGGCGATCGGGCCGCCGGCTGCGACCGGCGCCAGCCAGGCGCGGCCGGTTTGCAGGCGGAGTCTCGCTGGGTCATCGTCGGCCCGCCGGCGCAGATGCCCGGCGATCGGTTGGAACACGAAATCGCATCGCCTCGCCTCGCCGCCGAAGGACGAGTAGCGCGACGGCGCGATGGTATCGGGCCCCGCATCGCTCGCCACGAGGTCATAGCGGCGGCGCCCGTCGAAGATCGCCATGCGGGCCGCGCAGCGCCCGCCCTCGCCGACGGCGCGGACCACCGCGAAAATGGCCGAGATCGGGTCGCTGGCGTCGCGGCGCTCGGCCGGTGAAACTTCCTCGCGATCGTCTTCGCGCGCCGCGGGTTCGACGCGCAGCGTCTCGACCTGGCCGGCGCGGTATTCGATCTCGACGATGCGCACCCGCCCGCGCAATTCGCCGTGCATCCGATGGCGGCGCGGCTCGAGGCCGGCGGTGGTGAGCTCACCCTCGGAGCGGACCACCGAGCTCCAGGGCAGGATCCAGCCGAGCAACCCCGTGGTTCGGAACTTGGCGGTGATGTCGTAGTCCCTTGCCCCTGTTTCGACCGCCATGTCGACGGCGAGCGCGTGGAACCCCCCGCTATAAACTTCATAGGCGAGGTCGAACCGTGCTCCCTCGGCACGGCTGGGATCCGGCCCGGCAAGGAGGCAGGCCGCCAGCGCGGCGGCCCATATTCGCTTGGGTTCGATCACGCGCCCCCCTTCGGCGGCCTGGACGCATAGCGCCCGGCCATCGGCTGCCGGCATTATATGCAGGCAGCCCCCCTGTCGGCCACACCGATAGTTGCGCGCCGACGAAATAAGCTGATAATGGGGGATCGGACGACCGCGACGGTCGTCGGCGAAAATGGGAGGCACCAATGGTCAAGCGCAAGGAACACCGTGGCATCCTGTCACGGCGGCAAATCATGCGTGGGGCGGCGGCGGCGGGCCTGGCGGCGAGCATGGGCCCGTTCGTGCACTCGAGCCGCGCCCGAGCTGCCGCGAAGACTCTCAAGATCCTGCAATGGAGCCACTTCGTCCCCGGTTGGGACAAGTGGTTCAACAACGAATACACCAAGGAATGGGGACAGAAGAACGACACCGACGTGGTGGTCGACAACATCAGCCTGGCGCTGATCCCGGCCCGCGCCGCGGCGGAGGTGTCGGCGCAGAAGGGCCACGACCTCGTCCTGTTCCTCTCCCCGCCCTCGGTCTACGAGGAGCAGGTGGTGTCGATGAACGACGTCTACGCCGAATTGGAGAGGAAGCACGGCAAGCCGATCGACCTCGCGGTGAAGAGCACCTACAACCCGAAGACCAAGAAGTACTTCGCCTTCTCCGACAGTTTCGTCCCCGACCCCGTCAACTATCGCACCGACCTGTGGGGCGAGGTCGGCATGAAGCCGGACACCTGGGAGGACATCCGGATCGGCGGCAAGAAGATCAAGGACAAGACCGGCATCCCGGTCGGCATCGGGCTCTCGGCCGAGATCGACACCGCGATGGCGATGCGCGCCGTCATGTATTCCTACGGCTCGCACGAGCAGGATACGGAGGGCAACCTGACCCTCAACTCGCCGCAGACGCTCGAGGCGCTCAAATACGTCAAGGCCCTGTTCCAGGAGGCGATGACGGCCGAAGTGCTGGCCTGGGACGCCTCCTCCAACAACCGCCAGATGCTGGCGGGGCGCTCCTCGCTGGTGCTCAACGCCATCTCGGTGACCCGCACCGGCGAGAACGACAAGCTGCCGATCCACGAAAAGATCGGGCTCGCCAAGTCGGCGAAGGGCCCGGTGCGCCGCATGGGCCTCGAGCACGTCATGGACTGCTACGTGACCTGGAGGTTCTCCGAGAACATCGACGGGGCGAAGAAGTTCCTCGTCGACTACGTCGACAATTTCCGGAAGGGCTTCCTCAACAGCGAGTTCTACAACTTCCCCTGCTTCACGAGCACGGTCCCCGACCTGAAGCAGCTCATCGCCCATGACCCGAAAGCGGTCCCGCCCGACAAGTACAAGGTCCTCGAGGACGTCCTCGACTGGGCGACCAATGTCGGGTACCCCGGGTACTCCAACGCCGCCATCGACGAGTCGTGGAACACCTGGGTGCTCAATACCATGTTCGCCAAGGCGGCGACCGGCGCCGAGACCCCCGAGGCGGCGCTCTCGCAGGCCGACGCGGCGATGAAGCGCATCTGGGCCAAGTGGAAGGAAAAGGGGATGATTTGATCCAGGGGCCCGCGAGGGTTGCGGGTCGACGGTCCTTCCATCCACGAGGGAGCAGCGGTGGGGAGGCTCAGGGGAGCCTCCCCTTGCTGTTGGGATTGGCGAATCGCCTGAACGGGTTTGAGGGCGCGACGGCTTGAAGGACGTGACGATGGCGACGGTAGAGACACGAGGGATCAGCAAATTGTTCGGCGAGGTGCGGGCGGTGGACGGCATCGATCTCGCCGCGCAAGAGGGCGAGTTCCTGGTCCTGCTCGGGCCGTCGGGGTGCGGCAAGACCACGCTGATGCGCCTGATCGCCGGGCTCGAACGGCCCACCGGCGGCGAGATCCTGATCGGCGGCCAGGCGGTGACCGAATTGCCGCCCCGGGCCCGCAACATCGCCATGGTGTTCCAAAGCTACGCGCTCTATCCGCATCTCACCGTGGCCCGCAACATCGCCTTTCCGCTGCGCGCCCAGGGCATGGCCAAGGCGGAAATCCCGCCCAAGGTGGAGTGGGCGGCCGACATGTTCGGCATCCGCCGGCTGCTGGAGCGCAAGCCCCGCCAGCTGTCCGGCGGCGAGCGCCAGCGCGTGGCGCTGGCGCGCGCGGTGGTGCGCGAGCCGGTCGTCTTCCTGCTGGACGAACCGCTGTCGAACCTCGATGCCAAGCTGCGCAACTCCGCCCGCGACGAGCTCAAGCAGTTGCAGCGCAATCTCGGCACGACCACGATCTACGTCACCCACGACCAGGTCGAGGCGATGGGTCTGGGCGATCGCATCGCGGTCTTGAACGAGGGCAAGATGCGCCAGATCGGCACGCCGCAGCAGATCTACGACGAGCCGGCCGACACCTTCGTCGCCACCTTCATCGGCTCGCCGCCCATGAATCTGGTCGAGCACGACCACGGCTTCATCGGCTTCCGCCCCGAGGGCTTCCTTCCCCGCGCCGCGCAGTCGGAGGGCGGGGACCACGTCTCCTTCCCGTTCCGGGCGACCCGCATCGAATATCTCGGCGCCGACCGCCTGGTCTACGGCGTGCTCGAGCCGCCCTACCGGGACGCGCACGTCATTTCGAAGCTGGCGACCAACGTCCGGGTGTCGGTCAACCCGGGCGAAAGATACGACTTCGTGGTGAGGGCGCGCGACGTCAAGCGGTTCGACCGCGAGACCGGCCTCAGGCTTGGGGGCGCCGAGTGATGGCGAGCTTGGGCCGCCCTTACCCCGCGCCCGCCTCCGTTCGCGCTGGCTTCTTTCGGCGCCTCGCCGACGATGAGGACTGGCTCGCGCGCGCGATGATCGCGCCGGCGATCGTCTACATCGCGGCGCTGGTCGGCTTCCCCTTCTTCCTCTCGCTCTACTACAGCATCTCCGACGTGACGGTGGGCAGCCGGACGACGCGCTTCGTCGGGCTCGACAATTACCGCAACCTCCTCGATAGCCGGACCTTCTGGGTGTCGCTCAAGAACACCTTCATCTTCACCATCGTCTCGCAGCTTCTCGTGCTGGTGCTGGCGAAGGTGCTGGCGATGGCCCTCCTCAAGGACTTCCGCGGCAAGTGGCTGGTGCGGTTCCTGATCCTGCTGCCGTGGGTGGCGCCGATCTCGCTCGGTGCCATCGGCTGGCTGTGGATTTTCGATTCGATTTACAGCGTCATCAACTGGACGCTGCGGGCGGTCGGCATTTTCGGCCCCCACTACTGGCCGATCTGGCTTGGCCATCCCGACCTCGCCATGGGGTCGATCATCGCCGTCCATGTCTGGCGCATGCTGCCGCTCGCCACCGTTATCATCCTCGCCGGGCTCAGCTCCATCCCCCAGGACATCCACGACGCGGCGGCGGTGGACGGGGCCGGCTTCTGGCGCCGGCTGTTCGAGATCACCATCCCGCTGGTGATGCCGATCCTGCTGGTCGCCCTCTTGTTCGGCGTCATCTTCACCTTCACCGACATGGTCGTGATCTTCGTGCTGACCCGCGGCGGCCCCTACGACTCGACGCAGGTGCTGGCGAGCTGGGCATACTTCACCGGCATCCAGGGCGGCGACCTCGCCGAGGGCGCCGCGGTGTCGATGTTCCTGTTCCCCGTCCTGGTCGCGGTGGCGATCCTCATGCTGCGCGTCGCCCGGCGCGCCGAGGTGACCTGAGATGACCCCCTTTGCGGCGCGCACCCGGCGCTTAGGCGCGGCCGGCGCCCAGTTCGGGCTCGTGGCCGTGTTCGTGGCGTTCCTCGCCTTTCCCTTCTACTGGATGCTGATCACCGCCTTCAAAACCACCCAGGACCTCCACGACGTCGCCAACAACCCGTTCCTGTTCAACGACGCGCCGACGCTGCGCCACATCCGCGTCCTGTTCGAAGACACGCTGTTCCTCCAGTGGCTCATCAACACCTTCGCGGTCGGCGTGGGCGTGGTGGTCATCACGCTGGCGCTCGCCGTCCCGGCCGGCTACGCGCTCGCGCGCATGACCGGACGGTGGGCGCAAACGCTGGCGATCGGCATCTTCCTCACCTACCTCGTGCCGCCCACCATCCTGTTCCTGCCCTTCGCGCGGATCGTCGCCGTCCTCGGCCTCCAGGACTCGCTGTGGTCGCTGGTCCTGGTCTACCCCAGCTTCACGGTGCCGTTCTGCACCTGGCTGCTGATGGGCTTCTTCAAGGCCATCCCACGCGACCTCGAGGACGCCGCCATGATCGACGGCTTGAGCCGGTGGGGCGCCTTCCTCAAGATCGTGATGCCGCTGTCGCTGGCCGGCGTGCTGACGGCGATCATCTTCGCCTTCACGCTGGTGATGCAGGAATTCGTCTACGCCGTCAGCTTCATCACCGCGTCCTCGCGCTACACGGTGAGCGTCGGGGTGCCCACCTTCCTGGTGCGCGGCGACGTCTATTTCTGGGGCTCGATGATGGCCGCCAGCCTCATCGCCAGCGTGCCGATCGCCATCCTCTACAACTTCTTCGTCGACCGCTTCGTCGCCGGCTTCACGGTCGGCGCCGTCAAATAGCGGCCCGGCCCCCTGCCTTGACAGGCGCGGCGGGCTCCTCGTATATGGGCGCCGGGCCCACGGGCGCTTAGCTCAGCGGCAGAGCACTGCTTTCACACGGCAGGGGTCGCTGGTTCAATCCCAGCAGCGCCCACCAGTCCTTGCTCGAGCCGCGCTATTTCACGACCAGGTCGAGCGGCGCCGCCGACAGCGGCCGCGCGCCCGTCTCCGTCACCTCGGAGGTGCGCCCCAGCGTCATGGCGAGCCCGCGCGCGTCGTCGAAGATGACGATGTGGATGAAGAAAACCATGCCCGGTTCGGCCGCGACCGGGTTGGCGCGATAGAACATCGGCCAGTCCATCCAGTTGGGCGCGAAGGTCGCGCCGAGGCTGTAGCCGCAGGCATTCAGGCGATGGGCGGCATGCCCGGCGGCGTCGAGCACAAGCGCGTGGGCGTCGAACACCTCGCCGATCGGCCGGCCGGGCGTCAGCGCCGCCTCGGCGGCGACGAGCGCCTGCCGCGCCGCGCCGTGCATGCCGGCCAGGCGCGGATCGACCCGGCCGATCACGAAGGTCCGCATCAGGCAGGCATGGTAGTGGCGAAAGACACCCGCGAATTCGAGCGTCAACTGGTCCTCCGCCGAGAGAGGGCGCCGGCCGGTGTGATAGCGGCACAGCAGCGCGTCGGCGCCTGAGCCGATGATGTATTCGTTGGCGGGATCGTCGCCGCCGCCGCGGAACACCGCGCCCTGCATCGCCGCCAGGATGTCGCCTTCGAAGACCCCGGGCCCGGCGAGCGAGCGCGCCGCCTCGTAGGCGCCGTCGGCAAGCCCGGCGGCCCGGCGGACATAAGCGAGCTCGGCCGGGCTCTTGACGACCCGGAGGCGGTTGACGAGGTCGGAGGCGTCCTCGAGCCGGCAGAAGCCGTCGAGTGCCGCCGCGAGCCGCCGGCCATTGCGCGCCGTCAGCCCATAGGCCTCCCACTCGACCCCCAGCGTCTTGCCGCGCAGGTCTCGCTCGGCGAGGATGTCGCGCAAGGCCTCGGCGGGCCGGGCATCGGGGGCGTCGATCCAGATGCGGATGTCGTCGATCGATGAGGTGTGGCGCGCTTGCAGCCGGTCGGGGGCGCGCGTCAACAACGTCATGCCTCCGTCGGCGCCCAGGTACAGGCATTGGAAGAATACGTAGCCGAAGCTGTCGTAGCCGGTGAGGTAATACATGCTCTCCTGCCGGAACATGAGTAGCCCGTCGAGGCCCGCCGCCGCCATGGCCGCGCGGGCGCGGGCGCGGCGGGCGGCGAATTCCTCGGGCGCGAAATGCAGGGCCACGGGCGATCGTCCGACTTCTATCGGGAAGCCCACAGCCGCAGGCCGATCCGATCGGCCGCCCTGTGAAGCCGGACATCCGCCGTCGCGAGCAGCGCTCCTTGTCGCCTTGCCGCAATCAGATAGACGCAATCGTAAACCGGATGCCGGATGTCCCTCGCCAGACGGGCGGCGGCGACCAGCATCGGCGCCGTTGGGATGAGTGCAAGACCGGTGGCGAACAGATTGACGATGGCCTGCTCGAGGTCGGTTGCCGTCATGTCGCCGGCCTTGACTTTCCTCCACCAGGCGTTGGCGGCTTCGATCGCCATCGAGTCCGGCGCGAGGAGAAGATGATTGCCGTCAAGCAGCCGGGCCGCCGCGTCGGATCCCGGCTCGTTCGCAAACCATTGCACCGCGACCGAGGCATCGACCACGACCGGGCGCGGCGGTCCCCCGCGCCGTGGCAACCGCTGCGCGACCACTACCGCTCGCGATCCTCGCGGATGAGGCAGGCAGCCCGCGTCCGATTGCGTGGCTGGCGGGCCCGGATCGCCGCCGCGCGGGCGGCGATTTCTTTTCGCGTGACGGCCGTTCCCTCTTGAAGCAACCGGCGGGCTTCCTGCTCGGCCGATGTGCCCTTGAGTCGCGCCTGCACGCGCAGCTTCGCCGCCACCAGATCATCGAGATTGCGGATCACGATGCTTGCCATGACGATATCCAAAGTCGCTATCGGTGCTAGCTATTGACGATATCATGGCTTGCTGGGATCGTCCATCTTCTTCCCGGCCAGCTCGGCGGCTTCCCGCGCGGCCTCCGCCTTCTCGCGCTCGCGCTCGAATTTGGGCCGGCCGAAGCGGGCGCGGTTCTCGGCCGCGCCGGCCTCGGCCTCGGCGCGAGCCCGCGCTTTGCGCCGTCCCCGCAAATTGACGACCTCGGCCATGTCCTCCCCCCTAATCGCCGCCGCCCTTGCGGCGGGAGGTGACGACCGCGCCCGCGGCTTCGAGGGCGGCGAGCTCGGCCGGCGAATAGCCGGCCTCGCCGAGCACCGCGGCGCCGTCCTCGTTGAAGCGGCGCGGAGCGAGACGCACCCGGCCCGCGGTGCGGGCAAGCTTCACCGGGATGCCGGTGCCGCTGTAGACGCCCTCGGAGACCACCATGCGGCGGTGGCGGGTGTGCGGGGCGGCGAGCACTTCCGGGAGGTCGAGCACCGCCCCGGCCGGCACGCCGATGCGCAGCAGCCGGTCGGCGAGCGCGACGCCGTCGTGGGCGGCGAGCAGCCTTCCGAGTTCGGCGCTGAGCGCCGGCCGGTTGGTCGCCCGGTCGGCATTGGTCCGGAAGCGGGCATCGGTCCCCAGCTCGGGCCGGCCGAGCTCGGCGCACAGGCGCTGGAACTGGCGGTCGTTGCCGACCGCAAGGAAAATCGGTTTCGTTCCGGTGGCGAAACAATCATAGGGGGCGATGTTCGGGTGCGCGTTGCCGGTCCGCCGCGGCGCCGTCCCCGACATCAGGTAGTTGGCCGCCTGCGGGTGCAACAGCGCGACCGCGCTGTCGTAAAGGCTGACGTCGATCGCCTGGCCCTGGCCGGTGCGGTGGCGGTCGTGGAGCGCCAACAGGATGCCGATCGCAGCGTTGAGGCCGGTGCCGAGATCGACAATCGGGATCCCCAACCGGACCCCGCCCCCGCCTTCGGTGCCGTTGATGCCGATCAGGCCGGAGACCGCCTGCACGGCGGCGTCGTAGCCGGGCAGGCCGCCCAAGGGCCCGTCGGCGCCGAAGCCGGTGACATGGCAGTAGATGAGCCGCGGGAAGCGCGCAGCCAGCACCGCCTCGTAGCCGAGGCCCCAGCGCTCGAGCGCCCCGGGCTTGTAATTGTGGACGAGCACGTCGGCCCGCTCCAAGAGGCGCAGGAGGACCGCCCGCCCCTCCTCGCGCGCGAGGTCGAGGGCGAGCGCGCGCTTGTTGCGGTTGACGCCGACGTAATACGAGGCCGTGTCGTCGCGGAAGGGCGGGCCCCAGTCGCGGGTCTCGTCGCCCTGCGGCGGCTCGATCTTGATGATTTCGGCGCCGTGGTCGCCCAGGATCTGCGTGCAATACGGCCCGCCCAGCACCCGCGTCAAGTCGATCACCTGGATGCCATCGAGCGCGCCGGCGCTTGCGTTTCTTTCCATCCCTAGTACTTGCCCCGCCCTAACACCGATCAATGCAGTATTGGCCCCTGTAGGGGTCGGTTTCAAACCGGCAAGCGGGCGGGTCTCAAGGCCCGTCCCTACGCAACCTCTCGAGCGCCCCCGAACAACGCCGCGGCGAAACGCGGCGCGGGGCCGAGCTCGCCCAGCATCACCGCCGCCGCCTCGAGCTCGGCCACCAGGCGTGCGCCGATCCACAGGTCGGCCTGCAGGCCGCGGGTGGGAACCGCCAACAGCCGCAAGCCGGTGACCCGGCGCGCGATGAGCGCCCGGGTGGCGGCGATCGACACGCCGCTGTAGTCGGGCGCGATGGCGATCCGCGCGCCGGGGCGGATCGCGGCGACCAGCTCGTCGAGGCCAACCGGGCTCATCCGTGCTCCTCAGGCGTCGCGGATGATAGGCGGCCCGCGGACCGCCCGCCAGCCCCGCGCCGGTCCAGCGCGCGGTCGAGCTTGCGCAGTGCCGCCCGACGCAAGGCCTCTTCGCCTGCGCCCGCTGGCCCGACGACCGAGACCTCGACCAGGTTCACCGGATCGAGCGCCGTCGCCTTGACGGGATTGCCGATGCGGTCGAACTCGAAGATCACCTCCCGACCCGCCATCAAGCGCCGCCCTCGACCCGTCGCCGCGTCTTGGCTAGGATAGCGGCCGAAGGGGAGCTCCGCCATGACTGGGAAGCGCGCTTGGCGCCGATTTCCGATCTCGCTCATCTGCGCTCTCGGGTTGGCGGCAGCCCAGCCCGACGCGGCGTTCGCCCAGACCAAGGGGCCGGTGAGTCTCGATCAGCTTGCGATACGACCGAACTGCAAGGCGGCGTTGACCGAAAAATACCTGGCGTTGGAAACTCCCCGGTTCTTTTACTATGCGGAGGATTCCCAGTCCGGGAAATCCGCCTGCGGGTGGTCGTCCAGCACGGCGGAGGAGCTCGACTTCGATCCGCTCGGGAATTCGCGCGAAGTCGCCGCTTATCTTAAAAAGAAGCAAGCCGCCGTTCGGTCCTGCGAAAATAAGGCGGAATTCAAGGCGTCGTGCCGGTTGATCGCCGAAGGCAAGCGAATCTTCGCCCGCTCCTATCAAGAGGCCCGCGACGAGCCGGCGGCGACGGCCGAAGACCCGGCCCTGCGCTGCGGCCAGGAGCCGGACGGCCGCGCGTACTGGCTCGAACGCGGCTTCTGCGACCTTCCGATCCTGGGCCCGGAGCGGGCGAATGGCGTCATCCTGTGGAGCCACGGCGTCTCGGGACAGAACCCGCAGTACCATTTCCCCGTCGCGCATCTCGTCAAAATCATCGCGCTCACGGGCTGGGATGTCTTCAAGATCAACCGCAACAATCTGTGGGAAACGGGTTGGATCAACGCCGGGCTTAAGCATGTGGCCGACTTGAACCGGCGGGCGGCCGAGGCCGAGGCGCAGGGCTACAAGCGCGTCATCGCGGCGGGCCAATCCTACGGCGGCGCCATCTCGCTCGAGGCGGCGGCCGTGAACGCGGATATCTTCGCCGTCCTCGCCTTCGCGCCCGGGCACGGCAGCGATGCGACGCGCGACGCGACGCGACGGATATTCGATAACCTGGCCGCGCAGCTCAGGGCGGCGATCGCCAAGCAGAAGACCGGGCGGGTCCTGGTTTCGATCGCCGGCGGGGATGCCGTGCACCCCTACGAGGTTCGCGGACCGAAGGTCAGGGAAGAGCTGGTGAAACTCGGCAAGCCGTTCGTCCTGTTCGACGAGTCCATGCCGATCAAGGGACACGGCGCGGTCTCGCGCACGCAGTTTTTCCGCTGGTACGGCCAGTGCATCCTCGATTTCATCGACCCCGATTCGACGCCGGCCGTCGGCGAGACGCGCTGCGCGGCCCCAAGCCCGGCGCCGACGTTTCTCTATCCGACCAACCTCAGGATCGTGAAGCCGGCCCCGGATCTTCCGGCGGACATCGCGCGCTATTCCGGATCGTGGGTCGGCCAGCTTGCCGACATCGGTCGGGAGGTAAGCGTGGTCGTCGAAAGGATCGAGCGGACGAAAATCTCCTTCGTGTATGCCGTCGGCGCCGGACCCAATCAGGAATGGGACATGAGCTACGTCCGGCGAACCGGCGTGCTCGAGGGCGGGAAAGTCTCGTCCAAGCCGACCAACGACTTCCGCATCGAGTTCGAGCTCCTGCCCGGCGAGGAGGCGATCAAGCTGACCTGGACCTCGCGCGACAGCAAGAATGTCTGGCCGGCACAGCTGCGAAGGGCGCCGCCGGGGAGTTAGCGCCGATGTCAGCAGAACCCGAGATCCGGCCATGAACCGCGTGCTGCTGCCGCCGGGCTGGCCCAAGCCCAAAGGCTACGCCAACGGCGTCGCCGCCCGCGGCACGACCATCTTCCTTGCCGGCCAGATCGGCTGGACGCCGCAGCAGGAATTCGCGACCGACGCGTTCGCGGGCCAGGCGCGCCAGGCGCTGTCGAACATCCTCGCCATCCTCCACGAGGCCGGCGCCGGGCCGCAGCACCTCGTGCGCCTCACCTGGTACGTGACCGACAAGCACGAATACCTCACCAACCTCGCCGCCCTCGGGCGGGCGTACCGCGAGGTCATCGGTCGCCACTATCCGGCGATGACCCTCATCGAGGTCAAGGCGCTGGTCGAGGACCGCGCCAAGGTCGAAATCGAGGCGACGGCGGTCATCCCCGACTGAGACTTGAGAGCCAGGCGGCGCGGTGTTGCGTTTCGGTGTACACTGAAGATCCGCGGCCAAAGATCGGAGAGACCCCATGTCCACGACGCCAGCCGCCGCATCGGCCAAGCCGCCGGCGACGCGCGAATTCGCCTGGGACGACCCGTTCCGGTTCGACGACCAGCTCGGCGAGGACGAGCGGGCGATCCGCGACAGCACGCGCGCATACTGCCAGGACAAGCTGATGCCCCGCGTGCTGCACGGCTTCCGCCACGAGCAGTTCGAGCCCGCCATCGTGACCGAAATGGGGGCGCTCGGCTTCCTCGGCGCCACCATCCGCGGCTACGGCTGCGCCGGCATCAACTATGTGAGCTACGGCCTGGTGGCGCGCGAGGTGGAGCGGGTCGATTCCGGCTACCGCTCGGTGATGAGCGTGCAGTCCTCGCTGGTCATGCATCCCATCCACGCCTACGGCACCGAGGCGCAGCGCCAGAAATACCTGCCGCGCCTGGCGACGGGCGAGCTGGTCGGCTGCTTCGGGCTGACCGAACCCGATCACGGCTCGGACCCCGGCGGCATGAAGACCCGGGCGCGCAAGGTGGCCGGCGGCTACGCGCTCAGCGGCGCCAAGACGTGGATCACCAACTCGCCGATCGCCGACGTGTTCGTCGTCTGGGCCAAGGACGACGCGGGCGACATCCGCGGCTTCCTCCTCGAGCGGGGCATGGAGGGCCTGTCGGCGCCCAAGATCGAAGGTAAGTTCTCGCTACGCGCCTCGCTCACCGGCGAGATTATCATGGACGACGTGCGGGTGCCGGAGGACAGCCTGCTGCCGGGCGTGGCCGGCCTCAAGGGCCCGTTCGGCTGCCTCAACCTGGCCCGCTACGGCATCGCCTGGGGGGCGCTGGGCGCGGCCGAGTTCTGCTGGCACCGGGCGCGCAGCTATACCCTCGAGCGCCACCAGTTCGGCCGGCCGCTCGCCGCCAACCAGCTCATCCAGAAAAAGCTCGCCGACATGCAGACCGAGATCGCGATCGGGCTGCAGGCGGTCCTCCGGGTCGGGCGCCTCATGGACGAAGGCCGCGCCGCCCCGGAGATGATTTCGCTTGTCAAGCGCAATTCCTGCGGCAAGGCGCTGGACATCGCGCGCGCCAGTCGCGACATGCACGGCGGCAACGGCATCGCCGACGAGTTCCACGTCATCCGCCACCTGCTCAACCTCGAGGCGGTCAACACCTACGAGGGCACGCACGACATCCACGCCCTCATCCTGGGGCGCGCCCAGACCGGCCTTCAGGCATTTACGGGCGCGTGAACAGCGGCGCCCCCCGTGCGCCCGAAGGAACGGGCGGCGGAGGAAAACTTGGCGCCACAGGTGCCAGCGAGGCGCTCCAGAAGGTCTCGAGGCGTCTCAGGGTCGTTTCCAAAGTCTTAAGATCCTCGATCCGGGCCGCGCCGCGCGCCAGCTCGTCGGCGTGGCGCTGGAAGACATGATCGAGCCGGGCGCGCAATTCGCTGCCCTTGGGCGTCGCGCGGATGCGGACCAGGCGGCGGTCGTGGGGCGAGCGGGCCTGGGCGATGTAGCCGTGGTCGATGAGCTTCTTCAAGTTGTAGGACACGTTGGAGCCCAGATAGTAGCCGCGCTCGGTGAGCTCGCCCACGGTCAGCTCCTCGGACCCCATGTTGTAGAGGATGAGAGCCTGGATGTTGTTGACGTCGCGCACGGCCAGGCGGTCGATCTCGCTCTTCACCACCTCGAGGAAGTGGCGGTGCAGGCGTTCGACCAACGCGACGGCATCGAGATAGGCGCGTTTCACGGCGGGTCCTCGAAGGGGACGCACCGCCAAGCATGCCCGCCGGCGGGTTAAGGTTCGGTTATCCGCCGCGCAGCATCTTGATGATCCCGGAGAAATCCATCCCGCCCCGGCCGGCCGCCACGAACAGCGCATAAAGGGATTGCGCCGCCGCGCCCATCGGGCTCGCCGCCCCGGCTTGGGCGGCGGCCTGCTGGGCGAGCTTCAAGTCCTTGAGCATCATGGCGGCGGTGAAGCCGGGCTTGTAATCGCGGTTGGCCGGCGAGGCCGGCACCGGGCCGGGGACCGGGCAGTACGAGGTCATGGCCCAGCTCTGGCCCGAGGATTTGGAGCTGATGTCGAACAATTTCTGGGCCTCGAGGCCGAGCTTTTCGGCGAGCACGAACCCCTCGCACAACCCGATCATCGCCACGGCCAGGATCAGGTTGTTGCAGATCTTGGCCGCCTGGCCGTTGCCGGACGGTCCGGCATGGACGATGGTCTTGCCCATCGACTTGAGGATCGGCTCGGCGCGGGCGAACCCGGACGGCGCGCCGCCGACCATGAAGGTCAGCGTCCCCGCTTCCGCCCCGGCCACCCCGCCCGAGACCGGCGCGTCGACCATCTCGTGCCCGGCCGTGGCGGCGGCCGCGCCGACCTCGCGCGCCGTCTCGACATCGATCGTCGAGCAGTCGATAAGCAACGCGCCCTTCCCGGCCGCGGCGATCACCCCGCCGCCTCCGATATAGACCCCTCGCACATGCTCGCCCGCCGGCAGCATGGAGATGACGGCCTCGACGCCGGCCGAGGCCGCGGCCGGGCTTGCGGCCGCCCTCACGCCCGCCGCCACCGCCGCGTCGAGCGCCGCCGGCACGACATCGAACGCTTGCACCTGGTGTCCGGCCTTCAAGAGGTTGCGAGCCATCGGCCCGCCCATATGCCCTAGTCCGATGAATCCGATGCTTGCCATGCCGTCCTCCGTCTTGGGGGTCAGTCCGTGAAATCCAGCTCCGGCTCGTCAAGCGGCGCGAAATATTCGTCGACCATCGCCTCGCTCACTTCCTCGAGGCGCGCGGGAGTCCAATTCGGCCGGTTGTCCTTGTCGATGATGAGCGCGCGCACGCCTTCGAAGAAGTCGGGGGCGGCCATGAAGCGCCGCACCAGCCGGTATTCCATCCCCATGCAGCCCTCGAACTCGAGTTTGGCGCCGAGGCGCAGTTGGCGGTGCGTGACCTTGAGGCTGAGGGGCGATTTCTCGGCCATGCTTGCCGCCGTCGCACGCGCCCAGTCCGAGCCCTCGGCCGCGAGCGTCGCCATGACCGCCTCGAGCGTCTCGCCCGCGAAGCAGCGCTCGATCGCCGGTCGCTGCGCGGCGAGCGGCGGCGGGCCGGGATCCTGCGCCGCCGCCGCCAGCACCGCCTCGACCGGCCCGCGGAGGCCGAGCGCGGCCACGAGCGCCGGCAGGCCGGAGGCCGGCACGTAATGCGTGGCGAGCCCGGTGTAGATCAGGTCGGCCGCCATCAGCCGCGCGCCCGTGAGGCCCAAGTACAGGCCGATGGCGCCGGGGCAGCGCGACAGGAAATGGCTGGCGCCGACGTCGGGGAACAGGCCGATCCCGGTCTCCGGCATGGCGAAGACGGCGCGCTCGCTCACCACCCGGTATCGCCCGTTGAACGACACCCCGACCCCGCCGCCCATGACGATGCCGTCGATCAGCGACACATAGGGCTTGGCGAACCGGAAGATGCGGCGATTGAGGCGGTACTCGTCGCGAAAAAAGGTGCTGGTCGTGCCCTCATCCGCGCCGCCCCGGCGCATGCGTAGCCAGGACTCGTAGAGCGAGCGCAGGTCGCCGCCGGCCGAGAAGGCGCGCTCGCCGGCGGCCGTCACCACGACCGCGCGGACGGAGGGATCGGGACCCCAGGCGCGGAGGCCCGCGGCGAGCCGGCGGATCATGTTCCAGGTGAGCGCGTTCAACGCCCGCGGACGATTGAGGGTCACGCGAACGAGGCCGTCTTGCCGTTCGACCAAGAGCTCGGGCTGGTCGTGCAACGCCGTCAGTCCCCGAGCAGCCGGCGAGCGATGATCAGGCGCATGATCTCGTTGGTTCCTTCGAGGATCTGGTGGACCCGCACGTCGCGCAGGTGGCGCTCCATCGGGTAGTCGCGCAAGTAGCCGTAGCCCCCGAAGAGCTGGAGCGCCTGGTTGCAGACCTCGAAGCCGGCATCGGTGGCAAAGCGCTTGGCCATCGCGCAATGGAGGCTCGCCTCCTGATCGCCACGCTCGAGGAGGACGGCAGCGCGATGGACCAGGAGGCGCGCCGCCTCGAGCGCGGTCGCCATGTCGGCGAGCCGGAAACGGAGCGCCTGGAACTCCGCGAGCTTGCGGCCGAATTGGGTGCGCACCCCCAAATGCGCGCGCGCCGCCTCGAGCGAGGCCCTGGCGGCGCCGATCGAGCACGCCGAGATGTTGAGCCGCCCGCCGTCGAGCCCCTGCATGGCGATCTTGAAGCCGTCGCCCTCGGCCCCGAGGCGGTTTTCCACCGGCACCTTGCAGTCCTCGAAGATCACCATCGCCGTCGGCTGGCTGTGCCAGCCGAGCTTCTTCTCCTGCTTGCCGAAGGACAGGCCGGAGGTGCCCTTCTCGACCACGATCGCCGAGATGCCTTTCGCGCCCTCGGGCCCGGTGCGGACCATGGCGACATAGACCTCGCTCGCGCCGGCGCCGGAGATGAAGGCCTTGGTGCCGTTGAGCACATAATGGTCGCCCGCGCGCACCGCCGTGGCCTTGAGCGAAGCCGCATCCGAGCCCGAGCCGGGCTCGGTCAGGCAGTAGCTCCCGAATTTGCGCATCGCGGTGAGGTCGGGCAGCCAGCGCCGCCGTTGGCGGTCATCGCCGAAGGCGTCGATCATCCACGACGACATGTTGTGGATCGAGATGAAGGCCGCGGTGGAGGCGCAGGCCGTGGCGAGCTCCTCGAAGATCAGCGCGGCATCGAGCCGCGACAGGTTCGCGCCGCCGACATCCTCGCGCACATAGATGCCGGCGAAGCCGAGCTTGGCCGCCTCGCGCAGCGCCTCGACCGGGAATACATGCCCCTCGTCCCAATCGGCGGCGAAGGGCGCCATCTTCTCGGCGGCGAAGCCGTGCGCCAGGTCCCGGAAGGCACGCTGTTCCTCGCTGAGCTCGAAGTCCATCGCCACTGGTGTAAGGCCCTGCCCCGTCCCGGTCAACCGGCGCCCGTGACAAAACCGGCCATGGAGGCTAATAAGGGCCATGACCGCACGCGGAATGGTTGGGGAGCGCCGGAACGAAGGCTGGCAACCCCTGGGCTCGCTCCGAAATTTCGCCAAGGGACAAGCTGAGGGACCGACCGATGCGATGCAAGCTTGATCGCCTGGACCTAACCTATGAGCTTACGTTCAAGCACCCTGCATTCGAGGTCGCGCAGGCGCCGGCTGCGATTCTGCGGGCGTTCCACAGCCACATCAATCCGCGATTCCCCCTGACGCCAGCCGATATGTATTCCTCAGGTGGCCCGCGGCTCGCGGATGTTGTGGTAGGCATCACGCTGTTGCGAGGAGCGGTGAACCTGTCGTTGAGGTCGGATCGCTTTATGGCGCGTTTCGAGCAATTCAAGACGGAGAACGACTTCAAAATCGCGGAGGATTGCCTGTCTCTCGGTCAAGATGCCCTGAAGCAGGCGCTCTCCAACACGGACTGGGCGCATACAGCGTATCGAACGTCCTCATGGTTGATATGCGATGACGCGGCGAAAGAAGTGGAGAGATTGCTTGCCGCCATCGCGCAACCAGTCCTGCCGATCGATGGATCGGTCTTGAACGCCGAGGTCCGTTACAATCTTGCCGCCGAACTTGCGAATCCCTCTCAGAAATGGAATATCCAGTTTCAGGTCGAACGCTCGCTGATCCCATCGGCCAGCTTGTTTGTAATGTTCAGTGTGACGTTTTCCGACTTTGTCGAAGGCTCGGGGCACCAATCTCTGTCCGAGCAGGTTGCGTTTTGCCGGCGCGCGTATGTTAATCTGCTTACGCAAATTGGGTTGACGCCAAGCGACGCCACCCTCGCACAGGGATGAGGAACCGATGCCGGATACCGGTC
>JBQTIU010000102.1:0-25279 GCA_052387815.1 Pseudomonadota bacterium
CGAACCTCATGACCCAGATCTCCCATAACACCGTTGTCCGTCGCATTCGCACCTCCATGAACAGAGTGCGAACATGCCGGACAACTCATGTGCTACGTAGGCCGGACATATGATGTGCTACGGACACTCGCCAATCCACCCCGCTTGCCGGTGTCACCGCAACGGCCTAACCTTCACCCATCGATGCCTGCCTGCCCAATCTCAACAGAGAGCGGGACATCCCCCCGGATTCCGAGCCGATTGCTGCGCCGACACCGGGCCACCCTCGTCGCCCTGGTACGAGTTGCTTCAGGTGGCGACGGCTTCGGGGGATAGGAGGCCGTTGTTGGCCAGGTGGCTTTTCACGGCGAGTGGCGAAACACCGAAATGCTCGCCCGCGTCTTCGATGGCCTCGTTCGCCAAATCGCCGTCGAGGAAGGCTTGAAGCGTGTCGATCGGGCACAGGAACTCGGCCGCGAAGGCACGCTGGGTCTTCTGCCGTGCGGTCTTGGCGTCGGTGGCGGGCAGCCAGCGGTCTTCTCTCGGCGCCAAAAGGCGATCGGCTAGGAACCGGGCGGCCTCGAAACGCCGCCCAGGCCGGTTGCGCTTCCGGAATAGAAGTCGGACACGATCCGGTGTCTCCCGCCGCACGGCCAAACCCAAAGGTAGCTTGCCCGGCGGTCCGTCGCCTTTCGTGAGGGCCCCGATCTGAACTTCGAGAAACTTGGCCAGCGCCATGTCGGACACCGGCTCCGTTGCCAGCCCGAAGGCCGAGCGCGCGGTGCGGGCCAGAAGCCGCCCGCGCTCCCACGGTGCTCCGACGACGTAGGCCGGTTCCTCGAACGCACGGTCGAGCGTCCCCGGCAGGGCAATCCTTCCCTCCACGCCCGCAGATTGCGAGAGGTCGATCACCTTCGCGAGGACCGCGGAGGGGTCCGAACCGGCGCACACGGGTGCAATCTCGGCGATCGCGGCCTCGCCCGCCTCGGACGAAAGGGTCCGCAGGTCTTTTAGAACCGCCTCCGGCGCCTCGTCAGGCTCGAAGCCGAGGCAGGCCTCGAACCGTCTGTAGGTGGCCGCCTCAGGATCGGCGCGCTCCTCTAAGACCGCGCGCCACAGCTTGTGAAGCTCGGTATTGCCGCTGCCCACCGCGTTGAGTCGGGCGAGCACCAGCGCCACAAAGCCGTCGATCGCGCGCTCGAAGGCCGGCGCCGGAATCGAGGCGCGGAAGTCCGCCAGATAACGAACGGGTTCGCTCGAGGCCGGATCGGAGGGGCGGCAGGTGGCGTCCATGGTCTCGCCGTCGGACTCGAAAACCAGCCGCAGCCATATGAAACCGTAGCCTGCGGCGGCAGTCTCGTGCGCCATGCGCCATGAGCCGCTCCGAGGCCCCCAGGGCGCCGGCTCCCATCGAAGCTGCCACCATGAAGCGGCAAACCAGAGCGCAAGCGGGTAGGCGGAGAGGCGCACTTGTGAGTGGACGGATTTCGACCAATCGTCCTCCACGCGGGTCGCCACCCGGTCCCCGAACGCGATGCGAAGCAACGCCGACGTCTGCCGCACCTCGTCGGCCCCCTGGTCGGCCGACATCCAATCCGGCGCGATAGAAAGGTCGGACGTCATCGGGCTTTCCAGCGCACCAAGACCTCATCGCGCAAAGGGTCGTCGGCCAGCATAGGATAGCCGTGGTAAACGCCCATCTCGGGGTTTTCTAGCATGGCCTCCAACGGAACGCCGTTTTCGACGACCGCCCAGACATTCTGCGGCCATCCGTTACGCATCTGAACGCTGACGAGACCGTGGCAAACGCCGGTCCTCAGAAGCTCGATCGCCAATACGCGCCTAAACACCTTGGCGTCGTCGCAAAGCGTCTTACCTGGCCTGGGCTGGCTCGACGGGCTGAGATCGAAGTCGCCGGGATTGCATTTGTGCTCGGGGTTGCCGCCATAACGGACGCGGGCGGCCAACTCTGCGAGCACGCGCGGGTCGTCCGCCGACAGCGGGACGACGCGCAGCCGACGCTTCGGATTGGGGGTCTTTCTCTTTCTCATCGGTTCCGTTGTTAGCATATTCGGCTGCGTGGCCAAAGTGTAGACGGGGATATCCCCAGGGGAATCGCAAATGGATTTTCCGATTCGATATGTGCTCGACGGAGCCCGCCCGGGTCTGTGAGGGCGAAGGCCGAATGGCTGAGCTACTCGACCATCTCCCGGCCTGGCGGTAGATCGAGCGCAGCGTCGGCAAAGGATCGCCCTTGCGCGGATGCTGCACCGTGACCCGCCCTAAAGCCGCCCGTCGAGCGCGGCGAGATACATGCGCTTGAGTTCGGGGGCGCCGACCTTGATCGGGTTGCCGGCCGCGCAGGGATCGACGGCCGCCATCGCGGCGAACCTGTCGACCTGGCCTGCCGCCATGCCGAGGTCGGCAAGCGTGTGCGGAATGCCGATCCGCCGGCGCAAATCCAGGACCCAGTCCATGACCCCGTTCCAGCTCGCCTCGCCAAGCCCGATATAGCGGGCAAGCCGGACCAGCTTGGCCTCGACCGCCGGGCGGTTGAACGCCAGCACGTAGGGCATGACCACGGCGTTGGTGAGGCCGTGATGGCTGTCGAGCACTGCGCCCACGGGGTGCGAGAGGGCGTGGATCGCGCCCAGCCCCTTCTGGAACGCGGCCGCGCCCATGCCCGCCGCCGCCAACATGAAGGCGCGGGCCTCGAGGTCGGACCCCACGGCGACCGCGCGCGGCAAATAGGAGGCGACCAGCCGGATACCCTCGACGGCGATGCCGTCAGCGTAAGGGTGAAGGCCGGGCGCGCAATAGGCCTCGAGGCAATGGGCGAGCGCGTCCATCCCGGTCGCCGCCGTGATCGGCGCCGGCAGGCCGAGCGTCAGTTTGGGATCGGCGATCACCGCCGCCGGCATCATCTTGGGGTGGAAGATGATCTTCTTGGTGTGGGTCGCTTCGTCGACGATCACCCCGGCGCGCCCCACCTCCGACCCGGTGCCGGCGGTGGTCGGCACGGCCACGGTTGGCGCGATGGCGGCCGCATCGGCGCGCGTCCACCAGTCGCCGATGTCCTCGAAATCCCACATCGGCCGCCGCTGCCCGGCCATCAAGGCGATCACCTTGCCGCAATCGAGCGCGCTGCCGCCGCCGAACGCGATCACGCCGTCATGCTTGCCGGCGCGAAAGGCGTCGAGGCCGTCGGCGACGTTCCTGGCGATGGGATTGGATTTGACGTCGGCGAACAGCGCCACCGCCAGGCCGGCCCCGGCGCACGCCTCGAGCGCGGCGGCGATCATCGGCAGTTTGGCGAGCCCCGGGTCGGTGACCAGCAGCGGGCGCGCGATGCCCACCGCCCGGCAAGCGTCGGGGAGCTCCTTGATGCGGCCCGGGCCGAAGCGGATCGCGGTCGGATAGTTCCAGTTGCCGGCCAGCGTCCGCGGGTCGATCATGCCGGCGGCCTTTCAGACGGATGTGCGCAGGTGGAAGGATTTCGGGCGGGTCAAATACCCGAAGCCAAGCTTCGAGAGCGTGCAGCCGCGACCCGAATCCTTGACCCCCGTCCAGGCGAGCGCCGGGTCGAGATAGTCGCAGCGGTTCATGAACCAGGTGCCGGTGGCGATGCGGTCGCCGAGCGCGAGGGCGGCGTCCTCGGAGGCGGTCCAGATCGAGGCGGTGAGCCCGTAGGGGCTGTCGTTCATCAGTTTGACCGCTTCCTCGTCCGAGCCCACTTTCATGATGCCGATCGCCGGCCCGAAGCTTTCCTCGGTCATGATCCGCATCGAATGGTCGACCTCGACCACGACTTGCGGGGCCATGTAGGGCGTGCCCTCACGGTCGGCGGGGAAGCGCTGGGGGTCGATCAGCGAGCGCGCGCCGGCCCGCACCGCGTCGGCGACCTGGGCGCGCACCAGGTCGGCGGCCGAGGCGCGCACCATCGGCCCCAGCGTGGTCTCGGCATCGAGCGGCGAGCCGAGCCGGTAGGCCTTGGCGAGGTCGACGAACCCGGCGACGAACTTATCGTAGACGTCGCGATGGACATAGATGCGCTCGATGGCGCAGCACGACTGGCCGGAATTGAAGAAGGCGCCGTCGACCAGGTTGGCGATCGCGTGCTCGAGCGTGGCGTCGCCCCGCACATAGGCCGGGTCCTTGCCGCCGAGCTCGAGGCCGAGCCCGATGAAGCGGCCGGCGGCGGCGCGCTGGACGGCCTTGCCGCCGGCAACCGAGCCGGTGAAGGCGACGAAATCGACCTCCGGGCTGCGGATGACGGCCTCGGTGTCGGCGTGGGAGAGGTGGAGGGCCTGGAACGCGCCCGGGGGCAGGCCGGCCGAAGCGAAGCCCGCGGCGAAGCGCTCGGCGACCAGCGGCGTCTGCGCGGAATGCTTGAGGAGGACCGCGTTGCCGGCAAGCAGGGCCGGGACGACGGCGTTGACCGCGGTCAAGTACGGATAGTTCCACGGCGCGATGACCAGGACGGCGCCCAAGGGCTCGTGGCGGATGAACCGCGTGAAACCGGGCTTGGGCTCGACCGCGACATCGGCGAGCGCGCCGGGCGCCGCCTGGATCATGTAGCGCGCGCGTTCGGCGAGCCCGTCGATCTCGCCGGGCGTGTAGCGGAGCGGGCGGCCCATCTGCAAGGTGAGCTCGCGGGCGAGCTCGGCCTTCTTCGCCTCCATCGCCTCGACGAAGCGGTTGAGCAGCCGGGCGCGCTCGGCGACGGGCACGCGCCGCCACTCGGCTTGCGCGCTCTTCGCCCGCGCCAGCGCGGCCGCGATGTCGGCGGCGGACGCCAAGGGGCGCTCGGCGACGATCCGTCCATCGACCGGCGAGATGGTCTGGAGCGTCGCCATCGAAATGCTTTATAGCCGGGCTTTACCGCTTTTGCCACTGCCCTGGCCGCGACGTCCGTCCGCCGACGAGGTATGGATGGCCGAATCGCCTTCGGGTTCAACCCGAGGGCCGGCCATGACACGATCGAAGTTCAGCACCGCACCGTCAGCCCGGGCGGTCCGGAATCGCCGGCCACGCGCCGCGCAGGCGGGCGCCATGCAGGTGCAGACGTTGCGCCGCCACCGCTTCGGGATTCGGCATCGCCACATTCGAATCGGCATCCAAATACAGGCACCCCATGTGGTCCGGCGGCAGATTCGGGAACAGCTTGCGCGCCTCGCGGATCGCGGCCAGCAACGTCTTCTTCATCGCCACGGCGTCGACTTTGGCCGAAGTCAGGATCTCGCCGGTGAGCCGCGCCGGATCGAGGCGCGAATTGCGACTGATCTCGTCGAGGACCAGATCCGGCGTGAAGCCCGCATCCTTGGCCGGCGCCGCCCACGCCAGGGCGGCGAGCGGATAGCCGTGCGCGTGCAGCTCGACGACGTCGACGACATCGCGCGGCTCCTGCCGTCCGGCAAGCGCGAGGACCTTATTGACGGCGAGGTCGATGTCGTGGAGCCGCCAGCCGAATTCGGGATCCTCGACGGCCGGGAAAAACCGGAAGGCGGATTCGACGGTCCATTCGAGCCGGGTGAACTCGACGCCGTTGCCGTCCCGCACGATCGCCTGGACATGGCCGCGCGAAAATCCCGGGACGGTCTCCGTCCGGAATTCGGCCTGGCGCAGGACCCCCAGGTCTTGCCGCGCGGCCGCCTGCACCCGCGCGACGGCTTCGTGGAAAATATCGACATGGCACGACAGGCGCGCCCGCTTTCGATTGAGCGCCGCGCCGCCGGCGACCAAGCTGTCGGGCGAGCGGTTGCGGGCGATGCATGCGAGGACGCGCCGTTGAAATTCGGTTAGCATGGTCTACGGCGCCGCCTTGCGCGCCATCTCCTCGATCTCACTCGCCAGCCGCCAGCCCTCGTGCCCACCGTGCTTGCGCAGGCGCGAGACGATGATCGCGCGCATCGGCTCGTCGCGCCGCGCCAGATCCACGTTCCACAAGCATCGCGGCCCGAACCGCCGGACGGCCCGGTCGAGCAGCCGGTCGAGCTTCGCGCGCGCGACGGCCGTCTCGCGCAACCGGGTGGCATAAGCCTTCACGCCGTCGGCGCGCTCGCGCGGAACGACGACTTCGACGCGCACCAAACCGAGCGTGCGCGCCATCCGCCGGCGATGACGCCGGACCCGGGCGGCGACCGTGACATCCGTCATATCGCACCGTTACCGATCACAACATAATCGTTACCGGTAACGATTTCAAGAAGCCACGGAAGGCCCGCCGGCGGCGGTCGCGGTGCCGGCGGCAAAACGCTTACCGCCGTCGACCTTCTTACCCGCGTCGTAGCCGACCGGATATGGCCAGGCTTTGCCGCTATTGCCGCTGCCGTTGCCGCGCCGTCCGTCCGGATGGCCGTCTGGCGTGCCGCGCCCCGTTGCGCTGGCGGCGGAGTAGCGGCACCATGCCCGGCCCAGGTCGAGCTTGCGGTGTAGGATATTGCGATAGGATGGGCATCGCAAGCAAACTGCCGCAAACAAGCAGGACTCAACTGTCGAGGAATTCCTCGACCTGCTTTAGCCCGCCCTTCCGGACAGCCGCTCAGACGATCTCGAAATAGCGCTCGAGTTCCCAGTCGGAGATGTGCTTGCGGAACTCGCGCTCCTCCCACTCCCGGGTGGCCGCGAAGTGGTCGACGAACTCGGCCCCGAACAGGAAGCGGGCGGCCTTGGAGGCCTTGAGGCGGCCGGCCGCCTCCATGAGCGTGCGCGGCAGGTCGCGCGCCTTGGGCGGCTTGGCGTCGTAGGCGTTGCCGGCGATCGGGGGCCCGAGCGCGATCTGGTTCTCGATGCCCCACAGCCCGGAGGCGAGCGCGGCGGCGAGCGCCAGGTAGGGATTGCCGTCGGCGGAAGCGACCCGGTATTCGACGCGCTGCGCCTTCTGCGATCCGGGAATGACGCGCAACGCCGTGGTGCGGTTCTCGACCCCCCAGGTGGCCGAGGTCGGCGCCCAGAAGCCGGGGATCAGCCGGCGATAGGAATTGACCGTCGGGGCCACCATGGCGAGCAGCTCGGGCATGAGGGCCTGCTGCCCGGCGACGAACTGGCGCATGGTCTCGGTCATGCCATGGGGCGCCCTGGGGTCGTGGAAGGCGGTGCTGCCGTTCTTGCGTTTGAGCGACATATGGATGTGGCCGCCGCAGCCCGGCCACTCCTTCGACCATTTGGCCATGAAGGTCGCCATCCAGCCGCGGCGCTGGGCCAGCACCTTGAGGAAGGTCTTGAACAGCGCCGCCTTGTCGGCGGCGGCGACTCCCGGGACGACGCGGATCGACGCCTCCTGCACGCCGGCCCCGGTCTCGGTGTGCAGCCCTTCGAGCCCCATGTCCATCCCTTCGCAGAGCGCCAGCAGGTCGCGGTACCACGCCGACCACACCGAGCTGCGCAGCACCGAGTAGCCGAAATAGCCCGGCGTCAGGGGCTTGAGGTTGCGGAACCTTTTTTCGCGCGCCGAATGCGGGGTCTCCTCGAAGACGAAGAACTCGTATTCGAAGGCGCTCCACGGCTCGAACCCCATGGCGCGGGCCTTGTCGATGACCCGGCGCAGGGTGGCGCGCGGGCAGATCGCCTCGGCGGCGGCGGCGAATTCGCACAGGAAGAACAGCATGCCGTCCTCGCCGGGGAGCTCCCGGCAGCTCTCCGGCAGGACGCGCACCGCCGCGTCGGGATAGGCGGTGTGCCAGCCGGTATAGGCGACGTTGTCGTAGAGCTGGTCGCTGATGTCCCAGCCCAGCACCACGTCGCAGAACCCGAACCCGCTATCCAGGGCGGAAAAGAACTTGTCGCGCCCGAGGTACTTGCCGCGCAGCACGCCGTCGATATCGAACACGCCGACCTTGACGTGCGACAAGTTGCGTTCACGCACGATCCGGCGCGCATCGGCGGCGGTCTTGACCTGGCGCGGCTGCATGACTCCCCCCTCGGCTCGCCCGCGGTAAGTAGCCCGAAACCGCAAGCTTGGGAAGCGCGGGTGCCGATAGCCGCACCGGCAAGGCAAGGAAACTCGTTGCGATATCCATGGCGCCCCCGCCGATGGCTCGCGAATCGCAACCGACAGGGCGCGATGATCGCACTGGGCCGCCGGCGATGGAAAGGCCCCAACCGCTTGGCGCCGGGCACCTGGCACGGTATTTTGAAGCAGGCTGGTTTGAAGGAAACACGCTCATGCGCTACGCCGTGGCCATCGAAAAGCGGAAGGCAATTACTCCGCCTATGTGTCGGACCTGCCAGGCTGCGTCGCCACCGGCGCGACGGCGGCGGAAGGGGAACGGAATATCCGCGAGGCCATAAGGTTCCATCTCGACGGCCTGCGCGAGGACGGACTGTCGATCCCGGCGCCGACGGCGATCTGCGAACACGTCGAAGCCTAAAATCCGATCCGGCCAACGCCATTTCTCGGTGGTGGCCGAAGCCTGGCGTATGCTACCAATTCGCCCGCCTCGGGAGGAAGACGGTGAACCGCAAGGACCGCCGCCGCCAGACCAAGCTCGCCGCTCAGGCGCGGCCCGTCCCGCGCCCGCCGCCACGCGCGCTTGCGCTCAGCGATCTCTTGCTGCGCCACGCCGGGCAGGACATGGCCCCGCCCGCCGATCTCGGGGAGCTGGCCGCCGCTTCTGGGCAGCCTGGCGCGGGCGCCCTCGATGCCGGCCTGGCGGCGCTGCGCCGCCAGGACGAGGACGAACGCAAGCTCGCCGAATTCGAGCGCGCGGTAGCGGCCGCGCCCGGCTCGCTGCGCCTCCTGCTCGGCCTCGCCGAGGTGCAGCGGCGATTGAAGCGCAACGACGCGGCGGCGGCGACCTATCGCCGCTGTCTCGAACTCGCGCCCGGGCGGGCCGACATCCAGTACATGATCGACGCGCTCGGCGGCGGGCCGCCGCCGGGGCGGGCGGCGGAGGCCTATGTCGTCTCCCAGTTCGACAGCCTGGCCGAGCGCTACGACGAGAAGGTGCGGCGCTGGCTCGACTACCAGGGGCCGGAAATCGTCCATCGCGCGGCGGTGGCGGCGCTCGGCGCCGATCCCCCGCCGCAAGCGATCCTCGATCTCGGCTGCGGCACGGGGCTCGCCGCGCCCCTGTTGCGGCCGCTCGCCCGCCGGCTCGACGGCGTCGACCTGTCGCCAGCCATGATCGCCAAGGCCAAGGAACGCGGCCTTTACGACGACCTGGCGGTGGACGACATCTGTCGCCATCTCGCTCTCTACGACAGCGACTACACACTCGCCATCGCCGCCGACGTGCTGGTCTATTTCGGCGCGCTCGCCGAGCCGTTCGACGGCGTGTTCCGCGCCTTGAAGCCGGGCGGCCTGTTCATCGCCACAGTCGAGAAAGGCGCCGTCTCGCCCTATAGCCTGGCCCCGACCGGGCGCTACGCCCACGACGACGGCTATGCCCGCCGCGCCGCCGCCGCGGCCGGCTTCGCGGTGGTGGCGGCGAGCGAGGAGACCTTGCGTCTCGAGGAGCGAGCGCCGGTCGCCGGCCGCTGCTACACGCTCAAGAAGCCGGGTTAGCGCCGCTGCGCCTCGCGCTCGCGCAAGGTGCGGCGCATGATCTTGCCGGTCGCCGTCATCGGCAGCGAATCGACGAACTCGACCGCGCGCGGATACTCGTGCGCGCCAAGGCGGGTCTTGACGTGGGCCTGGATGGCGCGCGCCAGGGCCGCCTCGCCGGTGAAGCCGGGCTTGAGGACCACGAACGCCTTGACCGCCTCGGTGCGGACCGGATCGGGCACGCCGATCGCCGCCGCCATCGCCACCGCCGGGTGCCTCATCAGGCAGTCCTCGATCTCCGCCGGTCCGATGCGATAGCCGGCCGAGGTGATGACGTCGTCGGCGCGGCCGAGATACCGGAAATAGCCGTCCTCGTCCTGCCGCCCGAGATCGCCGGTCAACAGCCAGTCGCCGGCGAATTTCTCGGCGCTCGCCTCGGGGTTCCGCCAGTAGCCCAGGAACATGACCGGATCGGGCCGCCGCACCGCGAGTTGCCCGCTCTCGCCGGTCGCCACGACGTGGCCTTTCGGGTCGACCACCGCCACCTCGTGGCCGGGGATGGCACGGCCCATCGCGCCGGGCTTCACCGGCAGGATGCCGGCGCAGTTGCCGACGACCAGGTTGCATTCGGTCTGGCCGTAGAACTCGTTGATCGTGACGCCGAAGACGGCCCGCCCCCAGTCGAGCAGCTCGGCGCCCAAGGTCTCGCCGCCGCTGCCGATCGACCGCAGCTTGACGCCGTGGCCGGCGGGCGCGCCCACCTGGCGCATCAGCTTGAGCGCGGTCGGCGGCAGGAAGACGTTGCGCACGCCGTGGCGGGCCATCAGCGCGAAGGCGGCGTCGGGGTCGAACTTGGCAAAGCGGTGCGCCACGACCGGCACGCCGTGATGCCAGGCCGGCAGCAGCACGTCCATCAGCCCGCCGATCCACGCCCAGTCGGCCGGCGTCCAGAACAAGTCGCCGGGGGCGGGGAAGAACTCGTGCGGGAACTCGACCCCCGGCAGGTGGCCGAGCAGCACGCGCTGGGCATGGAGGGCGCCCTTGGGCGGGCCGGTGGTCCCGGAGGTATAGATGATGAGGGCCGGATCGTCCGCCGCCGTGGCGACCGGCGCGAAGTCGTCCGCGGCCCGCTCGAGCGCGGCCTGGAAATCGACCGTGCCGGCCTCGCCGCCGCCGCCGACCGCGAGCACGAGCCGCAAGTCGGGTAGCCGATCGCGGATGGCCACCACCTTGGGAAGGTTGGCGCGATCGGTGATGAGCGCGGCGGCGCCCGAATTGCGCAGGCGGTATTCGAGGGCCTCCTCGCCGAACAGCACGAACAGCGGCACCGCGATCAGCCCCGATTTGTAGGCGGCGATGTGGGCGATCGCCGTCTCGGGCGCCTGCGGGAGGAGGATGCCGATCCGCTCGCCGCGCCCGACCCCATGGACCGCGAGTAGGTTGGCAAGCCGGTTGGAGGCGGACTTGATGTCGCGGAAGCTGTAGCGCCGCACCGCGCCGCTTTCGTCCTCGAAGATCAGCGCCGTGGCCGCGGGCCGCTCGGCGGCGTGCCGGTCGCAGGCATCGACGCCGATGTTGTAGCGCGCCGGCACGCGCCATGCGAAAAGCTGCCTCGCCGTCGCGTAGCTTTGGGCCCGTTCGAGCATTGGCGTCCCTGGCGCGAAACTCCCGACTCCATGATAGCGAGGACGGGGCGGGCACGGATGGAAATCGTCGATCGAGCCGCGGTCGCCGAAAAATTGCGCCGCCTCGCCGTCTCGGGTAAAATCCTCTCGCCCGCTCGCCGGCCGGCCCCGGCGACTGGAATCGGGGCGCGCGGGGCCCCGCTTATCCGACTTGAGCCACCCCTCGGGGACCTCGCCGATGGCCACGGACCAACCCAAGCTTCCGACCAAGTCGGCGCACGGCGATGTCGCCGGCTTCCTCGCCAAGATGAAAACGATGCCGGCCGTCCGGCCGGCGGGGCAATGCGGGCGCCTGATCTTCGCCATGGACGCGACCGCCAGCCGCGAGCCCAGTTGGGACCGCGCCTGCCGCCTGCAGGGCGAGATGTTCACCGCCACGCAACGCCTGGGCGGGCTCGAGATCCAGCTCGCCTGGTATCGCGGATTCGGCGAGTTCGAAGCGAGCGCTTGGCTCGCCAATTCCGCCGACCTGGTGCGCAAGATGACGGCGGTCACGTGCCGCGGCGGCGAAACTCAGATCGGGCGGGTGCTCAGGCACGCCATCGCCGAGACCAAGCGGCGCAAGGTCAACGCGCTCGTCTTCGTCGGCGATTGCGTCGAGGAGAGTGTGGATACGCTGTGCCAACTGGCGGGCGAACTCGGCCTCGTGGGCGTGCCGGCCTTCATTTTCCACGAGGGCGGCGAACCGGTGGCGCGAAAATGCCTCGAGGAAATCGCGCGGCTCACGCACGGCGCCTATTGCCCGTTCGACTCCTCGAGCGCGACCGCGCTGCGCGACCTTCTGGCGGCGGCGGCGATGTTCGCCGCCGGCGGCCGGGCCGCGCTCGAGGAGTTCGGGCGCCGCCGCGGCGGGGCGGTGCTGCGGCTCACGCACCAGATGCGCTGACGAGGCGCTCAACCCCTTGTTTCTTTTCTATTTCCTGATCGGTGTCGGGCTGCTGGTGCTGCTATGGCTGGCCTTGCGCTGGTTCGTCGAGGCCAAGCCCCAGCAGCTCGTCACCGCCTTGCGATGGATGGTTGGCATCGGCGGCGGCCTGGGCGCGCTGTACCTGGTGGCGACCGGACGGGCCGGCTCGGCCCTCATGGTTGCCGCTGCGCTGGCGCCTTTGTTCATGCGCTGGAAGGCCCTGCTGACCATGGCCCGCAATGCCGCCGGACCCACGCCCGGCAGCGTTTCGCAGGTCGAGACCGCGTGGCTTCGGATGTCGCTCGACCACGACACCGGGTCGATGGACGGGACCGTGCTCGAGGGCGCCTTCAAGGGGCGCCGTCTCGGCGAACTCGCGCCGGACGCGCTCATCGCCCTCTTGACCGAGTGCCGGGTCAACGACGGCGAAGCGGCGGCACTGCTCGAAGCTTACCTCGACCACACCCGGCCCGACTGGCGGGCCGAGGCCGGGGAGAAGGCGGCGGCGGGCGGCGGCGGTCGCGGCTCGGCGCCGTCGGCGGCGATGACCCGGGAGGAGGCGTATCGCATCCTCGGCCTGGCGCCGGGGGCGGACGACAAGGCGATCCGCGAGGCCCACAAGCGCCTGATGATGAAACTCCACCCGGACCAGGGCGGCTCCACCTATCTCGCCGCCAAAATCAATCAGGCGAAGGACTTGCTGGTCGGCGGCTGAGGCCAGGCGCGGGCTTGCCTGGCCGGCACCGGTGTGGCACAAAACCACGCCTCGCCCCGCCGTCGCGGCCGCCAAGCCGACGCCGTCGCTCCCGTGCCCAACTTGCCGGTGACTCTTGCGCAACCGTAAGCTCCCCGTTTCATGACTCGACGCGTGCGCAAGGCGATTTTCCCGGTCGGCGGGCTCGGGACCCGCTTCCTGCCGGCGACCAAGGCGATGCCCAAGGAAATGCTGCCGGTGGTCGACAAGCCGCTCATCCAATACGCGGTCGAGGAGGCGCAGGCGGCGGGGATCGAGCAGTTCATCTTCGTCACCGGCCGCGGCAAGAGCGCGATCGAGGACCATTTCGATCGCTCGGCCGAGCTCGAACAATCCCTCGCCGAACGCGACAAGCGCGCCGAGCTCCGGGCGCTCCGCCGATGGATCCCGGATCCGGGCGCCGTCGCCTATACGCGCCAGCAGGAGCCGCTGGGTCTCGGACACGCGGTGTGGTGCGCGCGCGATATCGTCGGCGACGAGCCGTTCGCGGTCCTTCTCGCCGACGACCTGATCCTCGGCAAGACGCCGTGCCTCAAGCAGATGCTCGACATCTATCCGAGGGTGGGCGGCAATCTCATTGCGGTGATGGACGTGCCGCTGGAGCAGACCCGGCGCTACGGCATCCTCGAGGCGGGCGCGGCCGCCGGCCGGCTGGTCGAGGTCAAGGGCCTGGTCGAGAAGCCGGCGGCCGAGCAGGCGCCCTCGACGCTGGCGGTCGTCGGCCGCTATGTGCTCGACCCGGCGGTGTTCGAACATCTCGACCGCCGGACCCGCGGCGCCGGCGGCGAGATCCAGTTGACGGACGCGCTGCTTCCGCTCATCGGCCGCGGCCCGTTCCACGGCTTCAGATTCAAGGGCCGGCGGTTCGACTGCGGCGACAAGCTCGGGTTCTTCGAGGCGAATCTCGCCTTCGCGCTGGCGCGCGCGGATATCGGCCGCGACGTGCGCAAGATCCTGCGGAACTACGTTCCGTCGGATATCGTCGGTCGGGGAAAGGCCCGCGGGCCGGACGAGCGGGGCGTGAAGGCGCCAAGGGACTAGAAATTACACCTGAGACGGCGACGAGAGATGTTCGACACGCTTGCCTACGCGAAGCACCTCGAATCTTCCGGCGTTGACCGGAAAACGGCCGAGGCCCATGTTGAAGCCATGACGAAGCATATGCTTCCGGACCTCGCGACCAAGCAGGACCTTGAGACACTCAAGCACGACCTGACGGTCCGCGTGTTCGGGATCGTGCTCGGCATCGTCGGTGTCATGAACGCGACGCTCTTCGGCCTGCTCCGCCTCACGTCTTGAAGAGGGCGGCACGGCCTCTGCAGGGGCCCGCGCGCCCGCCAGAACGCCAGCCGCCAACGAGGAGGAGGCACGGCGAAGCCGCCCTGGACCGCGCGGCCCCGGCCTGGCACTGGCTCGGCCTCGCGCGCCAGGCGGCTTGGGGCTGTTCCAACCAGTCCCATACGACGCCGCAGTGATGGCAGTGGTAGTAGTGCATTGGACTAGTTATTTCGCTTGTCTCAACTCCTGCAGTGGACTAGATTGACCGATGGCCCGATCCGCACCGGTCAGCGTCGTGGAGACGCCGGAGTTCCGGTCGGCAACCCGCAAGCTGATGAACGAGGAGGAGCGGGCGGCGCTGGTGGATTACCTAGCGCATAACTGGACGGCCGGCGATCTGATTCCAGGCACGGGTGGGGTGCGCAAGCTTCGGTGGGGGCTGGAGGGGCGCGGCAAGCGTGGCGGCGCGCGGGTGATCTACTTCTACCACAGCGCCGACTTTCCGCTGTTCGCGCTCACCGCCTACGCCAAAAACGAGCGGGCGGACCTCAGTCAGGAGCAGCGAAACGATTTCCGGCGGCTAACCAAGCTGCTGATCGAGAGCTACGGAAGGAGGAAGCGATGAGCAAGGTGGCCGACAGCATCCGTCGTGGTCTCGAAGAGGCCGTGGCCTATGCCAAGTGCGAAGCGGACAAGAGCCGCTACTGCGTCCATGTGCCGGAGCGGATCGATGTGCGGGCGATCCGCACCAAGCTCGGCATGACCCAAGAAGAATTTGCCGGCCGCTTCGGCTTCAGCGTCAACACGCTGCGCCACTGGGAGCAGGGCAAACGCCAGCCTGAAGGGCCAACACGCGCCTATCTGCTCGTTATCGATCGCGTGCCAAAGACCGTGCAGAAAGCCTTACGAGCCGCGTGACCGGGCGGCAGCAAGCATTTGCTGTTCGCTCGAACAACCGGCCCTGCGATAGCGTTCCCCGATGTTTTCTTTTGTTCGCCGGAAGTATGATCTAACATACGGTTTTCATCGAATGATTGTCATTGACAACGCTCTTCGGCCTGCTCCGCCTCACGTCTTGAGGAGGGCGGCACGGCCTCTGCAGGGGCCCGCGCGCCCGCCAGAACGCCAGCGGCCGACGAGGAGGAGGCGGCGCGATTCCACCTGTCACGAAGGAGAAGGGCCGATGCCCAAGACGAGGCTGTCGCGGTCCCGAGCCGAAGAGATCCGCAGCCGCTCCGCCGTAACGGCCTCATGAGGTCATCGACATGCGAATCGCGATGATCGGCACGGGTTATGTCGGGCTTGTCTCCGGCGCCTGCTTCTCGGAATTCGGCGTCGATGTGGCCTGCCTCGACCAGGACGAGGACAAGATCGCCCGCCTCGAACGCGGCGAAATGCCGATCTACGAACCCGGCCTCGACGCCCTGGTGGCGAGCAACGTCAAGGCCGGACGCCTGTCCTTCGGCACCGACCTCGGCGCCGCGGTCAAGGGCGCCGATGCGGTGTTCATCGCGGTGGGCACGCCCTCGCGGCGGGGCGACGGCCATGCCGACCTGTCCCATGTCTTCGCCGCCGCCGAGGAGGTCGCGCGGGCGATCACCGCCTACACCGTCGTCGTCACCAAGTCGACCGTCCCGGTCGGCACCGGCCGCGAGGTGGGGCGACGGGTGCGGGCCGCGCGTCCCGACGCCGCCTTCGATGTCGTCTCGAATCCCGAGTTCCTGCGCGAAGGCTCGGCGATCGGCGATTTCATGCGCCCGGACCGGGTGGTGATCGGCGCCGAGTGCGAGCGCGCGCGCGAGGTCATGCGCAGCCTCTATCGGCCGCTCTATCTCATCGAGACGCCGATCGTCTTCACCTCGATCGAGACCGCCGAGCTCATCAAATACGCGGCCAACACGTTTCTCGCCGCCAAGATCACCTTCATCAACGAGATCGCCGATCTTTGCGAAAAGGTGGGCGCCGACGTCCACGACGTGGCGCGCGGGATCGGGCTCGACGGCCGCATCGGACGGAAATTCCTGCACCCCGGCCCGGGCTACGGCGGCTCGTGCTTCCCCAAGGACACGGTGGCGCTGGTGCGGACCGCCGCGGAAGCGGGCGCGCCCCTCAAGATCGTCGAGACCGTGATCGCGGTCAACGCGAGCCGCAAGAAGCGGATGGCGGACAAGGTCGTCCGCGCTTGCGGCGGCAGCGTCAAGGACAAGACGATCGCGGTCTTGGGCCTCACCTTCAAGCCCAATACCGACGACATGCGCGAGGCGCCCAGCCTCGACATCGTGCCGGCGCTCCAGGCGGCGGGCGCCAATGTCAAGGCCTACGACCCCGAGGGCATGGACGAGGCGCGGCCGCTGTTGCGCGGCGTGGCGCTGTGCGAGAGCGCCTACGCGGCGATGGCCGGCGCCGACGCGCTGGTCGTCCTCACCGAATGGAACGAGTTCCGCACCCTCGACCTCAAGCGGGTCAAATCGCTGATGCGCGCGAGCGTGATCGTCGATCTCCGCAACATCTATTCGCCGGCCGAGATGGCGGCGGCGGGGTTCGCCTACACCGGCATCGGCCGCGCCGCCCCCCCACGGGAAATGCCCTAGACCATGACCGCGGCCCACGAGTTCGATCCGAGCGTGCTTCGCGAATACGACATTCGCGGCATCGTCGGCCGGACCTTGTCGGGGGCGGACGCGCGCGCGGTGGGACGCGGCTTCGGCACGCGGGTGATCCGCGCCGGCGGCCGGCGCGCCGCCCTCGGCTGGGACGGGCGCCCGTCGTCGCCCGAGCTGGCGGCGGCGCTCGCCGAGGGCCTGGCGGCGGCCGGCGTCGAGGTGCTGCGCATCGGCCTCGGGCCGTCGCCGATGCTCTATTACGCGGTCCACGCGCTGGCGCTCGACGGCGGGGTGATGGTGACGGGCTCGCACAACCCGCCCGAGTACAACGGCTTCAAGATGATGCTGGGCCAGGCGAGCTTTTGGGGTCGCGACATCCAGGCGCTCGGGGCCGCCGCGGCGGCCGGCGACTTCGCCGCCGGGGCAGGCCGCATCGCCGACCGGGCGGTGTTCGCCGACTATGTCGGTCGGCTCGGCGAGGCGTTCCGGGGCGGCCGGGCGCTGAGCGTGGCCTGGGACGCCGGCAACGGCGCCGCCGGTCCCGCCATGGCCGCGCTCGCCGCGCGCCTGCCCGGCCGCCATATCGTGCTCAACGAGTCGGTCGACGGCCGCTTTCCCGCCCATCATCCCGATCCGAGCGTGCCCGAGAACCTCGCCCAGCTCCAAGCGGCGGTCAGCGAGGGCCGCGCCGACCTCGGCATCGCCTTCGACGGCGACGGCGACCGCATCGGCGTGGTCGACGGCGAGGCGCGCATCCTGTGGGGCGATCAGCTGCTCGCCATTCTCGCCCGCGACGTGCTGGCCGAGCGGCCCGGGGCGACCATCATCGCCGATGTCAAGGCGAGCCAAGTGCTGTTCGACGAGATCGCGCGGCTCGGCGGTCGGCCCTTGATGTGGCGCACCGGCCATTCGCTGATCAAGACCAAGATGGCCGAGACCGGCGCCCCGCTGGCCGGGGAGATGAGCGGCCACATCTTTTTCGCCGACCGCTGGTACGGGTTCGACGACGCGCTCTATGCCGCCGTGCGGCTGTTGTCCGTCCTGGCGCGGACCGGCGACAGCCTGGCCGCGCTGCGCGACCGCTTGCCCAAGGCGGTCAACACGCCCGAACTCCGCATCCCGTGCCCGGAGACGCGCAAATTCGCGGCCATCGAGGAGGTGAAGGCCCGCCTGACCGCGGCCGGTGCCGAGTTCTGCGACATCGACGGGGCGCGGGTGCGGACCGCCGACGGCTGGTGGCTGCTGCGCGCGTCCAATACCCAGGACGCGCTGGTGGCGCGCTGCGAGGCGCGCGAGGAGGCCGGGCTCGTGCGGCTCAAGGCCGAGCTCATGCGCCAGCTCCGCTTGAGCGGCGTTTCGCCGCCGCGGCTCTAGGAGCCGCTCGTCCCAAGGGGGGCGCGACATTCGCTTCTTTTTCTATGGGACATTGATGGACGAAGAGGTCCGGCGTGCCGTCCTCGGCAGCCTGGCGCCGTCTTCGACCGAGCCGGCCCGGCTCGAAGGGTGGCGGCGGATCGCGGTGGCCGGCGCCTCGTATCCGATCATCGTTCGCAGGGGCAGGCGGCGCGTCGAGGGCGTGCTGGCGCGCGGCCTCGATCGGCAAGCGCTCCCCGTGCTCGCCGCCTACGAGGGCAAGGAATTCGCCGCCATCGCGCTGCCGGTGCGCACGCGGGCGGGCCGGAGGCTTTCGGCCCGGGTCTTCGTGCCGGCGCCGGGCACACCGGTCGGAAGCGCGGGCGGGTGGGACTTGGCGCTGTGGCAGCGTCGCCACAAGCGGCGCACTCTTGGCGCCCTCAAGAGTGCGGAGACGCCGCCAAACCCGCGGCGCTAGGATTCAATTGGCGGCGACGCGCACCGACCCTTTGAGGTCGGCCGGCGACAGCATCAGGCAGTCGTGCTTGTGGCGCTCGAGCGCGCGGCAGGCCGTGCGGGCCTCGGCTTGCGTCAATCCGAGCAGCCGGGCGCGATAGAGCGGCGACTTGCGGCGCTCGATCGTCCCGACCTCGATCGCCGCCTCGGTCAACTGGCCGGCGGCGAGCTTGGCGGCGGTCTCGGCGGCGCGCCGGGCCGCCTCGGCGCGCGCGAACACGCCCACCTGTATGGCCCAGTCCCGATCCGCGGCCAAGGCGCGCGGCTCCGGCGCAGCCTGCGGGACGCTGTCGGCGGCGTGCGCCCGCGCTGCCGGGCGGGGAGCCGCCCCGCCTTGCACCGGCTCGGCGGCAGCGGCCTGGCCCGCCGCCCGACCGCTGCGCGCGTCGGCCTGGCGGACGGGCGGCAGCGCCGGGGCGCGGGCAAAGCCGGCATCCAAGAGGCGGACCATCTCCTGGTCGCGGGCGGCGGCCGAGAGACCGCCCAACACCACCCCGATCAGGCGCCGCTCGCCGCGCCGCGCCGAGGCGACAAGGTTGTAGCCCGAGGCGCGGATGAAGCCGGTCTTGAGGCCGTCGGCGCCTTGGTACCAACCGATCAGCCGGTTGTGGTTGGGGTGAAGCTGACCGCCAAAGGCGAACTCGCTCGCCGAGAAAAAGTGGTAGTGGTGCGGGAAATGACGGATCAGGGCGCGCGCCAGGATCGCGAGGTCGTGCGCCGTCGACACCTGCTCGGGGTTCGGCAGGCCGGAGGCGTTCTCGAACCTGGTGCGGTTCATGCCCAATCGGCGCGCGCGCTGGGTCATGGCGCGGGCGAAGCGCTCCTCGCTGCCGGCCAGCGCCTCGGCCGCGACCGCCGCCGCATCGTTGGCGGATTTGGTGATCAGGCCGAGGATCGCCTCGCGGACGGTGATGAGGTCGCCTTCCTCGAGCCCGAGCTTGGTCGGCGACTGGGCGGCGGCATGGGCCGAAACCGGCATCGGCGTCGACAGCTGGAGCCGGCCCGCGTCGAGCGCCTCGAACAACAGATAGATCGTCATCATCTTGGCGAGCGAGGCGGGATGCCGTTGCTCATCGGCGTCGTGCTTGTAGAGCACCCGGCCGCTGTCGGCTTCGACGACGATGGAGGCGAATTTGGCTGCGGCCGGCGCGGCGATCAACAGCGAGGCGATCGCCACCCATGCGGCGCGATACCGCCACTTGTGCACGGCCACGGGGGCCGATCCGCCGTCCCGACCCATTGCCACGCGCCCCCCGGCCTTGGTTTTCCCCCGATTCTCAACAGGTTACGGTAAATGCCCGGGACTGTCCACCAAAAATTGCGGGATTCCATCGGGTTAGTGGCTTGTGCCCCGGGCGGAAGGCGGCTTGCGATGATTGCAGCCTTGCCTCGCCGGCCGCGCGGTGCCAAGACAGCGGGGCGTCCCGACCCACGGATAACGGCCGTCGAATAGATAGAATGACGTCCCGCTCCATGATTGCCGCGCTCTTGGCGCTGGTCGCCCTCGGGGCCTGCGCCTACCGGGGCGGGATCGAGGATCCCGTGACCCGCTATTTCACGTTGTTCAGCTATATCGGGGGCGAGGACATCCGTGCCCAATGCGCCCCCGGCCGGCCGGCGCAATACCGCCTGGTTTATAACGCCGTGTGGGCGGAGCAGGTGCGGACCTACGATGTGAAGCGCAGCGCCGCGGGCGACGGAGCGATGCTGTTCAGCCATGTGCTCGGCGGCGGCGGCATCGTCGCGACCCTCGATCCCACCGATCCGACCGGTCCGTGGCGCGGGCGGTCGGCCGAGACCCGCCTCGACGAAGCCCGCTACCTGGAGCTGATCCGGGCCATCGAGGCGAGCGGTTTCGGCACACCGGCGCCGGACGGCCTGACGCTGCCATCGTGGAGCTTCCACTGGCTGGTCAGCGCCTGCGCCGAAGGCCGGTTCCACTTCAACGCCTGGCTCCATCCGTCGGCGCGGTTCGATGACATCCGCTTCGCCGAGCCGCTGTTTGCCGCCGACCGCACGGGGGTTGCGGTCAGCCCGCCGCGGGCGATCGACGTCGCCGAACAAACCCTCGGTCCGGGCGGCAACCAGAAGGACGTGCGCTACCCGAGTTTCCAGGTCCGGGTCGGACCTCGGGGCCTGGTCGGAAATCCGAGCTTTTTCTGATCGTTAGGCTTATTTCTCCGGCCTTGGACGCGGCCGGCGAGGGTTTTTGTTGCAGTGCCATATCGCATTGCACAAAAATCCCTTGACAGGCCAGATAATCCGCCTATATTACGCCGATGCTGCACCGCAACATATCGGGGCATCAGACCGAGGTTCCGCGATACGGCCGTGCGGCCGTTTGTCGCCAGCCTGAAGCACCCCAGTCCAATGGAGTGTCGAATCGATGACCGCCAAACTGAAAGGGAAAGCGATGAAGGACATGAAAGCAGTGAAGGACATGACCGAAAATCTTGCCGCGACCGGCGCGGAGTTCACCCACAAGACCTACGATCGGATGGTCGGCACCGCCACCGAGCAGGCCGAAAAGGCCGCCGGCACGGCGTTCAAGGCGTTCGAGGACGCGGCCAAGTTCTCGCAGGAGAATCTCAACGCCTATCTCGCCGCCTCGGCGATCGTCGCCAAGGGCGCCGAGAACGCCGGCAAGGCCTGGATGGCCTTCTCGCAGGAGGCGTTCGCCGCCTACACCGAGCGTGCCAGGAGCCTGCTCGGGGTGAAGACCCTGCGCGAAGTCGTCGACCTCAACAGCGAGGCGACCAAGGCGACGTTCGAGAAGTTCGTCGCCGAGAGCACCAGGCTGTTGGAGATGACGGTCAAGGTCGCCAATCAGGCCGCCGAGCCGATCAACGCGCGGCTCAACGTCGCGGTCGAGAAGCTGTTCAAGCCGATCGCGGTTTGATCCCTCGAGCCGAATTCGAGGGGCCGAATGGCAGGCCCGGCGGAGCGATCCGCCGGGCCTTTTTCTTATCTTCCGCGCCGGTCGCGCTGGCGGGCGAGCGCCTGCCGGCCGGCGGGCGCCACGGTTCAGGGCCGGCCTGGCGGGAGCGTCGCGGCGCCTTCGCCCAAGGCGCGCTGCATGACGATGCTGTCCACCCAACGGCCGAACTTGAAGCCGACCGCCGGCAGGCGCCCGACTTCGGCGAACCCTTGGCGCGCGTGGAGTCGGATCGAGCTCAGGTTGGCGCTATCGCCGATCACCGCCACCATCTGCCGATAGCCCAAGGAGGAGCAGCGGGCGATGAGCTCGGCCAACAGCAGGCGGCCGATGCGCCGCCCTTGCGCCCACGGCCCCACATAGACCGAATCCTCGACCGTGTACCGGTAGGCCGAGCGCGTGCGGTACGGTCCGGCATAGGCATAACCCAGCACCGCGTCGGCGCCGGCGGCCACCAGGTAGGGCAAGCCGCGCCGCAGCAGATCCTCGCGCCGGCGCATCATTGCCGCCACATCGGGCGCCACCTCTTCGAAGCTGCCCAGCCCGATCTCGACATGGTGGGCGTAGATCGCCTGGATCTCCGGCAGGTCGGCGGCGGTCGAATCGCGCACCGCCACGGCCGGCGCGCTCGCCGCCGGGCGGCCGGTCATCGCGGGATCGCCAATTTCAGCGCCGCCTCGCCGATCGCGCGCACCAGTCCGCCGACGTGGCGGGCGAGGATCGCGAAGCCGGGCGTCTTCTCGATCCGCGCCTCGTCCATGTAGAGGGCGCGGTTGATCTCGATCTGGAGCGCATGGCGCCCGGCGCCCGGCCGGCCGTAATGCCGGGTCGTGAAGCCGCCGGCATACGGGTCGTTGCGGGCCACGGCATAGCCCAGTGCCTTGAGATGCGCCTCGACCGCATCGACGAATTGGGGGGCGCAGGAGGTGCCGTGGCAATCGCCGAGCACGACATCGACGCGCCGCCGGCCGGGATCGCGGTCCATCGGTCCGCCGATCGCCGGCATCGAGTGGCAGTCGACGAGCGCCGCGTAACCGAAGCGCGCTTGCGTCTCGACCAGAAGTGCCGCGAGCTTCGCGTGGTAAGGCCGCCACAGCGCGTCGATGCGCGCCGTCGCGTCGGCGAAGCAGAGCTTGGCCTTGTAGATCTCGGCGCCGGTCGCGACCACGCGCGCGATCGTGCCGAGGCCGGCGGCGACGCGCGGCGAGCCGACGTTGACGAAGGCCGGCAGCTCGTCCTCGAACATCGCCGGATCGAGCTCGAAGGGCTCGCGGTTGGGATCGACATAGGCGCGCGGGAAGAGCGCGGATATGAGCGGGGAGCCGCACTGCGGAGCGAGGGCGAACAATTGGTCGACGAACGCGTCTTCCGAGCGGCGCAGGGTCAAGGGATCGAGCCGCGACTGGGCGATGAATTCGGCCGGGTAGGCATCGCCGCTATGGGGCGAAGCGAAAACCACCGGCGCCGTTTGGCGGGCCGGGGCGAGAACCGCGAACGGCGGATCGAGCGTGGCGCGGACGGCAAGGTCGGTCAGCATGGCGCTCAAGGGGGTGCGGCACGAATTTTTAGAGCAATCCGGCGAGCATGTCATCCTCGGCGAGCGGGCTGGTGCCGACTTTCGCGGATCGGAACGACGTCGTCGTGACTCGCTCTCTTGCGAAAGTCGGCACCAGGTCAATTGTTTTCGCTACCCGGTCTCCCGTTTTCGTGGCTGGCGCTCGAAACCGCGATCCCGGGTACGAGGCGGCAGCGGGGGCGCAAGCGCCGCCGCCGGCCGAGCGCCGCGCTGGCGCGCTTCCGCCGGAGAGGGGCGCCGGGGATTAACGCTTCGGCAACCCCAGGCGGGCCACCATGAGCCGCCCCCTCGAGCCGGGCCGCGCCCTCGGGCCGGGCCGGTCCGGATTCGGGGCCAAGGGTCCACCCATGGCACGCATCCTGCTGGCCGAGGACGACGACGCGATGCGCCAGTTCCTGGTCACGGCGCTGACCCGCGCCGGGCACGAGGTCGACCCGTACCCGGACGGCCGGCGCGCGCTCATCGCGCTGTCGGGCCGCTTCGACCTGTTGATCGCCGACATCGTCATGCCGGGCATCGACGGGATCGAGCTGGCCAGGCGCGCGCGCGCCGTTCGGCCGCAAATCCGCGTCATGTTCATCACCGGCTTCGCGGCAGTGGCGCTCGACGCCAAGACGCTCCTGCCCGGGGCGGCGGTGCTCTCCAAGCCGTTCCACTTGCGCGACCTGGTGCGCGAGGTCGACCGGCTGCTCGCCGCCTGAGGCGCTCGCCCCGGCCGCTGCAGGGGCGGGTTTATAACCCGCCCGAGGGGGCCGGTTTGAAACCCGCGAGGTGCGAGGCGCTGCCTCGCGGCCGCGCGCCTACGCGGGATGCAACGATCCATATTCTCGTAGGGGCGGGTTTATAACCCGCCCGAGGGGGCCGGTTTGAAACCGGCCCCTACAAAATGCCAACGCCATTTGTCAAAGGAACGCGGGTTTTGTATAGTCGCGCGCCAACCCCCTGGTGCGGGCGCGTAGCTCAGCGGGAGAGCACTGCCGTGACATGGCAGGGGTCACAGGTTCAATCCCTGTCGCGCCCACCAGCCCACCCGCGGAGTTCCTGGAAAAATCGTGAAATCCCGGCCAGCAGCACGCGGACAATGACGGACGAACGGGGAAAGAACCCGACACTGAGTTCTGGGGAATTCCTGGGGAAAATATTCGCCGCTGGCTGGTGATTCCTGGCAAGCCGACTTATCGCGAGATGCGATACTGGTGGCTCGGGCGGCGCCCGGCGCGCGCACCACAAACCCAGTTTTCGATGCTGCTCGCCGACCTCGAAGGCGATCAGGACCTGAGGCAGACGAAGCTTCTCTTCGACGCATTGTACGAGCTCGGCGCATTCGAGGTGGTCTGACGTTACCGCGCGCTCAACGTAAGCGACACCGCCGTCGCCAGTGAGGCGATGGCCAAGGCGCAACGAACTGGACAGAAATGGCTCAAGCGCAGCCGCACCGATGTCCTCATTTGGGGCCGGTACACGAGGGAGCTCATCACTGTCCGTGTCACGCCCCGGGACCATACAAGTCGCCGGATGGGCGGCTACGCCGCGTTGGACAGCGAATTCCAGCTCGATCCGGGGTTCGTCAATGAGCTAGCGACGGCCGTTGCCACGCTGGCGCTCGCGAGCGTCGCGCCGGCGACCGACGAGCGCGCCGGGACGTATCTCGCGGGCGCGCTAACCCCGGTCGCCGACAAGCTCAAACGCATGTTGCAGGCACCACGGGCCGAATTCCCGGCGGACTTGCGCGCGACTCTCAATCACGCGCTCGGCCTCGCGGCGGCGACGATCGGCGAGCAGAAGGGCGACAACCGTCGACTCGTAGATGGGGTGGCGGCCTGTCGCGAGGCGCTGAACGAATGGACCCGCGAGCGCGTGCTGCTCGATTGGGCGGGGACGCAGAACAACCTGGGCATCGCCCTCGCGATGCTCGGCGAGCGGGAGACGGGGACGGCGCGGCTCGCGGAGGCGGTGGCGGCCTTCCGCGAGGCGCTCGAGGTCTTTCGCGCCGCCGGCGCCACGCACTACGTGGGCGTCGCCGAGGAAAACCTTGGCCGCGCGCAGGCGGAGATCGAGGCGCGAAAACAGCGTTAGCGCAATCGTTCGTGGGGCGGGCCGCGACCGCATGTTCGATTTTTGTTCTTGACAAGACGCCTCGCCGCGTTTACCCATCGAAAATAGTAGCATGGGCGGTTCAGGCCCGCCGGGCGCGCAGCGGCGCGCGCGG
>JBQTIU010000103.1:0-18783 GCA_052387815.1 Pseudomonadota bacterium
GTCCGCGTCGGCCTTCGCGACCTCCTCGGGCGGCCGCAGGTTCCTGAAGGCGGCGAGCAGCAGCAGGTCGTAGACGATCTTGATGATCCCGCCCGCCACCAAGGGCCAGCCGAAGACCGACAGCGACATCAGCCAGCCGGCCAGCACCGGGCTCGACGCCGAGGCCAGCGAGCGGGGAACGCTGGTGAGGCTGGCGGCCGCCGGCCGCTCGGCCGGGGTGACGACCGCCATGACGTAGGAGGTGCGGGTTGGCACGTCCATCTGCGAGAGGAAGGCGCGGACCAGCAGGAGGACGATCGCCGGCCACAGGCTGGGCATGAAGGGGATGAGCACCATGCACACATTGGCCGGCAGGTGCGTGAACACCATGGTGTTGACGAGGCCGAAGCGCCGCGCGATCGGCACCGCGGCGAGGAACGAGGCGGCGGTCAGCACGCCCGACCAGAAGAAGATCCGCGACGTGGCGGCGAGCGACAGGTCGAAGCGATCGAGGAGCCACAACGCCAGCAGCGACTGGACGAAGAATCCGCCGCCGAAGGCGTCGAGCGAGAACAAGGCGGTGAGCTTAAAGACGACGGCGCGCGAGGCCCCGAGCTTCTGCGGCCGTCCGGCCGCGCGCTCATTGGGGATCGAAAGGCGCCGATAGATGAAGAAGGCCGCGAGCCCGAGGAAGGCATAGGCGAACAGCATGGCCCGCATGACGACGACGTCCTCGAAGGCGATCAGCGCCGCGAGGTAGTCGGGAAGGCCGGCGCCAAGGGCGCCCAGCGCGCCCACCAGCGCGCCCGTCAGGCTGTAGCGGGCGAAGATGGCGGTGCGGTTGCGGTCGGCGACGGTCTGCGCCAGCAGCGCCTGCTCCAAGGGCAGGAACACGCCGACATCGCCCGAAGACAGATTGACGGTGCCGAAGAAGCCGACCAGCAGCAGCGGCCAGAAATCGCGCACCGACGGCAAGGCGAGTCCGGTGGCGATCATCAGCCCCGTCGCCGCCATCAGCAGGACGCGACGGGCGAAGCGGTGCCCGAGCAGCCCGACGGCGAGCGTGAGCGCCGCCGCCCCGACCAGCGCCGTCGACGTCAGCACGCCGACCTGGAACGGGTCGTAGCCCAGGCGCAGCAGGTAGACCGGCAACAGGATGCTCATATAGCCGTCGCCGAAGGCCCGCAACGCCTTGACCCACAGCAACAGGCCGGCATCCCGGCTCGTTCCCTCCGGCAACCAGCGCATCCTCAAACATCCCCCATCGCCAGGGGCGGAAAGATACAGATTGGGAGCCGGTCGGGACAGCCGGGTTTGCGCGACGCTCGCCGCCGGCTATCATCCGGCCTTCGCTTCGCCTCGGGGCCGCCGGTCGGGCGGGCCTTCGGCATCCTTTTAGGGAGATCAGGGGACATGGCGATCAAACGAATCGGGGTCGGCCCGCGCCTCGCCGCGGCTGTCGTCCATGGCAACACGGTCTATGTCGCGGGACAGGTCGCCGACGACACCTCGGTCGGCGCACGCGGTCAGACCGAGCAGATCCTGGCCAAGATCGACAAGCTCCTCGCCGAGGCGGGGACCGACAAGACGAAGATCGTTTCGGCGAATGTGTGGCTTTCCGACATGTCGACGTTCAACGAGATGAACGCCGCGTGGGATGCCTGGGTCGCGCCCGGCCAGGCGCCGGCGCGTGCGACGGTGGAAAGCCGTCTTGCCAGCCTCCAGTACAGGGTGGAGATCATGGTGCAGGCGGCCTTGTGAGCCCCGAGGGGCTCTCGCCCGTGTGAGCCGGCGGTCTTGCCGCGGCGCCCGGACGCCAACCCCTCGGCTCGTGCCGTGCCGCCATGACCAGGGTCCTGATCCCCCACGATTTCGATTTCAGGAAATATCATCCGGGCCGCGGGGCGCTGCCCTACGAGGCGACGGGCGAAAAATTGCGCGACGAAATCAGGCGCCGCGCGCCCGGCCTCGAGGTCGATTGGGCGCGCAGCGAGGTCGAGACCTTGTCGGCCATCGAGGATGCGGATGTTCTCGTCGCCTATGGCGTGCGCGCGGCGATGCTCGATCGCGGCCGCCACTTGCGCTGGATCCAGGCAGGCAGCGCCGGGATCGACCATTTCTTCAAGCTGTCGGACATCGCTCCGGAGGGCCTGCGGCGAAGGAACATCATGCTGACCAACGCCGCGGGCGTGACCCGCCTCGTCATCGGCGAACAGGTGCTCGCCTGCATCCTGATGTTCGTGCGCGGGATGCCGCAGGCCATCCGCCAGCAGGCGCGGCATCACTGGGAGATCTTTTGTGCCGACGAACTCGCGGGCAAGACCGTCGGCATCGTCGGCTTGGGCGAAATCGGCGGCCGGGTCGCCGAGCTGTGCAAATGCTTCGGCACCTACGTCGTCGCGACCAAGCGCAATCCCGACTCGTATTGCGGCCCCGCCGACGAGGTCCTGCCAGCGGGCGAGCTGCCCTCGCTCCTGCGCCGGTCGGATTTTGTGGTCATCGCCTGCCTGCTCACCGAGCAGACGCGGGGCCTGATCAACGCCCGCACCCTGGCCCTCATGAAGGCTTCCGCCTACCTCATCAATGTCGGCCGCGGCGAGGTGGTCGACGAAGCGGCGCTTATCGAGGCGCTCAAGGCGGGTCGCATCGCCGGCGCCGCCCTCGACACCTTCGGCCCGCAAGTTGGGCGGGGCGGCATCGGCGACCTCGAGGCGCTGTCGCCGGACAGCGAGCTGTGGAGCCTCGACAACGTCATCATCACGCCCAATCACGCGTCAGGCACGCGGCGCATCTACGAACATCTGGCGGAGCTTTTCGTTCGTAACCTCATGCTCGTCGAGGCGGGCCACGAGCCCCCGGGGCGCATCGTCTGAAGCAGTCAAGGGCGGGAGGAGCGATGGCACGGATCAACGCCCAACGCCTGCTGGCGGACTTGAGGGCGCTCGCCTCCTTCGGGCGGGTCGGCAGCGGTGTCGATCGCATCGCGCTCTCGGCGGCCGACATCGAGGCCAGGCGCTGGCTCGCCGGGCGCATGGCGGAGGCGGGCCTCGAGGCGCTGTTCGACGGGGTGGGCAACGTCTACGGCCGCGACGCCCAAGCCGAGACGACGATCCTCATCGGCTCGCACACCGATTCGGTGCCCAAGGGCGGCTGGCTCGACGGCGCGCTCGGCGTGATCTACGGCCTCGAGGTCGCCCGCGCGCTGGCCGAGGCCGAACCGGAGCGCCGGCGCGGGGTCGATGTCATCTCCTTCGAGGACGAGGAAGGCGCCTACCTGCCCCTGCTCGGCAGCCTGTCGTTGTGCGGCGAGGTCGGCGATGCGGCGATCGCGGCAGCCCGCAGCCAGGCCGGCCGGCGGTTGGCCGATGCGCTCGCCGCGGCCGGACTTGCCGGCGCGGCGCGGGCGAGACTCGAGCGCTCGCGCCACTGCGCCTACCTCGAGGCGCATATCGAGCAGGGACCGCTCCTTGAAGCCAAGGGCGCGCGCATTGGCGTGGTCAGCGGCATCGTCGGCATCCGGCGCTTCGCGGTCGCCTTCGCCGGCCAGGCGGACCACGCCGGCACCACGCCGATGGCCATGCGCAAGGACGCGGGCGCGGCCCTCATCGGGTTCGCGGCCCGCCTGCTCGCCGGCTTCGAGCGCGCGGCGGGAGCGAACTCGGTCTGGAACCTCGGCAACGCCACCTTGGCGCCCGGCGCCGCCAACGTCGTCCCCGCCGCCGCCCGGCTGCTGGTCGAGTTCCGCGACGTCGCGAGCGAGGCCCTCGAGCGCTTCGAGCGCGTCCTCTTGGAGCTGGTCGCCGCGGCGGACGGCACCAAGGGGGTGAGCTGCACGGCCGAGCGCCTGGCGGCGATCGCGCCGGCGCAAATGGATGGCGATCTCATGCGGGCCGTCCGCGACGGCGCGCAAAGGCGCGGCGTCGCGCCCGTCGAGATGCCGAGCGGGGCGGGCCACGACGCGATGGTGATGGCGCGCCACTTGCCGACGGCCATGATGTTCATCCCCTCGATCGGCGGCCGCAGCCACGATACCGCCGAGGATACCGCCGAGGCCGACATCGTGCTGGGCGCCGAGGTCTTCCTGGCCGCGGTCGAGAGCGCGCTCGAGCGCATCGGCGGGACTTGAGGGGTGCCACCGGTCAAGCCGTCGCGGCCTGCTCGGTCGGATCGCCGGCCAAGCCGGCGGTCAGGTTCCGACGACGACGAATCGGGCGGCGCGATCAACGCGTTTTGCGCAACTGGAACGGCAGGGACGCCATCTTCGCTTCGGGTGCCAACTTGTCGTCGCGTGCGTTTTCGCGTGCGATCCGTTCATAATCGGCAACGCTCGGCCGCCCGCCCAGCACCCCGAAGCTGATCGGATACGACGCGAGCCGCTTCCCGTGCTCGTCGAAGACGTCCACGACGAAAGACATCGCGGCTTCCCTTGCGTTCTGATCTGTACGCAACAGCCGTTTGTCGTACCATGAATCGCAAGGGGGTAGAGGGAGTCCCGCCGTGAAAGCCATCGCCGCTGCTGTGCTCACGGTCGCGTTGAGCGCGGGCGTCGGCGACGCGCAGAACTGCCAATTCGTCGGCTCGCAAATGTTCTGCGATACCGGTCTCAGCACGCGACGGATCGGGCCGAACACGTTTTATTCGGACGGCACGTCATCGACGCGGATCGGACCCACCACGTATTGCAACGACGGCCGCGTCCGCTCGCGGATCGGGAACCAGGTGTTCGGCAATTGCTCGTGACAGCATCGACGGCGAACGCGGCCGGTTCGCCGCACGAAGCGGCGCAGCGACCGTCGTCGGGACAATCGCAGCGCAGGGCAAGGAATCGATTACGCGGCCTTGCGATTCCGGCTTGGACGTATCAGGACCTCCGCCGAGATGCCGAGCTTCTCGTGGAGCCCGCGGATCATGTTGATGGACAGGCCCCGTCGCCGGTTCAGCACCTCGGCGACCCTGGTGCGGGTGCCGAGAATGCCCTCCAGGTCCTTGCGGGTGAGGCCCTGCTGTTCCATGCGGAACTTGATCGCCTCGATCGGATCGGGCGGGTCCATCGGGTCGTGCTCGCTCTCGTAGGCGTCCACCAGCGTCGCCAGGATGTCAAGACGGTCGCCCTCGGGCGTGCCGGCACGCGCGCCCCACAGGCGCGCGATCTCGGCCATGGCCGCCTCGTGATCCGCCTTGGTCCTTATGGGTTTAAGGTTTTTCATGGTCCACCTTTCTCACATCGATTCGGTCGTAGTCCTTGTGGGTGCCGATCCACTTGATCCAGACGATGCCCTTTTCGAGGTCCACCGACACCACCAGCCGATAGTCGTTGCCCTTGATGTTGAACACGATCCGCTCGGCCGACACGATGCTGGCCGACCTAAAGAGGAGCTTCACATCGGCCGCGCTGGTCCAGTTGGCCTTGCGCACCTCGTCGAACCAGGCCTCAAGGGCGGCCTTCAGCGCCGCCTGGTCCTTGTGGCCCGCTCGCGACTCGACGAACGCGCGGAGCGTGCGGCGGGCAATGATGCGCATGACCCAAGGCTACCATGCGCCCATTTTGGGCGCAAGGTCGCAGGGCCGTCCCTTCAGGGGAATCGCATTTGGAATTTTTCCGCAGCTTTCGAATCAGAACGGTCACGGTGACAAAATAATCTTTCGTCCGCAGCTAACCGCTCGCAAGATTCGAATCCGACGCTCGGGAATAACGTCCAAATGCGATTCCCCTGATGTACGATTTTGCTTGCATCGCCCGTCTCACTATGGGACAGGTAGCTTGGAATACCAGTCGGCAGCGTGCTGTCGGCACTAAGGGCCGTGCGAGGCGAAAGCCCCGGCGGCCCTTTTTATTTAGTTTGAGGTTCTTGCAGTGCGAGTCTTCGTCTACGTCGACGGGTTCAATCTCTTCTACAGGGCGCTCAAAAAGACGCCCTACAAATGGCTTAACCTGCGCGCCCTTGCCGCCGATCTCCTAGATCCGACCGATCGGGTGGAGAGCATCAGGTACTTCACGGCGCGTGTCTCCGGCGCAAGGGACCCCGACCAGCCACGTCGCCAGCGGATATACCTCAACGCCCTGAAGACCATTCCGGGCGTGACGATCCATTTCGGGCACTTCCAAACCAAGACCAAGTGGCGGCCCTTGGTCAAACCTGTTCCGGGAGCGCCTCGATACGTCGAAATTCACGACACCGAGGAGAAGGGTTCGGACGTGAACTTGGCGACCTACCTCGTTCATGACGGATGGAAGAACCGCTACGACGCCGCCCTGGTGATGTCCCAGGATACCGATCTGGTCGAACCGATCCGGATCGTTCGGCAGGAACTCAACAAGATCGTGGGCCTGGTATGGCTGGATGGGCGGCAACCGGGAGGGAAAGCTGGTTGCCGTCGCTTCATTTGTCCGGCAAATCACCCCCGCGTCTTGCCGCGGCCCAACTTCCGAATCCGATCGCGGAACAGAACGGCCAATTGATCCAAAAGCCCGAAAGCTGGTGACACCGCAAGACAGTATCCGGCCTAACGCCGCGAGTGCCGCGAGCTGCTGCTGGGCGATCCGCCCGGCGCACCTGAAGCACGGTCGATACTCCGCCGAGGCGGTGGAGCGCCAGCGCGAAGCGACATATCTGAAGCGATGCCTCCGGGCGGGGCGCTGGTTGTGAGGGCGGCGCGGCATCATCCGGCCGGCGGCTTCGTGCAACGTGCGCCCTAGCCAGCCGCGTGGCGGTAGCGTCTCGGCTACGGGTGGAAAACCAGCCCGAGCGGCCACCTGCTCAGGCGACCAGCCACCAGCGCCAGCAACCAGATCAGCAAGATTAGCTCCGGTAGACAGGACACCAGCGCGGCCAACTCTTTCGCCTGCCGCCAGAGCGCGCCCCACTCGCGCGAACCGATCCGCCACCCGGTTGATGATCTCGCCGACGCCAAACCCCGCCTCCTGGCCCGATGGAAGCGGCATGGTACTCCCAACTGGGCCTAGCGCGAGAGGCCCGAACAGCGGTTCGTCGGAGGTCCGCGAGGGGTCGGTGGACCCGAGGTCCCGACTTCAACCCACAGCGAGGACAGAGCAAGGAATCGCCGGCCGGCGCGGCTCCTGGGGGCGCGAAACCGGCTTCGCGTGGTTGCTATATGGTAGCTAGGGCTGTCGGCTAGGCTGGGGGATATAATCTAAGACATTGAAATATTTGGTGGGCGCTACAGGGCTCGAACCTGTGACCCGCTGATTAAGAGTCAGCTGCTCTACCAACTGAGCTAAGCGCCCGCTCGCCAGGGCGAGAGCGGGCGATATAGCAAAGCAGGCCGGGTTTGTCGAGTGCCGCGCCGCCGGCCCTTCCGTCGCGATCGGGACGGGGGGTTACCCCGCGCCCCTACCGAGACTGCGCCCCGTCGCGCGCCGCGGGCGCCCGGTGCGATTTCGGCAGGGCGGCGCGAGAAACGCCGTCGCGGCAGCGCGCGCAGATCGATCCACGGGCTCCACAGGTCGTCGCGGTCGCCGACCCCGACCCGCAGCCGGAACGTGCCGTAGGGCACGATCCAGGTGTTCCAATAGCGGCGGTCGATGACGCCGAAATCGCGCCCCGTCCCTGCGACCTCGAACTCGCCGGCGATCCTCAAGACGCCCTGTCCGGCCTCGTATTGCACCCGATAACTACCCTCGGGGTCGCCGCTCCACTGCAATCGGAAACGGCCAGCCTGATCGTCATAGCGGACATCGCCGCCCGCGGCGGGAAGAATCCACCGCGGGGCTTCGCGCGCCGAAGCCAGATTGGGTTCCCCGGCGCCCGGCTTGGATACGCGCAGGGTCAGGATTTGCGGCATCAGCGCGTCCTTGAGCTTTTGCGCGATATCGGGGTGCGCGCCGGCGAGATTGCGGCGCTCGCCGGGATCGGCATCGAGGTCGTAAAGCTCGATCCGCACAATCGCCCCGTCCTCGGCGAAGAGCTGCAGCTTCCAGCGCCCATCGACGCGAGCGAAGGCGAAGTGGCGCAGATGCTTGGGATCGGGCTCCGAGAATCCGGCCTGGCTGGTGGCCCCGGACCACGGCCGTTGCGCCGGCAACGCCAACAGGTTGTGGCCGCCGGCCACGGGCGAAGGCGGGCGTCCAAGCAGGGAGAGCAGCGTCGGCATGACGTCGAGATGGTGGCTCGGCGCGATCACCACCTTCGGCGGGGCGGATTGGCGCAGGCCGGGCGGAAGCCAGATGACCAGCGGCACGCGCACGATCTCCTCGTAGAGATGGCCGGCCCGCGTGGTCGAGGCGTGCCCGACGTGGCCGCGCTCCAAAAGCTCCTCGCCATGGTCCGTGGTCAGCACGACGATCGTGCGCTCGCGCAGGCCGCTGCGCGAAAGGAAATCCCAAAACTCGGCGAACCACGCGTCGAACTCGCTGAAGTTGGCGAGATAGAGCGCCCGGATCGCCGGCCGGTCCGACTCGCGAAAATCGACTTCGCCGGCCGGGATGGAGGACATCGAAATCACCTTTTCGATGCGCGTGCGCGCGCTCGGGTCGTCGGGCGGCAGCAGCCGCTCCCAATCCGGTCGGAAGGGTGGGTTCGGGGCGTAAGGAAGATGGGTGTTGAGGTAGTGGTACCAGAGGAAAAACGGGCGGCGTTCGCGGGCCCGCTCCTCGAGCCACGCCAGCGGATCGATCCGCGGTTCGATCGTCAACCCGAGGTCCCGGAAGTTCTCGATCTGCATGAACGATTGCAGGCCGGCAACCCGCCACCCGGCGCGGGCGAGGTCTTCGAGCGGCAGCGTCCAGGCCTTGGGGACGCTGACATCGCGGGTATGAACGCCATGCGCGAACGGGGATACCCCGCTCAACAGCGAGACGATGTTGGCCGCGGTCCAGCCGGAGACGGCACGGTGCCGCTCCAAGCGGATGCCGCTTTCCTCGGCGAGACGCCACACAATGGGCATGGTGGCGGGCGACAGGATTTCGGCGCGCGCGCTTTCCATCGTCAGCACGATTACGCTGGTGGGCACGCCGGTGGGGACCACGCGCTCGACGAGCAGGGCGAGCCCGGCGGCGATCGACACCGCCGCGGCGCTAATTGAAATCCAGCGCCAGCGCATAGGCGAGGACGGGGTACATCGCGGTCGCCAGCGTCAAGCCGGCGCCGCGGGTCCAGACATGATGCGGTCCGGGGGCGTGGGCCATGCGGTGGCCGACCACGGCCCAAGCGCAGCCGCCGGCGACCAGTGGCACCGCCGTCCACCATGGTAGGGCACCGCCACGGAACGACGGCAGAGCGAAGAGCAGCAGCGCCCAGCCGAGCGCAAGGCCGCCAGCCGCGACCACGGCGGCGGGCTCGAGTCCGGCCGGCGGCGACGCGGCTGGTGCCGCGTGCGGCCGCTCGAACAATGCGAACGCGTAGCCGACGAGAGCCCCGGCGAGGCCGCCCAAGGTATTGATCGCGATGTCGCGCAGCCCGTACACGCGGTTGGGGTGCAGGCCTTGAATCAGTTCGTCGTGACTGCCAAGAACGCCGGTGAGCGCGGCGGTGGCGAACAGGAGCGCCCGCCCGTTCAAATGGAACGCGAGCGCCTTGCGCACCACGACCGAAAGCAGCATGTATTCGAAGACGTGGATGCGCTTGGCCGGATAGGCGGGATCGCTCACCCACAAAGCCGCGGCCGCCACGCCGAGGCCGACGAGCAACGTGCCCACGGCGACTTGCCCGCCCCGCTGCCGCCACAGAGGCACCGCCAGTCCGGCGGCCGCCACCACCGCCGCCACCAAGGCCACCGGGACGACGGCGGCGACGCGCCCGCCGAGCCCGGCGCTCAGCGCTTGCCAGACCTCGAAGGTGTTGACGTAGAGCAAGACGAGCCCCAGCGCCGCCAGCTCATAAGGAAGGCTGCGCCGGGCGGGCGAAAGCGGCATCATGAGACAGGCGTTCTTGCCATCGGCCGAATCGTTCCTCATCGCGCCAGCCCGCATAAGCCACCCGCGCCGCCGGCCCCGGCCCGGCCGGCTCTCAGCCCTCCTCGACGGTGCCGTGGCGGCTGATGCGCAGGTCGCGGTGGATGGAGACGCTCATCAACAGGCCGAAGCCGATGAGCAGCGTCATCATCGCCGTCCCGCCGTAGGAGACCAGCGGCAAGGGCTGGCCCACCACCGGCAGCAAGCCCATCACCATCGCCATGTTGGTGAAGGCGTAGATGTAGAAGCTGGCGATCACGCCGAAGGCGACCAGGCGGCCGAACTGGCTCTTGGCGCGCCAGGCGATGGCGATGCCGTAGAGCAGGATCGCCGTGTAGAGCCCGATCAGGGTGAGCCCGCCGACGATCCCCCATTCCTCCGACAGCATGGTGAAGATGAAGTCGGTCTGCTTCTCGGGCAGGAACTGCAAGTAGCTCTGCGTGCCCTGGAGGAACCCCTTGCCCCAAATCCCGCCCGACCCGAGCGCGATCTTCGACTGGATGATGTGGTAGCCGGCGCCCAGGGGATCGCTCTCGGGGTTGAAGAAGGTGAGCACCCGCTGTCTCTGGTACTCGTGGAGGTAGACCCAGGCGACCGGCACCGCGGCCGCGCCCGCGACGCCGACGCCGGCCAGCATCCACAGCCTGACGCCGGCGAGGAAGAACAGTACTGCGGCGCTGCCGAGGAACAGGATGGCCGACCCGAGGTCGGGCTGCCGGACCACGAGGACCGCCGGCACGAGGGCGAGCAAGGCCGGCCACACGAGGCGGGTCGGGCGGGCCACTTTGTCCAGACTCAAGGTGCTGAAATAGCGGGCCAGCGCCAGCACGAGGGCGATCTTCATCAGCTCCGAGGGCTGGATCTGCACCAGCCACAGATCGAGCCAGCGCCGCGCGCCCATGCCGATCTCGCCCCTGATCTCGACCGCCACCAACAGCAGGAGGGCCGCGAAGTAGAACGGATAGGCGGCGCGGTACCAGACCCGGAGGTCAATGACCGCGACCGCCAGCATGATCAGGACGCCCGCCGCGAAGCGCATCATCTGCCGCCAGGCCCAGGGCTCGAAACTGCCGTCGGCCGCCGAATAGAGCATGGCAAAGCCGATCGAGGACACGAGCGCGATCAGCGCCACCAGGCCCCAGTTCACTTGGCCGAGCTTGGCAAAGGCCTTGATGCCGCCATGCGCGACCATGACCGCGAAGCGCATCGCTCAGGCCCCGCTCGCGGAATCGCCTGGCGAGGGCGCGAGCGCGTCGCGCGGCTCGGGCCGGGCGCGGGCGCGCAACTGCGCCTCGCGCAGGATGTCGCGGGCAATCGGCGCCGCCACCGCCGCGCCGCCGCCGCCGTGCTCGACCACCACCGCCAGCCCATAGCGCGGGGCATCGGCCGGGGCGTAGCCCACGAACAGCGCATGGTCGCGCTCGCGCCACGGCACCTGGTGGGGCTTGCGCGGGCTGGCGGCGCGCTCCTCCTCGGTGATGCGGCGGATCTGGGCGGTCCCGGTCTTGCCGCCCATCGCCAAGCCGGGCTCGAGGATGCGCGCCCGAAAGGCCGTGCCTCGGGGATCGTTGACCACCCCGCGCATGGCGCGCGCCACGAAGGCGAGCGTCTCGCGCGCGACGCCGATGCCGGGATAGGCCCCGGGCGCGCGGGCGACGACGCGGCGGCCGGCCACGAGGTCGCGGGTCAAGCGCGGGGTCACGGCGAGGCCGCCGTTGACGATGCGGGCGGTCATCACGGCGAGCTGCAGGGGGGTGGCGAGGACGTAGCCCTGGCCGATGCCGGCGACCAGGGTCTCGCCCTGCTGCCAGGGAACCCCGGTCGTGGCGAGCTTCCACTCGCGGGTCGGGATGAGGCCGGCGCGCTCGCCCGGCAGGTCGAGCGCCAGCGTCTGGCCGAGGCCGAAGCGGCGCGCCGTGTGGGCGATGCGGTCGATCCCGAGGCGGCGCGCCACCTCGTAGAAATAGACGTCGCAGGACTGCTTGATGCCCTCCATCATGTCGATCCAGCCGTGGCCGACCTTCTTCCAGCAATGGAACTTGTAATCGCCGAGCTCGATCGCACCCGCGCAATGGAGGCGCTGGTCGGGCGGTATCGCGCCCGACTCGAGGGCGGCGATGGCGACCATCAGCTTGAAGATCGACGCCGGCGCGAACTGGCCGGCGATCGCCTTGTTGACGAGCGGCGTGCGCGCGTTGTCGAGCAGCGCGCGCCACAACGGGGCGGGGATGCCCTTGTCGAACTCGTTGGGGTCGTAGCTGGGCACCGAGGCGAGCGCCAGCACCTCGCCCGTATGCACATCCATGAGCACGGCGGCGGCGCTGTCCTCCGCCGCCAGGCGCCCGGTCGCAAAGCGCTGCAGGTGGAGGTCGAGCGTGAGCGCGAGCTCGTGGCCGGGCTCGCCCTCGGCGCGCGCCAGTTCGCGGATCGGCCGGCCGAGCGCGTTGACCTCGACCTGGCTGGTCCCCGCCCGGCCGCGCAGCGCCAGATCGTAGATCCGCTCGATCCCGTTACGCCCGACCCGGAAATCGGGAAGCTCGAGCAGGGGTTCGCCGGTCAAGTCGGCCTCCGCGGGCGGGGCCACGTAGCCCACGACATGGGCGAGGTCGGCGCCGTAGGGGTAGTGCCGGCTCGCGCCGACGTCGATCATGATGCCCGGCAAGTCGGGCGCGCTGACGGCGATCCGGGACACGTCGTCCCACGACAGGTTGTCCCTGATCGTCACCGGAAGGAAGCGCCGCCTGCGCGTCGTCTCGCGCAGGATGCGGCGGCGATCGGCCTCGCCCACGCTCACGATGTTGGACAACACCTCGAGCGTCTCCGGCACGCTTCCCGTCTGTTCGGGAATGACGACCGCCCGGTAGTTGAGCTGGTTCGCCGCCAGCTCCTCGCCGTAGCGGTCGAGGATGCGCCCACGCGCCGGCGGCAGCAGCCGCAAGTTGATGCGATTGTCCTCGGCGAGGGTGGCATAGCGGTCGCGCTCGACCACCTGCAGGTAGTACATGCGGGCGAGCAGGCCGCCGAACAGGGCCAGCTTGGCGCCGGCGAGGACCATGGCTCGCCGGGTGAAGAGCTTGGCGCGGGCGAGGTCGCGGTTCATGGGCTGAAGATCGGCGAGCCCGCGGTCAGACCGTCGCCAGCACGGTGCGCTGCACCCGGCCCATGATCCAGGCGAGGGCCGGATAGAGGGCGACGGTCAGTCCGAGCTCGGCCAAGAAGACCTCCCGGCCGACCAGCGCCCCGCCGAGGACGAGCGCGAGCGCGGCCGTCACCGCCTTGGCGCCAAGGGCGACGAGCGCGAAGGCGCACCACACCAGGATGAAGGACTTGCCGCGGAAGACCTTATGCTGGGCGATGATCGTCCACTGGACCAGCACCAGCACGAGCGCGTTGGCGCCGAGCGGCGCACCGGACAGGATGTCGACCAACAGCCCGATGGCGAACGCGGCCCACGGCCGCATCAGGTCCGGCCGGTGCACCGTCCAATAGAACATCGCCATCAGCACCGCATCGGGGGCGAGGCGCGAAGCACCCGGCAGCGGCAGCGCCATGACGTTGAGGAACACGGCGAGGAGCGAGAACACGACCGGCGCCGCAGCCCGCGTCAAGCGCTCCACCCGCTGCAGGGGCGAGAGCTTCATCGCCAAGCGCGGCGGGGCGCGGGCGGCGGGGCCGCCACCGGGAGGGTCCCGCCGAGGCCGTAATCGATGAGGCGGACATGCTCGAGGCGCTGGAACTCGACGAAGGGTTGGACGCGCACCCCGCCCTCGCCGGTCGAGGTCACGACCCCTACCGGCAGGCCGGAGGGAAAGACGCCGCCATGGCCCGAGGTGACCACGCGTTCGCCGATTTGGGGCCGGGCGCTGGCCGTAAGGAAGACGAGCTTGGGCCGGTCGGAATTGTCGCCGGCGAGGACCGCGCGCTCGCGCGTCGATTCGAGCACGACCGGCACCTGGCTATTGAGGTCGGTCAACAGCAGGACGCGAGCCGATCGCGAGCCGACCTCGCCCACCCGGCCGACGAGGCCGTCGCCGGTCATCGCGGCCTGGCCCTTGGCGACGCCGTCCTTGGCGCCGGCCACGACCAGCACCGAGCGCACGAACGAGCCACCGGCATCGGCGACCACGCGCGCCGAGACATAGCTAAGATGCGGGTCGGGCCCGAAGCGCAGCACCTCGCGCAGGCTGCGGTTCTCGGCCTCGAGCTTGCGGGCCACGAGCTGCCAATGCAGGAGGCGCTCGTTGTCCTCGCGCAACCGCGCATTCTCGGCATGGAGTTCGAGGAAACGGGCGGCGTGACCCGCGACCTCGGAGGCGGCCGCCAGCGGCCGCGAGAGCCCGTCGAGAAGCGGCACCAAGGCGTCGCTCACCGACATGCGGAAGCGCTCGACCAGCCCCACCTCCGCCTTGCCCAGCACCAGGAGCCCGACGGCCGCGGCGACCAGCCCGAGGACGGTGAAACGCTGCGCCAGCGCCTTCAAGGGCAGGGCGAGCCGCAGCACCGGTCCCGAACCCATCATCTCCCCTCACCCCGACCTAGAGGCCGGCCGCCCCCTCACCTCGCGCCCCCGCTAGTACATGCTGATCAGCACGTTGCGCATCGTCTTCATCTCTTCGAGGCAGCGCCCGGTTCCCAGCGCCACGCAGCTCAAGGGATCGTCGGCGATCGAAATCGGCAGCCCGGTGGCGTGGCGAAGCACGTAATCGATGTTGCCGAGCAGCGCCCCGCCGCCAGTCAGCACGATGCCCTTGTCGACGATGTCGGCGGAGAGCTCGGGCGCCGTGTGCTCGAGGGCGACCTTGACCGCCTCGATGATCGCGCTCACCGGTTCGGTGAGGCTGTCGGCGATCTGCCGCTCGCTGATGACCAGCTCCTTGGGCACGCCGTTCAAGAGGTCGCGGCCCTTGATCTCCATGAGGCGTCCCTCCCCGTCCTCGGGCGGGCAGGCGGAGCCGATTTCCTTCTTGATGCGTTCGGACGACGACTCGCCGACCAACAGGCTGTGGTGGCGGCGGATATAGCTGATGATCGCCTCGTCCATCTTGTCGCCGCCCACGCGCACCGACTTCGAATAGACGATCCCGCCCAGCGACAGGACCGCGACCTCGGTGGTGCCGCCGCCGATATCGACCACCATCGAGCCGGTGGGCTCGGTCACCGGCAGGCCGGCGCCGATGGCCGCGGCCATTGGCTCCTCGATCAGGAACACCCGCCGTGCCCCGGCGCTCTCCGCCGATTCCTGGATGGCGCGGCGCTCGACCGCGGTCGAGCCCGAGGGGACGGCGACGATGATCTGCGGGCTGGCGAAGGTCCGGCGGTTGTGCACCTTGCGGATGAAGTGCTTGATCATCTCCTCCGCGACCTCGAAGTCGGCGATCACGCCGTCGCGCAAGGGGCGGATGGCGGTGATGTTGCCGGGGGTGCGGCCGAGCATCATCTTGGCCTCGTCGCCCACCGCCAGCACGTGCTTCTTGCCCTTGACCTCGACGATCGCCACCACCGAGGGCTCGTTGAGGACGACCCCGCGGCCCTTGACGTACACCAGCGTGTTCGCCGTCCCGAGGTCGATCGCCATGTCGGCGGACAGGAAGCCCAAGAGGCGTGAAAACATCGATGTTCCCGTTGTTTTGTTCCAGGCAGGGGCGGCGAGGCTCGCCGCCGGCGCCCTTGTCTTCAAGCCCCTCGCGTCCCCGGCGACGCTACACCGACGCCGCACCGTTGGCGAGCGTCTCGGGCGGCGCCGTCCGCTCGCGCTTGACCACAAGCTTGTTGAGGGCGTTCACATAGGCACGGGCCGACGCCACCAGCGTGTCGACATCGGCGCCCTGGCCGTTGACGGTCTTGCCGTTCTCCTCCAGCCGCACGCTGACCTCGGCCTGGGCGTCGGTGCCGGCGGTCACCGCGTGGACCTGGAACAGCTGCAGGGTCGCGGTGTGGGGAAACAGCTTCTTGATCGCGTTGAAGGTCGCATCGACCGGGCCGTTGCCGCGCGCCTGGGTGTCGCGCACCACGCCGTCGATGTCGAGCTCGAGGTCGGCGACCTGCGGGCCCTTGGAGCCGGCCACCACCTGGAGCGAGACGAACTTGATGCGATCGTTGCCGTGCAACGCCGAATCGTCGACCAGCGCCACGATGTCCTCGTCGAAGATCTCCTTCTTGCGGTCCGCCAGGTCCTTGAAGCGCCGGAAGGCGTCCTCGACCGCGTTGTCGCCGAGCGCGAAGCCCAGGTCCTTGAGCTTTTCCTTGAAGGCGTGGCGTCCCGAATGCTTGCCCATGACCAGCATCGAGCGGTGGAGGCCGACCGATTCGGGCGTCATGATCTCGTAGGTCTGGGCGTTCTTGAGGACGCCGTCCTGGTGAATGCCGGCTTCGTGCGCGAACGCGTTGGCGCCGACGATGGCCTTGTTCGGCTGCACCGAGAACCCGGTGATCGCCGAGATCAGCCTCGACGCCTTCATGATGTGCTCGCTCTTGACGCCCGTCGCATAGGGAAGCGCGTCGGGGCGCGTGCGCAGCGCCATGACGATCTCCTCGAGCGCCGCGTTGCCGGCCCGCTCGCCGATGCCGTTGATCGTGCATTCGACCTGGCGGGCGCCCGCCGCGACCGCGGCCAGCGAATTGGCGACCGCGAGCCCGAGGTCGTTGTGGCAGTGGACCGAGACCACCGCCTTGTCGAGGTTGGGCACCCGGTCGAACAGCATGCGAATGAGGGCTGCGAACTCGTCGGGCACCGCATAGCCCACGGTGTCCGGGATGTTGATGGTCCGCGCCCCGGCCTTGATCGCGCTTTCCACGCAGCGGCACAGGAAGTCGTGCTCGGTGCGGCTGCCGTCCTCGGGGCTCCATTCGACGTCGTCGCACAGATTGCGCGCGTGGCCGACCGAATCGATTACCGCCTGGTGGACGGCGGCGGGCTCCATCTGGAGCTTGTACTTCATGTGCAGCCTGCTGGTCGAGATGAAGGTGTGGATGCGCGGGCGTCGGGCGTGGCGGAGCGCCTCCCAGGCGCGGTCGATGTCCTTGCGCCCGGCCCGAGCGAGGCCGCAGACGGTCGAGGTCTTGACGAGCCGCGCGATCTCGGTGACCGACTCGAAATCGCCGTTCGAGGCGATCGGGAACCCGCCCTCGATCACATCGACGCCCATTCCTTCGAGCGTCTCGGCGACCTTGAGTTTCTCGGCGACCGCCATCGAGCATCCGGGCGACTGCTCGCCGTCGCGCAAGGTGGTGTCGAAGATGATGACCCGGTTGCGGTCGGCGGCCTTGGCGGTGACTGGCTTGGGCATGGATGCGGTCCTTGATGCGGGGGGTGGGTTGGGGGAGCGGCAGGCAGGTCCCTGGACGGCCACTCCACCCCGCATATCGGGGGCGAAGGGCTAGGTCCAGGGGCCGCTAAGTCGACCCCAACCGGTCGCGCACGGCGCAACCGTCGAGCGCGCCGACCCCGGGACCGCGGCGCCAAAGCCCGCCGCCCCGACCCTCAAGGGCGCCGGTCGCCGGCTTCGACCTGGTGTTCCCGCCGCGACCATCAAACCGCCCCTCCCGCTCTCCGTGCCCGAGCCGCGCACAAGCGGCCGCGTTAATACTTTAAGCGGCACTGGTTAACTCGTTATATCTACGCCCTTTTGCCCGCCCGCATCAACGGTTTTGTCGGACCCCCCTCGGGTGCGGCCCGGGGGCGGGGGGGCCGCTTGCCCGCTGCCGCCCCCACGCCCCCCGAGCGCGGCCCCAACGCCTTTTGTTTTGACTTTAGTTCCGTGCCCGGTCGACGAGCTTGTGCTGGGCGATCCACGGCATCATGGCGCGCAGCTTTTCGCCCACCTTCTCGATGTCGTGCTCGGCCGCCCGCTTGCGCATCGCTTTGAAGCTGGGCTGGCCGGCCGTGTTTTCGAGCACCCATTCGCGCGCGAAGCGCCCCGACTGGATGTCGTCGAGGATGGCCCTCATCCGTGCGCGCACATGGTCGTCGATGACCTCCTTGCCGCGGGTGTAGTCGCCGTATTCGGCGGTGTTCGAGATCGAGTAGCGCATGTTGGCAATGCCACCCTCGTACATCAGGTCGACGATCAGCTTGACCTCGTGCAGGCACTCGAAATAGGCCATCTCCGGCGCATAGCCGGCCTCGACCAGCGTCTCGTAGCCGGCCAGGATGAGCCCGCACAGGCCGCCGCACAGGACGGCCTGCTCGCCGAACAGGTCGGTTTCGCACTCCTCCTTGAACGTGGTCTCGATCACGCCCGCCCGCCCGCCGCCGATCGCCGAGGCGTAGGACAACGCGATCTCGAGTGCATTGCCGGATGCGTTCTGGCCGACGGCGAGCAGGCAGGGCACGCCGCCGCCGCGCTGGTACTCGGCGCGCACCGTATGGCCCGGGCCCTTGGGCGCGATCATGAACACGTCGAGGTCGGGGCGCGGCACGACCAGGTCGAAATGGATGTTGAAGCCGTGGGCAAAGGCCAGCGCCGCGCCTTTCTTCATGTTGTCCTTGAGCTCGGCGCGCCACAGCTCGGCCTGGTGCTCGTCGGGGGTGACCACCATCATCACGTCGGCCCATCGCGCGGCCTCGGCCGGGGTCATCACCTTGAACTGCACCGCTTCCGCCTTCTTGGCCGAGGCCGAGCCGGGCTTGAGCGCGACGATGACGTCCTTGACGCCGGAATCGCGCAGGTTGAGGGCGTGGGCATGGCCCTGGCTGCCGTAACCGACCACGGCCACCTTGCGGCCCCTGATCAGGTTCACATCCGCATCGCGATCGTAATAGACACGCATGTCCGTCCTCCTATTCGATCCAAGTCCGAACCCGGAATCCCCGCCTCACAGCGGCTCGGGGCCGCGGGCGATGGCGACAACCCCGGTGCGCGACACGTCGACCAGGCCCAGGGGCTCCATCAGGC
>JBQTIU010000104.1:0-5099 GCA_052387815.1 Pseudomonadota bacterium
GGCGGATATCTGTTCAACGAGGCGCAGCCCCAGGTCGCGGTCGCCCGCGTCGCACGCGGGCCGGCCGTGGCCGGCGTCTATGCGACCGGGACGGTCGAACCGGTCGCCTGGGCCAAGGTCGGCCCGACCGCCGCCGGGCGCCTCGTCGCCGTCCTGGCCCGCGACGGCGCCGCGGTCGTCGCGGGCCAGGCGCTGGCCCGGCTCGACGACCGCGAGGCGCGCGCCCGCCTCACCGAGCTCGAGGCGCGCGAGCGCTACTGGCGCGACGAGGTGCAACGCCAAGCGGCGCTCGCCGAGCGCGGCTTCGCCAGCCGCGAGTCCCGCGACCGCGCGCACAGCGAGCACCTGCAGGCGCAGGCGGTCATAGCGGCCCAGCGCCAGCGGCTCACCGATCTGACGCTGACCGCGCCGATGAACGGGATCGTGCTGCGCCAGGACGGCGAGGTCGGCGAAGTCGCCGAAGCGCGGCAAATCCTGTTCTGGATCGGCCAGCCCAAGCCGCTGCGCATCACCGCCGAGATCGACGAAGAGGATATCCCGCGCGTCGCCGTCGGCCAGCGCGTGCTGGTCAAGGCCGACGCGTTTGCGGGCCAGGAGCTGACGGGCGCGGTGGCGGACATCACGCCCAAGGGCGACCCGGTCAGCAAGAGCTATCGCGTGCGCGTGGCGCTGCCCGCCGACACCCCGCTCAGGATCGGCATGACGACCGAGATCAACGTCATCGTCCGGCGGGCCGAGGACGTCCTGTTGGTGCCGGCCGGGGCGCTGGCGGGCGGGCGGGTGTTCGTGGTCGAGGAGGGCATCGCCCGGGCGAGGGGCGTCAGGACCGGCATCGTCGGTCGGACCATGGTCGAGATCACCGACGGCTTGAGCGAAGGCGAGCTGGTGGTCGTGGGGCCGCCCGAGCGGCTTGGCGATGGCATGCGCGTGCGCGCCGGCGGGCGGCCCGAGGCCGCCGGCCCGCGGACCTGAGCAGCGCCATGGCGCTCGGCGTCGATATCGCGCTCTCGCACCTCCTTTCGCGCCGCCGCCAGAGCGCCGTTTCCATCCTCGGGGTCGCGCTCGGGGTCGGGTTCTTCATCGGCATGGCCTCGATGATGCAAGGCTTCCAGCGCCAGTTCGTCGCCCAAATCATCGACGTCTCGCCGCACATCACCATCAAGGATGAATTCCGCTCACCGCCGCCCCAGCCCGTCGAGCGCGCCTTCGCCGGCGGCGCGATCGAGCTCACCGGCTTGAAGCCGCGCGACGAGCCGCGCGGCATCCGCAACGCCCGCGGCATCATCCGGTCGCTCGCCGATTTGCCCGGCGTGCAGGTGGCGCCGACCCTGTCGGGCCAGGGGCTCTTGCGCTACGGGGCGAGGGACGTGTCGGCGACCATCGTCGGCATTGATCCGGCGGCCGAGCGCCGGGTGACCAAGCTCGAGAAGGACCTCATCGCCGGCACGCTCGACGGGCTCCAGAGCGCGGCCAACGGCATCGTCCTGGGCGAGGGGCTGGCGCGCAAGGTGGCGGCCGAGATGGGAACGACGTTGAGCGTGGTCAGCCCCGAGGGCGTGGCTCTCAAGATGAAGGTGGTCGGCATCTTCCGCAGCGGGATCACCGCGATCGACAATTCCCACGCCTACACGCTGATCAAGAAGGCGCAGATCCTCCAGGACCGGGCCAACGTCATCAACCAGATCCGGGTCCGCCTCGATGACCTCGGCGAGTCGCGGTCGCTGGCCGCCCGCATCGAGGAACGGTTCGGCTACCGCACCGAGCCCTGGGAGGAGACCAACAGCAACGTGCTCAGCATCTTCGTCATCCAGAACGGGATCATGTATTCGACCGTGGGCGCGATCCTGATCGTCGCCTGCTTCGGCATCTTCAACGTCATCTCGACCGTGATCTACGAAAAGACCCGCGACATCGCGATCCTCAAGTCGATCGGCTTCCGCGAGGCCGACATCCGCCGCATCTTCGTGCTCGAGGGTCTCTTGGTCGGGCTCGCCGGCACGGCGCTCGGCTGGGCCCTGGGCTACGGCATCGTCGAGCTCCTGGGCTCGATCCGCTTCAACATCGAAGGCTTCATCCGCACCCAGGGCTTCGTCCTCTATCGCACGCCGATCCACTACGCGGTGGCGGGCGGCTTCGCGCTCGCCTCGGCCGTGCTCGCCGCCTGGCTGCCGGCGCGCCGGGCGGCGCGGCTCAACCCGGTCGATATCGTGCGGGGGGCGGCGTGAGCCTCGGGGTCACGCCGGCGCCGCCGGCGCCCTTGGCGGTACCGGCCGCGGCACCAGGGCCGATCCTCGAAGCACGCCGGCTCACGCGCAGGCTCGCAGGGCCAGTGCCGGTGACCCTGGTCCGCGACATCGACCTTGCGGTGGCGAGCGGCGAATTCCTCGCCATCGCCGGGCCGTCGGGGTCGGGCAAGTCCTCGCTGCTCTATCTCCTCGGGCTGCTCGATGTCCCGAGCGAGGGCGCCGTGCTGCTCGACGGCGCCGACACCTCGCGCCTGACGCGCGACGGGCTGTGCGATCTTAGGCTTGCCCGCTTCGGCTTCGTCTTCCAGTTCCATTTCCTGCTGCCCGAGTTCTCGGCCCTCGACAACGTCATGATCCCGATGCGGCGCCTGGGCGCCCGATCCGAGCGGGGGATGCGGGCACGGGCCGAGGAGCTTTTGGCGAGCCTCGATCTCGCGGACCACATGAACAAGCGGCCCGACCAGTTGTCGGGCGGGCAGCGCCAGCGCGTGGCGATCGGCCGCGCGCTCGCCAACAACCCGGCGATCGTGCTGGCGGACGAGCCGACCGGCAACCTCGACACCAAGAACGCCGAGCTGGTGTTCGACATCTTCGCGCGGCTGGCGGGCGAGCGCGCCACGACGGTGATCGTCGTCACCCACCACCCGGGGCTGGCCGCGCGCGCGGCCCGCCGGGTGCGCCTGGTCGACGGCCGGATCGTCGGCTGAGGCCGGGGTTTTCCGGAAGGGCGTCCGCGTTTCACCGTTTCATCGCGGCGAAACGGAAACAGGCGAGGCGGCTCAACCGCTTGCCCCTCTTGTTTGGGTGTTTCGCCGCGCCGCCAGCAAGGCGCTTTCCTTTTTTACGCTCATCCCGGGCCTTGCGCCGGCGCGCGCCTTGGCGAGCCGGCGGTTGACGCCGGCCGGGCTGATCGCGAGCTCGGCGGCGATGGCGCGCTGGCTTAAGCCCTGGCGCGACAACGCCGCGACGGCCTCGCTGAGCGGGTCGCCGATCGCGCCCGCCCGCCACGTCGCGCGGCCCTCGCGCAGGTCGAGGTCGGCCAAGAACGGTCGCGAGGCGGCGGGATCGAGGCCGCGCGCCTTGTCGAAATGGACCTCGAAGCGCGCGCCGGGCGAGCCGGCGGGGGTGCAAGGCGCGCGCAGGCGGAGCACCACGTCGAGCGCGTCCTCGCGCCGCGACGTGCCGCGCTGGCGGCCGTCCTTGCCCGAGTGGTGGACGAGCAGTACGGCGATGCCGAGGCGGCGCAGCGCCACCAGGAAATCCTCGACCGGCCGCCAGCCCGAGGCTTGGCTCTCGCCCCCGCGCCGGAACAGCGCCGCGAAGTCGTCGAGGACCACGAGGTCGGCCCGTCCGATCTGCCCGGCGAGCGCCCGCTGGCCCGCCAGGCCGGCGAGGTCGGGGATGCCGTGGGGATTGCGCTCAGAGGTCGCGATGCGCAAGTCGTCGGGCTGGGGCGGCGGCCCGCCGCAAGCGACCAGGGCCGCCAGGCGCTCCTGGAGGATGCGGGCCGGCATCTCGCCATCGACGTAGAGCACCGGGCGCGGCGCCGGCGCGCGCCAGCCGAACAGCCGCCCGCCGGTCGCCACCGCATGGGCGATGGCGAGCGCCAAGTACGACTTGCCGAGCCCGCGCGGCGCGTGGAGCATGGCGAGCCCGCCGGCCGGCAGCCACGGCGCCAGCAGCAGCGGGCGGGCCGGCAGCGCCAGCCCGAGGAAGCCGTCGAGCGGGTCGGCGACCAGGGACGGGCGGTGCGCCGCGTCGGCGGGAAGCGGGGGCGCCGTCATGGCATGTACTCCCGGCGCGCGGCCTCGATCCCACCGGCATCGGTGCCTGGCGACACGGCACCCTCGGCCTTGTGCGCCGCGACTTCCGCGATCATCGGGCCGACCCGCTCGGGCCGCTCGTTGAACTCCGCCGGCACCGACTCGGACCCGGTCGGCGGCGGGGCGATGGCCGGGCGGCCGCAGGCGCGGTCGATGAGCGCCAGGGCGGCCAACAGCCGCACGGGGCTCCGAGTCGTGGGACAGCAGCTCTGGCCGAGCACCTCGACCGCCTTCAGCGGGTGCCGCCGCGCGAGCGCGACGGCATCCTCGCCGGCCGGCAACGATTGGCCTTGCTGCGCGATGTGCTTGCTCACCCGCATCCGGGTCCGCTGCCGGACCCGCTCCCTGGTGGGTTTGCGGAAAAACAACGCCTATCCGCGCGGGCTGCGTGGCCTGCGGGCGGGCGCCGAACCCCTATGCTACTATTTCGGAACGTTATAGGGGCGTGAATCCAATGTCAAGAACAATATGGTCACATTTTTATGCACGTAAGGGGCTTGCTATCCCTGCGCGCCGGCCGGCGCGGGTCACGGTGAATTTCCTCGCAAAATTCCTATTGGCAACGTTCCTGTTGCCGCAGCGGCGGGCGAGAGTCGGCACGAGCGGCGTCGCGCCGCCTTCAGCCGAAGAACTTCCTGGGGCGGCGAGCGCTGCAACGCCCGCGCGATCACACCGCCCAGGCAGATCGTCAGGCGCAGCGCCGACGTGTTGGCGTTTGCGGTCACCGGGATCGCCGTAGGGACGTCCAGTAATGGACATCCCTACCGCGATCCGGTCGCCGGCGGGGAGCGACTTTGGCGGCGGGCCGTGGTAGGAATTCGGCCATGAGCGCTTTGGCTTGGCGGCCATTCGGGAGTTGGAAAGTGTGAGTCGGACCCGATTTCCTTGGACACGGAATTGGCTTAGGGTCTGTACCCAGATAAGGTCTTGAATTGGATGGAAGGATGTGATTCACCGTGGTTGGAGGTGGATCATGCGGTTTGAGCTGAGCGATGAGGAATGGGCGATCTTGGCGCCGTTGCTGCCGGTG
>JBQTIU010000105.1:0-17990 GCA_052387815.1 Pseudomonadota bacterium
GCCGATCCCATCTGGCCCTGGAGCACGTCGGCGAGCGCTTGGCGGCCGAACGGGCGATAGTCCTCGCCCCGTTCCAGGCCTTGCGCCTGCATCTGCTTGATTCCTTCAAAGGCCACCGGCAAACTCCAGATCGCTGCAGCGGTCGGCATTGGGGGTGCTCCTTTCATGGGTGGTCAGCAAACCCGGGAGTACCCCCTTTCCTTGCCCTGACACAAAACCTGATACATCACCACGGAGATGTGCATCGCGCATTCACGATCTCACGGAGTTGGTCGATACGTTCAAGTCCATTTGGCCCATGAGTCGCGAGCTTCGCAAGTTGTAGCCCTGCTATCGCCGTGCGCAGACCTTCGCGCATGTCGTCTAGTGCTTGCTGTGCCATCGACGCCTTTAGGCCGATTGTCCGGGCTAGCGTCAGAAAATCGTTACGCCGCAGCTGATCGTCCTTGCCGTTCAGTTTCAATGCCATCCGATCTTGCGCCAACCGAGGAAACACGCGCGTCGTGACGACATCATAGATCGGTGTGAAGCGCACTGAGCGGAAGGTCTTGTCGCCTGGCATGGCGGTTTTCAGTACTGCCATGTTTTTTAGGTGCATGTCCCCGTCCGCGATCAACCATGCGAACAGTGCTCGACGAAACAGTATAAGCAGATCCGCGTCTGGCTCGGTCGAGACAGACCGCAGGGCCTTAGCGACGCGCTCGATGGTCGAATGGTACTTCGCCTCGGTGGACACATCGAGGATAGAGCAGAAGTCCTCCAGGCAGTACAACTCGCGATCCTCAGGTCCGCGGCGAATGTCGAAGCGCTCGACCACGAGCGCAGGCGGCAGATTTTCCAGCACCTCGACGAGGGCATGCGCTGGAATCACGAAGCCGGCGGCTGCCGCAAGCTGGAGGGCTGTCCATTCGACGATGGGAAGAGCCTCGAACCCCGCCGTCGAGGCCGGCTTCAGGATGTGCGTGAAGGGTCGCCCTTTCGCGTCGAGGAGCCTGCCGGTCGCGTCCAGGAACATCGGCGCCTTGATCTGAATGCCGGATAACCGAGGCGTATCGACATGCTTGTAGAGCTCGGCGACGGCCCGTTCGAATCCGTCCGCAAGACGCTCCCTACCCGGTCCCTCGTAGGAGCCCGTGAAGCGTCCCTCCCGGGTCCAGTTAGCGAGCCGACCGTCGAGCACGTCGGCGGGAATGACGCTGAGCTTCGCGAGATCGTCGACGATGACGATGTTCGACATGTAGCGGCGGCCGCTGAGCAGCATGTCGCGCTCGCTACGGCTTTGCAGAATCTCTTCAAGCCAGCCTTCCGGAAGCAGGGCGCCGATGAACGGCGGCAGCTTGCCGGGTACGGTGCCACGGACCGGTGATGGCATGTCCACCTTATCGGGCGTCCAGCGCCATTCGAACCCGTCATGCCGCAGCCGGCCAAGCGGCACGCCGTGCCAGACAACGTGAAGATCGACGCTCGTCTCGGTCGTGACGACGGGGATGGGCGGTTGGCGCGTAAGCCATTTCTCGGCCTGCTCGGCTTCGCGATACCATTGGTTCGCGCGCGCCAGAGCCCAGACGGCTTCGGCGGCCTGTGATGAACTGCCGTATTCAGCAATCAGGCGCTGGACCAGCTCCTGCTTCCTCGCATCGGAGATGGACGCGGCGTGCTCGCTGCGGAGCCGGAAGGTTTCGAGAAACCGCTGACGGAGCGACGACACGTCGACCGTGATCTCACCGATCGGGTCTTGAACAACCGCAGGTGCAAGTGACGGATTGGATGGAGCTTGGTTCTGGATGATCTCAAGGGCCCGGATGCGGGTGCGCTGAATCCGCTTCGAGGACAGGAACAATCGCCCGTCCGCAGTTGGTCCGAGAAGGATAGCGCTCGCGGCGGCGAGGTAGGCCTTCGGATAGAGGTATTTGGCGATTCGGACTGCGTGCTGCAGGACGATGGCGTCGGCATCGTCGGCAGCGGCCACATAGATGCCCCGCATCAGCTGGACGAGGTATTCCCGCTCCACCCGATAGTGAGCCGTTGGGCTATCGATATTCAGGCCGACAAGATAGAGAGGCATTCTAATTTTCTCGTATCTAAAACACGAGAAAATTAGAGGATAGACACGGCCCGCGCAAGGATAATTCTAATTTTCCCGTATATCACATACGGGAAACTTAAGTGGCCAACTCCGGGGAGAAGGGCGGGGATCTGCCCTGCGTGCCGGAGGGACGAAGCCAATTGGACAGAAGAGGTCTTTGCATCACGCCAACGTGTCGCGCGCAACCTGAGTCGTGGCCAGTTGTCGAGCACCAGGGCTTGAGGGTTTGCAGCCCCGTCGCGCTCCATAGGCCGCCCGGTATCGCGGCGCAGGCGGCACTGGTCGAGCCACGCGTCCGCCGCCTCGCCGACCGGGATCGATTCCGAGTCGTGAACATAGGTGCCGGCCGCCACCTGGGGCCGAACCTTCACCAGATCGGCATCGGCGTCCTTGCGGCGCTCGAACAGCTTCGCCCGGCGCTAGCCGCCAGCGTCGAAGAAGTCGACCTGCCAGCGGGTCAAACCCGAGGGAAGCGTGCGCTTGCGGATGGTTGCCACGAACAGGCCGTGTCCGGCCAATGGGTGGTCCGAATCTTCTCCTGTTCATTGCCATAGGTGGCGCTTGCTATCGAGGGCAATGAACGGGGATTCCCGAAGGTTTCGGAATTTTACGCTAAAACGTTCGTGGCCGTGGACCCCCGTGCCCTTGGCGAGACTGGTTGCGTCCCGGGAACGCGACGGATAGGGGTTCGTTGAGTCAAGTGGATACCCCTCAGTCCCGAAATATCGCTTCGGTGGGGTTCGCCATCCGACCTTCCCGCCAATATCGCTGCTACCTGGCTCATCAAGACGCCCCACAGGGATTGCAGACCGAGTACGCTATTTATCTTTTCAGAGCAGTCCATCCCGCCGCTGGCGTCAGCCGTCCGACCTTGATGCGCTTGGCGTGCTTCATGGCCCGGGCGAGGTCGTAGGCGGCTTGGAGGCGGAACCACGTGTCGGCGCCGCCGCCGAACGCTTTGTCGAGCCGGATCGCCATCTCGGGCGATATCCCCGAATGGCAGTTCACAATGTCGGAGAGCTGCTTGCGGCTGACACCGAGCTTCTTCGCGGCCTCCGTCACGCTCAACGCCAGGGGCTCCAGGCAATCGTGTCGAACGGACAGCCCCGGATGCGGTGGGTTCTTCATCGGCATCGTTCCGTCCTCCTAGTGGGGGTCGACCAGATCCACGTCTTTGGCATGGCCGCCCTCGAAGCCGAAGACGACATGCCAGTTGCCGGAGACCGTGATCGACCAGTACCTCGCAAGATCGCCCTTCAAGCGATGCAGCCGGAAGCCCGGCAAATTCATGTTGCCGACTTCGGACGCTTCTTCGAGACGCGCGAGAATGCGCTCGACCTTGTCCGCATCGTCCGGCAGCACCCTGCGCCGGTCCCCCTTCTCGAACCGGAGCTGGAGGCCCTTGTGGCGGAAGCTGACGATCATCGGCACCAATGTAACCCGTCACCGCTCAGTTTACGATCCGCAACGTTTCCTACCGCTCCTCCGCTCGTTTGCGCGGCCCAGGTGAACAGCCTTGATCACCCGCTTCCAGCCTCGCCCGCAAGGCCGCGGGCGTCGCCCTGGTGCCGACCATCACCCAGCTCGGCGCACACTCAGCCGCAATCCGCGCGAAACGACCGAAACGGTAGTGCCAAGCCCCCGGCTCGGCGCCGAAAACCATTGCTTCTCAACCACTTGGCAAAACGCACGGTAGAAGATGGACCCTAGTTCCGGCCTTCGGAGCCGGCCGTATGCTTGCGTGATATAGCACTTAGTGCTATAAGACTGGGTGTGAGCGAGACCCGCCTGATCGAAGGGCTAGGGTGCGCGTTTTCAAGACCAAGGCCTTCGCTCGATTCGCGGATCGGGAAGGCATCGGCGGCGACGACCTTTGTGACGCTGCGGCACGCGCCGAGGCCGGCCAAGTCGATGCCGACCTGGGCGGCGGAACGATCCAGCAGCGAATCGCCCGAGAGGGCCGAGGGAAGTGTGGGGACTTTCGAACCATCGTGCTGTTCCGAAAGGCGGGCCACGCATTCTTCTTCTTCGTTTACGGCTTCGCCAAGAGCCATCGCGAGAACATACGTGCGGACGAATTGAAAGCCTTCCGAAAGCTCGCGGCTTCGATGCTCGGGCTGGACGACGCCGCGCTCGCCGCGGCGGTGAAGAACGGGACGCTACGGGAGATCGAGTGTCGTGGCTAAGCGGTATCGCAGCGACGCTTTGGCCGCCGTGCACGAGGCCGTCGTCATGGACAAGCAGACCATGAAGGCCTTCGACGAAATGTGCCTGACGCCCGTCGAAGATCTCTCTGCCGACCAGATCCGAAAGATCCGGCTGCGCGAGAAGGCGAGCCAGGCCGTCTTCGCGCGTTACCTCAACGTCACGACCGGACTCGTGAGCCAATGGGAGCGTGGGCAGAAGCGCCCGCGTGGCGCCTCGCTCAAGCTCCTTACCCTGGTCGCCAAGAACGGACTCCGATCGGTCGCCTGAGCCGTTCCTCCTCGTCGGGGCATGGTCAACCGGAGCCCGGAAACAGCCAGCGGGAGCCGGCTTCCGCCTCACGACGGAATCGACCGGCACGCCAGGGACGCCATCGGTGGCTACACAGCGCTGTCCGTGGCCGTCAGCCCAAGTGCCACCGGGATGCACACATCGCCCCGACCGCCGAGAGCCTTGTTCGCGCGCGGGGTTGGGGTAAGCTGTTTCGCGAACCTCGATCGGTCCGAAATTCCCAAACCGCGCAGCAGGTTTCCCCATGCCCCGCAAGCTGATCTCGTCCGGTTCCCCGTTCGAGGAGGTCGCCCAATATTCGCGCGCGGTGGCCGACGGCAAGTGGGTGTTCGTCTCCGGCACCGCCGGATTCGACTACAAGACCATGACGATATCCGACGACATCGTCGCCCAGACCGAGCAGGCGTTCCGCAACATCGCCGCCGCCCTCGAGCAGGCCGGGTCCTCGATGGCCGACGTGGTGCGCGTGGTGGCCTTCCTCGCCTCGGCCGAGGAGTTCAAGCGCGCGGCGCCCATCTTCGGCAAGTGGTTCAAGGGCATCAGGCCCGCCAACACGACCGTCATCTGCGCGCTCGTCGACCCGCGCATGAAGATCGAGATCGAAGTCACGGCGAGGAAGCGGGGCTGAGCCATGCCGACCCTGTTCGTCACCGGCGCCGGGCGCGGCCTCGGCCTCGAGTTCGCCCGCCAGTTCGCGGCCGAGGACTGGCGGGTGATCGCCACCGTGCGCGATCCCTTGCAGGGCGCGGGGCTCGCCGCGCTCGGGGGCGGCGTCGAGGTCCACCGGCTCGACGTTGCCGACCGCACCGCGATCGCGGCGCTGGCTGGCGAGCTCGAGGGCCGGGCGATCGACGTGCTGCTCTGCAACGCCGGCGTCTACGGGGCGCGCGGCCGCACCTTCGGCGACACCGACTACGCGGACTGGGAACGGACGATACGGGTCAACGTCATGGCGCCGATGGCGTTGGCCGAGGCCTTCGTCGAGCACGTGGGGGCGAGCGAGCGCAAGCTCATCGCCATGATGTCGTCCCGCATGGGCTCGATGGCCGAGAACACCGAGGGCGGGGCCGTCGCCTACCGCTCCAGCAAGGCGGCCCTCAACGCGGTCGTCAAGACGCTGTCGATCGACCTCGCCAAGCGGCGCATCGCGGTGGTCGCCCTCCATCCCGGCTGGGTCAAGACCGACATGGGCGGACCGCGGGCGGAGATCGGCCCCAAGGAGTCGATCGACGGCCTGCGGGCCGTCATCAAGGGCCTGCGCCTTGCGGACTCCGGCAAGTTGTACGCCTACGACGGCCGCGTGCTGGCGTGGTAGGCGCGATGATCCTCACCGAGACGCAAACCCTGATCCGCGACGCCGCGCGCGCCTTCGCGGCCGACCGGCTCGCGCCCTTTGCCGCCGAATGGGACCGCAACTCGACCTTCCCGCGCGAGGCGGTGGCCGAGATGGGCCGCCTCGGCTTCCTGGGCATGCTCGCGCCCGAGGACTGGGGCGGCTCGGGGGCCGATCTGGTCGCCTACGCGCTCGCCATCGAGGAGATCGCGGCCGGCGACGGCGCGTGCTCGACCATCATGGCGGTCCACAACTCGGTCGTCGTCGCGCCCATCGCCACGTTCGGCACGCCCGAACAGAAGGAGCGGTTCTTGCGCCCGCTCGCCCACGGGCAAATGCTGGGCGCGTTCTGCCTGACCGAGCCCCAGGCCGGCTCCGACGCCGCGGCGATCCGCACCCGCGCCAGGCGCCACGGCAACCACTGGGTCCTCACCGGCACCAAGCAGTTCATCACCTCGGGCTCGACCGCCGATGTGGCGATCGTCTTCGCCGTGACCGATCCCGCCAAGGGCAAAAAGGGGATCAGCGCGTTCCTGGTGCCGACCCGGACTCCCGGCTGGACCGTCGCGCGCACCGAGCACAAGCTCGGCCAGCGCGCCTCCGACACCTGCCAGATCGTCCTCGACGAGCTGCGGCTCGTGCCCGAGCTGATGCTGGGCGAGGAGGGCGAGGGCTACCGAATCGCGCTCGCCAACCTCGAGGGCGGGCGGATCGGCGTCGCCGCCCAGGCGGTCGGCATGGCGCGCGCGGCCTGGGAGGCGGCGATTGCCTACGCCAAGGCGCGCGAAGCGTTCGGGGCCAAGCTCATCGCGCACCAGGCGGTGGCCTTCAAGCTCGCCGACATGGCGACCCGGATCGAGGCCGCGCGGCAGTTGATGCTCCATGCGGCGCGCTTGCGCGAGGCGGGGCTGCCTTGCCTCGCCGAGGCGGCGATGGCCAAGCTGTTCGCCTCGGAGATGGCGGAGCGAGTGTGCTCGGATGCCATCCAGATCCACGGCGGCTACGGCTACCTCAACGACTTCGCGGTCGAGCGCATCTACCGCGACGTCCGGGTGTGCCAGATCTACGAGGGCGCTTCCGACATCCAGCGCCTGATCATCGCCCGCGCCATTCAAGGAGCCTAGCGCCATGGCCGCCGCCCTCGACTTCTATTTCGATTTCTCGAGCCCCTACGGCTACCTCGCCTCGACGCGCATCGACGAGTTGGCCCAGCGCCACGGCAGGAGCGTCACCTGGCGACCGTTCCTGCTCGGCGTCGTGTTCAAGATTTCGAAGGCCGAGCCGCTCACCAACGTCCCGCTCAAGGGCGACTATGCGGCGCGGGACTTCGCGCGCTTCGCGCGCCTGCTCGGCGTGCCGTTCAAGATGCCGGCCGCCTTCCCGTTCGCCGCCGTGGCGGCGAGCCGCGCGGTCTATTGGCTCGCCGATCGCGATCCCGCGCAAGCCCGGGCGGTCGCCAAGGCGGTTTTGCGGGCAGGCTTGGGCGAAGGCCGCGACGTGACGCCGGCTGCCTTCGTGGTCGAGACCGCGGCGGCGCACGGGGCCGATCGCGCCGCCATCTCGGCGGCGCTCGACGACCCGGCGGTCAAGGACCGCCTGCGCGTCGAGGTCGATGCGGCGATCCAGCGCGGCGTCTTCGGCTCTCCCTTCGTGTTCGCCGACGGCGAGCCGTTCTGGGGCGCCGACCGGCTCGACCAGGTCGAGCGCTGGCTGGCCACCGGCGGCTGGTGAGGCCATGGCCATCCTCAAGACCGCGATCGATCGGCGCGCCGACTCCTTCCGCGACAACGATCGGGCGATGCGCGCCGTGGTCGCCGATCTCAAGGCCAAGGTCGCGGCGATCAAGGCGGGCGGCGGGGCGGCGGCGCACGCCAAGCATCGCAAGCGCGGCAAGCTGGCGGCGCGCGAGCGCATCCGCCTGTTGCTCGACATGGGCTCGCCGTTCCTCGAGCTGTCGCAGTTCGCGGCCTACGGGATGTACGGCGGCGAGGTGCCGGCGGCCGGGATCATCACCGGCATCGGCGTCGTGGCGGGCCAGGAATGCGTCGTCGTCTGCAACGACGCCACCGTCAAGGGCGGCACCTATTTCCCGATCACCGTCAAGAAGCACCTGCGCGCCCAGGAGATCGCGCGCCACAACAACCTGCCGTGCATCTATCTGGTCGATTCCGGCGGCGCCAACCTGCCCACCCAGGACGACGTGTTTCCCGACCGCGAGCATTTCGGGCGCATCTTCTACAACCAGGCGAGGATGTCGGCGGCCGGCATCCCGCAGATCGCGGTGGTCATGGGCTCGTGCACGGCGGGCGGCGCCTACGTCCCGGCGATGTCGGACGAGGCCGTCATCGTCAAGAACCAGGGGACGATCTTCCTGGGCGGGCCGCCGTTGGTCAAAGCCGCGATCGGCGAGGTGGTGAGCGCCGAGGAACTGGGCGGGGCCGATGTGCATGCGCGCGTCTCGGGGGTCGCCGACCATTACGCGCTCGACGACGCCCACGCGCTGTTGACCGCGCGCCGCATCGTCGGCAACTTGAACCGCGTCAAACGCCCGGGGGCGGCCGTCCGCCCGCCCGCCGACCCGCTTTACGATCCCGAGGACCTCTACGGCATCGTGCCCTTGGATTTGCGCAAGCCCTACGACGTGCGCGAGGCGATCGCGCGCATCGTCGATGCCAGCGAGTTCGACGAGTTCAAGGAGCTCTACGGCGCCACGCTGGTGACGGGGTTCGCCCACATCTGGGGCTATCCGGTGGGGATGGTCGCCAACAACGGCATCCTGTTCTCCGAATCGGCACTCAAGGCCGCGCATTTCATCGAGCTGTGCTGCCAGCGCGGGGTGCCGCTGGTCTTCCTCCAGAACATCGCCGGCTTCAGGGTCGGGCGCAAGTACGAGGCGGGCGGCATCGCGCGCGACGGCGCCAAGATGGTGACCGCGGTCGCCTGCGCGAACGTGCCGAAATTGACGCTGATCATCGGCGGCAGCTTCGGGGCCGGGAACTACGGCATGTGCGGTCGCGCCTTCGGCCCGCGCTTCCTGTGGATGTGGCCCGGGGCGCGCATTTCGGTGATGGGCGGCGAGCAGGCGGCGAGCGTGCTGGCCACCGTCCGGCGCGACAACCTCGAGGCCCAGGGCAAGACCTGGCCGGCGGGCGAGGAAGAGGCGTTCAAGGCGCCGATCCGCGACCAGTACGAGACCCAAGGCCACCCCTATTACGCCTCGGCGCGGCTGTGGGACGACGGCATCATCGACCCGGCCGAGACGCGCATGGTGCTGGGCCTGGGCCTGTCGGCGGCACGCAACGCGCCGATCGAGCCGACCCGCTTCGGCGTGTTCCGGATGTAGGCGCCGATGGGCTCCGCGCTGCTGATCGGCCGCGACGACCGGGGGGTGGCCACGCTCACTCTCAACCGGCCGGAGCTCCATAACGCTTTCGACGATGCGCTGATCGCCGAGCTCACCGCCGCGCTAGAGCGGGTCGAGGGCGAGGCGGGCGTGCGGGCGGTGGTGCTCGCCGCCAACGGCAAGAGCTTCTCGGCCGGCGCCGACCTCGACTGGATGAAGCGCATGGCGGACTATTCCGAAGCCGAGAATCTGCGCGACGCCGAGGCCCTTGCCGGCCTCATGCGGACGCTGCGGTTCCTTGCCAAGCCCACCGTGGCCGCGGTCCAGGGCCCGGCCTACGCCGGCGGCCTCGGGCTCATCGCGGCTTGCGACATCGCCGTCGCGGTCGAGGGCGCCCTGTTCGCGGTCACCGAGGTCAGGTTCGGCCTCGTCCCGGGGGCGATCTCGCCCTACCTGGTGGCAGCGATGGGCGAGCGCGCGGCGCAGCGCTACTTCCTCACCGCCGAGCGCTTCGATGCCAATCAGGCGCGGCGCTTGGGCCTGGTGCACGAAGTGGTGAAAGCCGAGGAGCTCGGGGCGGCCGTCAAGCGCCTGTTGGATGCCCTGCTCGAAGGCAGCCCGGCGGCGCAGGCGGCGAGCAAGGACTTGATCCGTCGCGTAGCGCGCGCCGAGATCGACGACGCGCTCATCGCCGACACTGCGCGCCGCATCGCCCGCGCCCGCGCCAGCCCCGCCGGCCGCGAGGGTATTTCCGCCTTCCTCGACAAGCGCAAGCCGGACTGGCGGGCCTGATGTTCGCCAAGCTTTTGATCGCCAATCGCGGCGAGATCGCCTGCCGGGTCATCAGGACGGCGCGCCGGCTCGGCATCCGCACGGTCGCGGTCTACTCCGATGCCGATGCCAAGGCGGCCCATGTCGCCATGGCCGACGAGGCGCGGCGGATCGGCCCCGCGCCCGCCCGCCTGAGCTATCTCGACAGCGCGGCGATCCTCGCGGCGGCGCGCCAATCGGGGGCCGAGGCGATCCATCCGGGCTATGGGTTCCTGTCCGAAAATGCCGCCTTCGCCGAGGCCTGCGCGATTGCCGGCCTGGTCTTCGTCGGGCCGCCGCCGGCCGCGATCCGCGCCATGGGCGACAAGAGCGCCGCCAAGGCGCTGGTGGAAAAAGCCGGCGTGCCGGTCGTCCCCGGCTATCACGGCAAAGCGCAGGACGCTTCGCGGCTGGCCAAGGCGGCCGCTGCGCTCGGCTATCCGGTGCTCATCAAGGCGGCGGCGGGCGGCGGCGGCAAGGGCATGCGCATCGTGGCGGCGCCGGATGAGCTCGCCGACGCCGCCGCTTCGGCCCGGCGCGAGGCCGAGGCGGCGTTCGGCGATGGCCGGTTGCTGGTCGAGAAATACCTCTCCCGCCCGCGCCACGTCGAAATCCAGGTCTTCGCCGACCGCCACGCCAACCTTGTCCACTTGTTCGAGCGCGAGTGCTCGATCCAGCGCCGTCACCAGAAAGTGCTCGAAGAAGCCCCGGCGCCTGGGCTTGCCGATGGCATCCGCGCGGCCATGGGCGCGGCGGCGGTCGCGACGGCGCGCGCCGTCGGCTATCAAGGGGCGGGCACGGTCGAGTTCCTGCTCGAGGGCGACGGCAGGTTCTATTTCATCGAGATGAACACCCGCCTCCAGGTCGAGCACGCGGTCACTGAAAGGATCACCGGCCAGGACCTCGTCGAATGGCAGCTCGTCGTGGCCGCCGGCGGCAAGCTGCCGCTGCGCCAAGCCGACCTCGCGCGCCGCGGCCACGCGATCGAGGTGCGCATCTACGCCGAGGACCCGGCCAGAGATTTCTTGCCGGCGGCCGGCAGGCTCGTGCATGTGCGCTTCCCGCCCGAGGACGCGCATGTCCGCATCGACACCGGGGTGCGCGAAGGCGACGCGGTGGGCATCGACTACGATCCGATGATTGCCAAGCTCGTCGTCTGGGACCGCGACCGCGGGGCGGCGCTCGCCCGGCTGCGCGGCGCGCTCGGCGGCTGCGAGATCGTCGGCCTGGCCACCAACCTCGCCTTCCTGTCCGCGCTCGCCGCCCACCCGGCGCTGGCCGCGGGCGAGCTCGACACCGATTTCATTCCCCGCCACCGCGCCGAACTCGTCGCCGAGCACCGGCCGGCCTCCGATACGGTCCTTGCCCTGGCGGCGCTGGCCGTGCTCCTGGCTCGCCGGCAGAGGGCGGGGGCGGCGGCGCGCGCCGCGGCCGACCCGTACAGCCCGTGGTCGCTGGCCCACGGCTGGCGGCTCAACGACGAGGGGCACCATGACTTGCGCCTGCGCGAGGGCGAGGTCGAGGTCGCGCTCCGCGCCCATTTCCGGCGCGGCGGCTTCGTCCTCGATTTGCCCGGCGGCCGGCTCGAGGCGCAGGGCGAGCTTGGCGCCAACGGCCGCCTCGCGGCCGAGCTCGGCGGCACGCGCATCGAGGTGAGCATAGTGCGCCGCGGCGACGAGCTGACCGTGCTCGCCCAAGGCCAGGCCCACCGGCTCGTCCTCTTGGACCCGCTGGCCGCGGCCGCGGCCGCCGAGGTCGGCGGCGGCCTGCTCACCGCGCCGATGCCGGGCCGCATCGTCGCCGTCAAGGTCAAGGCCGGCGAGCGCGTCAAGCGCGGCGCGCCGCTCCTGGTGCTGGAAGCGATGAAGATGGAGCACACCATCGCCGCCCCCGCCGACGGCGTCGTCGAACGGCTCGGCGTCGCCCTCGGCGACCAGGTCGAGGAAGGCGTCGAGCTGATCGGCTTGAAGCTGGCGGATGGAGGCGCCTGATGCGCCTGCCCAAGGCCGTGAAGATGGTCGAGGTCGGCCCGCGCGACGGGCTCCAGAACGAGGCCAAGACGGTGCCGGCCGCGGTCAGGATCGAGCTCATCCGCCGGCTCGTCGAGGCGGGCCTCAAGGCGGTCGAGGCGGGGAGCTTCGTGTCGCCGAAATGGGTCCCGCAGATGGCCGACACCGCTTCGGTGCTGGCCGGGCTCGAGGCGCGGCCGAATGTGAGCTACCCGGTGCTGGTGCCGAACCTGCAGGGGTTCGAGGCCGCCGCCGCCGCCGGGGCGAAGGAGATTGCGATTTTCGGCGCCGCTTCCGAGAGCTTCTCGCGCGCCAACATCAACCGTTCGATCGCCGAGAGCCTGGCGCGCTTCGCGCCGGTGGCGGAAGCGGCCAAGGCGCGGGGCATCCGGGTCCGGGGCTATGTCTCTTGCGCGCTGGGTTGCCCTTACGAAGGCGAGATCGCCCCCGACGCGGTCGCCGAGGTGGCGGGCCGGCTATTCGCGCTCGGCGCTTACGAGGTTTCGCTCGGCGACACCATCGGGGTCGGCACGCCGGCCAAGGCGCAGGCGATGGTCGAGGCGGTGGCGGGACGCGTGCCGCGCCGGCGCCTCGCCGTCCATTTCCACGACACCTACGGCCAGGCGCTGGCCAATATCCTGGCGACCCTCGAACTTGGCATTGCCGCGATCGATTCCTCGGTCGCCGGGCTGGGCGGCTGCCCCTATGCCAAGGGCGCCTCGGGCAACGTCGCCTCGGAGGATGTCCGCTACATGTTGGGCGGGCTCGGCATCGAGACCGGCGTCGACCTCGACAAGCTGGCCGCCGCCGGCCGCTTCATTTGCGCCGAGCTCGGGCGACCGCCGGCCTCGAAGGTCGCCCAGGCGCTCGCCGCCCGGGCCCAATCCGGTTGAGGGGATGCCGCTCCATCTCATCAAGCTCTGCGTCGGCATCGAAGACGTGGCGCATCTCGCCGCCATCCACAAGAAGCGCCTGGCGAGCCAGCGCAAGGCGGGAATCAAGCGGCCCGTGCTGCGCCATCTGACGCGCAGCACGCCGCGGCGCTCCCAAGAGATCCTCGACGGCGGCTCGCTCTACTGGGTGATCAAGGGCGTGGTCCGGGTGCGCCAGCGCATCCTCGCCATTCGCCCCGCCACCCGCGACGGCGAGCCGGCCTGCGAGCTCCGGCTCGACCGCCGGCACGTGCGCGTCGTGCCGCGCTCGATGCGGGCCTTCCAGGGCTGGCGCTACCTCGAGGCCGAGGATGCCCCGCCCGATCTCGCCGCCCTCGGCCGCGGCGCGGCCGAGATGCCGGCCGATATGGCCGAGGAGCTCGGTGTCCTCGGGCTGCTGTAGCCGCCATGATCTGGAGCCACCCGCCGTCCCGTCCCGATGCCCTGCGCGCCCGCCTGCGCGAGGACCTGTTGGCGCCCGAAACCGACCTCCTCGAAGGGCTCGTCCAGGCGGCTGCGCTCCCCGCTCCGGCCCGCGCGCGGATCGACGCCGAGGCGCGCCGCCTGGTCGCGGCGGTCCGGCGCGCGCGAGTCGGGGGGCTCGATGCCTTCCTCAACGAATTCGGGTTGTCGAGCCGCGAGGGGGTGGTGCTGATGTGCCTCGCCGAAGCCTTGTTGCGGATTCCGGACGCCGAGACCGCCGAGCGGCTGATCCGCGACAAATTGGGCCCGGCCGACTGGGCGGCCCATCTCGGCCACAGCGACTCGCTGTTCGTCAATGCCTCGGTGTGGGCCCTCATGCTGGGCGGCCGCGTGCTGCGCCTCGAGGAGGAAGAGGAGGAGGAGGGATTGGGCGCGATCTTGCGGCGGCTGATCGCCGCCCCCGGCGAGCCGATCGTCCGCCACGCGGTAGGCGGGGCGATGCGCATCTTGGGGCGCCAGTTCGTCATGGGCCGGACGATCGAAGAGGCGCTCGACCGCGCCCGGCCGGCCGAGCCCCTGGGCTGGCGCCACTCCTACGACATGCTCGGCGAGGCGGCGCACACCGCGGCCGACGCCGAGCGCTATTGCCACGCCTATGTCGAGGCGATCGGCACCATCGGCCGGGCGAGCGGCGGTCGCGGACCGATCGCGGGCCCCGGGATTTCGGTCAAGCTCTCGGCCCTCCATGCGCGCTACGAGGTGGCGCAGGCCGGGCGCGCGCGGCGCGAGCTCGGCGGCCGGCTCGCCGACCTCGCGCGCCTCGCCAAGGCGGCCGGGATCGGGCTCACCCTCGACGCCGAGGAGGCGGACCGCTTGGAACTCTCGCTCGACCTCATCGCCGATTGCGCCGCCGATCGGGCGCTCGCCGGCTGGGACGGTTTCGGGCTCGCCGTCCAGGCCTATCAGAAGCGCGCCGTGGCGGCGATCGACTGGGTCGTCGAGCTGGCGCGCCGCAGCCGGCGGCGGCTCATGGTGCGGCTGGTCAAGGGCGCGTACTGGGACACCGAAATCAAGCGCGCCCAGGAGCGCGGGCTGGCGGTCTATCCGGTGTTCACGCGCAAGGCCTCGACCGATGTCTCGTATCTCGCCTGCGCCGATCGGCTGTTCGCCGCCGGCCAGGCGATCTATCCGCAGTTCGCCACCCACAATGCGCACACGCTCGCATCCGTGGTCGAGATCGCCGGGGATCGGCCGTATGAGTTCCAGCGCCTGCACGGCATGGGCGAGGCCCTCTACGCCGAGATCGTGTCGCCGGCGCGTCCAGCCCGCGTCTATGCGCCGGTCGGCAGCCATCAAGACCTGCTGCCCTATCTCGTCCGCCGCCTGTTGGAGAACGGCGCCAACACCTCGTTCGTCAACCGGCTGGCCGACGAGCGCGCGCCGATCGACGACATCGTCGCCGACCCGGTGGCCAAGGTCGCGGCGCTGTCCGTCAAGCCGCACCCGCGCATCCCGCTCCCCGCCGAGCTGTTCGGGCGCGAGCGGCGCAACTCCATGGGCCTCGATCTTGCCGATCGGGAGACGTTGCGCGAGCTGGCGGCCGGCATGTCGGGGGCGGCGGCCGAGCGCCGGCTGGCCGCCCCGCTGGTTGGCGGCCAGGCGCTGGCCGGGGCGCGGCGCCTTGCGGTCCACGATCCCGCTGACCGGCGGCGCATCGTCGGCGAGGTCGCCGAGGCAGGCCCGGCCGATATCGAGGCGGCGCTCGCCTCGGCCGCCGCCGCCGCGCCCGGCTGGGATGCAACGCCCGCCGAGACCCGCGCGCTGGCGCTCGAGCGCGCCGCCGACCTCATCGAGGCCGACCGCGCCGCCCTCATGGCGCTCCTCGTGCGCGAGGCCGGGCGCACCGTTCCCGACGCGCTCGCCGAACTCCGCGAGGCGGTCGATTCCTGCCGCTACTACGCCGCCCGAGCCCGCCTCGAGTTCGCTCGTCCGCAGACGCTCGCCGGCCCGACCGGCGGGCGCAACGAACTAGCGCTCCACGGACGCGGCGTGTTCGCCTGCATCAGCCCGTGGAATTTTCCGCTGGCGATCTTCACCGGCCAGGTGGCGGCAGGGCTGGCGGCCGGCAATGCCGCCCTCGCCAAGCCCGCCGAGCAGACGCCGTTGGTCGCGGCCCGCGCCGTGGCGATCCTGCAGCGGGCCGGGATCCCGGGCGAGGTCCTGCATCTGTTGCCGGGCGAGGGGGCGGCGGTCGGCGGGCGGCTCGCCGCCGATCCGCGCATTGCCGGCGTCGCCTTCACGGGCTCGACCGAGACCGCCCGGGCGATCAACGTCACGCTGGCGGGCCGCCCCGGGCCCATCGTTCCCTTGATCGCCGAGACCGGCGGGATCAACGCCATGATCGTCGATTCCTCGGCCCTTGCCGAGCAGGTGACGGCCGACGCGCTCGCCTCGGCCTTCAACAGCGCAGGCCAGCGCTGCTCGGCGCTGCGCGTCCTGTTCCTGCAGGACGACATCGCGCCGCGGCTCATCGACATGCTGGCCGGCGCGATGGCGGAGCTTTCCGTCGGCGACCCCGGGCTGATCGACACCGATGTCGGACCCGTCATCGACGAGGACGCGCTCGCCGCGCTCACCCGCCATGCCGCGCGGATGGCGCGCGAAGGCCGGCTGATCCATGCCTGCGCGTTGCCGGAGGCGTGCGCGCACGGCACGTTCTTCGCCCCGCGCGCCTTCGAGATCGACTCGATCGGCGGCCTGGAGCGCGAGGTGTTCGGGCCGATCCTCCATGTCGTGCGCTACGCCGCCGATCGCCTCGACGAGGTGCTGCGGGCGGTGAATGCGACCGGCTACGGCCTGACGCTCGGCATCCACAGCCGCATCGACGCGACGGTCGAGCACGTCCGGCGCACGGTCAAGGCCGGCAACGTCTACGTCAACCGCAACATGATCGGCGCGGTCATCGGCGTGCAGCCGTTCGGCGGCGAGGGCCTGTCGGGCACCGGCCCCAAGGCGGGGGGCCCGTATTACCTCCCTCGCTTCGCGCTCGAGCGCGCGCTCGCCGTCGACACCACCGCCCAGGGCGGCAACGCGACGCTCTTGTCGCTGGGCGAAACCGAAACCTGAAGCCGGGGAGACAAGCCGATGCGCAACCGCAATCGCCGGATCGTGCTGGCGAGCCATCCGGAGGGCATGCCGCGGGAGGACAACTGGCGGCTCATCGAGGCGCCGGCGCCCGAGCCGCGCGAGGGCGAGATGCTGGTGCGCACGATCTGGCTGTCGGTCGATCCTTATATGCGCGGGCGGATCAGCACCGCCAAGGGTTACACCAAGGGGGTGGCGATCGGCGAGACGATGCAAGGCGGCGGGGTGGGCGAGATCGTGGCCTCGCGCCATCCCGGGTTCAAGCCCGGCGAGATCGTCGAGAGCATGAACTTCGGCTGGCAGGATTTCCCGGTCCTCGAGGCCGAAGGCACGCGCAAGATCGATCCCAAGGACGGGCCCATCCGCCACGCGCTCGGCGTCCTCGGCATGCCGGGCCTGACCGCCTATTTCGCGCTCACCGAGGTGGGGCGGCCCAAGCCGGGCGAGACCGTGGTGGTCTCGGCGGCCACCGGCGCGGTCGGCCAAGCGGTCGGCCAGATCGCCAAGTTGAAGGGCTGCCGGACGGTGGCGGTGGCGGGCGAGGATTCGAAGCTCGCCTGGGCGCGGGGCGAACTCGGGTACGACGCCGGGGTCAACCACCGCCGCGCCGCGGACCTCGGCGCCGCGCTCGCCGCCGCCTGTCCCAACGGCGTCGATATTTATTTCGACAACACCGCGGGGCCGATCCACGACGCCGCCATGCGGCTCATCAACCTGCGCGCCCGCATCATCGTCTGCGGCACGATCGCGCTCGCCGACCGCTTCGGCCAGCCCGATATCGGAGAGCGCTTCCACCGCCAGCTGTTGATCAACCGCGCCCGCATGGAAGGCTTCCTCATCTTCGACTATCGCGACCGCTACGCCGAGGGGTTGCGGCAACTCGGCGCCTGGCTGCGCGAGGGGCGGATCAAGTACCGCGAGGACGTGATCGACGGCCTCGAGAACGCGCCGCGCGCCTTCCTGCGCCTCTTGGAAGGCAAGAATTTCGGCAAGCAGCTGGTCCGGGTCGACGAGGAAACCCCGGCCGGGTAACCGAGGCCGATCCCGTCGCGCACGCCGTCGAGGACGAGCGTCAAAGCCACCCGTCGAGCGCGGCGAGATACATGCGCTTGAGCTCGGGCGCACCAACCTTGATCGGGTTGCCGGCCGCGCAGGGATCGACGGCGGCCATCTCGGCGAACCTGTCGACCTGGCCTGCCGCCATGCCGAGGTCGGCAAGCGTGTGCGGAATGCCGATCCCGCGGGCCGCCCTCGACCACCACCACGACCGGCTCGCCAATCCACCCCGCTGTCCGTAGCAAGTTAAAATGTCCGGGTTTTGTAGCACATCAAATGTCCGCTTTGTTGGCCGCCGCGCTCGGGGCGAGTCATCGACTCGGCGGCCGAGGGCAAGCGGACGGCGCGCGAAGCGGAG
>JBQTIU010000106.1:0-3450 GCA_052387815.1 Pseudomonadota bacterium
GCTCAAGCACATGACCAAGGACGGCATGCGGGACATCACCACCGACGAGGTCTTCAAGGGCAAGAAAGTGGTCCTGTTCGGGCTGCCGGGCGCGTTCACGCCGACCTGCTCGGCCAAGCACCTGCCGGGCTTCGTCGAGCACGCCGGCGCGATCAAGGCCAAGGGCGTCAATGCCATCGCCTGCCTGTCGGTCAACGACGCCTTCGTGATGGATGCCTGGGGCAAGGCGCAGAACGTCGCCGGCAAGGTGTTGATGCTGGCCGACGGCAACGCCGATTTCACCAAGGCGGTCGGTCTCGAGTTGGACGCCACCGCCAACGGCCTCGGCCTGCGCTGCAAGCGCTTCTCGATGCTGGTGGACAACGGCGTCATCAAGACGCTCAATGTCGAGAAGCCGGGCGCCTTCGAGGTCTCGAGCGCCGAGGCGATATTGAAGCAGATGTGAACCGACGCCGCCCGCCAGGGTCGGCGCCAGCCGAGGGCGGGGCCATCCCCGCCCTTTTTGTCTCGACCGACCGCGCCGCTAATCGCCCTCGGGGATGGCCGCGCGGGCGAGCCGGTCGGCGCGCTCGTTCTCGGGGTGGCCGGCATGGCCCGGCACCCAGCGCCATTCGATGTCGTGCCGCCGGCAGGCTTCATCGAGCCTCTGCCAGAGGTCGAGATTCTTGACCGGTTTGCGGTCGGCGGTCCGCCAGCCGTTCTTTTTCCAGGCGTGGATCCAGGTCGTGATGCCGTCCCGAAGGTAGCGCGAGTCGGTGTGGATGCGGACCTCGAGCGGGCGGCTGAGCGCCTCGAGGCCGCGGATCGCCGCCATCAGTTCCATGCGGTTGTTGGTGGTCGCGGCGTCGCCGCCCGAGAGCTCCCTTTCGCTTCCGCGGCAGCGCAAGATGGCGGCCCAGCCGCCGGGGCCGGGGTTGCCGCGGCACGACCCGTCGGTGAACAGCTCGACAAGCCCCTCGGCCTTTCCCTTGGCGCGCATGTCAAAGGCCGTAGGCCTGCGCGGTCTTGACCGAGCGGTGGAAGCGCAGCTTCTTCAAATACTCGATCGGGTCCTTGGGCTTGACGTAGGCGCCTTGCGGGTGGTTGAGCCAGTCGTAGAGGCGCGTCAACAGGAAGCGCAGCGCGCTGCCGCGCGCCAGCAGCGGCAGCGCCTCGATCTCGGCCGGCGCGATTGGGCGCACCGTGCCGTAGCCGCGCACCAGCCGGCGCGCCTTGGTGGCGTTGAAGCTGTCGTCGGTCTCGAAGCACCAGGCATTGAGGCAGATCGCCAGGTCGTAGACGAGGAGGTCGTTGCAGGCGAAATAGAAGTCGATCATTCCCGACAACGCGTCGGCGAGGAAGAACACGTTGTCGGGAAAGAGATCGGCATGGATGACCCCGGCCGGCAGATCGGCGGGCCAGTGCCGGGCGATGGTGTCGAGCTCTCTGCCGAGCTCGTCGGTGAGCCCTTTCTTGACCTCGTCGGCGCCGGCGCGGCAGTCCTTGAACAGGGCTTGCCAGCCGTCGAGCGACAGCGCATTGGCCCGGCGCGGCGCGAACGAGGCGCCGGCGAGGTGCAGGCGGGCGAGCGCCGATCCCACCTCGTGGCAATGGGCCGGGGTGATCCGGCGCGGCCACAAGCCGGGAAGAAAGCTCACGATCGCCGCCGGGCGGCCGGCGAGCTCGCGCAGCGCCTTGCCGTCCCGGGCATGGATCGGCGTCGGACACGCAATGGCCTGGCGGGCGAGATGCTCCATGAGGCCGAGGAAGAACGGCAGATCGGCCTTGGCGACGCGCTTTTCATAGAGCGTCAGGATGTACGTGCCGCGGTCGGTCTGGAGCAGGTAGTTGGAGTTCTCGACCCCCTCGGCGATGCCCTTGCACGCCCGCACCCGCCCGAGGTCGTAGGCGGCGAGGAACTCCTCGAGGTCGTCGTCGTCGACTTCGGTGTAGACAGCCATCCTCAGGCGTCGAGTCCGCGCGGCAGCTTGAAGCGGACGTCCTCCTGCGTCACGACCACTTCCTCGACCGCGACCTCATAGCGCTGGCGGCAGGCCGCGATCACCTCCTGGACCAGCACCTCGGGCGCCGAGGCGCCGGCCGTCAAGCCCAGCCGGTCGACCCCGTCCAAGAGCCGCCAGTCGATATCGCCCGCGCGCCGAACGAGCGCCGCGCGCGCGCAGCCGGCGCTCTTCGCCACTTCGACGAGGCGCATGGAATTCGACGAGTTCGGCGCCCCGACGACGAGCAGCGCATCGACACGGCGGGCGATCGCCTTGACCGCAGCCTGGCGGTTGGTGGTGGCGTAGCAGATATCGTCCTTGCGCGGGCCGACGATGCACGGGAAGCGGCGCTGCAAGACCGCGACGATCCTCGACGTATCATCGACCGACAGTGTCGTCTGGGTGACATAGGCGAGGCGGTCGGGGTCGGGGACGGCGAGCGCCTCGGCCTCGCTTTCGTCCTCGACCAGGATCACCGCGCCGGGCGGCAGCTGGCCCATGGTGCCGATCACCTCGGGGTGGCCGGCGTGGCCGATCAGCACGATCCGCCGGCCCGCGGCGTGATGGCGTTCGGCTTCGCCGTGGACCTTGGTGACCAGCGGGCAAGTGGCGTCGAGGGACAGCAATTCGCGGCGCTGGGCTTCGCGCGGCACGGATTTGGGGACGCCGTGGGCGGAGAACACCACCGGCGCGCCCCGGGGCACCTCGTCGAGCTCGTCGACGAACACCGCGCCCTTGGCTTCGAGGCTTTCGACCACGAACCGGTTGTGGACGATCTCGTGGCGCACATAGACCGGGGCCCCGTATTTCTCGAGCGCCCGCTCGACGATCACGATCGCCCGTTCGACGCCGGCGCAAAAGCCGCGCGGGCCCGCGAGCAGGATGCGAAGCGGCCGCCGGCCGGCCCGGGAAGCTTGTGCAATCATTCCGCCTTCCCTACAGTTGGCTACCGTCAACTTACCCCGGGATTCCCGGGGCTGGGAAGTCCCCGCGACTGGGCGAGCGAGAAACCAACCCGATGGCCGAACCGATTCCCGCCCAAAAGGCGCCCTACCCCGTCGAGGCCGTGGCCGGCCAGCAGGTTTTCTGGTGCGCCTGCGGCCGCAGCAAGACCCAGCCGTTCTGCGACGGCTCGCATAAAGCCGTCGGCCTCAAGCCGATGGCCTTCACCCCGCCTGCGTCCGAGAAGGTCTGGTTGTGCGGCTGCAAGCAGACCAAGACCAAGCCGTTCTGCGACGGCACCCACAAGACGCTGCTCTGATCCATGGTCGCGTCTTGTAGGGGCGAGGCCGCGAGGCAGCGCCTCGCGCCTCGCCGGTTTCAAACCCGCCCGGGCGGGTCACAGACCCGCCCCTACGAAATGTCATTGCCGTTTCCCTATGTAGGGGCGAGGCCGCGAGGCAGCGCCTCGCGCCTCGCCGGTTTCAAACCCGCCCGGGCGGGTCGAGAGACCCGTCCCTACATGGGA
>JBQTIU010000107.1:0-12084 GCA_052387815.1 Pseudomonadota bacterium
CGGCGGGACGTCGCGGCGCCGGCGGCCTTGACCGCTCCGCTCGTCCGCCTGCCGCCCGGCATTCGAACGAATTTCACGCGAACAAGGGCGCCCGCGCGCCCGTTCCAGGTTTCATGTGGATTGGTGACTTCGTCCGGACAGCCCGCAGGGCTGCAGGAGGCCGATACACAAGATCGCAGGTCCGTCGGTTAACGATCCTTTGGGAGGAAAGCTGTGAAGGAAACGAAAGAGAACAAGACCCTGTCGCGCCGCAAGCTGCTGAAGGGTGGTGCCGTGGCGGTCGGCGCGACGGCGGCGAGCACACTGGCCGCCCCTGCGGTGGTCGGCCAGAGCCCGATTGTGGTGAAGATGCAGACGTCCTGGCCGTCGTCCGACATCTGGATGGAGTTTGCCAAGGAGTACGTCGACCGGGTCGACCAGATGTCCGGCGGCCGCGTGAAGGTCGATCTGCTGCCGGCCGGCGCCGTGGTCGGCGCCTTCCAGGTGCTCGACGCGGTGAACGACGGCGTGCTCGATTCCGCCCACACCGTGCCGGTCTACTGGTACGGCAAGCACAAGGCCGCCTCGCTGTTCGGCACCGGCCCGGTGTTCGGCGGCAGCGCGACCACCATGATGGCGTGGTTCTACCAGGGCGGCGGCGCCGACCTCTACAAGGAGCTGACGCAGGACATCCTCGGCCTCGGCGTCTATGGCTTCTACGGCTTCCCGATGCCGGCCCAGCCGTTCGGCTGGTTCAAGAACCCGGTGTCCACCGTCGCGGACGTGCAGGGCTTCAAGTTCCGCAGCGTCGGCCTCGCGGCCGACCTGCTGTCGCGTCTCGGCATGAGCGTGGCGCAGCTGCCGGGCGGCGAGATCGGGCCGGCCATGGAGCGCGGCGTGATCGACGCCTTCGAGTTCAACAACCCGACCTCCGACCGCCGCTTCGGGGCCCAGGACGTGGCCAAGTACTACATGATGGGCAGCTACCATCAGGCCACGGAATACTTCGAGATCATGCTCAACAAGGCGAAGTACAACGCGCTGCCCAAGGAGCACCAGGCGATCCTGCGCTACGCCGCCGAGGCGGTGTCGTCCGCCAACGAGTGGAAGGGCCAGGACTACTATTCCAAGGACCTGCAGGAGCTGATCACCAAAGACAAGGTCAACGTCCTCCGCACCCCGAAGGACGTGTTCGAGGCCCAGATCAAGGCGTGGGACGGCCTGATCGAAACGCTGGGCAAGGACCCGTTCATGAAGAAGGTGATGGAGTCCCAGAAGGCGTGGGTGAAGCGGGTCGTCTACTACGAGATGTTGAACGCAGCCGATTATCGCACGGCTTACGAGCATCACTTCGCCAAGTTGCCGATCTGACCGGCAACGCTCGTCACGGCCGGTGCCGTGTGGGGCGGGGCGGCGCGTTCTCGCGCCGCCCCGTCTATTCCTCGGGGGGACACGCGGCCGCGCTCGGGGGTGACGGGGGGTGAGAGGCGATGACGCGATTCCTGCTTTTCATCGACCTGGTCAGCACCTGGGTCGGCAAGTGCGCCGCCTGGCTGATCCTGGTGCTGACGTTCGCCGTCAGCTACGAGGTCTTCGTGCGCTACGTCGTCTCGAGGCCCACCACCTGGGCCTACGACGTGAGCTACATGACCTATGGCGCGCTGTTCCTGATGGCTGGGGCGTATACGCTTTCGCGTAACGGCCACGTCCGCGGCGACATGGTCTACCGCCTATGGCCGGCGCGCGTGCAGGCCACCGTCGACCTTGTTCTTTACCTGATCTTCTTTTTCCCGGGCGTGCTCGCGCTCATCTACTCTGGGTTCCTGTTCGCGAGGATGTCGTGGCTGTTCAAGGAGGTCAGCATCTTCAGCCCGGCCGGAGCGCCGATCTTCCCGCTCAAGAGTCTGATCCCGCTCACCGGCGTGCTGCTGTTCCTGCAAGGGGTGGCGGAAGTCATTCGCTGCATCCTGTGCCTTCGCACCGGCGCATGGCCGAAGCGACTGCATGACGTCGAGGAGACGGAGAGCGTGATCCTGCACGAACGCGAGCACGCCGCCGAACGCGGCGAAAAGACCACGCCGGTTGCGACGGGAGCCTGAACATGACCGACCCGCAAGTTGCCATGCTGATGCTGGTGGTGTTCCTCTTCGTCCTCATGCTCGGCTTCCCGATCGCCTTCTCTCTGATCGCCATGGGAGTCGGATTCGGCTACTACGCATTCGCAACGCCCAACCAGCTCGACAACATCTTCGACAACCGCATCTTCTCGCTGCTCGTGCAGAAGACCTTCGAGGTCACCACCAACGACGTGCTGACGGCGGTGCCGCTGTTCCTGTTCATGGGCTACGTGGTGGAACGGTCCAACATCCTCGACCGCCTGTTCCATTCCATCCAGATCGCGGCCAAGGACGTGCCGGGATCGCTGGCGGTGGCGACCCTCGTCACCTGCGCCATGTTCGCGACCGCCACTGGCATCGTCGGCGCGGTAGTGACGCTGATGGGCCTGCTCGCCTTTCCCGCCATGCTGCGCGCCGGCTACGACACCAAGCTCGCGGCCGGCGTGGTGTGCGCGGGCGGGACCCTCGGCATCCTGATCCCGCCCAGCATTCTCCTCATCGTGTACGCGGCCACCGCCGGCATCTCGGCGGTCAGGCTTTATGCCGCCGCCATGTTCCCCGGCTTTTTGCTCGCCGGTCTCTACATCGTGTACGTGATCATCCGGACGGTCTTGAACCCGAAGCTCGCGCCCAAGCTGCCCAAGCAGGCGACGGAAATCCCGTTGATCGAGGTGGCATGGGCGCTGTTGACCTCGTTTTTCCCGCTCGCACTTCTCATCATGATGGTGCTGGGCGCCATCCTGTTCGGCCTGGCGACACCGTCGGAAGCCGCCGGCGTCGGCGCGCTGGGCAGCCTCTTGCTCGCCGCCGGCTATCGGGAGCTCGATTTCCAGCGGGTCAAGGAATCGGTGTACCTGACGGCGCGCGCGACCGCGATGGTCTGCTTTCTCTTCATGGGCTCGTGGATCTTTGCATCGGTATTTGCCTACCTCGGCGGACAAGCGGTGGTCGAGAGATTCGTCCTCTCCCTTGACCTATCGTCCACGCAGTTTCTGCTCCTCACCCAGATCATCATCTTCCTGCTCGGCTGGCCCTTGGAGTGGACCGAGATCATCATCATCTTCGTGCCGATCTTCTTGCCGCTGCTCGACGATTTCGGGGTCGATCCCATCTTCTTCGGCATCCTGATCGCCCTCAACATCCAGACCGCGTTCAACACGCCGCCGGTGGCGATGGCGGCGTTCTATCTGAAAGGGGTGGCGCCGCCGGGGGTGGAATTGACGCACATCTTCGCCGGCGCGCTGCCGTTCGTGTCCATGGTCTTCCTCAGCATGGCCATCGTCTACATATTCCCGGAAATCGTCTTGTGGCTTCCCCGCTACCTCTACACGCCAAGGTAAGGGGCCGGGTTCGCGAGCGAGGATGAGCGAGGACGCGCTCGAGCAGATGCCGGCGAGCGAAGCGGCGGCCGCCATCCGCGCGGGGCGGATCACGGCGCGCGAGCTGACCGAGGCCTGCCTGGCCCGCATCGACCGCCTCGAGGGCACGGTCGGGGCGTGGGCCTTCCTCGACCGCGCCCACGCGCTGGCCCAGGCCGATGCGGCGGACGATGCACACCGCCACGGCCGGCCGCACGGTCCCCTGCACGGGGTTCCCGTCGGCATCACCGACGTCTGCGACACCAGCGACATGCCGACCGAGGACGGCACGCCCCTCAATGCCGGCCGCACGCCCCGGCGCGATGCGGCCGTGGTTGCGCGGCTGCGCCAAGCCGGCGCCGTCATCATGGGCAAGACGGTGACGACCGAACTCGCCGTCGGCGCGCCCGGCAAGACCGCCAATCCCCACGATCCCGCGCGCACGCCGGGCGGCTCCTCCAGCGGCGCGGCGGCGGCGGTGGCGTCGTTCATGGTGGCGCTCGCGGTCGGTGGCCCGGCCAGCGGCGCGGTGATCTGCCCGGCGTCTTACTGCGGCGTCTACGGCTATACGCTGAGCCACGGCCTGATCCCGCGCAATGGCGTCCTCAGGCTGTCGCGCACGCTCGACCAGGTCGGCGTAGTGGCGCGCTCGGTCGAGGACCTGGCCCTCATCGCCGACTGCCTGACGGGGTACGACGAGGACGATCCCGACACGCGGCCGATGGCGCGTCCGCCCCTGGTGGCAACCGCGACGTCCGCGCCCCCGCTGCCGCCCCGGCTCGCCTTCGTCCCGTCGCCGGTGTGGGAGCGGGCTGACGACGAGACCAAGGAGGCGTTCGGCGAACTGGTGGAGGCGCTCGGCGAGCGCATCGAGCGCATCGACCTGCCGGAGCCGTTCGCGCGCGCCCTCGACTGGCACCGCACGATCCTGGAGACCGACCTCGCCGTCAACCTGGCCGAGGCGTACGAGCGGGGCCGCGACAGGCTCGGCGGCACCTTGCGCGAGATGATCGAGCGCGGCCGGCGCCACCTGGCGTTCGACTATATGCGCGCCATCAACGCCGTCCCGATTCTGAACGACGGGCTGAACGAGGCCTTCGCCGCCTACGACGCCTTCGTCACGCCGGCCGCCACGGGAGTCGCGCCGATCGGCCGGGAATCGACAGCAAGCCCGGTCTTCTGCACTCTGTGGACGCTGTGCGGCCTGCCCGCCGTGACCCTGCCGCTGATGCGGAACGAGGCCGGGCTTCCGATCGGCGTGCAGCTCGTCGGAGCGCGCGACAACGATGCACGCCTGCTGCGCACGGCCCGCTGGCTGGCCGGGCTGGAGTTGAACTAGACGCCGCGCCGCCATCGGGCGCGCCCGGCATGACAAGGGAGAACGGACTTGCTCATCGCTAACCTGGTCGCCGGCATCATCGGCATCGTGCTGGTGGTCGCCTTTCTCGGCACCCTGATGGTGTGGCTGAAATCCGTTCCCCTCATCATCATCATGCTCGGCGTCATCGCCTTGATGATCTACGATTTCGCCAAGACTCTGAAGGAGGGCAACGGCACCCCGGGCGGCTGAGCGCCGCCGTCCGTCGCCTTCGCACCTCCTCGAATAGAGGGCGAACACGCCGGACAACGGATGTGCTACGGACAAATCGGGCGGTCGTCCTTCTCGCCGTCCCGGCGGTGTGGTAGGTTGGCCGAAGCGGGCCGCCCATACGAGGCAGCCGGCGAACCGAACCTAAACAGGGAGGAGATACCATGGAACGAGCTTGGCTCCGCCGAGGCGCCAGCCTCGGCGCGTTGCTCGCGGGGTTGGCATTGGCCACCCCCGGCGAGGCGCAGATCGCCGTTTCGGCCAACGACAACAAGGTCGTGCTGGTGGACGGCGTCGTTGTCGCCGTGCGCAATCCGCCGCCCGATACGGCAACGATCATCGACCTCGGCCAGTCGCCGCCCAAGGTGCTGGCCGAGCTTGACGTGCCGACGAGCGTCGTCGGCCCGCCGCTCGGCGTCGCGATTACGCCCGATGAGGGCCTGGCGTTGGTGACCTCAACGACGAAAATCGACCCCAACGACCCCGGCAAGACGATCGCCGACAACCGCCTCACCGTCATCGACCTCAAGACGTCGCCTCCGAAAGTGATCGCCACCCTCGAGAGCGGCGCCTCGCCGGCCGGACTGTCGATCAACCGGCAAGGGAACCTCGCGCTCGTCGCCAACCGCGGTGAAGGCACGGTGTCGGTGTTCGGCATCAGCGGCAAGAGCGTGATGCCGCTCGGCAAGGTGACGATCGCCAATGCCGCGTCGGGGGTGAGTCATGTCGCCTTCACGCCGGACGGCCGGACCGCCCTGGTCACGCGCGACGGTGACTTTTTCATCTCCGTGCTGTCGATCGACGGCACCAAGGTCGAACTCGCCAAGCGTGACATCAGCGCGGGTTTGCGCCCCTACGCGCTCGACATCAGCGCCGATGGCGCGATCGCCGTGGTCGCCAATATCGGCCGTGGCGGAGGCGACAGCGACACGGTGAGCGTCATCGACCTGAAGGCGCGCCCGCCGCGCGTCGTCGAGACCGTCACGGTCGGCCAGACTCCCGAGAGCATCAAGCTGTCGCCCGACGGCCGGCTGTGCGCCGTCGTGGTGATGAACGGCAGCAACAAGCCGAAACAGTCGCCCTTCTACGCCGACTCCGGCAAGCTGGTCCTGTTCCGGGTCGATGGCACGCGGCTCATCCGCCATGCCGAGGCCCCCCTTGGGCACTGGTCCCAGGGCGTCGCGTTCTCCGCCGACAGCCGGACGATCCTCGTTCAGAACATGGTCGAGAAGGATATCCAGGTCTTTCGGGCCGAAGGCGGGACGCTGCGCGACACGGGCCAGAGGATCAAGGTGAACGGCGGCCCGGCCGGGATTCGCACGGCCGACAAGCCCTAGTACCTGCTTTCATAGAAGGATGTGTCGTCAGACGGAAGCGGGCGGCTGGTGGCCAGGAGCGAAGCCGCCGGCGATGCTGGGCGCATCGGCGGGGTCCCCACGCGATCGTCCGATCGCGTGGGGTGCCCTGGCAAGGCCCCGTGACGCGACCTCGCGGCCAAAATCGGCGCATCCCTGCGGGTTGCGGGATAGTCTCTTAGGACCGCGCGCCGGTTTCGGGCCCGCGCGGCGCCTCGATGACCGCGCCCTCCCCGCCCTCGGCCAGCGCCTGGGCGACACGCTCGGGCGCCCGCCAGGCGAGCCGGTCGAACGCGCCGCAGCGCGAACAATTGGCCTGCCAGTCGGCATGGGCGGCGCCGCACGATTCGCAGATCCAGGCTGCATCGGGCGGCGCCTCGGCGGCCTTGGCGAGCCACTGCCGATAGGCCGGGCCGTCCTCGTCAAGCGCTGCCTCGAGCCGCGCCATCAGCCGGCACAGCCCGGCCGACGGCGCCCCGGCTGACGCCGCCCCGGCGAGGGTGCGGCGGGCCTCGCCCCACAGCCCGGCCTCGAGCGCGGCGGCGCCCACCGCCTTGGAGCTATCGGGGTGTCCGGGCGCCAACCTCGCCAAGCGCTCGACCGCCTTGAGCCACTCCATTTTCTCACAGCTGCCGTGGGCGAGGCGATAGGCGGCGAGGAGTTCCGGATGCGGGCTGCGCGCCCATTGGCGTTCCACCAGCCGCACGCAAGCGCCCTCCTTGCCCGCATGCGCGTACAGCCGGGCCAGCCGGATCGCCGCGGCCGGGTGATCGGCCTGCGAGCGGTGGGCGCGTTCGGCCAAGCGCAGCGCCTCCTTGGCCTTGCCGTCGGCCTCGGCCTGGCGCGACAGCTCGATGAGGACCGCCGCCTCGCGCTGGCGCGAGGCGGAGGGCGACAGGACGCGCAGGCGCTGGGCGCGGGTTATGGAGACGAGCGCGGCGCCCCAGTCGCCGGCCTGGGTTTGGAGATCGAACAGGGTGGTCAAGACCCAGGGCGTTTTCGGCCGCAGATCGCGCGCCCGGCGCGCCAGTTCGAGCGCCCGCTCGCGGTCGCCCTCGCGCATCGCCTGGACGAGCAGCGCGCGCAAGCCCAGGAACTCGGTCTCCGGTCGCGCCAGCATGGCGGTGAAGTGACGGCGCGCGGCGTCCTCCTCGCCGCCAAGCTGCGCCGCCTGCGCCGACAGCAACATGGTGAGCGGCGGTTCGTTGAGCAGCACGTCGGCCCGCCGCGCCTGGCGGCGCGCCTCCTCGGGATCGCCGGCGGCGACCGCGACCAGCCCGCGGGTGAGCGCCACGTAGCCGAGCCGCCGGCGGCGTTCGCGCCGCCGGCGGGCGAGGGCGAATGGCGCGCGGACCAACGCGCGCCATAGCCGGTAAGCGAGCGCCGCCATGACCGCGACCAGCGCCACGATGGCAACCACCACACCGACCGAGGTGTCGACCCGCCAGTCCTGCCAGAAAACCGTCACGCTGCCGGGCCGCTCGGCGAGCCACGCCGCACCGACCATGGTCGCGGAGAGGAGGACGAGAAGAGCGAGGGCGCGAATCACGGCGACCCCGTGGCCGGGCCGACGGGCGCTGTCCGCCTCACCGCGGCGTGGCGGCGAGCGCGAGCGCCGCGAGCTGGGCGAGCGCACGCTCGCTGGCCAGCCGCCGGTGGGCATCGGCAAGCCAGGCCTCGGCGGGGGCGGCGGCGGCCTCCGGCAGTCGCCCGATGGCCTCGACCGCGCCGGCCAAGTCGTCCGTCGCCAGGGCGCGCTCGGCCCGCGCCACCAGCGCCGCCGGCGAGTCGCCCGGCACCTCGCCGACCCGGCGGATCGAGACCAAGGTTTGGGCCCGCTCGAGGGCGAGCTGCCACCACTCGCCGCCCTCGGGACGGCGCGCGGCGCGCGTCACCTCGGCGGCTACCGGCGCCAGGCGTTGGACCAGCGCTTGGCGCGACACGAGGCCGCGCTCGGCGGCCGCCTCAAGCGGCGCCAGGGCGGCGAGGAGGTCGGCATCCGGGTAGCCGAGCGCGCGGACCGCCTGGAGTTCGGCCGCGAACGGGCCGCCGCGTGCGACCGCCTCGCGCAACTGGCCGGTGGCGAGCAACAGCGTCCCGCGCTTCGGCGCGGCCTCGCGCTCGGCCACTGCCGCGCCGAGCCTGGCCACGGCCGCCTCCAGGCGCCCCAGCTCGCCCGCCAGGCGGGCCTGCTCGGCGGCGAGCGCCGCCTCGGCCGGGCCGCCTTGGCGCATCGCCAGCGCCGCATCCACGCCCGCCAGCCGGTGCGCAACCTCGGCAAGTCGGGTATCGAGCGCCGCGATCGGCTCGGCGAGCGCGGCGAGCTTGGCGGCGATCGCCGCCCGGCCGGCGGCCTCGGTTGCCCCGAGGTCGGCAAGCTTGCGCTCAAGCGCCGCGATCTGCGGCTCAAGGCGCCGGCTGGCAACCGCGACCGGCGAGGCATCGCCTCGCCCGGGCGCGAATTCATGCCAAGCGGTCCACACGATCGCTACCGTCGCCAGCGCCAGGGCCACGGCGGGCGCGACCTGTGGGACCGCCCATGCGGAGGGCGGAGCGGCCGTCGCTGCCGGTGCGAGCTCCGGGGGCGGGGCCGCCTTCGCCGCCGGTGCGAGCTCCGGGGACGGGGCGGCCGCCTGCGGCGGCGGCGCGGCTGGTTCCGCCGCCGCCGCGGGCGCCTCCGGCGCTGGCGTCGTCGCGGGCGCTGACATCGCCTGCGCAAGGGCCTCGAGGAGGGCCGTCTCGTCGGGATGCAGGGCGGCAATTCGGGCCGCCCATGGGATGCCGTCGGCCGCCGCGACGACGGCGGGCGACAGGCCGACCGCAAGCGTGCGCCGGCAGGCCCCCTCGAGGCCGGTGGCCTTGAGATGCCCGACGAAGATCGACGCCGTGCGCGGCGAAAACAAGAGCACCGCGTCGATCGCCTCGCCGGCCAGCGCCGCGGAGACCGCCGGCGACAAGCCGGCGACCGGCTCGGCGCGATAGAGCACGACGCGGTGGACCTCGAATCCGGCCGCCGCGAGCGTCCCGGCGAGATCGCCGGCGAGCGCGCTGCCCGCCGCGTGCAGGAGCGGGCCATCGCCCGGCTTCAAGCGCTCGATCACCACCCGGGCGAGGTCGTTGACATCGCCGCCGGCGCTGTAGCCGCGCGTGAACCCGGCTTCCCTGGCAGCGGCGGCACTGGCATCGCCGACCGTAAACACCTGCAGGTCGCGCCGCGGGGTGAGCGCGGCGAATGCGCGCACGCCGCTGACGCTGGTGAACAACAGCGCCTGGACATCCGAGATTTCGACGTCGCCGGGGCCGATCCGCACCCCCTCGACCGGCCGGATGTCGAACATCGGCTCGATCAGCACCTCGTAGCCGCGCTCGCGCAGTCGCTCGGCCAGCGGCGCCGCATCTTCCAGCGGGCGAGTGACAAGGACGCGTTTCATCGCCACCTGATCGCTACCTTATAGCACCGATCGCGCCGCAGCGCGTCAATCGCCCGCTGGCGCCGAGCCCGTGGACACGCTACAGCCATGCCCGATGATCGTGCTGGGCATCGAGACGAGTTGCGACGAGACGGCAGCGGCGGTGGTCGACGACTGCCGCCAGCGCCTCTCCGATCTCGTGCGCTCGCAAGGCCGGCTGCATCGGCCGTTCGGCGGCATCGTGCCGGAGATCGCCGCACGCGCCCACCTTCAGCACCTCGACGAGCTCATCGGCCGCGCGCTGGCCGAAGCCGGAGTCGACTTCGCCGGGCTCGACGGCGTTGCCGCGACCGGCGGCCCGGGCCTGATCGGCGGCCTCATCGTCGGCGTACAGAGCGCCAAGGCGATCGCGCTCGTCCATCGCCTGCCGTTCCTGGCGGTGAACCACCTCGAGGGCCACGCGCTCTCGGCCCGGTTATCGGACGACATCGACTTTCCCTATCTCTTGCTGCTGGTCTCGGGCGGGCATTGCCAGCTTCTGATCGTCGAAGGGGTCGGGCGCTATGTGCGCTTGGGCACCACCCTCGACGATGCGGTGGGCGAGGCCTTCGACAAGACCGCCAAACTCATCGGCCTCACCTATCCCGGCGGTCCGGCGCTCGAACGCGCGGCCGCTTCCGGCAACCCGGCGCGCTTCCCCTTCCCCAGCCCCTTGAAAGGCCGCCCCGGCTGCGACTTCTCCTTCGCCGGGCTCAAGACCGCGGTCCGTCACGCGGTGGAAGGCTTCCCGCCCGGCCCGCTCGGGTCCCAAGATGTCGCCGACCTGGCCGCCGGCTTCCAAGCGGCGGCGGCGGCGGCACTTATCGACCGCACCGCCAACGCGATCGACATCTTCACGGCCCGCCACCACGGGCCCAAGACCCTGGTGGTCGCCGGCGGCGTCGCCGCCAACCGGGACATCCGCCGCCGGCTCGGCACGCTGGCCGCCGAACGCGGGCTCAAACTGGTCGCCCCGCCGCCCGAACTGTGCACCGACAACGCGGCAATGATCGCCTGGGCGGGGCTCGAGCGGCTGCGGCTCGGCCTCGTCGACGGCCTCGATTTCGCCCCCCGCCCGCGCTGGCCGCTCGATCCGACGGCGCCGCCCAGGCCGGGGGCGGGAGTGAAGGCTTGAGAGTCGGGTTGAAAAGCCGGTCATGGGCGCGGCCCAAGCGGCGCGATATCGAGGGTTTCCATGGTTCCGGGAAGATGCGCTTCGCGCTTTCCCGCTCGCACACTGGCAGTTCTTCTATTCAATGTCGGACGGCGCCGGCCCGCGCGTCCGCGCCGACAGCAGGCGCGAGGCCCGCCGTCCACGTGCGGGCGGCAATGGAAGCGGCTTGATGCGCTTTGCCCATCTCGTCGCCTTCACCCGAGCGATCAGGCGGGCGTCGGCGGTCGCCAGCCGGGCGTCCTCGCGCTCCGCGAGCACGAGATAGAAGCAGTCGTAAACCGGGTGGTCGAGCTCGCGCGCCGCGGCGAACGCCGCGTCGGCGAGGCCCGAGATCGGCACCAGGCGGGCAAAGAGGCTGGGCAGCAGTTTGACGATGGCTGCGGCCTGGTCGGCGCCGATGCGGCCGTCCCGCGCCATCTTCCACGCCGCGTTCGCTGCCTCGGCGATGATCAGCTCGGGCGCCACGAGCGACTCTCCGGACCTCAGCAGCGCCTGGCCGGCCGGAAAGGCCGGCGCATCCACGAAGCACCGGACGGCGACGCTGGCGTCGATCACCAGCGCTATCAGCGCGACCGGTCTTCGCGTATCATCTTCTCGATATCGATGCGCTGGCGCGGCGGGGTCATCGCGCGGACGCGTTGTACCTCCGCCAGGAGCTGTTCGCGGGTAGGCCGCGCCGCCGCCTTCAGCACTTCCCGAAGCTCCCGCTCGAGCGAATGGCCGCGGCGCTTCGCCCTCGCCTTCAGCGCCGCCACCACCGCGTCATCCAGATTGCGCACGATCACCTGGCCCATGTCCGCCTCAACCGCGTTGATATCAGAAACGATATCACGAGACGGCCGCCTGTCAATATTCCGCACCGATCCGGCGACCGACGCCACGCTTGCGATCGCCGCTCTTGGTGGGTTGACGGGCACAATCGCTACCGTCCGCGGGCGATCCGGGCTACGGGTGTCGGCGCGACGCCAAGACGTGGCAGCGCGGAAATCCCCTTGACTCCGGATCGCTTCGTCGTCGTCCGCCCCGGCCGGCTGCTCGACGCCAAGGCGCGGCGCGCGACGCCG
>JBQTIU010000108.1:0-27236 GCA_052387815.1 Pseudomonadota bacterium
TCGCCCGCGCCCATCTCTACGATCCCTATTGGACGCGGCACGCCGCCTACGAGCAGCGCTACGAGCTGCCGTGGCCGCCGCAATACGTGTTGACCAAGGGCTTCACGCCGCGGCCGAGCTGAGGCGCTGGACCGGCGCGCTCGGTTGTGGGATACTATTCTCGGAACTTTCTTGAACGAGGGGTGGCGTCGACAGGTCGCGAGGGAGGGGCGGATGGCAACGGCGTTGCGGACCCTGTCTCTGGCTACATGTCTGTTGGGGGTGGCGGCGTGCCAGACGGACGGCGTGACCCCGGCGAGCACCGGCTACAGCATATTCTTCTCCCCGGCCGCGCACGTCGAAGAGCTCGTCGCTGCCGGCGATCTCGAGGGGGCGTCCAAGGTCTACAACGAGCAAAAGTCCTTTTTTGCGAGGGGAACGAGAACCAACCACCCCGCCGTTGCGGCCTTGGCGGAAGGGCTGGGCCGCGAGCTGGGAGCGCAGGCGCTTAAGGCCCATTCCGAGATCGAGGGCGTGGCCTGGCCGGTGGACCCGGCGGCGTGGCCGCCGCTCAAGGCGGCGTTGGCGGAAGCCGACCGGATCACCGGCGATAGCAAGCGCCACTCGCTGTTGCAGGAGCCGGCCTTTCGGGTTCCGGGACTGGCGCGGCTCGAACAGGCGGCTGGGGCGGTGCGCGGGCACCTCGACGCCGCGGCGGCACCTGCGTTCGCGGCTTACCTGATCGCCGAGGGCAAGGACTTTTTTGCCGATTACCCGGTGGAGCTCGACGGCGCGGCGTTCCTCAAGACGCATCAAGCCGCGTGGTTGACCCGGCTTGCCGAGGCCAGCGCGGCGACGATCGGTGCGTTCGAGAACGCCTATGGCAAGCGACTCGAGGCAGCCGCGAGAACGGAACTGGGCCGGCGCTATTACCAGGCAAAGCTGCGCGAGACCGCGCCGGGCGCGCCAAGCTTCCAGGTTATTTTGGCCGCCCTCCAGGCGACCAAGGATGCCGGCATGGCCGTGGACAGGGTGCTGGGCGCGCGGGTGCAGCTGATCGAGGTGACGAGTCGCACCTTGCTCAAGGAAGGCCAGATCGAGTTTCCGCTCGGGATCGATGTCGATCTGCCGTTCGCCGCCGACAAGGCCGAGCTCGAAGCCGCGTTCGGCAGCCCAACCGCGCACGATGCCGACATCCTCATCCTGCTCGACGTCGCGGTGGCGCGGAACGACCGCAAGATCGCCTCGCACAACCGAGTCGGTTCGGAGTTCCGAACGGGAACGAGAAACGATCCCAATCCGCAGCACCCGATCGTGCAGGCGCAGGTGAACCAAGCGCAGATGAACCTGCAAGCGGTCCGGATCCAGAATGCGACGAGCACGTGCTATGGCCTGGTTGCATGCCTCCTCCAGGAAGTTGCGAAAGCGGCCGCCGAATCCGCTGCGATCCAGCAGGTGCAGGAGGCGATGTGGGGGCTGGCGGCAACCCCGATGACGCTGACCGTACCAGTGTATCAGCCCTATAGCTTCAACATGGCGGTGATCGACGCGGCCAAGGTCGCGACCATCAACTACTACGTCGTCGACCGGCTGTCGAAGACCTATCTGCGCGGGACCTTCGATGCCCGCGAGGAGAAGACTTTCAAGGTCGCCTACAATATCCACGATGACGATCGCAACCGGCTGTCGCAGCTGTCCGGCACGGACAAGGAGGACGATGTCGTCAAGTTCGAGAAGGCGCCCGTCACGGTGAGCCTCTCGGACATTCTTTCGCCGCTGGCGGCGACCGGCGCGCCGTTGCGTCCGCTGCCGCAAGTGGTCGAAATCCGAAACGAAGTCCTGGCGGACAAGAACAAGGCGCTGGCCGCGCTCAGGGCGCGGACTTACGAGGCGATCCCGCGCGACGATGCGCGCTTCGATGCCGTCACCGTGGTGTTCCATCCCGGCGGCGGACTGGGAACCGGGTTCTACGTGCGCGACGATCTCGTGCTGACAAATTACCACGTCATCGAGGGCAGCCAGTTCGTCGAAATGAAGCTGCATGGCGGCCAGGAGACGTTCGGCAAGATCATCGCCCGGGACATCCGGCTCGATCTCGCCCTCATCCAGGTCCAGGCCCGCGGCCGGCCGGCGGCGTTTTATACGGCCAATCAAATCCCGCTCGGCCAGACGGTGGAAGCGATCGGCCATCCCAAGGGGTTGCAGTTCAGCATCACGCGGGGCGTGATCAGTGGGCTGCGCGATATCGAGAGTCGGTACATGCAGGGGGGCAAGAAGGTTCGCTTCCTCCAAACCGATGTGGCGATCAATCCCGGCAATTCCGGCGGACCGCTGTTTCTCGACGGCAAGGTGGTCGGCGTCAACACGCAGAAGCTGGCGGCGACCGAACTGGAGGGATTGAGCTTCGCCGTTCACTATGGCGAGGTCCTCGATTTCCTCGAGGCCAACGGCATCAAGATCAGGCTCGGGAGCTGACCATGACAGGCCATCGCAACGGCATCACCGCCGGCCTCATGAGCCTCCTCGTTGCTTGGGGGTGCGCCCCGGAACAGCGCATGGGCATGGTCGTCGATCCGCGGACCGGGCTGCAGTACGGCTCGGTGATCGAGCGCAACCTCGTCGTGGATGCGAGCCAGCTGGAGAATCGCAAGCTGAAGCTGGCCATCCGCAACACCTCCGGCGATCCGGCCTTCGATTTGCGAGGTTTCCGGTCGAGCCTCGAATCGGCTTTTGCCGCCAAGGGTTATCAGCCGACCGCGGGCGACGATTTCGGGGTGCTCGTCGACATCAATGTCCGTTTCTCGGGCCAGGCCTCGAGCGATATGGCCAACCGTTTCGGCTTTCTCGGCGCCGCCGCCGGCGGGCTGGCGGGCTATGGCACCCAGCGGGACCACAGCGGATCGGCGCAACTGCTCGGCACCGGGATCGGCGTCGTTTCCGGGGCGACGCTGGGAGCCATCCTCGGCAGTTACGTGCGCGAAGACACGTATATCGTCGTCGCCGGCATCAACGTCGCGGTCGTCGATCCCGAGCGCGGCAAGACCAGCAAGACGATCGTGTTCGGCGCCAGCGAACGGCGGGAGCGGGAGATCCGCACCGGCGTCAGGCCGTTCAGCCAGCGGTTGGAAACCAGTCTCGCGGTCTATGCCGGCGGCAGAAGCGTGCCCCAGGGTCAGATCGTCGATGGCGTCCGCGATCGGTTCTTGAGCATCCTTTCCGATGTGATCTAGCGGCTGACGCGGCGGACCTGGGACCTATGGCCCGCCGGGCTCCTCGTGCGTGGCGTCGAGGATCGCAGCGATTGCGGGCTTCACGGCCGGCAAATCCTCGGTCGCGGCCTTCCACACGACCCTAAGATCGACGCCGAAGTACTCGTGCGCCAGGATGTGTCGCATCGCCCGCATTCGTGCCCACGGCACGTTGGGAAAACGCTCGACGACCTCGTCCGGCACATGTCGCGCTGCCTCGCCGATCACTTCGAGGTTCCGCACCACGGCATCGATCGTGCGCCGGTCCGCCTTGAATGAGTCGAAATCGAGTTCGTCCACGTAGTCGAAAACGCGATCGATGGCCTCGACGATATCATAGAGCCGCAGCCGCCACTCCCTAGGCGGCATAAACGGCTTCTTTCAGGATACGGTCGCGCAGCCGGTGGTGAAGCGCCCCCTCAGTGGCGAGGTCCACGCGGCGGCCGAGCAGCTCTTCGAGCCGCTCCTTCACCCCGATGAACTCGAAAATGCCGGGTGTGTCGTAGAACTCGACCAGGAGGTCGAGGTCGCTAGCGGGCCCGCCCTCGCCCCGCGCCACCGATCCGAAGACGGCGATGCGCTTGATCCCCAGGCGCTCCAACTCGGGCTTGAGCGCCGACAGCCGGGCCAGCAGTTCTTCCTTGGTCACGTTCCGGCCCTCTCCACCGATCTCGATGCGGGGCCCGAGGCTACGCGGCCGCGGGTCGCCTGGCAAGCAATGCGCCCCGCAGGCGATCATAGCAGACCCGCGAGCCGGGCGCGCTGGCGCACGAGGGCGAGCACCAGATCGCAAGCCGGCGTGGCGACCCCGACCAGCCGCGCGATCTCGACGATCGCGCCCAGGAGGGCGTCGATCTCCAAGGGCCGGCCGCGCTCGAGGTCCTGGAGCATGGACGTCTTGTGGGCCCCGACCTCCTTGGCCATGCGCATGCGCGCATCGACGTCGATCGCGAACTCGACGCCGAGCCTCGAGGCGACCCCCTGCGTCTCGACCATCATCGGGGCTAGCACCGCGCGGCTGTCGGGGTCGCTCGCCAGCACGTCGAGGGTGGCGAGCGTGAGCACGCTCACCGGGTTGAACGAGGCATTGCCCCACAGCTTGAGCCAGGTCTCCTTGCGGATGTCGGGGGCGACCGGCGCCTCGAACCCGGCCGCGACGAGGGCCGCGGACAGGCGGCGGACGCGCTCGCTGTCGCCGCCGCCGGGTTCGCCGAGGACGAAGCGGTTCGAGAAGGTGTGGCGAATGACGCCCGGCGCCTCGATCCGCCCGGCGGCATAGGTGACGCAACCGATGGCGCGGGCGGGCGGCACGTTGTCCCACAGCTTGCCTTCGGGATCGACGCTGGTGACGCGCCGGTTCCGCCACGGCCCGGGCAGGTCGTGGAAATACCAATACGGGATGCCGTTCATCGCCGTGACCACCGGGGTCGCGGGCCCGAGGAGCGGGCGCATGAAAGGGGCCGCCGCGGGCGCCGCCGGCGCCTTGAGCGTGACGATGACATAGTCCTGCGCTCCGGCCGCGGCCGGATCGTCGGTGACGAAGGGCCGCGCCACCAGCGTCTTGCCCGCGCTCAAGAGCGTGGCGCCGTTCTTCTTCATCGCCGCGAGATGGGCCCCGCGCGCGATCAGGGTGATGTGGTGGCCGGCCAGCGCCAGCTTGATGCCCAGCAGGCCGCCAATCGCGCCGGCGCCGAAGACGCAGATTTTCATCGCACCTTGTCCTTGGCGTCACAAATCCGCGGCCGCGGGCGGGTTTGAAACGGGCGGGTTTGAAACCCGCCCCTACGAAGATTGGCACCGTTCCCCGTAGGGGCGGGTCTCAAGACCCGCCCGCGGGCCGGTTTGAAACCCGCGAGGCAACGCCTCGCGCCTACACGGTCATCCCGGCCCCTGGGCAAGGCTTAGAACAGGCCGTGGATGCGGCCGTCGGCGCCGACCTCGATGGCATTGGCGGCCGGCACCTTGGGCAGGCCGGGCATGGTCATGATCTCGCCGCAGACCGGCACCACGAACTCGGCGCCGGCCGCGACCCGGACCTCGCGGATCGGCAGCAAATAGCCGGTGGGCGCGCCCTTCAGGTTGGGGTCGTGCGACAGGCTCGCTTGGGTCTTGGCCACGCACACCGGGTAGCGGCCGAAGCCGCCGGCCTCGAGCTCGGCGATCTGGTCCCTCGCTTTCTGGTCGGCGGTGATGTCCTTGGCGCCGTACATCTCTTGCGCGACGGTGCGAATCTTGTCCCACAGCTTCATGTCATCGGGGTAGAGCAGCTCGAACTTGGACGGCGAGGATTGGATGGTGCGGACGACCGTGCGGGCCAAATCCGCCGCCCCGGCGGGGCCCGCCGCCCAGTGGTCGGCGATCAGCGCCGCGACCCCGAGCGCGGCGCAGGATTTCTTGACCAGCGCCAGCTCGGCCTCGGTGTCGGCACTGAAGCGGTTGAACGACACCACCACCGGCACGCCGAACCTCTTGACGTTGGCGACCTGGCGGGCGAGGTTGGCGAACCCCTTGTCGAGGCCCGCGAGGTTCTCGGCCTTGAGGTTCTCGCGGGGCACGCCGCCGTGCATCTTGAGCGCCCGGACGGTCGCCACCAGGACGACGCAATCCGGCTGCAAGCCCGTCTTGCGGCACTTGATGTCGAAGAACTTCTCGGCCCCGAGATCGGCCCCGAAGCCGGCCTCGGTGACCACGTAATCGACGAGCTTGAGCGCGGTCGCGGTGGCGAGGACCGAATTGCAACCATGGGCGATGTTGCCGAACGGCCCGCCATGGATGAAAGCCGGGTTGTTCTCGAGCGTCTGCACGAGATTGGGGGCGAGCGCGTCCTTGAGGAGCGCGGTCATCGGCCCCTGCGCCTTCACGTCGGAGGCCCGGACCGGCTTGCGCTCGCGGGTATAGCCGACGATGATATTGGCGAGCCGGCGCTGCAAGTCCTCGAGCCCGGTCGCCAGGCACAGGATCGCCATGACCTCGGAGGCAGGCACGATGTCGAAGCCGTCCTCGCGGGGATAGCCGTTCGCCACCCCGCCCAGCGAGGAGACGATCTGGCGCAGCGCGCGGTCGTTCATGTCGATGGTGCGCCGCCAGGCAATGCGGCGCGGGTCGAGCCCCAGCGCATTGCCCCAGTAGATGTGGTTGTCGATGAGCGCGGCGAGCAGGTTGTGGGCGGCGCTGACGGCGTGGAAGTCGCCGGTGAAGTGGAGGTTGATGTCCTCCATCGGCACGACCTGGGCATAGCCGCCGCCGGCCGCCCCGCCCTTGACGCCGAAGCACGGACCGAGGGAAGGCTCGCGCAGGCACAGCATCGCCTTCGTGCCGATGTGGTTGAGAGCGTCGGCGAGCCCGACCGTGGTCGTGGTCTTGCCTTCGCCCGCCGGGGTGGGCGTGATCGCGGTGACCAGGATCAGCTTGCCGTTCGGCCGGGCGTGCAGGGTCTTGATGTAGTCGAGCGAGACCTTGGCCTTGGTGTGGCCGTAGGGCTCGAGGTTGCGGGCCTCGATGCCGAGCTTATCGCGGGCGAGCTCGAGGATCGGGCGCATCTTCGCCCCGTGCGAAATCTCGATGTCGGATTTCGGGTTCGAATGTTGTGCCTTGGGATCACGCATCTCCGTCCCCTGAACCGGTTCCTGACGACAACGAGGTGCTTGGGCGTTCAGCCGAACCTGGCGCCGACCTGGAGCCCGGTGGCGGCTGCGAACTCGCCGGCCTTGACCTTGGCGCCGTCGGCGGGCTTCACCCGCTGGACCAGAATGCGGCCATCGCCGCAGGCGAGGACGAAGCCTTCGGCGCTCGTCTCCGTGACTTCGCCCGGCGCCGCCGAGCGCGCGGCCGGCCGCTTGGCGCAATCGAAGATCTGGACGACCTTGCCGTCGAGCTTGGTCCACGCGCCGGGCTGCGGGTTGGCGCCGCGGATCAGGTTCCAAACCTGCTGCTGGGGCTTGGTCCAGTCGATCTCGACGTGCTCGGCCTTGCACCAGCTCTCGTAGGTCGCCTGCGCCTCGTCCTGGCGGATCTTCGGCGCCTTGCCGGCCCGCACCAGCTCGACCGCTTCCATCATCGCCGCGACGCCCATCGGGAACAGGCGGTCGAAATAAAGGCTGCCGAGCGTGTCGTCGTCGTTGATCGGGGTCTCCTTCTGCACCAGGATCGGCCCAGTATCGAGGCCGTTGTCGGGCCAGAAAATGGTCACCCCGGTCTTGATCGCGCCGTGGATGATCGGCCAGTTGATCGAGCTTGGGCCCCGGTGCCGGGGCAAGAGCGAGGGATGGTACTGGATGGTGCCGTGGGTCGGGACGTTCAACACGTCCTCGGGCACGAACAGGGTGACATAGGCCATCACGCAGAGGTCGGGCTTGAACGCGGCGAGCTGCTCGCGGACCTCAGGCCGGCGGAAGGAGCTCGGCTGATAGACCCAAAGGCCGCGCTCGAGCGCCGCTTCCTTCAAGGGGTCGACCTTGTGGCCCGCCTTGTCGGGGGCGACGTAGACGGCGACGACCTGTTCGCCGCGTTCGAGCAGGGCTTCCAAGACGCTCTTGCCGAAGGCCTGCTGGCCGTGCACCACGATCCGCATGACTCTCGTCCTTGGGGCTAGGGCTCTTAGATGACGCCGTCGCGGCGGAAGGCCTCGACGTCCGCTGGGGCGTAGCCGAGCAGGCCCGTCAAAACCGCCTCGTTGTGCTCGCCCAACAGCGGTGGGGCCTTGACCTCGACCGGCGAGTCCGAAAGGTGAAGCGGGCAGCCGACGGTCTTGAAGGTGCCGCGCGTGGGATGCTGGACGTCGACGACCACGCCGCGCGCGCGGAGCGATTCGTCCTCGAGCAGATCCTTCATCGACAACACCGGCCCGCACGGCACGTCGACTTCGTTGAGCTTGGCCATGACCTCGAACTTGGTGAAGTTCCGGGTCCACGCCTCGACGATTTGCCACACCTCGTCGAGGCGCGGCAGCCGGGCCTCGGGCGTGGCGAAGCGCGGGTCGTCGACGAGTTCGGGGCGCCCGATCAGCTTGGCGAGCGGGGCCCAGACCGGGGGCTGGATGATGACATAGATGTAGTCGTTCGGCCCGCCCCCCTTGCATTTGAGGGCGTTGCCCGGCTGGCCGCCGCCCGAGGCGTTGCCGGCGCGCGGCACGGCCTCGCCGAAGCTCCGGTTGGGGTATTCGCGCAAGGGTCCGTGGGCGAGGCGCTGCTGGTCGCGCATCTTGACCCGGGCGAGGTTGAGCACGCAGTCCTGCATCGCCATTTCGATGCGCTGGCCGCGGCCGGTGCGGGCGCGCTGGATGAGCGCCGCCAGGATCGCGGCGAGCGCATGGATGCCGGTGCCCGAATCGCCGAGCTGGGCGCCGGCGATGGTCGGCGGGCCGTCCTCGTATCCGGTCGTGCTGGCCGCCCCGCCCATGCATTGGGCGACGTTCTCGTAGGCCTTGCAGTCGGCGTAGGGACCGGCGCCGAAGCCCTTGATCGAGGCGTAGATCAGCCGCGGGTTGAGCTTGCGCATGGCCTCCCAGGTCAGGCCCAGCCGGTCCATCGCGCCGGGACCGAAATTCTCCATCACCACGTCGCAGATCTTGAGGAGCCGGGTCAGGATCTCCCTGCCCTTCTCCGACTTCATGTCGATGGTGATGCCCCGCTTGTTGCAATTGAGCATCGTGAAATAGAGGCTGTCGACGTCCGGCAGGTCGCGGAGCTGGCCGCGGGTGATGTCGCCGCGCCCGGGCAATTCGACCTTGATCACATCGGCGCCGAGCCAGGCCATGATCTGCATCGCCGACGGGCCGGCCTGGACGTGGCTCAAGTCGAGGACGCGGATGCCGTCGAGCGCCTGGCCGGCCCGGCCGAACGGCCTGGCCGTCGGCTTCGGCAGGTGCGCCCAGCGGTCGGGCCGGCGCGCCGGCGCCGCCGTGCGCGCCGGCTTGGCTTTCGGCTTGCCTTTGGGCTTGGCTTTGGAGCTGAGCTTAGCCATGCGGAGTCCTCTCGCGCTTACTTGTACATGGTCTGCGCGGCGGTGCCGGGCGCTACCGCTTCGCGGTCGATCCATACGTTGAGGAGCGCCGCACGCCCCGAATCGCGGGCGCGGCGCAGCGCCGGCCCGATCTCTCCGGGATCGCGCACCTCCTCGCCGTAGCCGCCCAGCATCTCGGCGAACTTGCTGAAGGCGACGTCGCCAAGCTGGTTGCCGATGTCGCCGCGCTCGCGGCCGTATTTGGCAATCTGGCCGAAGCGGATCTGGTTGTGGCACGAGTTGTTGCCGACGATCCCCAAGAACGGCAGCTTGTAGCGGATCGCCGTTTCCATGTCCCAGCCGGTGAGCCCGAAGGTGCCGTCGCCGAACAGGCACACGACTTCCTTGTTGGGATGGACATGTTTGGCGGCGATCGCGAAGGGCACGCCGACGCCGAGCGTCCCCAAGGGGCCGGGGTCCATCCAGTGGCCCGGGCGGCGCGGCTTGATGACGTGGCTCGAGAAGGTGACGACGTCGCCGCCGTCGCCGATGAAGATCGAATTCTCGGTCAAGAACTGGTTGATCTCGTGGGCGAGCCGCAGGGGATGGATCGGGGTGTTGTTGGAGTTGATCATCGGCAGCCATTCCTGCTCCGCCTTGGTCTCCGCCGCCCTGAGCTCCTTGACCCAGTCGTCGCGCGCGCGCGCGCCATTGCTGGCGCGGCCCGAGGCGGCCTGCGTCACGGCCGCCAGGATGACGCCTGCATCGCCGACCAGGCCCAGCGCCACGTCGCGGTTCTTGGCCACCGTGCGGTAGTCGAGGTCGATCTGCACCACCGTCGCGGTCTTGCCGAGCCGCCGCCCGTAGCCCATGCGGAAGTCGAACGGGGTGCCGACGATGACGATCAGGTCGGCGGCGCCGAAGGCGTAGGAGCGGGTGCGGTTGAACAGGTGCGGGTCGCCGGGGGGAAGGGTGCCGCGGCCGGCGCCGTTCAAATAGGCCGGCACGTTGAGCGATTTGACGAAGTCGATCGCCGCGGCCGAGGCGCGGCAGGTCCACACTTGCGTGCCCAACAGGATGCAAGGCTTCTTCGACTTGACGACGAGGTCGGCCAGCTTGTCGATGTCGCGCGGGTCGCCGGCCGACTTGGTCGAGGCGCGGTAGCGCCCGGGCGCAGGCATGCGGACCTTGGCGGCGTCGACCTTGGCGTCGAGCACGTCACGCGGGATCTCGAGGAACGAAGGGCCGGGGGCGCCGGCGTAGCACTCGCGGAACGCCATGCCGATCATGTCGGGAACGCGCTCGGTGGTCAGCACGCTCGAGGCGAACTTGGTGATCGGCTTGAGGATGTCGACATGCGGCAGGTCCTGGAGCGAGCCCATGCGATGCTGGTCGAGCGCCCCCTGGCCGCCGATCAACAGCATCGGGCTCTCGGCGCGGAAGGCGTTGGCGACGCCGGTGATCGCATCGGTGGTGCCGGGGCCGGCGGTGACCACGGCGCAGCCCGGCTTGCCCGAGACGCGCGCATAGCCGTCGGCGGCGTGGGCGGCGACCTGCTCGTGGCGGACGTCGATGATCTTGATGCCCTCGTCGACGCAGCCCTGGTAGATGTCGATGATGTGGCCGCCGCACAGCGTGAAGATGACGTCGATGCCCTCGTTCTTGAGCGCCTTGGCCACCAGGTGGCCGCCCGAGATCTTCTCGCCCGCCTCGGCGGGCGCTTGGTCGCTGAGTTTGCGCGCTGCTTCGGCCATGTTCGATCTCCTTCGCGGACAGGGTTCGCGCGCCCCTCGAGGCGCGGGGTCAATCGAGATAGGTGGCGTGCTCTGCGATGTGGGCGGCGAGGTCGAGGCTGTGCTGGCGAACCAGCCCCTCGGCGCGCTCGGTCTGGCGCCGCTCGAGGGCCTCGATGATGTTCATGTGATCGATGATCGACCTGGTGGCGCGGTCGTTCTCGGAAATCGTCCGCCGCCGGATCGAGTTCACATGGATGAACAGGTTCTCCATGGTGTCGATCAGCACGCGGTTGCGGCTCAACGCGACGATGGTCTGGTGGAAGCGGATGTTGGCCTCGGAATATTCGTCGATGTGAAGCCGGGGCCCGCCCTCCATGAAATCGGCGAACATCCGGCGCAGCGAGGCGATCTGCGCATCGCTCGCGTGCAAGGTGATCAGCCGGGCGGCCATGCTCTCAAGCGCCGCCCACACCGTGACCATCTCGATGATTTCCTTCTTGGTCTTGCGGACGACGAACGCGCCCCGGCGCGGCACCGAGCGGACCAACCCCTCCTGTTCCAAGCGGTTCATCGCCTCGCGGATCGGCGTCCGGCTGACCCCCAGCGAGCGCGACAGTTCGCGCTCGTCCAACCGCAGCTCGTCGGGGCGGTCGTAAATGCTCATCGACGTGATCGCCTGTTTCAAGGCGGCGTAGGCCCGATCGCGGATGCTCGCATCGGCGACGATCGGTTCGACGTCGAGTTTGAGGGCGGTCACGTCGTTCGCTCCCCGGTTCGATTGCCGTTGGCCTGGGGCTCCCAGGGAAGGCTTTACACCGCGCGGATATGGTATTATGTATACCATATACCAGGCGGAATGCAAGCGCGGGAGTTGCACCCCGTCCTTGGGCTCCGCCTCCGGCCCTGGGAATGGCCGCCAGGGACGGCTGCCAACCGAGCCGAGCCGCGGGTGGACTGTGGCCAGCTCATCGCCCAGTATGCGCCGGTCGCGCCGGACAAGGTTAAGGACAGGTTAAGGACAAGGAGGGACCGGGACCTTGGAGGAGATTTCGGCCCTCTTTCACGGCTTCGCCGTGGTCCTGCAGCCGATCAATCTGGTTCTGATGATGGTCGGCATCATCTTGGGCGTGATCATCGGCGTGCTGCCCGGCCTGGGCGGGGCGAACGGTGTGGCGATCCTGCTGCCGCTCACCTTTTCGATGTCGCCGACCTCGGCGATCATCATGCTGTCCTGCATCTACTGGGGCGCCTTGTTCGGCGGCGCCATCACCTCGATCCTGTTCAACATCCCGGGCGAGCCGTGGTCGGTGGCAACCACCTTCGACGGCTATCCCATGGCCCAACAGGGCCGGGCCGGCGAGGCGTTGACCGCCGCCTTCACCTCGTCCTTCGTCGGCGCCTTTTTCGCCGTTCTCATGATCACCTTCCTGGCGCCGCTGGTCGCCAATTTCGCGCTGCGCTTCGGTCCGGCCGAGGTGTTCGCCGTGCAGTTCCTGACCTTCGCCAGCTTCGTCGGCCTGGAAAAGGGTTCGCCGTTCAAGGCCTTGATGTCGATGGCGCTGGGCTTCGCGCTGGCCGCGGTCGGCATCGACACGGTGACCGGGCAGTTGCGCATGACCTTCGGCTGGTTGGAGCTGCTGCGCGGCTTCAACTTTTTGATCGCGGTCATCGGCCTGTTCGGGGTCGGCGAGATCCTGCTCAACATGGAGAGCGGCCTCGCCTTCAAGGGCGCCGCCGCCAAGCTCAACGCCCGGGTGGTGCTGGAGACGTGGGCGAAGCTGCCGCGCTACTGGGCGACCGCGCTGCGCGGGACGCTGGTCGGCTGCTGGATGGGCATCAAGCCCGGCGGCGCGACGCCGGCCTCGTTCATGAGCTACGGCATCGCCAAGCGCTTCTCCAAGGACGGCGACAAGTTCGGCACCGGCCACATCGAGGGCGTGGTGGCGCCCGAAACCGCCGCGCATGCCGCCGGCACCAGCGCCCTCCTGCCCATGCTCGCCCTCGGCATCCCGGGCTCGCCGACCGCGGCGGTCCTCCTCGGCGGACTTTTGATCTGGGGCCTGCAGCCGGGCCCGCTGCTGTTCGTCGAACAGAAGGATTTCGTCTGGGGCCTGATCGCCAGCATGTATCTCGGCAATATTGCCGGCCTGATCGTCGTGCTCACCTGCGTGCCGTTGTTCGCCGCCATCCTGCGGGTGCCGTTCGGCATCATCGCCCCGATCATCCTGGTGGTCTGCGCGGTCGGCGCCTATACCGTAAACAACGCCACGCTCGACATCGCGTTCATGCTCGCCTTCGGCGTGGTCGGCTACGTCTTCAAGAAGCTCGACTATCCGCTGGCGCCCCTGGTCCTCGCGCTGGTCCTCGGCGACATGGCGGAGAGCGCGTTCCGCCAGTCGATGCTGATGTCCCAGGGCAGCCTGACGATTTTCTGGTCGGGCTGGCTGGTCGGCATCATTTTCGGCCTCGGCGTCGTGCTGATGTTGTGGCCGTTGATCTCACGCCTGATCGCCCTCGCAAGGCGGCTGGTCAAGTGATGGCCTGCCGCCGCCAGGCGCCCCTCGACAGCGCATCGCACACCGATTAAGTTGGCGTTGGGTCGTTATATCGGACAAGAAGGAGAGGAAACATGCGAACCAGGTCAAGACCGTCGCTTCGCCGTAAGGCGATGGGTGCTCTCGCCTTAGGGCTGGCGGGCTCGCTCGCCGCTTGGGGCTCGCCGGCGGTAGCATGGGAGCCGAGCAAGCCGGTGACCTTCATCATCCCGGCCGGCACCGGGGGCGGCGCCGACCAGATGGCTCGCTTCACCCAGGGGCTGGTCGCTAAACACAATTTGATGTCCCAGCCGATGGTGGTGGTCAACAAGTCCGGCGGCGCGGGCGCCGAGGGCTTCCTCGACGTCAAGGGCAGCCGGGGCGATCCCCACAAGATCATCATCACGCTGTCCAACCTGTTCACTACCCCGCTCGCCACCGGCGTGCCCTTCAACTGGAAGGACTTGACCCCGGTGGCCATGCTAGCCCTCGACCAGTTCGTCCTCTGGGTCCATACCGAAACCCCGTACAAGACGGCCAGCGACTACCTCAACGCGGTCAAGGCGGGGAGCTCCCTGCAGTTCAAGATGGGCGGCACCGGCTCGAAGCAGGAGGACCAGATCATCACGGTCGGGATCGAGCGGGCGATCGGCACCAAGTTCACCTACGTCCCCTTCCGCGGCGGCGGCGAGGTAGCGGTGGCGCTGGTCGGCAAGCACGTCGATTCGACGGTCAACAATCCGATCGAGGCGGTGGCGCATTGGCGGGCCGGGACCCTCAGGGCGCTGTGCGTGCTCGACAGCAACCGGATGCCTTACAAGGCCAAGGTGACCGAAACCATGTCCTGGAACGACATCCCGACCTGCCGCGAGGCGGGCGTGCCGATCGATTACGTGATGCTGCGCGGCATCTTCCTGCCGGGCGGCGTCACCAAGGAGCAGGTCGACTTTTACGTCGAGCTGTTCAAGAAGGTGATGGCCACGCCGGACTGGATCGACTTCATGGAGAAGGGCGCGTTCAACACCACTTTCATGACCGGGGAGGACTACCGGAAATGGGTGGAAAACGCCGAGAAGCAGCACGTCGAGCTGATGCAGGAAGCAGGGTTCCTCGCCAAGTAGGGGTAAGACGGGCGGGTCTTGAGACCCGCCCCTGCGAGGAACGGCATCGACCCCCTTGTAGGGGCGGGTTTCAAACCCGCCCGCGCGGGCGAGCAAAGGGACAGCAACCATGCGGGACAACGGGGATCCGGCCGATCGCGACAGCCTGGTGTCGACCCGGACCATGGACATCGCGGTCGCCGTCATCCTGATGGTGGTCGGCGCCCTGGTGATCAACGACAGCCTGCGCCTCGGGGGCCCGCAATGGAGCGAGTTCGTGGGACCCGGCGCCGGCTACTTTCCATTCTTCATCGGCGCGCTGATCACGGCGGCGAGCGCGATCACGCTCTTGCAAGCGATCCTTGCCCGGAAATCCGGCGCGTCCGGGTTCGTCAAGCGGGCGGGGTTCGGCAAGGTCCTCTTGGTGTTGGTTCCCACCGCCGTCTATGTCGGCCTGGTCGCGGTCATCGGCATCTATATCGCCTCGATGGTCTTCATCGCCGCGTTCATGGTCTATTTCGGCCGCTATCGCTGGGTTACGACGCTCGGCGTTTCCGTCGGGGTTGCGATCGTCTTGTTCCTCATGTTCGAGGTCTGGTTCCTGGTCCCGCTGCCCAAGGGGCCGGTCGAAGACTGGCTCGGCTACTGATCGACGGTCCACCCAGGATTCGACCCGCGAGGTTCGGTGCGATGGCCCCGTCCGGTCCCGAGATTCACCAGTACGCCAGTCCCGGCGCCGGCCGCCGGCGCGCCTCCGCGTATCCCAAGGGCCGCCAGGTCGACCCGGCGGCACTGGATCAAGTCCGCGCCCTGCTCGGCGTCCGGCCGCGGCGCCGCGACCTCTTGATCGAGCATCTCCACCTCATCCAGGACCGCTACCGCCACCTCAAGGCGGCCCATCTCGCCGCCGTGGCCGAGGAGATGAAGCTGGCACTGGCCGAGGTCTACGAAGTCGCCTCGTTCTATGCCCATTTCGACATCGTCAAGGACGGCGAGGCGCCGCCGCCGGTGACGATCCGCGTGTGCGACAGCCTCACCTGCGAGCTCATGGGCGCCCCGCGCCTGCGCGCCGATCTCGAGGCGCGCTTCGAGCCGGAGGCGAGGGTCGTGCGCGCGCCGTGCATGGGCGGCTGCGACCGCTCACCCGTGTGCGCGATCGGGCACCGCGAAGTCGCGCAGGCGAGCGTGGCGCGGGTCGAGGCAGCGCTTGCCGCCGGGCACGACGCCGAGGCGATGCGGCCGGGCGCCGATTTCGACGCCTACCTTGCCGGCGGCGGCTACCGGCTGCTCGGCGACTGCCTCGCGGACAAGCGCAGCGCCGACCAGCTCATCGCCGCCTTGGAAGCGTCACACCTGCGCGGCCTCGGCGGCGCGGGGTTCCCCGCCGGCCGCAAATGGCGCTTCGTGCGCCAAGAGCCAGCGCCCCGCCTGGTGGCGATCAACGCCGACGAGGGCGAGCCCGGGACCTTCAAGGACCGCTATTACCTCGAAGCGGATCCCCACCGCTTCATCGAGGGCATGCTGATCGCCTCGTGGGCGGTCGAGGCGAAGGACGTCTATATCTATCTGCGCGACGAGTATCCGGCGATCCGCCTCATGCTGGCGACCGAGATCGCCAGGGTCGAGGCGGCCGGCCTCGCCCGCGCGACCCGGATCCATCTGCGCCGCGGCGCCGGGGCCTATATCTGCGGCGAGGAATCGGCGATGCTGGAGAGCATCGAGGGCAAGCGCGGCCTGCCGCGCCACAAGCCGCCCTACCCCTCGCAGGTCGGATTGTTCGGCCGGCCGACTCTCATCCACAACGTCGAGACCGTGTTCTGGGTGCGCGACATCGTCGAGCGCGGCCCCGAATGGTTCCTCGCCCAAGGGCGCCGCGGCGCAAAGGGCCCGCGCTCGTTCTCGGTCTCGGGAAGGGTCAAGAGCCCAGGGGTCAAGCTGGCGCCGGCCGGAATCACGGCCCGCGAGCTGATCGATGAATATTGCGGCGGCATGGCCGACGGCCACGCGTTCAAGGCCTATCTGCCGGGCGGGGCCTCGGGCGGCATCCTGCCGGCGTCGATGGCCGACCTGGCCCTCGATTTCGGCACCCTCGAGGCGCATGGCTGCTTCATCGGCTCGGCCGCGGTCGTGGTATTATCCGACCACGACGACATGAAGGCGGTGGCGCTCAACCTCATGCGCTTCTTCGAGGACGAGAGCTGCGGCCAGTGCACGCCTTGCCGGGTGGGCACCGAGAAGGCGGTGAAGCTGATGCGCGAGCCGCGCTGGGACGAGGCCCTGATCCTCGAATTGTCGCAGGCGATGACCGACGCCTCGATCTGCGGCCTGGGCCAGGCGGCGGCCAACCCGGTCAAGATGGTCCTCAAGCATTTCCGCGAGGACGTCATATGAGCGTGCGTTTCGTCCTCGACGGCGAGGAGGTCGAGGCCCGGCCGGGCGAGACCATCTGGCAGGTGGCTTCCCGCCGCGGGGTCGAGATCCCGCATCTTTGCTACACGCCCGCCCCAGGTTACCGGCCCGACGGCAATTGCCGGGCCTGCATGGTCGAGGTCGAGGGCGAGCGGGCGCTGGTCGCCTCGTGCATCCGCGCGCCGACGCCGGGCATGAAGGTCAGAGCGGCCAGCGAGCGGGCCAAGTTCTCGCGCCGCATGGTGATGGAATTGCTGATCGCCGATCAGCCCGCGCGCCAGCGCGCCTACGACCCCGACTCGCGGCTGTGGCGCTGGGCCGATCATCTCGGGGTCCCCTCGAGCCGCTTCGCGCGGCGCCAGACCCCGGCCCCCGACCCGAGCCATCCGGCGATGCGGGTCAACCTCGATGCCTGCATCCACTGCAATCTCTGCGTGCGCGCCTGCCGCGAGGTCCAGGTCAACGACGTGATCGGCATGGCCGGGCGCGGCGCGCATGCCAAGATCGTGTTCGATTTCGACGACCCGATGGGCGCCAGCACGTGCGTCGCCTGCGGGGAATGCGTGCAGGCCTGCCCGACCGGCGCGCTGATGCCGGCGACCGTCCTGGATGCCGCCGGCGTCAAGGTCGGGGCACCCGACCGCAAGGTCGACAGCGTCTGCCCGTATTGCGGGGTCGGTTGCCAGCTCACCTACAACATCGCGGACGACAAGCTCCTTTACGTCGAAGGCCGCGACGGCCCCGCCAACCAGAACCGGCTGTGCGTCAAGGGGCGCTTCGGTTTCGACTACGTCCATCACCCCCATCGCCTGACCGCGCCGCTCATCCGCAGGCCCGGAGTCCCAAAGAGCGCCGACGACGCGGTCGATCCCGCCAATCCCTACACCCATTTCCGCGCCGCGAGCTGGGAGGAGGCCCTCGATCGTGCCGCCGCCGGCTTCCGGCGCATCCGCGAGGCGCATGGCGGCAAGGGGCTCGCCGGCTTCGGCTCGGCCAAGGGGTCGAACGAGGAAGCCTATTTGTTCCAGAAGTTGGTACGCACCGGCTTCGGCACCAACAACGTCGATCATTGCACGCGGCTGTGCCACGCCTCCTCGGTGGCGGCGCTCATGGAGGGCATCGGCTCGGCGGCGGTGACGGCGCCGTTCACGGCGTGCAAGGACGCCGACGTCATCATCGTCATCGGCGCCAACCCGACCGAGAACCACCCCGTCGCCGCGACCTTCTTCAAGCAGGCGGCCAAGCGCGGCGCCAAGCTCATCGTCATGGACCCGCGCGGCCAGACCTTGAAGCGCCACTCGACCCACATGCTCGAGTTCAAGCCCAACACCGACGTGGCGCTGTTGAGCGCGATGATGAACGTCATCCTCGCCGAGGGCCTCTACGACCGGCAGTACGTCCAGGCCCACACCGAGAACTTCGCGGCCCTTGAGCGGCACGTCCGCGACTTCACGCCCGAAAAGATGGCCCCGGTGTGCGGCATCGCGCCAGCTGTGATCCGCGAGGCCGCGCGCCTCTACGCGCGGGCCGAGGCCGCGATCATCTTCTGGGGCATGGGCATCTCGCAAAGCGTGCATGGCACCGACAACGCGCGTTGCCTGATCGCGCTCGCGCTGTTGACCGGCCAGATCGGCCGGCCCGGCACCGGCTTGCACCCGCTGCGCGGCCAGAACAACGTCCAGGGCGCCTCCGACGCCGGTCTCATCCCGATGGTGTTTCCCGATTACCGCTCGGTCGAGGACGCGGAAATCCGCGCGCTGTTCGAAGGCTTGTGGGGCGCCAAGCTCGATCCCAAGCGAGGGCTGACCGTGGTCGAGATCATGCGCGCGATCCATGAGGGCACGATCCGGGGCATGTACATCATGGGCGAGAACCCGGCCATGTCCGACCCCGACGTCCACCACGCCCGCCAGGCGCTTGCCATGCTCGAGCATCTGGTGGTCCAGGACATCTTCTTGACCGAGACCGCGTTCCACGCCGATGTCATACTTCCGGCCTCGGCGTGGCCGGAGAAGGACGGCACGGTGACCAATACCAACCGCCAGGTCCAGATCGGCCGCCGGGCCCTGCCCTTGCCGGGCGAGGCGCGCCAGGACTGGTGGCTCATCCAGGAGATCGCGCGCCGCATCGGCCTCGATTGGACCTACACGCATCCGCGCGACGCCTTCGCCGAGATGACGCGCGTCATGCCCTCGCTGAACGGCATCACCTGGGCGCGGCTCGAGCGCGAACACGCCGTCACCTATCCGTGCGACGCCGAGGACCGGCCCGGCCACGACATCGTGTTCGCCGACGGTTTCCCGACCGAATCGGGGCGCGGCAAGTTCGTGCCCGCCCCGCTGCTGCCGCCGGGCGAGCCGACCGATGCCGAGTACCCCATGGTTCTGTCGACGGGCCGCCAGCTCGAACACTGGCACACCGGCGCGATCACCCGGCGGGCGAGCGTGCTCGACGAGCTGGAGCCCGAAGCGGTCGCCTCGCTGTCGCCGGCCGATCTCCGGGCGATGGGGATCGCCGCCGGCGAGATGATTCGCGTCACCACGCGGCGCGGCGCCATCCAGCTCAAGGCCCGCGTCGATGGCGCGGTGCCTGCGGGCATGGTGTTCATCCCGTTCTGCTTCGCCGAGGCGGCGGCCAACCTGCTGACCAGCTCGCAGCTCGACCCGATCGGCAAGATCCCCGAGTTCAAATTCTGCGCCGCCCGGGTCGAGAAGGCCGCGGTCACCCATGCAGCGGAGTAGGGGCGGGTCTGTGACCCGCCCGCGGGCGGGTTTGAAACCCGCCCCTACAAGGCAATGATGTCGGCCCGTTGTAGGGGCGGGTCTGTGACCCGCCCGTCTTTGCCCGGCGAGGCAACGCCTCGCCCGTCCATGGCCTCCGTGAGGCGGGCGGCGGGGGCGGCGCTGCTGGCCTTGTCCATGTTCGCCCCGGGCCCGGCGCTCGTCAACGGCTGGGAGCACTGGGGCATCCCGCTCGACGTGCTCATGGGCGCGCTAGCCGGCGACCAGTCGGAATACCAGGCGGCCGCCGCCCGCTCGCTGGGGTTCCGGCGCGAGAGGTCGGCGCTGCCGCGACTGCTGGGGCTCATCGACCGGCCCGAGACGCCGGGCCCGGTGGCGAGCGCGGTCATCGAGGCGCTCGGCCGCATCGGCGATGCGAGCGCCGCCCCGACCCTGACGCGGATGCTTGCAACGAGCAGCCAAGACGAGCTGCGCGGGGATGCTGCGGCGGCGCTGGGCGCGATCGGCGACGAGACCAGCCTTGCCGCCTTGCTCGAAGCCCTCGCCCGCGATTCGTCGCTCATCGTCCGGGCCCGAATCGTCGAGGCGCTGGGCGCCTTTCGCCAAGAGCCGGCGGTGGAGGCGGTGGCGCGCGTGGTCGAGGAAAGCCGCAATCGCAGCTTGCGCCTGCGCGCGATCCGCGCCCTCGGGCAGGCCGGGGCGGCCGCGCCGCTCGTCAAGGCGCTCGCCGCCGCGCGCGAGGATGGCGAGCGCGGCGAGATCGTCGACGCGCTGGCTCGCACGCGCGCGCCCGAGGCCGGCGCGCCGCTGGCGCGCCTGTTGGCGGCGGGGCCGGGCCTTGAGCTCAGGGTCCGCATTGCCGTGGCGCTGGGCGCGATCGGTGACGGCAGCGTCGTTCCGACCCTCATCCGGCTCCTCGACGACGACGAGATCGCGGTGCGGTTTCACGCCGTGCTTGGCCTCGCGGAGGCCGGCGATGCGCGCGCCGCCGCGCCGTTGCGCGCCCTCGACCGGCGCCTGGCCGAGCGCGCGGGCGCCCGCGACGAGAGGGCGATTCTCTCGGCCCCGGCCGCGCACTTGGCCGAGCTTGCGCTGCGGGTCGAGGTCCTGGCGGCGCTGGCGGCGCTCGATGCGCCGGGCTCCATCGATGCCTTCGCCGCCGCGCTTGCGCCCGCCGCCTTCGCGCGCGATTCCGCGCTCGCGCTGCGGCGGGGAGAAGGCGAATACGAGCGCCGCCGGGCGGCGATCGTCGGACTCGGCGCCGCCAAGTCGCCGGCGGCGGCGCGCCTCCTCGCCGAGCGCGGGCTCCTCGACGATGCCGATTTCCGGCTGCGCGCGGCGGCGGTGCGCGCGCTGGGCGCGATCGGCGCGTACGGCGCCGCCGCCCTCCTGCCGCGGCTCGACGACGAGGCGGCCGAAGTGCGCTGGGAGGCGGCCTTCGTGCTCGGCCGGCTCGCCGACCGCCAAGCGATCGAACCGCTCAAGGCGCGCCTTGTCGACCCGCATCCCGAAGTCCGCCGCCAGGCGGCGCTCGGCCTCGCCTACTTGGGGGCGCGCGAGGCGATGCCGGCGCTGTCCACCCTGGCGCGCGAGGACCCAAGCGAGGCGGTCCGTGCGGCCGCGGCGGCGGCGCTCGCGGCGCTGGCGCGGCCGCGCTAGGCGAAGAGCGCGCGCTCGATCAGCCAGTATCCGGCGAGCGCGAGGATGGCGGCGGAGCCGGCGACCATCGCCCGGCGGTACCAGGCGCGCCGGTGAGCCCAGGCGAGCGCCGGGTAGTAAACCGCGAGGATGGCGAGCTGGCCGAGCTCCACCCCGAGATTGAAGGCGAACAGGGTGGTGGTCGCGTCGGCCCGCTCGAGGTCGAGCTCGTTGAGCACGGCGAAGAAGCCCAGCCCGTGCACGAGGCCGAAGGCGAAGGCGAGCTTCCACCGCCCTTCGAGCCCGCGCTCGAGCAGGTTCTGGGCCGCCACAAAGGCGACCGAGGCCGCGATCAGGCTCTCGGTCAGCCTTCCAGGCAAGTCGATGAGACCGAACCAGGCGGCCGCCAGGGTCAGGCTGTGCGCCACGGTGAAGGATGTCACCACCTTGACCATCGACACGAACCCGGCCCCGGTCAATAGCAGGGCGACCAGGAACAGGACGTGGTCGATGCCGACGAGGATGTGCTCGACGCCCAAGAGGACGACCCGCGCCGCTCGCGCCCGCCACGCGCCCGACGGCGCCGGGCGCGCCAGCGCGACCTCGATCAGGGTGAAATTGCGGTCGACGAGATACTCCTCCGGCCCGGCGCCGGAATCGATGGTGCCGATGCTGCGATGGGTGGGATCGAGGTCGAAGAACAGCCGATAGGCGATCGCTATGCTCGCGGTCGCCTGCGGACACTCGTAGCGAAGGTCGAGGACGAGGTCGGCCGGTAGCGCGTGGTAGCCGACGAGGGGGCGCCCAGCCCGGCACGGCGTCCCATCCGCCGCGACCGCGAGGCGCTCTCCGAGATAGTCGGAAAGCACCGCTTCGCGGGCGGCGAACGCCGCCTGCGGCACCGGGGCGATGAGGTCGGTCTCGATGCCGAGCGCCACCGCCAGGTCGTGGGCGGAGACCGTCAGACGATAGCGCACCTCGCCATCCGCAACCGCGATGCGCCCCACCGAGAGGTTGGTCTTGTGCGCGAGCGCGCCGGCCCCGGCGAGAAGGAGCGCGAGGCCGGCGGCGAGCGCGGACAGACGGGCGATCGTTGCCGCGCGGCCTATCTCTCGCGCCCTATCTCTCGCAAAGCGCGAGCACGCGCGCCGGCCCGCCGGCGGCGGCGACCGTCCTCGGCGCGCCGACGAACAGCGTGCAGGAATCGGCCCTCGCCTCGGCGAGCTGGCCGAGATTGGTGGCGTTCTCGACGAACTTCCAGCCGCGCTGCAGGCCGCGCAGATGGCAATGCCAGGAATCGGTCACGAGATCGCCCTTGGGGCCGGCGCTGTTCTCGCCCGAATCGATGCCGATATTGTCCATGACCAGGCCGCTGACGCGAATACCGCGGGCATTCTCGATCTCGATCAGCCGATCGCAGGCCGCCTTGGAAAAGCCCGGGAAGTTCCAGCCGTTGATGTAGGGGCTGGTGGCCATGTCCGGGTTCGAGTAGAAGCGCGACCAGCCGGCATTGGCCACCACCCACGCGCCGGTCCTGAGCTTGCCGGCGATGGCGTCGATGTCGGCGGCGGTGACCACCGCGTTCGAGCTGTTCGAGAAGTCGGTCACGTTCTTGTCCGGGCTCGGCCGGCCGCCGTTCCTGTCGAGCACGGCGCGCACCCGCGAGCCGATGTCGATGAATACGAGCGGGCCGATCAATTCGTCGCTCTTGAGCTCGTCCAGGGTACGCTTGTCGGGCGCGCTCACCTCGATCGTGCCGGGGGTGTTGACGAAGTGGCCGGGCGAATCGACGTGGGTCCCGTGATGGTCGGCGAGCAGGACTCGGCCGAGCCCGAAATAGCCGCGGTTGGTCTCGAAGTTCGGCAGGGTCTCGTAGACCGCCTGGGCGCCGAAGGTCGGCACCGCGATGCTGTTCTTGTAGGGCTTGGACAGGTCCGGCTTGGTGATGTCGCCGCCGAGCGGAGCGAACGTCCCCATGGGGTGGGTCAAATCGACGGTGAAGCTCGCCGCGGCGGCGGGCCCGGCCAGGGCGAACGAGGCCGCGAACGCGACGACGGAGTACGACAGGGCGATGCGCAACATGACTCCTCCCCTTCTCTAACGGTGGTTGCGGGGAGGACAATACGCCAGGCCCGCCGGCCGTTCAACCACCGGGGCCACGCGGGCGGCCGGGTGTGAAACGGGCCGGTCAAAAGACCCGCCCGCGGGCCCGGACTCGCTCGGCCTGACCTGCCTCGAAAAGATGCGGTGCATCATCTTGCCGCAGGCGATCCGGCGCGTCCTGCCGCCGCTCGGCAACCCGCTCGTCTACATTTTGAAGACGTCGTCGCTGGTGTCGGTCATCGGCTTGACCGAACTCACGCGGCGTGCCAACGAGATGGTCGTGAGCGGGTACCGCCCGCTCGAGATTTACACGTTCCTCGGACTGGAGTACCTGGAGCTGAATCCTTGTCGCGTCGTACATGGTTCGGTGGTTGGAGTGGCGGATGGCGGAGAACGGCGACGGCAAGCCGATGATCGAGATGCGCGGGGTCAACAAGTGGTTCGGGACCTTTCAGGCCCTGAAGAACATCGACCTCACCGTCAATCTCGGCCAGCGCGTCGTCGTCTGCGGGCCGTCGGGGTCCGGCAAGTCGACCATGATTCGCTGCGTCAATCGCCTCGAAATCCACCAGGAAGGCACGATCGTCGTCGACGGCATCGCGCTCAACGACGACATGAAGAACATTACCCAGGTCCGCCGCGAAGTCGGCATGGTGTTCCAGCAGTTCAATCTATTTCCGCACCTGACGGTGCTGCGCAACCTCACGCTCGCGCCGATGCGCGCGCGCGGCATGGGGCGCAAGGAGGCGGAGGAGCTGGCGATGGAGTACCTGAAGCGCGTGCGCATCCCCGAGCAGGCGCACAAGTATCCCTCCCAGCTCTCCGGCGGCCAGCAGCAGCGCGTCGCCATCGCGCGCTCGCTGTGCATGAAGCCGAAGATCATGCTGTTCGATGAGCCCACCTCCGCGCTCGACCCCGAGATGATCAAGGAGGTGCTCGACGTCATGATCGGGTTGGCGGAGGACGGCATGACCATGCTATGCGTCACCCACGAGATGGGGTTCGCGCGCAAGGTGGCCGACCTCATGGTGTTCATGGACATGGGCGAGATCGTCGAAACCGCCCCGCCGCAGGAGTTCTTCGCCGCGCCCCAGAGCGAGCGCACGAAGCTGTTCTTGAGCCAGATCCTGTCGCACTAGCCCGATCCGAGGGCGGCCCTCGCACGCCGTTGCGATCGGGGTCCGAGAGGGAGGAAAATGTCCATGCAGTTCGGATCGCTCGCCGAGCCCGACGGCGCCTACCGCTATGCCACGCAGCAGCTCGAGGACAACGAGGCGCTGAGCCATGTCGGTCCATAGCGAGCGCGCGGCGGCCGTGGCTGAGACCATCGGCCGCATCCGCGAGATCGAGAAGCGCAAAGGCGTGACCCATGCGGGCCTCGACGAGATCAAGGCGCTCCTCGTCGCGCTCGGCGAGCGGAGCGACCTGTTCCCCTGGGACCACTTCCCGGTGCCGCCCGGCGCGGTCAACCGGATCTATCGCCTGACGGAGGACGCGGACCATCGCTTCGCGCTCTATGCCGCGGCGGGCGTGGCGGGGCGCTCGCGGCCGCCGCACAACCACACGACCTGGGCGGCGATCACCGGCATCTACGGCAACGAGCAAAACGTTTTCTATCGCCGCACCGACAACCGCCGGATTCCGGGTCGGGGAACGATCGAGAAGACGGGCGAGCTCGCCGTCCGGCCGGGCAACGCCGTCGCCTTCCTTCCCGACGACTTCCATACCGTCGAATCGATCGGCGCCGAGCCGACCCTGCATCTCCACTGCTACGGCTTGAGCCTCGAGCACCTGCCGGGGCGCATCTTCTTCGGGGGCGAGACGGGCGGCGCCTACGCGCACTTCCCGGCCAACCCGAATATCGGCACCCCCATCGTCGCGGCGGCCGAGCTCAAGGGGATGATCGGCGACGGCGAGGAGCTCGCCATCCTCGACGTGCGCGAGGAGGGCGTGTTCTCGAGGCGCCACCTGTTGTTCGCCTGCCCGATGCCGCTTTCTCGTCTCGAGTTGCGGATCGAGGCGCTGGTGGCGCGCCGCTCGACGCGCATCGTGCTGTGCGGCGAGCGCGATGCGGGCCTCGCCGAGCGCGCGGCGCGTCAGCTCATGCATTTCGGCTACCGCGACCTGTCGATCCTTCAGGATGGCGTCGAAGGCTGGGCCGAGGCGGGCTACGAGCTGTTCAGCGGCGTCAACGTGCCGAGCAAGGCGTTCGGCGAGTTCATCGGGCGCCACGACGACACGCCGCTGCTGTCGCCGGGGGAGGTGAAGGCGAAGCTCGAGGCGGGCGAGGACGCGATCATCCTAGACAGCCGGCCGCTCGGCGAGTACCGGCGCATGAACATCCCCGGCGGCATCGATTGCCCGGGCGCCGAGCTGGTCTTGCGCGTACACGACCTCGTCAGGTCGCCCAAGACGCTGGTCGTCGTGAACTGCGCCGGGCGCACGCGCAGCATCATCGGCGCGCAGTCGCTCATCAATGCGGGCCTGCCGAACCCGGTGGCGGCGCTCGAGAACGGCACCATGGGCTGGCACCTCGCCGGCCTCGAGCTGGAGCACGGGGCGCGGCGCGCGGCGCCGCCGCCCTCGGCCGCGGGGCTGTCGAAAGCGATCGCGGCGGCCGAGCGCGTCGCCAAGCGGTTCGCCGTCGTGGCGATCGACGCCGCGACCCTGGCGCGCTTCCAGGCCGAGTCCGACCGGCGCTCGCTTTACCTTCTCGACGTGCGCAGCCCCGAGGAGTACGAGGCCGGCCACATCGAAGGGTCGCGCTCGGCGCCCGGCGGCCAGCTCGTGCAGGCGACCGACAGCTACCTCGCCACGCGCAACGCGCGCCTCATCCTCGTCGACGACAACGGCGTGCGCGCCAAGATGACGGCCTCGTGGCTCGTCCAGATGGGCGGCTACGAGGTCTACGTGCTCGCCGATGCGCTGGTCGCGCCCGCGCTGGTCGTCGGACCCGATCGGCCGGGCGGGCCGGGCCTCGAGCGCGGCGAGGCCGACCGAATTGCGCCCTCTGCGCTCAAGGCGGCGCTCGAGCGCGGCGAGGCCGCGGTGATCGACCTCGACACCAGCCTCGAGTATCGCGCCGGCCACATCCCCGGTGCGTGGTTCGCCGTGCGCGCGCGCCTCAAGACCAGCCTCGTGAAGGTCGGTACGGCGAAGATGCTCGTGCTCGCCTCGCCGGACGGCGTGCTCGCTGGGCTCGCCGTACCCGAGGCGCGCAAGCTCACCGACATGCCGGTCAAGGTGCTCGACGGCGGGACCGCGGCCTGGAAGGCCGCCGGGTTGCCGATCGCGACGGGCGAGGAACGCATGGCCGACCAGCCCGACGACGTCTGGTATCGACCTTATGACCGCAAGGCGGGCGCCGAGGGCGCGATGAAGGACTATCTGACCTGGGAGGTCGACCTCCCCGCCCACATCGCGCGCGACGGCGACGCCAAGTTCCGGACCTTCCCGCGGGCCTGACGCGCGTTCCGCCGCGGCCCCTAGGGCACGAGGCGCGCACGATCCACCGGCCCCCTCCCGATCCCTCCCCCGCCTCGGGCGGAGGAATAGGCGTGGGGGCGGATCTATCGACCCGCCGCTACTCGGCCGCCTGGGCCGCGGACGCGCGGAAGGCGGCGATGAGCTCGGCCTCGCGCGCCTTGGCCGCGGCGAGGTGGGCCGCCTTGCTATGACCGAAGCCGCGAATGTGCTCAGGCGTCTCGGCGAGCGCCACGGCGAGGCCGTGGTTGTCGGGCGAAAGCCGGTCGATGAGCTCGGCCACCAGCGCCTCGTAGTCGCGGATCAGCCGGCGCTCCGTGCGGCG
>JBQTIU010000109.1:0-44128 GCA_052387815.1 Pseudomonadota bacterium
GTGGGACTCTCGCGCCCGTTGCAGTCGACGCCGGCGTTGGGGTCCGGCCGGCCGGGAGGGCGCGCGCCGCCGCCGCCGACGCTGAAGGGGAACGTGATCGAGTTGCCGAACCCGTAGGCGAAGAACAGCTTCGGCACCGAGAAAACGACGTCGTCCGCGCGGATCCCCAGGACATGCTTGCCATAGCTTTCATAGGTATAAAGCATGTCATGGTGGAGATGGACCACGCCTTTCGGCCGCCCGGTCGTGCCGGAGCTGTACATCCAGAACGCCATGTCGTCCCGGCTGGTGTCGGCGGCGTCGAGATCGGGGGATGCGGCCGCGGTCCACGCCTGCCAATCGAGCGTGCGGACGCCGATCTCGTGCGAAGGCTCGCCGACGCAGACGACGCAACCGAGCGATGGACATTGCCGGCCCGCGTCCCGGAGCAGCCCAACCAGCCGGCCCTCGACGATCGCCACCGGCGCTTGACCATCCTGGATGAAGTATTCCAGCAAGTCCTTGGTGGAGAGCGTGTTCGTGAGGACGGGGACAAACCCCGCCTTGAGCGCGCCGAAGATCGCGCCCGCATAGACGGGCGTGTCGTCGAGAACGAGAAGCACGCGTTCGCCGCGCCCGAGCCCCAGCCCGATGAGGGCCCGTCCGATGCGGTTGGCAAGCGCGCACAGCTCGCCATAGGTCGTTGTCTTGCCGTTGCAATAAATTGCCGCCTTGGCCGCGCGACCGGCCTCGAGGTTGCGGAACAGGATGTCGCTCGCGTTGTAGCGCTGGGGCGGCGAAAAACCGATCTCGCGCGCCCCGGGACTGTCGTCGCCAAGCGCATCGACGGGCGCATCCGCCGGCGAGGCGGCTATCCTCGAGCCGGCCGGCGGCGCCTTTGCCGCCCGATGCGCGTCGAAGCCCGCCATGAATCGCGGCGCGATTTTCCGCAAGCCGGGCTCGTCCACCCGACCCGTGCGAGTCATATAGCTGTATACGAGATCGTGCGGATCGAGATGCATGATCTCATGGAAGCGCTCGTACCACATGGCGCTGTTGGCGGCCGCGCGCAGGAGCTTGTCGACGATCGGCCGCCGCGTCTCTTCGAACCGGGCCAGCGCCCGCTTCACCGCCGGACCCGCGTCGCGAAACGCGCTGTAGAGGGCCAGCGCATCCTCCATGGCCAGACGCGTCCCCGACCCGATCGAGAAATGGACCGTGCGCAGGGCGTCGCCGATCAGCACCAATTTGTCGTGGCGCCAGTTGTCATTGGTGAGGATCGGGAAGCTGCGCCACATCGATTTGTTGTCGATCAGGCGATGGCCGCCGAGGTCCGGAGCGAAGACCTGCTCGCAGTAGCGCCGGCTTTCATCGTCGCGCATGCGGGCGAACCCGGCACGGTCCCAGGTCCCGGCATCGCATTCGACGATGAAGGTGCTCATCTCCGGGCTGTAGCGATAGTGATGGGCGACGAAGGCGCCGTCGGCGTTGGTCCGGAACGTCAGCGTCAGCGTTTCGAACCATTGCCGCGTGCCGTACCAAGCGAACTTGTTCGACAGGACCTGCCGCTTGGGCCTAAAAAATCGCGCATGGATCTCGCGGACGATCGAACCGGCGCCGTCGGCGCCGACCACGAGGTCGTAATCCCCGAAACGGTCGAGGCCGTCGACCCGTTTGCCGAACTCGATGGCGATGCCTGCGGCCCGGCAGGCGTCGTGAAAAAGCCTGAGAAGCTCGAGGCGACCCATGGCCGCGAAGCCGTTGCCATCGATCGGGATGCGCCGATCGCGGTGGACGATCGCGAGGTCGTCCCAGGCCTCCGCCTTCGGGGTGATCAACTGATAGGTCTCGGGGTCTCCGGCCTCATGAAAGGCCAGCGCCTTTTCCGAGAACACGACGCCGAAGCCGTAGGTCGCGCCGGCGGCATTCTGCTCGACGACCACGATGTCGTGGCCCGGGTCGAGCTTCTTCATCAGAAGCGCAAAATAGAGGCCGGCCGGGCCGCCCCCGATGACGGCTATCCGCATGGCGCCCTCGAAACGAAGCTTGTCCGGCAGGAGAGCTCCGATGGTTGTGCGAGCTTAGCGACGTCCGTGAGGGCGGTCCAGCGCGGAGGATTCGACCCCCAGGGGAATCTGGAGGCTTCAATGAGGTCGCGTCGTTGCGACCCGCCACGACCGGACCGCGCGACCTCACAGAAGCCTCCAGATTCGTCACCGTGACCGTTGTGATTCGAAAGCTGCGGATAAATTCCAAATGCGATACCCCTGATTCGACCTCCCCACCCAACCCACCCGCGCACTTGCGCGAGGAGGAAAGGGTGGGGGCCATGGTGGTGCGCCATTGAAGCGCGGCCGGCCTCGGCGTATAATGCCCGATGCGATCCCTAGAGGTATTCGAAATCACGCCTCAGCTATGGAGGAAACCATGGTCGTAAAACGCAGAGCCGTGCTCGCGGCCCTCGCCCTTGCGGCGAGCGCGAGTTTCCTGGCCGGCCCCGCCGCCGCCCAGGACCGTCCGATCCGTGTCGCGGTCGGCGACATCGCGTCGATCGAGATCCTGCACATGCTCATCGCCTTCGAGCGCGCCAAGCAGCGCGGCCTCAAATTCGACATCACCTATTTCAAGGCCGAGGACATCGCCACCCAGGCGGTGATCAACGGCCAGGCCGATATCGGGGTGGGCACGCCCTACCCGGTGCAGCAAAAGACGCGGGCGCCGATCCGCATCTTCTACCAGCTCGTCAAGCTGCGCTTCAACCCGGTGGTCAGCGGCGCGCATTACAAGACCTGGAAGGACCTCGACGGCCAGGACATGGTCGTCCACACGCGCGGCTCGGGCACCGAGGCGATGGCGAAGCTGATGGCCAAGCAACACGGCATCGCCTACAAGAGCCTCAGCTACGTTCCGGGGTCGGAGGTCCGCGGTGTGGCGCTGCTCCAAGGGAACATCCGCGCGACCTTCCTCGACAACACCAACACCAAGCTCGTGCTGCGCGAGGCGCCCGGCAAGTTCGTCGTGCTGCCGATCACCGGCGTCAGTGCGACCGATGAGTCGCTGTTCGCGACGCTCGACTACATCCAGAAGAACCCGCAGGTCATCCAGACGCTGACCGACGAGCTGGTGCCGGTGTGGCGCGCGGTCCTCAAGGATCAGACCTACGTGGTCGCGGAGCGCGCGAAGTACAAGCTCTTGCCCGATCTGCCGGCCAATCTCGAAGGCGAGGTCGTCCCGTATTTCAAGGACGCGGTGGAGGCCGGCATCCTGCCGCCCAACGGCGGCGGCGAGCGGGCGGCGCGCGACGACTTCGCGTTCTACACGCTCGCAGGCCAGCTCCAGGGCAGCGCCGACGACCTCAAGGTCGCGGATTTCTGGTACCTCGACGCCCTCAACCGGACGCTCGATCGCCTGGGCCGACTGCCCGAGTAGGGGCCCCTGGGCAAAACAGACGACATCACCGGCCGGGCGCTCGCTGATCGCCCGGCCGGTGCGCGGTGGCGAGCCGCCGACGGCATGGTCGTGTGGCGCTTGGCCTCGATCGCGCTCGTGGCCGGGGCCTGGGAGGTCGGCGGCCGAATCCCCTTGAGCTTCGCTTTCCCGCCGTTCAGCGACACCGCGCTCGCGCTGTGGGCGATGATCTGGGACGGCGCTCTGGCCAAGGCCTATGCCTCGACCTTGCAGCCGCTGGTCATCGGACTGCTCATCTCGGCGGCGGCCGGCGTGGGATTCGGCGTGGCGATGGGGCTGTCGCGCGTTTCCGAATGGCTGCTCGCGCCGGTCTTCATCATTCTGCAGGCGGCGCCGGTGGCGGCGTTCATCCCGCTCATCACCTATGTGTACGGCATCGGCCTCACCGCCAAGGTGGTCGCCGTTTGCCTGCTCTCAGGCCCGCTCATCGTCCTCAACTCCTACCGCGGCATCCGCAATGCCGACGCCGCGCTCATCGAGATGTCGAGGTCCTTTCAGGCAACGCGCCGGCAGGAGGTCGTCAAGATCGTCCTCCCGCACGCCAGCCCGGTCATCTTCGCGGGCCTGCGCCTGGGCGTGGCCGGCGGCTTCATCGGCGTCGTGCTCGCCGAGCTGCTGATCACGCCGACCGGCATCGGCGATCTCATCACCTATCACCGGTCGGTGGCCGACTATCCGGAAATGTTCGCGGCGATCCTGTCGATCATCCTCTTTGCCGCGGTGACGGTCGGCCTCTTGGAGCGCACCGAGACGGTCCTGTTTCGGCCCGAGCGGCGCGCGAAAGAGCAAGAATAATGAGGGCGGACGATGTCGCGACCCGCGCGGCTCCGCGCGATGAGGTCGTCGTCGAGCTCAGGGGTATCGCCAAGCACTACCCCGGCGGCGTCGAGGCGCTGCGCGATATCGACCTCGATATTCCCGCCGGCCGGTTGACCTCGCTCTTGGGGCCGAGCGGCTGCGGCAAGACCACGCTCCTCAAAATCATCGCCGGGCTCATCGAGGCGAGCCGCGGCGAGGTCCGGGTCAAGGGCAAGCTGGTCGCGGGACCGGGTCCCGAGCGGGCCTTCGTGTTCCAGGATTTCGCCTTGATGCCGTGGGCGAGCGCGCTCCGCAACGTGGCGTTCGGCCTCGAGCTCAAGGGGGTGCCGGCAAGAGAGCGGCACGAGATCGCGCGAGGCTACATCGACAAGGTCGGTCTCGGCGGATTCGAGAACCGCTACCCGCACGAGCTGTCGGGGGGAATGCGCCAGCGGGTCGGTCTGGCGCGCGCGCTCGCCGTCAATGCCGACATCCTGCTCATGGACGAGCCGTTCTCCGCCGTCGACGAACAGACGCGGCGCAAGTTCCAGGAAGACCTCGTCCGCCTTTTGTCCGTCGAAAAGAAGACCGTGATCTTCGTCACCCACAGCATCGAGGAGGCGGTCTTCGTTTCGGATCGCATCGTGCTTTTAACCCCGCGCCCCGGCCGGGTGTCCGACACCATCCGGCTCGACCTCGAACGCAGCCATGCGCCAGAAGATTTGCGCCGCGACAAGCGCTACCTCGACACCGTCGAGGAAATCTGGCAGGGCCTCCGGCGTTATCTGGAGTGAAGGGCCCATGAAGATCCTCGGGCTCCGCGTGCCGATGGCGTTCTCGCTGCTGTTGTGGTTCGCTCTCTGGGAGGTCGTCGGGCAGGCGCGCATCGTGTTCCTGGTGCCGCCCTTCTCCGAGGTCCTGGTCGCCATGCGCGACCTCGTCACGACCTCGAAATTCCTTGCCGCCGCCGCCGACACCCTGGTCGCCTTCGCGGCCGGGATGGGGCTCGCGATCGCGCTCGGCGTTGCGGTCGGCATGGCTATGGGTCGGGTTGCGGCCGCCGAGCGCCTGCTCGGCATGTGGGTCAACGTGTTCTCAAGCGCCCCCTTGACCGCGCTGGTGCCGGCGCTCATGGCCCTCATCGGCTTCGGGCAGCCGACCGTGATCGCGACGGTCGTCCTGTTCGCCATTTGGGTGATCGTTCTCGACACCTGCGCCGGCGTCAAGCACGCGAGCCCGTCGCTCATCGACATGGCGCGCTCGTTCGGCGCCGGGCGCGTCGACCTCTACGCCAAGATCCTGGTCTGGGCGGCGCTGCCGGAAATCCTGGCCGGCGTCCGGCTGGGCCTGATCCGCGGCGTCAAGGGCGTGATCATCGGCCAGCTCCTGATCGCGATCCTGGGCTTGGGCGAGCTGTTCGAGGTCTATTCCCGCAACTTCCTGATGGCGGAGTTTTGGGCGCTGACCGTCCTGGTCTTCGCCTTCGCCCTGTTGCTGTCGGAAGGCGTAGGCCTCGTCGAACGGCGGATCGAGTATTACGCGCGCTCGCGCGGCTGAGGTGATGGAAACGACCGCGATCGATGAAACGCTGGCCGGCCGGCTCGTCGCCATCCTGTCCGAGCTCATCGCCATTCCCTCGCCCTATCCGCCGGGCGACAGCGTCGCCATCGCCGCCTACGCCGCCGAGCGCCTCAGGAATGCCGGATACCGCGTCGACATCGCGACCCGCAGGAAGGGCGTCGACAACGTGATCGCGAAGCTGGGATCGGGGCGGCCGCGCGTGGTCTTCAACGCGCACCTCGACACGGTCGGCGTGGGAGATCGCACCCTGTGGACCACCGACCCGTTCGCGGCCGCGGTCCGCCAAGGCCAAGTCATCGGACTCGGCGCCGCCAACTGCAAGGGCAGCATGGCCGTCCAGCTCTGGCTCGCCGAGGAGCTGGTGCGCGCGGGCGGCCCGCAGCGGGGCGAGGTCGCTTTCACGTTCGTCGCCGACGAGGAGAACCTCGGCCCCGACGGCACCGCCTTCCTGCGCGAGGCGGGCTACGTCAAGCCCGACACCTTGATCGTCGGCGCACCGACCGACAACGAGCCGATCGTCGCCGAGCGTGGCGTGCTGTGGGCCAGGATCACCTCCACCGGGCGGGCCGCCCATGCCGGCAACCCGGCGGCCGGCGACAACGCGATCCTGCGCATGGTCCGCATCGTCGGCTCGCTCGAGGCGAACCTCGCGCCGAAGCTCGTCTCGCGCCGCGAGGGGCCGATGCAATCGACGATCAATCTCGGCCTCATCAAGGGCGGCGAGAACACCAACGTCGTGCCGGCCGCCTGCATGGCCGAGATCGACCGCCGGCTGCTGCCGGGCGAAGACGTCCGCACCGCCTTCGCGGAGCTCGCGCGGGCGGTTCGGGAGGCGGGCGAGCCCGAGAGCAGCTTCAAGATCGAGTTTCTGACCGGCACCAACGGCTTCCATGCGCCGGCCGGCGGCCAGGGCATCGCCGCCTGGTCGGCGGAGATCGAGGCGCGGACCGGCGCCAAGCCCAAGTTCCGCAACGCGCTGGGGGCGAGCGACGGGCGCTATTTCGCCGACGACGGCATCGAGATCATCGTCTTCGGCCCGGGCTCGGATGCGCAGGGGCACGCCACCAACGAGGCGATCCCGGTCGAGCAGATGGTCGCGGCGGCGCGCATCCAGAAGGGCGCGCTCGACCGCCTGGTCGGGTCGTAGGGGCGGGCCAGTGACCGGCGGGTTTCGAACCGGCCCCCCGCGCGTCGGGCTGGATTGCGGCCCGGCGGACCCGCTATACTCGGGTCCTGCCATCAACCGAAGAGGTTTGCCATGTCGACGGCTGTCTTGAAGGACAAGGGCCCGATGGGGGTTGCCCTCAAGGATTCCCGCCTGTTCCGCCAGCAGGCTTACGTCGATGGCGCCTGGGTCGATGCCGAGCGCAAGGCGGTCGTCCCGGTCGTCAACCCGGCGACCGGCGAGACCATCGGCACGGTCCCCCGCATGGGCGCCGAGGAGACCCGCCGCGCCATCGAGGCGGCGGCGCGCGCCTTTCCGGCCTGGCGCGCCAAGACCGCGAAGGAGCGCGCCGGCGTGATGCGCCGTTGGTTCGACCTGATGCTGGCGAACCAGGACGATCTCGGCCTGCTCATGACCACCGAACAAGGCAAGCCGCTCACCGAGGCGAAGGGCGAAGTCGTCTACGCGGCGGCCTTCCTCGAGTGGTTCGGCGAGGAAGCCAAGCGCGTCTATGGCGACACCATCCCCCAACACCAGCCCGATAAGCGGATCGTCGTCACCAAGGAGCCGGTCGGCGTGGTGGCGTGCATCACGCCGTGGAACTTCCCCGCGGCGATGATCACCCGCAAGGCGGGACCGGCGATCGCCGCCGGCTGCACGGTCGTCCTCAAGCCGGCCACCGCGACCCCGTATTCGGCCCTCGCGCTCGCCGAACTCGCCGAGCGGGCCGGGATCCCGAAGGGCGTTTTCAATGTCGTCACCGGCCAGGCCGGAGAGATCGGCGCCGAGCTCACCCGCAACCCGGCCGTGCGCAAGCTGTCGTTCACCGGCTCGACCGAGATCGGCAAGCAGTTGATGGCGCAATGCGCCGGTACGATGAAGAAGCTGTCGCTTGAGCTCGGCGGCAACGCGCCGTTCATCGTCTTCGAGGATGCCGATCTCGATGCCGCGATCGAGGGCGCGATGGCGTCCAAGTACCGCAATGCCGGCCAGACCTGCGTGTGCGCCAACCGCTTCCTCGTCCAGGACCAGGTCTACGACGCTTTCGCCGCCAAGCTCATCGAGGCGGTGAGCAAGCTCAAGGTCGGCAATGGGGTCGAGCCCGGAGTCAACCAGGGACCGCTCATCGACATGAAGGCGGTCGAGAAGGTCGAGAGCCACATCCGCGACGCCACCGCCAAGGGCGCGCGGATCGTGACCGGTGGCCGGCGCCACAAGCGCGGCGGTAGCTTCTTCGAGCCGACCGTGCTTACGGGGGTGACGACCCAGATGGCGGTGGCGCGCGAGGAGACCTTCGGGCCGGTGGCGCCCCTGTTCAGCTTCCGCACCGAGCGCGATGCGATCCAGCTTGCCAACGACACCGAGTTCGGGCTCGCCGCCTATTTCTACAGCCGCGACATCGGCCGGGTGTGGCGGGTGGCCGAGGCGCTCGAATACGGCATCGTCGGCATCAACACCGGCATCATCTCGACCGAGGTGGCGCCGTTCGGCGGCATGAAGGAATCCGGTCTCGGCCGCGAGGGCTCGAAATACGGCATCGAGGAGTTCCTCGAGATCAAGTACCTGTGCATCGGCGGCATCGATAAGTGATGGCCGCTCGCCGGGGCGGCGGGGCACGAACGCCCCAGTGCGGCGGCGGATGGCGCGCGAACATTCAGGCGACCGCCGGCCTGGATCTGGGAACCCGAGACGGCGCCCCGCGACGGGTGTCGCGGGCGCAATGAATCACATGAGGCATGGAGGGCCAAGGACATGATTTCGATCCGAAGCAAAACGACGCTGATCGCAGCGATCGTGGCCGCGGCGCTGGCGGCTCCTGGCGCGGCCAATGCGCAAGAGAAGATCCGGAATGCCGGAAATTTCGCCACGGAACATTCGAGCAGCGTGGCGATGGAGGTGTTCAGGAGCGAAGTGGCGCGGCTGACCAACCATCAGCTGAGCGTCGACAATTTCCCGGCGATGCAGCTCGGCGGCGCCAAGGAGAACGTCGACGGCGTGCGCGCCGGAACGATCTTCATGACCTGGGTTGGCGCCGCCTTCCTGTCGCGCCTGGTGCCCGAGCTCGAGGCCGTGAGCTTGCCCTTCCTTTTTCCCGATCGCGAGGCCGCGCTCCGCGTCATCGACGGGCCGGTCGGCGACCTCCTCGACCACCAGCTGCGCGCCAAGGGCTTCGTGTCGCTGGGCTGGATGGAGCTCGGCCAGCGCCATGTCACCAACAGCAAGCGACCCATCGCCTCGCTCGCCGACCTCAAGGGCCTGAAGATCCGCCTGCAGCCGAACGAGACCCATCTCGCGACCTTCCGCGCGCTCGGCGCCAACGCGGTGGCGATGGACGTGAAGGAGCTCTACTCCGCCCTCCAGCAGGGCGTCATGGATGGTCAGGAGAATCCCTTCGCGATCATCGAGGCGAATCGCTACTTCGAGGTCCAGAAATACGTCTCGAACACCGGGCACTTCTTCGATTTCATCAGCGTCGTCGCGAACCACCGGCAATTCGAGGCGATGAAGCCCGAGACCCGGACGGCGGTTCGCACGGCGATGGCGTCCGCGATCGCCCACCAGCGCAAACTGGCGGCCGAGGCGGACAAGGCGGCCTTGGCGACGCTGCGGAGCAAGGGGATGCAGTACAACGAAATATCCCCGGCGCTGCGGGCCGAGCTTCGCGAGGCGACCAAGGGGGTCATCGACGAGGTCAGGAAGCGCGCCGGCGCGGACCTTGTCGACCGGGTCCTTGCCGAGACGCGGAAGTCGTCGTGACCGGCCGAGTTGCGCTGGCCTAGAGAACACGGCCGAGCCCCGGTGCCGGTCGGGCGGTCCGTCCTCGAATCGGGCCTCGATCTCGTGGACGCCGCCGTCGCCAACGCGATCGTCGCCATCATGGCGGTCATGGTGGCGATCGTGGCGACGCAGGTGGGGCTCCGCTACGGCTTCAACAGCTCGATCGACTGGGCGGACGAGATCTCGCGCCTCTGTTTCGTGTGGTCGATCTTTCTGGCCATTCCGCTGGGGATCAAGCGGGGGGCGCATATCGGGATCGAGTTGCTGGTCGCCCGCCTTCCCGCCGCCGGTCGCGACATGCTGTATCGTGCGATGGCCGTCCTCTCGATGCTGCTCATGGGCCTGGTCGGCTACGAGGCGTTCAAGCTGACGCTCGACCAATGGGACGAGCCGATGCCGACCGTCGAGGCCTCGGTCGCGCTCTTCATGCTACCCGTTGGCCTCGGGGCCACCCACAGCCTCCTCCATCTCTTCCGCCTGGTGATCCGCGGCGAGCCGGCCCGCGAGGCCATCGCCGAATGAGTCTCGTCATCCTCGCCGTTTTCATGGGGCTGGGCGTCCTCGGCATGCCGCTGGCGTTCGCGCTGGGTTTCAGCGGCCTCGCCGCGCTGTGGCTGAGCGACATCGACTTCAACATGGTGCCGCAGCGCATGATGCACTCGGTCAACTCGTTCCCGCTGATGTCGATCCCGTTCTTCATGCTCGCAGGCGAGCTGATGATCAAGGCGGGCATCATGGAGCGGCTCATCGAGCTCGCGAATGCGTTCGTCGGCCGCGTCCGCGGCGGACTGGCGCACGTCACGCTGATATCGGGTGCGGGGCTCGCGGCGGTGTCGGGGGCGGCGGTCGCGGACGCCAGCGCCCTCAGCGCGACGCTTGTCCCCTCGCTCAAGAAGTCCTACGGCCTGGGGTTCGCCAGCGCCATCGTCGCGGCGGCCGCGAATCTCGGCCCCATCATCCCGCCGAGCAACGCGATGATCGTCTACGCGTTCATGGCGGGCTCGACCGTATCGGTCGGCGGGATGTTCATGGCCGGGGTGATCCCGGGGCTCATCATCACCGCCGCGATGATGGTCCTGTGCAGTCTCATGGCCGGCTGGCGGAACTATCCGCTGACCGGGGACGGTGTCAGCCTGCGGAACATCCTGTTCCAGCTGCGGCGGTCGTTCGTGATCTTCCTCATGCCCGTGATCGTGATCGGCGGCATCGTCGGCGGCGCCTTCACCGCGACCGAGGGCTCGGCGATCGCGGTCGTCTATTCGCTCGTCATCGGCTTCTTGGTGACGCGCAAGCTGAAGCTCGCGGATCTGCCCGGCGCGATGCTGAACGCCGCGATCACCACCGCGATCGTCGGCGCCCTCATCGCCTTCGCCTCGGCGGTCACCTTCCTGCTGACGGTCGACCTGCTGCCGGCGAAGCTTTCGGTGCTGATCCGTCAGATCACCGACGATCCGTTCCTGTTCAATCTGCTCGTCGCGGCGATGCTGTTCGTGGTCGGCATGTTCATGGAGTCGAACGCCGCCTACATCATGCTCGTGCCGCTGTTCCATCCGCTGGCGATCGAGTTCGGCCTCGATCCGCTGCACTTCGGCTTTCTCTTCGTGCTCAACCTGGTGATCGGCATGCTGACGCCACCCGTGGGGGTCGTTCTCTTCGTCGTCTGCGGCATGACCGGGGTTTCCATGGGGCAGCTGGTTCGACATGTATGGCCGTTCATCGCGCTGATGTACGGCGTGCTCTTTGTCTGCATGGTGTATCCGCCGCTCGTCACCGCCTTGCCGCGCGCGCTCGGCTATTAGCAGGCTGCTCGTCATGCCGGTTGCAGCGACGTCTATGCACATGCGCGCCGCGCGGACTCGTTCATGAGCAAGCGCGTCTTGCTCGGAATGCTGACGCCGTCGTCGAACACGATCCTGGAGCCGGTGACGAGCGCCATGTTGGCCGGCCTTCCCGAGGTGACGGCGCATTTCGGGCGGTTTCGGGTGACCGAAATCTCGCTCGGCGAAAAGGCGCTCGACCAGTTCGACCACCGGCCGCTCCTCGAGGCGTCGCTGCTGCTGGCGGACGCGCGCGCCGACGTTATCGCGTGGAACGGCACGTCCGGCGGGTGGCTGGGCTTGCACCGCGACCGCGCGCTGTGCGCCGCGATCGGGAACGAGACCGGGATCCCCGCGACGTCCTCGGTCCTGGCGCTCGCCGACATTTTTCGGCTGACGGGCGTGACGCGGTACGGGCTCGTCACACCCTATTTGGACGACATCCAGGCGAGGACGATCGCCAACTTCGCCCATGAAGGCTTCGAGTGCGTGGGCGAGCGTCACCTGAACGACCGCGGGAACTTCTCTTTCTCGGCGGTCGCGGCCGAAACGATCGCACGCCTGGTGGGCGAGGTGGCGCAGGCCAAGCCGCAGGCCATCACCATCTTCTGCACCAATATGAAGGGCGCGCCCCTGGTCGACGCGCTCGAGCGCGAGATCGCCATACCGATTTATGATACCGTGGCGACGGCGGTTTGGAGCTCGCTGCGTATCGCCGGCGTCGACCCTTCCCGGGTGAAGGGGTGGGGCCGGCTGTTCCAGGAAGTCAGGTAATGCGGAGAAGGGGCGGGGCGTGCCCGAGTACGATTTCGACCTCGTGACCATCGGCGCCGGGTCGGGCGGGGTCGCGGCCTCGCGGCGCGCGGCCTGGTTGGGCGCGCGCGTCGGCCTGGTCGAGGCGGTGCGGGTCGGCGGCACCTGCGTGCTGCGCGGCTGCATCCCCAAGAAGCTCTTGGTTTACGGCGTCCATTTCGCCGCCGAGATCGAGGATGCCGCCGGCTACGGCTGGACCATCGCGGGTGCGCGCCTCGACTGGCCACAGCTGATCGCCGCCAAGGACCGCGAACTCGACCGCCTAAACGGCATCTACATCGAGATGCTGAAGGAGGCGGGCGTCGAGATCGTGGACGGCCACGCCCGCCTCCTCGGCCCGAACGAGGTGCAAGTGGGTACACGCAGGCTGCGCGCCAAGTACATCCTGATCGCCACCGGCGGCCGGCCGGAGCTTCCCGCCATTCCGGGCATCGAGCACGCGTTCACCTCGAACGAGGCCCTCGACCTCGAGGCGCTGCCGCGGACCCTGGTCATCGTCGGCGGCGGCTATATCGCGGTCGAGTTCGCCGGCATCTTCAATGCCGCCGGGGTCGAGGTCATGCAGCTCATCCGCGCGCCCCAGATCCTGCGCGGCTTCGACGAAGATGTGCGCGCGCATCTGGCGGCCGAGATGCGGAGCCGGGGGATCAAAATCCGCCCGGGCGTCAGGGTGGCGCGCATCGACCCCGTTGACGACGGCTACCGCCTGACCACGGCGGCCGGCGAGACCATCGAGGCCGGGGGCGTGATGTACGCGACCGGGCGAGCGCCCAACAGCGCCGGCCTCGGCCTCGAATCCGTGGGCATCCGCACCGACGAGCGGGGCGCGATCGCGGTCGACGAGTGGCAGCAGACCACGACGCCCGGCGTGTTCGCGATCGGCGACTGCACCGACCGGCTCAGGCTCACGCCGGTGGCGATCGCGGAGGGCCGCGCGCTGGCCGAGACGCTGTTCAACCGCAATCCGACCAAGATGGATCACGCCGACGTGCCGAGCGCCGTCTTCAGCCAACCGCCGGTCGCCACGGTCGGCCTCACCGAGGACGCGGCCCGGGCGCTGGGGCCGGTCGACGTCTACCGGGCGGTGTTCCGGCCGCTGAAGCACACGCTCTCCGGCCGCCAGGAAAAGGCGATGATGAAACTGGTGGTCGAGCGCGCCAGCGGCCGGGTGCGCGGCTGCCACATGGTGGGCCCGGACGCGCCGGAAATCATCCAGGGCCTCGCCATCGCGGTGAAGGCGGGGTTGACCAAGCGGCGGTTCGATCAGACGGTCGCCATCCATCCGACCGCGGCCGAGGAATTCGTGCTGATGCGCGAGCCCGTCAAGCCGGACGCGGCGCTCGACAAGGGGGCGGCGGAGGGAGCGTAAAAGGGGACGCTACCCTTTATTCCTTGCTTTTTTGTGCCTTATTGGCAACATGAATAAACGGTAGCGTCCCCTTTTTCGCGGGCTGCAGGAGACCGACATGGCCGCTATGCAGGCGCGCATCAACATCGTCTTGGACCCGGAGTTGCGCGCCGTGATCGCCGGGCTGGCGCGGCGCCGCAAAGCGTCGGTGCCGGCGGTGGTCGTGGAGCTGATCCGCGATGCTGTCGAGCGGCACGAGGATTTGCTGCTCGCGCGGTTGGCGACCCAACGGGAGCGCCAATCCCGCAAGACTGTGCGGCACGACAAGGCGTGGTAGACCGCGTTTGACGCCAGCGGCATGGCGCATCGAATATCTCGTCGTCGTCGACAGGGACATTCCGGCGCTGCCCAAGCGGATACGAGGAACGATCGAATGGGCCATCGAGATGCGGCTCGCGAGCGACCCGGTCGGTTACGGAAAGCCTCTCTGGTACAGCCTCGCGGGCCATCGGCGCCTGCGCGTCGGCGACTATCGAATCGTCTATCGCGTCGCCCCGGCCAGCAAGACAGTCATCGTATCGGTGATTCAGCACCGCAAGGACGCATATGGGGATGGACCAACTCGGCCGTACCCCGGCGCGTGGGTTCCCCCTTTCATGGCACCGGGACGAGGGCGTCGGTGCGGCCATCGCGGCTCCGACGAGATTACGGCGAGAGCGGCTCGCCCTGATAACTCCGGCGGTCAGGGCGGATATGATTGAGATATGAGCAGCATTGTCTTCGACACCCATGTTCGTGAAACGCCTCACGGCGGCCGGAATGCCGGAGGCGCAGGCCGAGATATTGGCCGAAGAGCAGGTCCAGTTGATTGACGAACGGCTGGCGACCAAACGCGACTTGAAGGAACTCGAAACGACCTTGCGATCCGATATCGAATTGTTGAAGCGCGACATGACGATTCGCCTCGGAGGAATGTTGGCGGCCTCGATCGCCATCGGGGCGGCACTGGTCAAGGTGTTGTAGCTCGTACTTTTCGACCGTTCCGGAGGACCGTTGGGCCCACCGATGTTCGATGGGCCGCCTTGGCGGCAAGCAAGCTGCTTCTACGGCCCCGGGAACAGCGCGTCGGTGCGGCCGAGCGCGCGGTAGAAGACCAGGCCCGCCCATTCCCGGACCGCGATGGCAGCCAAGGCAAAGCCGCCGTCGAAGGTCAAGGTCCACGCCGCGCGAAGTTGGGGTTCGGTCAGGTAGTCGGCCGGCCAGGGTTGGATCGTCCAGCCGGCGCGCCGGAATGCGCCGATCGCGCGGGGCATGTGGAAGGCCGAGGTGACCAGCAGCCAAGTCTCGCCGGGCTTGGGGTCGGCGAGCGCGAGGGTCATCACCGCGTTCTCGTGGGTGTTGCGCGACCGGTCCTCGAAGATCACCCGCGCCGGGTCGAGGCCCAACAGCGGCAGGACCACCGCCGCGGCGCTCGCCTCCTTGACGTCCGGCCGCAGCAAGCTTGCCGCTCCACCGCTGAAGATGAGTCGCGCCTGCGGGTGGCGCCGCGCCAGCTCGGCAAAGGCGATGAGGCGCCCCGCCCCGCCCGCGCCGAACGAGGTGCCGCCGCGGCTCACAGCGAGGGCGGCCGCGACATCCCCGCCGAGTGCGACGATGCCATCGACCCCGCCTGGCGAGGCCGCCGGCGCGGGGAAGCGGTCTTCGAGCCGGGCCAAGAGCCACGGGCCGATCGGGACCGCCCCGAACAGCACCGCCAGCGCGACCGCCGCGCTCACCAGGCCGCGGCCGGCCCGGCTCCAGCGCGTCCATAGCAGCGCCGTGCCGAGGACGAGGGCCAGAAAGACGAGGGTCCGCGGGTCGACGAGCGGCCCCAGGAGCTTGGAGAGTTCGAACATCGGGGCAAGGAATACAGGCGATAGGCGCCCCTCGGCAATCGGCCGCTGTGGTATTTTGGCGGATGGCGGCGTATACACGCTCTTGACCCGGCCGTCGGGCTAGGGGATTGGCGTTTGTAGGGGCGGGTTTCAAACCCGCCCGTGACGGTCACGGGCCGGTTTGAGACAGGCGGGTCACAGACCCGCCCCTACGAAATCATTTGGTTGGTGCCCGGTTTGTGCGTTGGCGGTCGAACACGCGATCCTGGGTACGAGGGACAAAGCGATCATGGCGGCGAAATGGACACCCGAGAGCTGGCGGGGCAAGCCGGTGCGGCAGGCGCCGATCTATCCGGACCAGGCGGAGCTTGAAGCCGTCGAGGCGAAACTGCGCGGCTTCCCGCCGCTGGTGTTCGCCGGCGAGGCGCGGGCGCTCCAGCGCGCGCTGGCGCGCGTGGCCGAGGGCAAGGCCGTGCTTTTGCAGGGCGGCGACTGCGCCGAGAGCTTCGCCGAGTTCAGCGCCAACAACATCCGGGACTCCTTCAAGGTCCTCCTCCAGATGACCGTGGTGCTGATGTATGCCGCCGGGTTGCCGGTGGTGAAGGTCGGCCGGATGGCGGGGCAGTTCGCCAAGCCGCGCTCGGCCGACACCGAGACCGTCGGCGAGGTGACGCTGCCCGCCTACCGCGGCGACATCATCAACGGCATCGAGTTCTCCGCCGCGGCGCGCCGGCCGGACCCGCAGCGCGTCCTGCAATCCTACAGCCAGGCGGCGGCGACGCTCAACCTCCTGCGCGCCTTCGCGTATGGCGGCTACGCCGACCTCCACCGCGTCCACGGCTGGACGCTCGGCTTCGTCGAGCAGAGCCCGGCGGGCGAGCGCTTCCGCGAGCTCGCCGACCGCATCGCCGAGGCGCTCCAATTCATGGACGCCTGCGGGCTCACCACCGAGAGCACGCCGCAGATCCGCGTGGCGGACTTCTACACCTCGCACGAGGCGCTGCTGCTGCCCTACGAACAGGCGCTGACCCGCGTCGATTCGACCACCGGCGACTGGTACGGTTGCTCGGCGCACATGCTGTGGATCGGCGACCGCACGCGCCAGCTCGACGGCGCCCATGTCGAGTACGCGCGCGGGATCAAGAATCCGCTCGGCCTCAAATGCGGGCCGACCCTGGAGACCGACGACCTCATCCGGCTGATCGATATCCTCAACCCCGACAACGAGCCTGGCCGTCTGACGCTGGTCGCGCGCATGGGCGCAAGCCAGGTGGCCGCGAAGCTGCCGCCGCTCATCCGCCGCGTCGAGCGCGAAGGGCGCAAGGTGGTGTGGTCGTGCGATCCGATGCATGGCAACACCATCAAGTCCAGCACCGGCTACAAGACCCGGCCCTTCGAGCGCATCCTGGCCGAGGTCCGCGGCTTCATGGAAGTTCACCGCGCCGAGGGGACCTATGCCGGCGGGGTCCATTTCGAGATGACCGGCCAGAACGTGACCGAATGCACGGGCGGGGCGGAAGCGATCAGCGACCAGACGCTGGGTGACCGCTACCACACCCATTGCGACCCGCGGCTCAACGCCAGCCAGGCGCTCGAGCTCGCCTTCTTGACCGCCGCGGGGCTCAAGGCGGCGCGCAACGGTGCCGTCCGGCGCCCGGCCGCCGCGGCACTGTAATGAGCGAGGGGCGAGCCCCTATGGAGGGAACGCGCCCCAAGGCCGCCTCCGATCCGATCCCGCCGCGCCCCAAGCCCGGCGACATCGAGCGCCTGTCCGACCGCTATTTCAGCAAGACCAAGGCAACGGTGGCGCGGTTCGGCGACATGAGCGTGACTTACGCCGTGTTCATGCGCCGGCCGGTGATCATGACCCCGCTGCTTGCGGTCGGCTGGCTCGAAGCGATCGCGGCTTCGCGCGGGGTGCGCTTCGCGGTCGAACTCAATTACGCGGAGGGCGCCTGGGTGGGGGCGGGCGAGCCGCTGCTGTACCTGACCGGGTCGTTCTACCACCTGGTCGATCTCGAAACGATCTACTTGCAAAAGATCGGGCCGGCCTGCGTCGCCGCCTACAACGCCTATACCATGTGCGTCGACTTGCCGAAGGTCGCCTTCCTCGCCATGGATGCACGCCACTGCGCGGGCGCCGAAATGGCCGAGATGATGGCCTATGCCGCCGCCGTCGGCTCGGCCGCCGCCAAGCGCGAAGTGGGCGCGGTCGGGTTCGTGGCCAACGCCACCGACGCCACCGCGCATTATTTCGGCCAGGCGCGTGGGCTGGGCACGATGCCGCATGCGCTGATCGGCTATGCCGGCTCGACCGTGCGCGCCGCCGAGATGCTGCACGACACCTTCCCCGACCAGGACGTGACCGTGCTCATCGATTATTTCGGGCGCGAGATCGGCGACGCGATCGAGGTTTGCCGCCGCTTTCCCGGCCTCGCCGCCGCCGGCCGGCTCTCCGTCCGGCTCGATACCCATGGCGGGCGCTATATCGAGGGTCTCGATCTCGCCGGCTCCTATGCCGCGCTCGAGCGCCACGCGCCGCACGCGATCCGCGGCTATCGCACCGAGACCGAGCTCCGCCATCTGGTGGGGACCGGGGTCTCGGCGGCGGCGATCTGGCGGCTGCGCGAAAGCCTGGATGCCGCCGGCTTCCCGAAGGTCAAGATCGTCGCGTCTTCCGGATTCACGCCGGCCAAGTGCAAGTCGATGGCGGTCGCCAACGCGCCGATCGATGTTATCGGCACCGGCTCCTACCTCCCCGAGATATGGACCGAGACCTACGCCACGGCCGACATCGTCGCCTACGACGGCAAGCCGTTGGTCAAGGTCGGCCGGGAATTCCTGTTGCGCAAGACATGACACCCTATCCGGCGACTTCCCTAACGGCCGGCTTGGCCCAGCTCCGCCTCGTCGAAGTACCCGGCCCAGGCGAACCAGAAGGCGACATGGCCGGGCAGGCGCGGCAGGGTGCGGCCGTCGGGTCCGATCAGCGCCGCCTCGCTGACACGCCAGATTTCATCGCCCCGGCGCAGCTCGCGCGGGTCCGCACCGGCCGAAAACTTGAGCCCGCGGGCCTCGTAGGCCCGCACGCTGCGCCCCTCGTCCTCGCCGATCAGCACCACGTCGATGAGGCCGACCTGGTCAATGATGACCTTGCCGCCGGCGAACGCGTGTAACGGCCAGGCCTTGGCGCCGCCCGGGGCGCGCAGGCCGAATACCATGTCCTTGCCGTCGAGACGCCGGTCCTTGATCAGCGCCGGGAACATGAGGTCCGGGCTCGCGAAGTAGTCGCGATAGGCGACGCCCGAGCCGTAATCGCGGATATGGCCGGTGTCGAGCGACAACACCTTGGTGGTCGGGTGGCGGCGCTTCCAATCCGACCACTGGGCGATCACCATCGGCAGGACCTTGAGCTCGATGCCCGAGCCGACCAGCCGGCCGACGACCGGGCGGCCGGTGAAGTGGTTCCACAGCGAGTCCGTTTGGCGGTCGAACATCAGCTTGTTCGAGCGGTAGAGCAGGCCGGACGAGCCGAAGGTGAACGGTTGCGCGCGCAAGCCGCCGCGGCCGTCGAACAGGATGCCGGCGCCGCACAAGGTGCAGTAGGCGAGACTCACCGGCACGCCGCCCACGACATCATTCACCATCTCGTGCCAATTGGCGATGCGCAGGGGATAGGCGCGTACGTCGCCGCCGATCGCGACCCCGAACACGAGGTCGTCCGGGTTGAGATAAGCGGCCTCGGCGGCCGCTATCAGCTGGGGATTGTCGAGCGCCGGAATGCCGTCCACCCGCACCCCGCCCCAGGCGATTTCTTCGATGCGGATGACGTGCGCGATCCCGGCCCGCACGAAGCGCCGGAACTCGGGATCGATGGACGCCAGCAGGTCGGCGAAGAAGCCGGTATAGCCGGGATAAGGCTTGATCTCGGGCCGGGTCTGCTGCCAGACCATCCACTCGAACCAGCCGGGCCCGGGCCGCGCCCCCGTCATCTTCTCAAGGCCGGCGGCGATGCGCTCGCGGTGGTCGAATCGCCAGCGCATGATCTGGATCAGAGGCGCGATCGCGCCCTCGCCGCCCTCGCCGACCAGCCACTCGATGGCGCGGCCGGCGCGGGCCCGATCGGAGCTCAGGGCGGCCCGCGCCTCGGTGTCGAGCGCAGCTTGGTCCGCGCCCGCGGCCGGGCCCGCGAGCCCGGCCAGCGCCACCAGCGCCGCGATGGCAATCGGCTTGTGCATGGCGGCTCAACCATAGCCCAGCCCGGCGCGCCGGCCGCATCACAAGTGCTTTATCGGCCCCACCCCGCCCCTCGATAAATTCGAAGTTCTGGCGATAAGATATTGAAATAAATCGGCTTATGCATTACGTCCCGGGCGAGTGTTGCACCGCTTTGGAGCCCCTCTTACGCTAGCCCCATGACCGACAAGCTGATCCTGGCCTGCGCGCAAATGAATCCGACGGTCGGCGATCTGGCCGGCAACGCCGCCAAGATCCGCGCCGCGTGGACCGCGGCCGGCCGCGGCGGAGCCGATCTCGTGATCTATCCCGAGCTCGCCGTCTCGGGCTATCCGCCCGAAGACCTGGTGCTCAAGCCGGCCTTCCAGCAGGCGGTTGACCAGGCGGTCGGCGCGCTCGCCGCCGCGACCGCCGCCGGGGGGCCGGCGCTGCTGTTGGGTGCGCCCTGGGTCGATAACCACAAGCTATACAACGCCGCCCTCCTCCTCGAGGGCGGCCGCATCGCGGCGCGGCGTTTCAAGCACGACCTGCCGAATTACGGCGTGTTCGACGAGAAGCGCGTCTTCGCCGCGGGTCCCCTGCCCGGACCGATCGTGTTCAAGGACGTGCGGCTCGGGGTAATGATTTGCGAGGATATGTGGACGGCCGATTGCGCCGAATGCCTGGTCGAATCGGGGGCGGAAATCCTGCTCGTTCCCAATGGCAGCCCTTTCGAGACCGACAAGGTCGACGAACGGCTCAATCTCGCCGTGGCGCGGGTGACCGAGACCGGCCTGCCGCTCGTCTATGTGAACCAGGTCGGCGGCCAGGACGAGCTGGTGTTCGACGGCGCCTCGTTCGCGCTCGACTCCGACTGCCGGCTCGCCGCCCAGTCGCCGTCCTGGGCCGAGGCGGTGACGCTCACGAATTGGGCGCGCGGGGCCGCCGAGAAATGGCGGTGCACCGCGAGCGAGGTGGTCAAGCCGGCCGAAGGCATGGAGGCGATCTATCGCGCACTGACCATGGGCCTGCGCGACTATGTGGTCAAGAACCGCTTTCCGGGCGTCATATTGGGCTTGTCCGGCGGCATCGATTCGGCGCTGTGCGCGGCGATCGCGACGGACGCCCTGGGGCCGGACAAGGTGCGGGCGGTGATGATGCCCTCGCCGTTCACCTCGCGCGACAGCCTCGAAGACGCGGCGTCGGTGGCGCGGCTGGTCGGCATCCGCTTGGATGAAGTGTCGATCGAGCCGGCGATGCGGGCCTTCGCCGACATGCTCCGCGACCACTTCGCTGGCACCCAGCCCGATACGACGGAAGAGAACGTCCAGTCGCGCTGCCGCGGCATCACGCTCATGGCCCTGTCCAACAAGTTCGGCCACATGGTGGTATCGACCGGCAACAAGTCCGAAATGTCGACCGGCTATGCCACGCTCTATGGCGACATGTGCGGCGGGTTCGCGGTCTTGAAGGACGTCTACAAGACCACGGTGTTCGAGCTGGCGCGCTGGCGCAATCAGGCCGGGCCCCTGGGCTTGGCTGGACCCGCGGGCCGGGTCATGCCCGAGCGGGTCATCGCCAAGCCGCCATCGGCGGAGCTCAAGCCCGATCAGACCGACGAAGCCTCGCTCGGCCCCTACGCCGTGCTCGACGACGTCCTTTCCTGCCTGATCGAGCGGGAAATGCCGATCGCCGAGATCGTCCGGCGCGGCCACGACGAGGCCGCGGTCGGGCGCATCTGGCGCCTGCTCGATGTCGCCGAATACAAGCGCCGCCAGGCGCCGCCGGGGGTCAAGATCACGCGCCGCTCCTTCGGCCGCGATCGCCGCTATCCGATCACCAACCGGTTCCGGGCCCCGCCATGATGCCCCGCGTCCGCTTCGCGCCGAGCCCGACCGGGCGGCTCCATCTCGGCAATGCGCGGGGCGCCTTGATCAACTGGCTGTTCGCCCGCCGCCACGACGGCGAGTTGCTGCTCCGCCTCGACGACACCGATGCCGACCGTTCGTCGGCGGAATACTCGCGCGCGATCCAGGAGGATCTGCTGTGGCTCGGCCTCGTCTGGGACGCGCTGGCGCGCCAGTCCGAGCGGATGGAACGGTACCGGGAAGCGGCCGAGACCCTCAAGGCCAAGGGGCGGCTCTATCCCTGCTTCGAGACCCCGGAAGAGCTCGAGCGGCAGCGCTTCCGTCAGGTCGCGGGCGGCGGCCTCCAGGTCTATGATCGCGCGGCGCTGCGCCTCTCGGAGGCGCAAAAACGGGCCTACCGGCAAGAGGGCCGGTCGCCGCATTGGCGCTTCCTGCTCGATTACGCCGAGATCGGCTGGCAGGACACGATCCGGGGGCCCGTCCGGTACCACGGCGCCCGCCTGTCCGATCCGGTGCTGGTCCGCGCCGACGGCACGCCGATCTACACGCTCGCTTCGGTGGTCGACGATTTCGAATTCGAGATCACGCACATCATCCGCGGCGAGGACCATGTCACCAACACGGCGGTCCAGCTCCAGATTTTCGCGGCGCTCGGGCGCGATCCCGCATCCCTCACCTTCGCGCACTTCTCGCTGTTGACCGACCAGGGCGGCCACAACCTGTCCAAGCGCCTCGGCAGCCTGTCCGTCGCCGCCTTGCGCGAGGAGGGGATCGAGCCGATGGCGATTTCGTCCCTGCTCGCCCGGCTCGGCACCTCCGATGCCATCGAAGCCAAGCCGAGGCTCGCCGACCTGGTGGCCGAGTTCGACCTCGCGAAATTCAGCCGCGCCTCGCCCAAGCTCGACGTCGACGAGCTCAAACGGCTCAGCGCCAGGCTCGTCCACGACCTCCCTTTCGCGGCGGTCGCCGAACGGCTCGCGGTCATGGGCCTCGGCCAAGTGGACGCGGCGTTCTGGTTTGCCGTGCGGCCGAACGTGTCCACCCTCCACGACGTGCGCGACTGGTGGCAGGTGGCCCACGGCGACGTGCGGCCGGTGATATCCGATCCCGCCTTCGCCGACACCGCGCGCCGGTTGCTGCCGGAAGGACGCTGGGACGCGGCGACCTGGGAGGTGTGGACGCGGGCCGTGGCCGCGGCCACCGGGCGCAAGGGGCGCGAGCTTTATCAGCCGCTTCGCCTCGCTCTCACCGCCCGCGAGCATGGACCCGAACTCAAAACCCTGCTACCGATGATCGGCCGCGAACGAGCCTGGGCGCGGCTCGCCGGCAAGATCGCCTGACCTCTGGAAGCAAGGCGTGGCGGAAGCAAGGCGTGGACCCCTCGTGGCTCTCCATCTCTACAACTCGCTGACCCGTCGCCTGGAGCGCTTCGAGCCGATCGACCCCGGCCATGTGCGGATGTATGTCTGCGGCCCCACGGTGTACGACTTCGCCCATGTCGGCAACGCGCGCCCGGTCGTGGTCTTCGATGTCCTGTGGCGCCTTTTGAAGAACCTGTATCCGCGGGTCACCTACGTCCGCAACATCACCGATATCGACGACAAGATCATCGCCGCGGCCACGGAGCGGGGCGAGCCGATCGAGGCATTGACCCGCCGCACCGAAGCAGCGTTTCACGACGACATGGCGGCCCTGGACGCGCTCGACCCCGACGTCGAGCCGCGCGCCACGCGGCACATCGCCGAGATGATCGCGATGATCGAGACGCTGATCGCGCGCGGCCACGCCTACGCGGCGGACGAACATGTGTTGTTCAGCGTTCCCACGAAGCCGGACTACGGCAAGCTCTCGGGGCGCTCGCGCGACGAGCAGATCGCCGGCGCCCGGGTCGAGGTCGCGCCCTACAAGCACGACCCCGCCGATTTCGTGCTGTGGAAGCCGAGCGGGCCCGCCCAGCCGGGCTGGGACAGCCCATGGGGACGCGGCCGGCCGGGCTGGCACATCGAGTGCTCGGCGATGAGCGAAGCCCATCTCGGGGAAAGCTTCGACATCCACGGCGGCGGCCACGATCTCATCTTCCCGCACCACGAGAACGAGATCGCGCAAAGCGAGTGCGCGCACGCCGGCCGGCCGTTCGTGCGCTATTGGGTCCACAACGGCTATCTGGTGGCGAACGGCGAGAAGATGTCGAAGAGCCTCGGCAATTTCTTCACGGTGCGCGATCTCTTGGCCCGGGCGCCGGGCGAGGCGATTCGGCTCGCGCTCTTGAAGTCCCATTACCGCGCCTCGCTCGACTTCACCGAGGAAGGCTTGCGCCAGGCCAGGGGCGAGCTCGACCGCTTCTATACCGCCTTGGGCGCGGCCGCCGACCTCGAATCGGAGGGCGACGACATGCCGCGCGGCGTCGTCGATGCGCTCGAGGACGACCTCAATACGCCGCTCGCCATATCCTATCTTCACGAGATGGCGAGCGACCTCAACGTGGCGCGCGACCCCGCGCTCAAGCGTCGCTTCAAGGCGAATTTGCTGTACGGCGGGCGCCTCCTCGGCCTCCTGGGCCGCAGCCCCAGGGAGTGGTTCCACCGGCAGCCGGCCGACGGGGCCCTCGATGAGGCCGAGATCGAGCGCCTGATCGCCGCCCGGCTCGCCGCCCGCAGGGTCAAGAACTTCCGGGAAGCCGACCGCATCCGCGACGAGCTCAGGGCCAAGGGCGTGCGGCTCGAGGACGGCCTCAAGGGCACCACCTGGAAGCGCGCGGGGTGAGGGGCATGGAGCGCGTCTATCTCTATGACTCGACGCTGCGCGACGGGGCGCAGACCCAAGGCGTGAATTTCGGGGTCGCCGACAAGCTCGCCATAGCCGCGGCGCTCGACCGTCTGGGGCTCGACTATATCGAGGGCGGCTGGCCCGGGGCCAATCCCACCGACGATGCGTTCTTCGCCCAGGCGCCGCGGTTCAAGACGGCGCGGCTGGCGGCCTTCGGCATGACGCGGCGATCCGGCCGCAGCGCCGCCAACGACCCCGGGCTGGCCGCGGTCTTGGCCTCGCCCGCCACGGCGGTATGCCTGGTCGGCAAGGCCTGGGACATGCATGTCGAGATTCTCGGCGTCCCGCTCGCCGAGAATCTCGACATGATCCAAGAAAGCCTCGAGGAGGCCGGGCGGCGCAAATCGGAGGTGATCTTCGACGCCGAGCATTTCTTCGACGGCTACCAGGCCAATCCGGGCTATGCGCTCGACTGCCTCAAGGCGGCGGCCGCGGCCGGGGCGCGCTGGATCGTGCTGTGCGACACCAACGGCGGCACGCTGCCGCACGAGATCGAGCGCATCCTCGGCCGGGTCGCGGAGGTGATCCCGGGCGCGCGGCTCGGCATCCACTGCCATAACGACACCGACCATGCGGTCGCTAATACGCTGGCCGCCGTGCGCGCCGGGGTGCGCCACGTCCAAGGCACGCTCAACGGGCTGGGCGAGCGCTGCGGCAACGCCAACCTCGTCTCCGTGATCCCCAACCTCATGCTCAAGCTGGGATATGCCACCGGCATCGACGAGGCCTGCCTCGCCCGGCTCACCCATGTCTCGCGCTTGCTCGACGAACGCTTGAACCGCGCGCCGACGCGCAACGCCCCCTTCGTCGGCGAGAGCGCGTTCGCGCACAAGGGCGGCCTGCACGTCTCGGCGGTTGCCAAGGACCCGCGGAGCTACGAGCATATCGAGCCGGAGGCGGTCGGCAACCGGCGCCATGTCGTGGTCTCCGATCAGGCGGGCCGCGCCAACATCCTCGCCCGCTTCCGCGACATCGGCCTCGAGGTGAAACCCGACGATCCGAGGCTGGCCCGCCTTCTCGACGAGCTCAAAGCGCGCGAGCATGACGGGTTCTCCTACGACGGCGCGGAGGCGAGCTTCGAGCTCTTGGCCCGTCGCGCGCTTGGCGCGGTGCCCGAGTATTTCAAGCTGTCCTCGTTCCGCGTCATCACCGAGCGCCGGTTCAACGCCAAGGGCGAGCTGATCACCCACTCGGAGGCGACGGTGAAGCTGGAGGTCAAGGGGCATCGCGCCTTGACGGCGGGCGAGGGCAACGGCCCGGTCAACGCGCTCGACATGGCGCTGCGCGAGGCGCTCCTCCCGATCTATCCCCAGCTCGGCGATGTGCGGCTCGTCGACTACAAGGTCCGCATCTTGACCCCCGAGGAAGGAACCCGGGCGGTGACACGGGTGATGATCGAAAGCGCGGACCACGAGGGGCGGCGGTGGTCGACCGTCGGCGTCTCGGCGAACGTCATCGATGCTTCGTACAACGCGCTCCATGACGGCATCACCTGGAAGCTGTTCCACGACGGCGTTATGGCGTGAAGGGGTTGCCATGGCGGCGCGCGCGACGGTTCCCGAAGCACTGTTGAACTCCGTGATCGCGTACTTCAACCCGCGGCGCGTCATCCTGTTCGGCTCGGCCGCGCGCGGCGAGGTCGGCCCCGACAGCGACTACGACCTGCTCGTGATCGTCGACGACGACACGCCGAAGGAGCGCCGTACGCTTCGCGCCGGTTTCGAGGCCAGCCGGAGTTACCCGCGATCGGCTGACGTGATCCCGTGTCGAGAGTCGATCTTTCAGCGGCAGTCGAAGATTATCGGATCGCTCGCGCACACCATCGCGCAGGAAGGAGTCGTGGTCTATGCGCGGGCGTGACCCCGGCGCGCTCGAACAATGGCGCGAGGCGCGCCGCTGGTTCGACATTGCCGATGAGGACCTGAGGACCGCCCGGATTTGCCTGACCGGGCAGCCGCCGGCGCTGGCGAGCGCCGCCTACCATTGCCAACAAACGGCTGAAAAGCTCATCAAAGGGCTGCTCGTCGCGGCCGCAGTCAGCTTCCCCAAGACGCACAGCCTGCGCGAACTTGCGAACCTGGCCGCGCCGTATTATCCGAGCCTGACGGGTGTCCTCGATGTCCTTCAGCCCTTGACGCTTTGGGGTTTTTCGTACCGATATCCGAGTATCGAGGAAGACGCAGACGAGGCGCCCAAAATCGAGGAAGTCGCCAAGGCCATCCAGCAGCTGTCCGACTCGAGAGTGCGGATCGCTTCGTTGGACCCGACCGATCGGCCTCGTTAGCCCATTCGCTCATGTCCGCCCCGGCCGTGATCCTGGTTCGCCCGCAGCTGGCCGAGAATATCGGCGCGGCGGCGCGGGCGATGCTGAATTGCGGGCTTGGCGATCTGCGCCTGGTGCGGCCGCGGCCCGCCTGGCCGAATGTGCGCGCGATCGCCGCCGCGGCCGGCGCCGCGCCGATCGTCGAGGCGCGGCTGTTCGAGACCCTCGCCGAGGCGGTCGCCGACCTCCATTACGTCTACGCGACGACCGCGCGGCCCCGCGAGCAGGTGAAGAAGGTGGTCACGCCCAGCGCGGCGGCGCGCGAGATCCGCGCGCGCGGGCGGGCCGGCGAGCGCTCGGGCTTCCTGTTCGGGCCGGAGCGCACCGGCCTCGAGAACGACGAGGTCTCGCTCGCCGACGCGATCATCACCGTACCGCTCAACAAGGATTTCAATTCCTTGAACCTTGCCCAGGCGGTGCTGATCACCTCCTATGAATGGCACCGGGCTGGGGATGCGACGCCGCGCTCGGTCCTAGCGCGCGGCCGGGCCGAGGCCGCGACCCGCGCAGAGCTGTTGGGCTTCTTCGCTCGCCTCGAGGCCGAACTCGATGCCTGCGGCTTCCTGCGCAATCCGGCGATGCGCCCCACCATGGTCCGCAACGTCCGCAACCTCTTCCACCGCGCGCGCCTGATGGCGCACGAGGTACGCACGCTGCACGGCATCTTGACCGGGCTTACGGAGCGGCCGCACTTGCCGCGGGCGAGGCCAAGGGGGCAAGAGCGCCGGTCGGCTCGGCGCGGCGGCCAAGAACGGTCCTGCTAGGGTTGCGGCGAACACCGCCAAAACCGTGCGGGATCGGCCGCGGGGAAACGTTTTGACAGGCCGCGGAGCCGCGCTATAGTAGCGCCGCTTTCGGCGGGACGGGGCCCAGGTTCCCGAATGGGGCCGGGACCGCACCGCCGGTTGACTTTCAAGAGCCCCGGGTTCGGAAGAGGCGATGACCAAGCGCATTCAAGCCAAATACAAGATCAACCGCCGGCTCGGCGTCAACCTTTGGGGCCACGCCAAGAGCCCGATCAATCGGCGCGATTATGGCCCCGGCCAGCACGGCCAGCGGCGGCGCAAGCCCACCGAGTTCGGGACGCAGCTCCACGCCAAGCAAAAGCTCAAGGGGTATTACGGCAACATCACCGAGCGGCAGTTCCGCCGGGTGTACGCCGAGGCGGCCCGCCGCAAGGGCGATACCGGCGAGAACCTGGTCCAGTTGCTCGAACGCCGCCTCGACGCGGTGGTCTACCGGCTCAAATTCGCCGCGACCGTGTTCTCCGCTCGCCAGCTCGTGAACCACGGACACGTGTGGGTCAATGGAAAGAAAGTGAACATCCCCTCCTACCTGGTGAAGGACGGGGCCATCATCGAGCTCAAACCCAAGAGCAAGGAACTCGGCATGGTCCTCGAGGCGGTGGCCGCGGGCGACCGCCAGGTGCCCGACTATCTCCAGGTCGACCACAAGGCGATGAAGGGAACCTTCGTGCGCGGACCCAAGCTGTCCGACGTGCCCTACCCGGTGCAGATGGAGCCGCACTTGGTGGTCGAGTTCTACTCGCGCTGACGTCCGGGCCCATCCTTCGGGATTTCGACCGGCCCGCCGGGGGCACTTGGCGGGCCGGTTGGTATTTACGGCCAGCGGACCGCGATCACGCCGCCTTCGGTTTGACCGCCTCGTCATCGGCCTGCCACTTGCGCGCGATCGCGTTCAAGGCGTCGATGACGCCGGAAAGCTCGAGCCCGCGCGGCGCCAAGGAATAGGTGACCTGGGGCGGGATGGTCGGTTGGTAGTGCCGCTGGATCACTTCGGCCTGTTCGAGCAGGCGCAGCCGCTCGGTCAGGACCTTGGCCGACACGCCTTGGACGCGACGCTTGAGCTCGCCGAAGCGCGTCGGGCCGTTGGCGCGCAGCATATAGAGGATGTAGCTCGTCCACCGCCCCATCAGCAGGCGCAGGATGGCGTCCATCGGGCAGCCCATCGGGCTTTTGGGCAGCGGCATCGGGATCTCCGTCGTTTTGGCCTCGTACCATAGTTACTGAATCGTATCTACTTTACAAAAGATATTCAGCCTCATAGATATTGTCCATCGTTTTTTATATGCTAGGTTCTTAACGTAACCAATCGATCCGGAAAATTCAACCCCGTCCGTTTCGCGCCGCGCGGCGCTTCGTCCCGCCGCGGCGCCTGGTGGCCTGAGCGACCGTCGAATCCCGCCTATAGCTCATCTAAACTCGACCCCAACTCGAAAAGGAACTTCGTCATGATCGACAACTCGACCGCTCCCTATGCCGCTTTGGCACTGCGTGTCTCGCTCGGCGTCATGTTCATCGCCCACGGGCTGCTCAAATACCTGGTCTTCACCCTGCCCGGCACGGCGCAGTTCTTCGTCTCCATCGGCCTGCCGGGCCCGCTCGCCTACGCGGTCATTGCGGCGGAATTGCTGGGCGGCGCGGCGCTGGTCGCTGGCGTCTACACCCGCGCCGTGTCGCTCGCCCTGCTGCCGATTCTGATCGGCGCCACCTGGGCGCATGCCGGCAACGGCTGGCTGTTCACCAACCAGAACGGCGGCTGGGAGTATCCCTTGTTCCTCAGCGCGGCGACCGCGGTCCAGGCGCTGTTGGGCGACGGCGCGTTCGCGCTCAAGCCCTCGGCCGCGCCGGCCATCCTGCGCCGCATCGCGGCGTCGTGACGACGTTGTTCGTCTGTCGCGGGGCGCCGACCCTGATCGGCGAGAATCGGCGCCGAGAAGCGAAGACTCTCTCTTCCCAGAAAAACCGGAGGACGTGATCCATGCGACTGTACTTCTCTCCAGGCGCCTGCTCGCTGTCGCCGCACATCGTGCTGCGCGAGGCGGGCCTGACCTTCGATCTCGAACAGGTCGATCTGGCGACCAAGCAGACCAAGAGCGGCGCGGATTTCAAAGCGGTGAACCCGAAGGGTCAGGTCCCGGCGCTGCGGCTCGACGATGGACAGGTCCTGACCGAAGGCCCGGCGGTCGTGCAGTACATCGCCGACCAGAGGCCGCAATCCGGGCTTGCGCCTGCGGCCGGCACCATGGAGCGTTATCACCTCCAGGCGTGGCCCAACTTCATCACCTCCGAACTGCACAAGACCTTTAGTCCGCTGTTCCGCGCCAACACGCCGGACGAATACAAGAAGATCGCGAAGGGCAATCTCGCCGATCGATTCGGCTATCTCGACCGGCATCTGGCCGGCAAGACGTACCTCATGGGCGACCGCTTCACGGTGGCCGACGCCTATTGCTTCACCGTCGTCGGCTGGTCGAATTACATGAACATCGACCTGGCGCCGTGGCCGAACTTGGGGGCCTACATCAAGCGGGTGGCGGCGCGCCCGAAGGTGCAGGAGGCAATGAAGGCGGAGGGCCTGGTCAAGTAGCCGAGCGCCGCACGGCATGCCCAACTCGACAAGGAACCCGGTCATGGTCGACGATTCGACCGTTCCGGCGATCCTACGCCGGGTCCAGGTGTCGTGACGGCGCTGTTCGTCTCCCACGGGGCGCCGACCCTGATCGGCGAGGACGTCCCCGCCCGCGACTTCCTCGCCGGGCTTGGAAATGCCCTGCCCAAGCCCGAAGCGGTCCTCGCCGTCTCGGCCCACTGGGAGACCGCGAAACCCACCGCCAGCACCATGGAACATCCGGAAACTATTCACGATTTCAGCGGCTTTCCGGATTATCTTTACAAGTTGCATTACCAGGCCAAGGGGGCGCCGGAGCTCGCCCGGCGGGCTGCCGAAGCGCTCAGCGAGGCGGGCTTCGGCACCGGCCTCGACGCGGCGCGCGGCCTCGACCACGGGGCGTGGTGTCCGCTCATGCTCATGTACCCCGATGCGGACATACCGGTCGCCCAGCTTTCGATCCAGCCGCATCTCGGCCCCGGGCACCATTTGGCGCTCGGCCGGGCGCTGGCCGGGCTGGGATCCGAGGGCGTGATGGTGCTGGCCAGCGGCGGGGCGGTGCACAACCTCGCGCGCGTGCAATGGGGCTGCCACGATTCGCCGCCCGATTGGGCCCGGCAGTTCGACGACTGGCTGGCGGCCGCGCTGGCGGCCGGCGACGAGGCGGCGCTAGTCGATTACCGGCGCCGCGCGCCCGGCGGCGCGCTCGCCCATCCGCGCGACGAGCATTTCCTGCCGCTGTTCGTGGCCCTGGGCGCCGGCGGGCCCGGGGCCCGAGGCCGGCGGCTCCACGCCAGTTTCACGCATGGCAGTCTGAGCATGGCGGCTTTCAAGTTCGCGTGAGACGGCGGACCGGCAAGCAGCGAGAGGGAACGCCTTGTATCTCTCACCCGAACGTGAATTGATCAACCGTCTGGACCTGACCAGTTAGATCATCGAGATGGACCACAACGACGACCAGGTTTTCGCCGGATGGATCGTGACCGCCACGCTGGTCGGCGCGCTGGCGCTGTCGGCACTGCTCCCCGAGACGGCGGAATTCGACGGCCTGCGGCCGGTCGATGTCGGCACGCCGCGCGTCGAATTGACGCTGCACGAATCCCGATTGCCGCGCGCCGAGCTTGACTTGCCGCTCGGCGAACCGTTGGATATGCCGGCCCCGGTCGCGCCCGACATTGCGCCCGCCGACCAGACCTCGTCCGTTCCGGTGAGGGAGCCCCAGTCATGCCAGACCGTCCCAACTCCGCCCGTCGCCATCTGCTAACTCGCGCGCTTGCCGCCGGCGTCCTCGTCGCCTGGCGCGGCGCGGCGCCGTCGTTCGCTCAAGCCCTGATCGCCACGCCGCGGCAAGGCGCCGGGCCGTTCTATCCCCGCGAGCTGCCGCTGGAGCGCGACAACGACTTGGCGAGCGTCGCCGGCTCGCCGGCCCCGGCGCGGGGCCAGATCGCCCATGTTTTCGGGCGCGTACGCGACGCGGCCGGCCGGCCGGTCGCCGGCGCGCGGGTCGAGATCTGGCAGTGCAATGCCTTCGGCCGCTACCACCATCCTGCCGACCGGCGGGATGCGCCGCTCGATCCCGGCTTCCAGGGTTACGGCGAGACCGTCAGCGCGGCCGACGGAGCCTATCGGTTCCGGACCATCCGCCCGGTGCCCTATCCGGGTCGCACCCCGCACATTCACTTCGCGGTGACGACGCCGGACGGCCGCTTGATCACCCAGATGTATGTCGAGGGCGAGCCGGGCAACGAGCGCGACTTCGTCTTGAACGGCGTCCGCGACCCGGCCATGCGCGCCGCGGTCATCGTCGCGCTGGCGCCGGCCTCGCACATCGAAGCCGGCGCGCTCACCGGAATGTTCGATATCCTGCTCGGCCGGAACGCCGGCTAGCGGCGACAAAAAAGGCGGGTCCAAACCCGCCCAGACGCGGGCCGGGTTGAAACCGGCCCCTACACGCATATTGCTACACCGGTCGCGTAGGGGCGGGTCTCGAGACCCGCCCTTTTAGCGCCCCTACGCCCGGACCTCGATGCCGCGGCTCTGCAGGAGCTGCTTGAGCTCGCCGGACTGATACATCTCGCGCACGATGTCGCAGCCGCCGACGAACTCGCCCTTGACGTAAAGCTGCGGGATGGTCGGCCAGTTCGAGAACTCCTTGACCCCCTGGCGGATCGAGGGGTCCAAGAGCACGTCGATGCCCTTGAACTTGACGCCGAGGTTGGTCAGCGCCTGCACGACCGCGGCCGAGAAGCCGCATTGCGGGAACACCGGGCTGCCCTTCATGTAGAGGACGACGTCGTTCGAGTCGAGATCCTGCTTGATGCGCTCGGCGAGGGTTGGATCGGTCATGAAAATCTCCTTGAACGCGGAGGGCGGTGGGGGCTCACGCCCCTTCGGGCAACGAAGTCTGCAGCGCCATGGCGTGCAGCTCCTGGCCCATGCGGCCCTGCAAGGCCGCATAGACCATCTGGTGTTGTTGGACGCGGGTCTTGCCCTTGAAGGCAGCCGAGACGACGTGCGCGGCGTAATGGTCGCCGTCGCCGCGCAAGTCCTCGATCGTCACGTGCGCATCGGGGATCGCGTCGCGGATCAGCTTCTCGATTTCGGCGGCCGGCATCGCCATCGAAAGACCCCAAATAACGTATGGGTCACGGCCCGGCCATGAAACCCGGAAACCAGCCTTCGTGCGCGGCCCGCAACTCTTCAAGGGATATAAGCGGGCGCGTTCCCAGAGTCAACGCGCGCCCGGACTCGGTCGTGCCGATGGCGGCGATCGGCACGTCTGCGCCTGCGGCGGCGGCCAGGATCGGTGCCGGCGCCGGGGTCGCGACCACGTAGCGGGCCTGGTCCTCTCCGAACAGAACGGCGTGGAGGGGCAGCTCGGAGCGGGGTGGCGCGAGATCGCAACCGCAGTCGCCGGCGAGCGCCATTTCCGCAAGCCCGACCAACAGACCCCCGTCGCCAAGGTCGTGGCACGCCGAAACGCGGCCGTCGCGGATGAGGGCACGCACGAAATCGCCGTTGCGGCGTTCGGCGGCGAGATCGACCGGCGGCGGCCGGCCGTCCTCGCGGCCACACAGCACGCTCAAGTAGAGCGACGCGCCGAGCCAGCCCGCGGTGGCGCCGATCAGCAGAATGACTTCGCCGGGCCGCTTGAAGGCGAGATCGACGGTCTTGCGGGCGTCCTCGATCAGGCCCACTCCGCCGACCACGGGCGTGGGCAGGATCGCCCGCCCTTGCGTCTCGTTGTAAAGCGAGACATTGCCCGAGACCACCGGATAGTCGAGCGCCAGGCAGGCTCGGCGCATGCCGGCGACGGCGCCGACCAGTTGGCCCATGATCTCGGGGCGCTCCGGGTTGCCGAAATTGAGGTTGTCGGTGATGGCGAGCGGCCGGGCGCCGACCGCGGTCAGGTTGCGCCAGCTCTCGGCCACGGCCTGCGCCCCGCCGGTTTCCGGGTCGGCCTGGCAGTAGCGCGGCGTGCAGTCGGTCACCAGCGCCAGGGCCTTGCCGGTGCCGGGGACGCGCACCACCGCCGCATCGCCCCCCGGGCGCTGGATGGTATGGCCGCGCACCAGATAGTCGTACTGCTCCCAGATCCAGCGCTTGCTCGCCAGGTCCGGCGAGGACATCAGGCGCTTGAGCGCCGCACCCGGTTCGTGCGCCGGCACCGACGCGGGTTCGGCCGCCGGGCGCCGGGGCGAGGGGTGCCACGGCCGGTCGTACTCGGGCGCCTCCCTCACCATCGGCGCCAACGGCAACTCTGCCTCCAGGTGTCCGTTCATGCGAACAACGAGCCGGCCGGTGGCGGTCACCCGGCCGATCGTCGCGCAATCGAGTTCGTACTTGGCGAAGATGGTCGCCGCCACCGGCTCGGCGCCCGGCTTCAAGACCATGAGCATGCGCTCTTGGCTCTCGGAGAGCATGATCTCGTAGGCAGTCATGCCGGCCTCGCGGACCGGCACGCGGTCGAGGTCGAGGTCGACGCCGAGGCCGCCCTTGCCGGCCATCTCGACCGCGGACGAGGTGAGGCCGGCCGCGCCCATGTCCTGGATGGCGACGATCGCATCGGTCGCCATGAGCTCGAGGCAGGCCTCGATCAGCAGCTTTTCGGTGAACGGGTCACCGACCTGGACGGTCGGGCGCCTGGCCTCGGATCGGTCGTCGAACTCGGCCGAGGCCATGGTGGCGCCGTGGATGCCGTCGCGCCCGGTCTTGGCACCGACATAGACCACCGGGTTTCCGGGTCCGGCGGCAACCGAAAAGAACAGGCGATCCCTGGGCGCCAGGCCGACCGTCATCGCGTTGACGAGGCAGTTGCCGTTATAGGCGGGATGGAAGTTGCATTCGCCGCCGACGGTCGGCACGCCCACGCAATTGCCGTAGCCGCCAATGCCGGCGACCACGCCCGCCACCAGGTGGCGGGTCTTGGGATGGGCAGGATCGCCGAACCGCAGAGCATTGAGGCTGGCGATGGGGCGCGCGCCCATCGTGAACACATCGCGCAGGATGCCGCCCACCCCAGTCGCCGCCCCCTGGGTGGGTTCGATGAACGAGGGGTGGTTGTGGCTCTCGATCTTGAACACCGCCGCGAGGCCATCGCCGATATCGATCACACCGGCGTTCTCGCCGGGCCCGCAGATCACCCACGGCGCCTGGCTCGGCAGCGTCTTGAGCCACCGCTTCGAGGACTTGTAGGAGCAGTGCTCGCTCCACATCGCCGAGACGATGCCAAGCTCGACGAGGTTGGGCTCGCGGCCGAGGATGTCCCTGACGCGCCGGAATTCGGCGGCCGACAGGCCGTGCCGGGCGACGATCTCGCGGCTAAGGCCAAGGGAGGCTGCCATCACGCGGGGGCGCCGGCGAGGCCCTCGAACATCGCCCGCCCGTCGGTCGAGCCGCCGCCGGCTGAGACCAGGAGGGCATCGACGGCGTTCTCGAGATGCGGCATCAGGCCGAGCACGTTCCTGCGGTCGTTCAATATGCCGGCGATGTTGCGCGCCGAGCCGTTGGGGTTGGACGAGGCGTCGATGCGGCCGGCGGGCGAGCAGTAGCGGAAGGCGACCTGGTCGCCATCCTCGAGCCGCTCGAGGGTCGCTTGGTCGGCGAAATAATTGCCGTCGTGGTTGGCGATCGGCACGCGCAGCACGTCGCCGGCATGGTAGCGGCAGGTGAACGGGCTCGAACTGGTCTCGACCCGGAGGTGAACGTCGCGGCAGGTGAATTTGAGGCTGGCATTGGGCAGGAGGGCGCCCGGCAGCAAGCCGGCCTCGCACAGGATCTGGAAGCCGTTGCAAATCCCGATCACCGTCACGCCGGCCGCGGCGCGCCGGGCGATCTCGCGCAGGACGGGCGAGCGCGCCGCCATCGCCCCGCAGCGCAGATAATCGCCGTAGGCAAAGCCGCCGGGCAGCACGATGAGGTCGACCGCAGGAAGCTCCTGGTCGCGGTGCCAGACCATGACCGGGGCCTGGCCGGACGAGCGCTCCAGCGCCCCGGCGACGTCGATCTCGCGGTTCGATCCCGGGAAGACGATGACGGCCGCTTTCATGGGCTAATGGGGCAAGGACACCCGCTCACTCCGCAAGCTCGATCGCGTAGTCCTCGATGACGGTGTTGGCGAGGAGCTTTTCGCACATCTCCTTGACCGTTTCGCGCGCCCGTGTAGGATCGCCGAGGGCGAGCTCGATTTCGATGTACTTCCCCTGGCGCACCTCGCCGAAGCCTTCGAAACCGAGGCTGGCGAGCGCGTGGCCGATCGCCTTGCCCTGCGGGTCCAAGACCCCGGGCTTGAGAGTGACGTGGATGCGGGCCTGCATGGGTTAAGCGCCGCTCATCCTCTTATTGCATGATGTTCGGGCCCCTGAGGTCGCGCGGACCGCTTTCGGGCAGGATGCCGAGCCGCCGCGCCACTTCCTGGTAGGCTTCCTCGACCTTGCCGAGGTCGCGGCGGAAGCGGTCCTTGTCCAGCTTCTCGTTGGTCTTGGTGTCCCACAGCCGGCAGGTATCCGGGCTGATCTCGTCGGCCAGCACGATGCGCATCTCGTCGTCGTTCCAATAGCGACCGAACTCGATCTTGAAGTCGACCAGCTTGAGGCCGACGCCGAACAGCAGGCCGGTCAAGAAATCGTTGATCCTCAGCGCCAACCCCATGATGTCGTCGAGATCCTGGGTCGATGCCCAGCCGAAGGCCGTGATGTGCTCCTCGGAGACCATCGGGTCGCCGAGCTCGTCGTTCTTGTAGTAGTACTCGACGATCGAGCGGGGCAGGGGCTGGCCTTCGGGGACGCCGTAACGCTGCGAGAAGCTGCCGGCGGAGACGTTGCGGACCACCACCTCGATGGGGATGATCTCGACCTCGCGCACCAGCTGTTCGCGCATGTTGAGCCGGCGCATCATGTGCGTCGGCACGCCGATCTCCTCGAGTCGCGTCATCAGGTATTCCGAGATGCGGTTGTTGATCACGCCCTTGCCGGTGATGATGCCCCGCTTCTTGTTGTTGAAGGCGGTGGCGTCGTCCTTGAAGTACTGGACGAGCGTGCCCGGCTCGGGGCCTTCGAACAGAATCTTGGCCTTGCCTTCGTAAATCTGTTTGCGTCGGGTCATGAGGGCTTCCGCCACGGGCCGCGAGGCGGCCGGATGGGGGCACCACCACGCCAAACAAGTCAAGCGCCCCCTTGTGCCCCGACTGTATACAGGCTCGGGGAGCGCACCGCAACGACGCCTGATATCGAATGAATATCAGATGGTTATGTCGTGAAACCAGGGCCGATCGGGGGCCGCGGCCGCAAACCGCCAGATCGGGTCGGGGCGCAAGTCGGCGTTTCGATTTGGAAGCGCGATCAGCGAGGAGGAGGAGGTGCCGAAGCCGCTGTCCATGACGATGGTCATGGCGCCCTCGGGCCCGGCGCCGGGCTCGGCCTCGCGGCTTTGCAGCAGCGCCTCCCAGTCCCGCCAATCGCCGCGCCCCGGATCGGGGATCGCGGCCCGCTCGAAGCGCGGCAGGTGGAAGCGCAGGCGCGCCGAGGCGCTGTCGTTGAGGTCGTGGGCGGTGATCATCGACAGCCCCGCCGGGATGTCCCGGACCGCGACCGCGGGCGGCCCCTCGGCCCCCAGCGACTTCACCCAACATGCGTCGCGATCGTCGGCGATGACGAGGTTGAATGGCCGGTAGGCGCGCGGATCGAGCGCCCGCAAGGCCGCCGCCGCCACGGCCGCATCGGCGTGATCGAGCGCCTCAAGCACCAGTTCGCCGCGCGAGCGCAGATCGGGCGCCGGGCCCAGCGTGCCGGGACGGTTGAGGACGCCGGCGACGACCCCATGGTCGTTGAGGCCGAGCCACGAGCCGCCGGCGAGCGCGTCGAGGCCCGCGCTCACCTCCGGCCGATCCGGCCAATGCCGCCCCGGCGGCCGCCACGGCCGGTCCTTCATCTCGTCGCGGTTGGCGGCGATCAGCACCGGCCACTCGGCTCCGGGCCGACGCAGGATCACGAGCGTGCACATGCGGGCGCCAGGCTCTCAACGATTGACGGCGGGTGGATTAGGGTCTAGTTGCTGGCGCGTTTTCAATGTTCCCCCAAGGACCTCCGGCCGGGCCGGGGCGACAGCCAGCGAGGCGATTCATGACGACGTTCGACGACCGCCAGAAAGGGTTCGAGGCCAAGTACAAGCACGACGAGGAGCTGCGATTCAAGGTCAATGCCCGACGCAACAAGCTCGTCGGGCTATGGGCGGCGGAAAGGATGGGGCTCCACGGCGGCGAGGCCGAGGCCTATGCCAGGGACGTGGTCGCCGCCGACTTCGAAAAGCCCGGCGACGAGGACGTGATGAGAAAGATCCTCAAGGACCTGGCCCAAAAGGGCGTGAGCGCCACCGCCGAGGAAGTGCGCCGGAAGATGGACCGCCTGCTCGACACGGCCAAGGAACAGATCGCCAAGCAGGGCTGAGGGCGCGGCGTTCCTTTCCCGCTCGGGCATGACTATGCCGTGCGCCGGGGCGATTTCCGGCGTCGCACCGGCCGGCCGAAGACGCGGCGGAAGATCGTCTCGACGTGCTGCAAGTGGTGGCCGAGGTCGAACAGCGCCTCGAGCGCATCCGGGCCGAGCCGGCCGGCGATCCGCGGATCGGCTTCGACGAGGGAGCGGAAACTCTCCCCCGTCCCCAAGCTTTGCATGGCGTTGCGCTGCACGGCCTCGTAGGCCGCCTCGCGGCTCATGCCGGAGCGGGTGAGCGCGAGCAGCACGCGCTCGGAATGGACGAGGCCGCCCAAGCGCTCGAGATTGGACCGCATGTTGTCGGGATAGACGACGAGCTTGTCGAGGAGCCCGGCCAGCCGATCGAGGGCGAAATCGAGGGCGATGGTGGCGTCGGGCGCGATCACCCGCTCGACCGCCGAATGCGAGATGTCGCGCTCGTGCCAAAGCGCCACGTTCTCGAGCGCCGGCACGACCGCGGCGCGGACCAGGCGCGCCAGCCCCGTCAAGTTTTCCGCCAGCACCGGGTTGCGCTTGTGCGGCATGGCCGAGGAGCCTTTTTGGCCGCGGCTGAAATGCTCCTCGGCTTCGCCGATCTCGGTCCGCTGGAGATGGCGGATCTCGATCGCCAGGCGCTCGATCGAGGCGGCGATGACGGCCAGTGTGGCGAAGAAAAAGGCGTGGCGATCGCGGGGGATGACCTGGGTCGAGATCGGCTCGACGGCGAGACCGAGCTGGCCGGCGACATGGCGCTCGACACGGGGATCGACATTGGCGAAGGTGCCGACCGCCCCCGAGATCGCGCAGGTGGCGATCTCGCGCCGCGCCGCGCCGAGCCGCGCCCGGGCCCGCGCGAACTCGGCATGAAACCCGGCGAGCTTGAGGCCGAAGGTGGTCGGCTCGGCATGGATGCCGTGGCTGCGACCGATACAGGGCGTCAGCTTGTGCGCGAACGCGCGGCGCTTGAGCGCGGCGAGCACGCGGTCGATATCGGCGCGCAGCAGGTCGGCCGCCCGGGTCAACTGGACGGCGAGGCAGGTGTCGAGTACGTCCGATGAGGTCATCCCCTGGTGGATGAAGCGCGACGGCGGCCCGACATGCTCGGCGAGGTTGGTCAGGAACGCGATCATGTCGTGCTTGGTCTCGCGCTCGATCTCGTCGATGCGCTTGACCTCGAACCGACCCCGTCGCCGGATCGCCCGGGCCGCCGATTTCGGGATCGCGCCCAAGGCGGCCTGGGCGTCGGCGGCGTGGACCTCGATCTCGAACCAGATGCGATAGCGGGTCTCGGGGGCCCAGATGGCCGCCATCTCGGGCCGGCTGTAGCGCGCAATCACGTCGGGCCTTCGCGACCGTCAGTCTTCGATGGGGGCGGGAGCCAGCGGGTGGGCAAGCCCGATCATGCTGTCGCGGGTGACCAGCTTGGCGAGCTCGGCTTCGCTCATGCCCTCGCTGGCGGGGGGCCGCCGCGGCAGCACGAGATAGCGCATGTCGGCGGTCGAGTCGGCGACCCGGACTTCGACATCGGGCGCCAACTCGGTGCCGAACTCGCGCAGCACGGAGCGCGGGTCGACGGCGGCGCGCGAGCGGTATTCGGCGCTTTTATACCAGGCCGGCGGTACGCCAAGGATCGCCTTCGGGTAGCACGAGCACAGCGTGCACACCACGACGTGGTGGCGGTCGTCCGTGTTCTCGAGCACGACGAGGGCCGGCATGCCGCTGACATCGATCCCCAGCTCCGCCGCCGCCGCCTTGGCATCGGCGATGAGCCGACGCTTGAATGCCGGATCGACCCAGGCGCGCGCCACCAGGCGGGCGCCCAAGGCGGGGCTGCGCGAGTCCATAAGGTCGATCTGGCGGCGCAAATCGTCGGCCGCAAACAGGCCCTTGTCGATCAACAGCTCGCGCACCGCCCGTTCGAGCAGGAGATATTCGGCCCGCGGGCCGCCGGTCTCGGCAAGGCCCGCGTGGTCGCGATGGCCGTGGCCGGGCGCGGGCTGCCGTTCATCCATGTCGGGTCTCCTTGGGCTCGAGCCAGTGCTCGTAGACGTCGGCCATGAGGGTGTCGCGCGGCGCGCCGGCGACGGCGGGCCACAGGTCGCGGTGGCGGAAGCGCACGTGGTAGAGCGGTCGGGCCGGCAGGCCGGGCTTGCCGAAGGCGAGCTCCTCGGGGTTCGGAAAGGCGCCCAGCACCCGCTCAACCACCCCGGCCTTGCCGCGCAGGTAATGGGGTGTGCGGACATGCACGCGGGCGGGGCCCGCCTCCGGCCAGGCGTCCCGGACCCGCACGCCGTCGCCCACTTGAAAGCGCGGCTTCATGGGGCGCCCTCGGCGCTGAGCGCGGCGATCTTGCGCGCGACCTCATCCCTGGCGAGGACGCGCTTCTCGATCAAGAGGTCGTGGATCGCCTGCAGCCAGCGCTCGTAATAGCTCAGCGCGTGGTAGCGGTCGGGCGGCAGCGATTCGATGGCGCGCCGTAGCTCGTCGACGCGGATGAGGCGGCACGACGGCCGCGACAGGAGGTAGAGCAGGGCATCGACGTGTCTGTCGAACTGGGTGAGCTCGTGCTCGCTGCGGTCGATCGGCCTGGAGAGGTGGGGCTCGGCGCCGGCGAGGTCGTGCATCGCGCGCATGGACAAGGGCTCCTTCGCCGCCGATCCGCGGCTTGGCGGATCTCGGGCGGCGCAACCTTAACCCCGCGACCCGCGCCGCGGCAAGCGCGGGGCCGTGCGCCTGCGGGCGCGTTACAGCAGCCCCAGGGTCTTGAAGCTGGCGTGGCCGTGGCGGCCGATGACGATATGGTCGTGGAGCGCGATCCCCACCGCGCCCGCCGCCTTGACGACCTCGCGGGTCATGTCGATGTCGGCCTTGGACGGGGCCGGGTCGCCGGAGGGGTGGTTGTGGACCATGATGATCGCCGAGGCACCGAGCTCGAGCGCACGCTTGACCACCTCGCGGGGATAGACAGGGGTGTGGTCCACCGTGCCCTTGCCGAGCGGGATGTCGTCGATCAGCGCGTTCTTGCGGTCGAGGAACAGCACGCGGAACTCTTCGACGCCGGCGTGGGCCAGCTCGGTGCGGCAATAGTCGAGGACCTTCTGCCACGAGCCGAGCACCGGGCGGCCCATGATTTCGGCCCGCGCCAGACGCACCGCCGCCTCGCGCACGGCGTGCAGGAGGTCGACCGCCGTCTCGCTCATGCCCTTCTCCGCGAGCAGCGCCGCTCGCTCGGCCGAGATCGCGGCCGCGAAGCTACCGAAGCGGCGGATCAGCGTCTTGGCGAGCGGCTTCAAGTCGTGGCGCGGGATGGCGGCGCACAGCAGCAGCTCGAGCAGCTCGTAATCGGGGAACGCCTGGCCGGCGTCCTTGCGGAAGCGCTCGCGCAACCGCTGCCGGTGGCCGAGGTAATGCGGCTTCTCGTCTTGTCCGGGCTCAGCCATAAGGCGGCCGATGCAGGTTGGCGGGCGACAGGGTGAAGATTTCGTGCCCCGTCGCCGTGACGCCGATCGAGTGCTCGAACTGGGCCGACAGCGAGCGGTCCTTGGTCACCGCGGTCCAGCCGTCGGCGAGCACCTTCACGTCCCACTGTCCGGCATTGATCATCGGCTCGATGGTGAAGAACATGCCTTCTCGCAAGGTCACGCCCTCGCCGGGCTCGCCGTAATGCAAGACCGAGGGGGAGTCGTGGAAGACCCGCCCCAGTCCGTGCCCGCAGAAATCGCGGACCACCGAAAACCGGTGCGCTTCGGCGTAGCTCTGGATGGCGTGGCCGATATCGCCGAGCGTGGCGCCGGGCTTGACCGCCGCAATCCCGCGCATCATCGCCTCGTAGGTCACGTCGACCAGGCGCTGGGCCTTCACGCCCACCTCGCCGACGCAGAACATGCGGCTGGTGTCGCCATGCCAGCGGTCGAGGATCACCGTCACGTCGATATTGAGAATGTCGCCCGACTGCAGGATCTTCTGCTCGCTCGGGATGCCGTGGCAGACCACGTGGTTGACCGAGGTGCAGATCGACTTCGGGAAGCCGCGGTAGCCGAGCGGCGCCGGGATCGCGCCGGCCGCGAGGATGAAGTCGTGGCACAGCCGGTCGAGCTCGCCGGTGCTGACCCTCGGGCGCACGTAAGGCGTGATGTAGTCGAGCACCTCGGCGGCAAGCCGCCCGGCGGCCCGCATGCCCGCGCAGGCTTCGGGGCCGTGCAGGACGATCGGCCGGGCGTCATGCTCGTCCTTGGGGACGAAACGTCGGGCTTCGCTCATGCCCCAATATGTAGACCGCCGCCAGCGCCGATGCCAGCCCGGCGGCGTTCGGGTCTGCCTGTCCGTAGCAAGTTAAAATGTCCGGGTTTTGTAGCACATCAAATGTCCGCTTTGTTGGCCGCCGCGCTCGGGGCGAGTCATCGACTCGGCGGCCGAGGGCAAGCGGACGGCGCGCGAAGCGGAGGGACGCGGCCGCAGGGTGGTGTCGGGTTCGGTTGCTGGGGGGCTGGGATGGAGGTCGTCCCGGTAGTCCATAGGAGGGACCCGCGCGCGGCGCGGCGCGCTTGGCGCACGCGGCGCGACGGGCGCGGGAGGTCCCTGTGGACCCACCGGGGCGAGCGTGAGGCTGGGGCGCGGTCCGGCATCTTGTGGCCGTGGTGCGCCGCCCGGCTGGCACGGACTCACGCTGCTTTTGTCTGGGCATCGCTCAGGCAACCCTTGGCATCGTAGCGGGCGAGGCAGCGCGGACCGTCGAAGATGGCGACCGTGCCATCGGGGTATTCGTGGACCCGGACGCGCACCCGGACATAGTGATGGCGGTGGCGCTGGGGCGGGATTTGCAGGCTCAATCGCTTGTAGCGCACGGTGTTGTCGTTGCCGACGGTGCGCTCCTCCTGGCGGCAGAGAATCTCGGCGAGCGGCCGGCCGACATAGGCAATGAAGGCCGTGCCTGGCTCGGCCGGCGCGACCGCGAAGCGGTGGTTGAAGTCCGGCAAGAAGACCTCGCGCAGGTAGCGGTTGGCGGCGGCGATGGTGGGGATGCCGTTGAGCTTGAGTTCTTGCGGCAGCCGCCCCTGCAAGGTCTGGAACATGCGCTCGATGCGGCCGCGCGCCTCGGGCGAATAGGAGGGGATGAGCGTGACCCCGAGCTGGGCAAGCGCGCGGCCCACCTGGGTCGGTGCCTCCTTGTCCACCGGCCCGCCGCCCTTGGGCGTATGGAAATAGTGCCCGCCGCGGTCGACATAGAGCGAGCCGAACAGCCCGTGGCCCTCGATCACCTCGATGAGCCCCTGGAAGCTGCTGTCGGTCCCTTCCTCGGCGACCAGGAACGCCGAGTAGATGCGGCCGTCGGCATCGTCCATGGTGACGATCAGGTCGAGCTGGTGGCCGAGCCCCGGGATCCAGGCGTGCTGCGAGCCGTCCTGGAACAGCATCATCCCCGGCAACGGCCGGCGCGGCCGTTTCTTGCGATGCGCCCCGCGCCGCTTCGCGCGCTCGATCAGCCCCGCCTTCTGCAACGTCAGCCGCGTCAGCGTGTAGCTCAGCTTGTAATGGTGGTCGCGCTGCAGATGCTCGTGGAAATGCTTGGCCGTGAAGTCTCCATAGCGCTCGCGATACAAAGCCCGCGCCCGCTCCAGTTCCCCCGCCGGCGCCCGCCGCGGCGAGACCTTGCCCAGCCGCCGGTCGCAAAGACCCGCCTCCCCCTCGTCCTCGTAGCGCCCACACAGCCGGCGAAAGTGCCGCTCCGATATCCCCAGCAACTCCCCCGCCTCGCTCGCCGAGAGCTGTCGCCGGCGATACCACGATATCGCGTCCTCGAACCTCATGACCCAGATCTCCCATAACACCGTTGTCCGTCGCATTCGCACCTCCATGAACAGAGTGCGAACATGCCGGACAACTCATGTGCTACG
>JBQTIU010000110.1:0-9127 GCA_052387815.1 Pseudomonadota bacterium
GGTGGTTACGGTTTGGGTGTACCCGCGTTGGTTGCGTGCAACCCTATGGGTGGGGGGGGGTGTGGGGGGGGGTCTTTAGACCGGCCCGCGGGGGGGTTCGAAACCCGCCCCTACGCGACCGTTTGGCGAAGGATGCGTGTAGGGGCGGGTCTTGAGACCTGCCCCTACACGGGATCGGGATCAGTCCTTTAGCACGCTCACCTCCTGGGGGTCGAGGGCGAGGGCGACCGGGCTGCCCGCCTCCAGCGCCGGGCGCCCACGCCGGTGGGGGTGGTCGACCACGACGCGGTGGCGGCCAACGGCGACGACATAGCGCACGACGCCGCCCAGGAATTCGCGCCGCTCGACCGTGCCCTCGAGCGAGCTGGAAGCCGGTCCCGGCGACAGCGCCACGGTCTGCGGCCGGAAGGCGAGGCAGGCGGGACCCGGGCCGGGGCGGCCGGTCAACGCGATCTCGATCCCAGCCGCCCGAAACACCGCCCGCTCGCCGGCCAGCGCGATTTCACCCTCGATCAGGTTGGCGGTGCCGAGGAAGGAAGCGACGAAGCGATTGGCCGGCCGGTCGTAGAGCTCGACGGGGGTGCCGACCTGCTGGATGCGACCGCGGTCGATGAGCGCGATGCGATCGGCCATCGCGTTCGCTTCCTCCTGGTCGTGCGTGACGTAGATCGCGGTCACCCCGGTGTGGCGCTGGAGCGCCTTGAGCTCGGAGCGCATCTCGACGCGCAGGCGAGCATCGAGGTTGGACAACGGCTCGTCGAGCAGCAGCACCTCGGGCTCGATCACCAGCGTGCGCGCCAGCGCCACGCGCTGCTGCTGGCCGCCCGAAAGCTGGGCCGGGCGGCGGCGGGCCAACGCGCCGAGGCCGACGAGGTCGAGCATGCGCGCGACCTGGCGCGCGATTGCGGCCCGCGGCAGGCGGCGCTGCTCGAGCCCGAAGGCGACGTTGCGCTCGACGCTCATGTGCGGCCACAGCGCGTAGTTCTGGAACACCATGCCGACGTTGCGCCGCCACGGCGGCACCGGCGCCAGATCGCGCCCGCCGACCAGGATGCGCCCCGCCGACGGCGCCCCGAAACCGGCGATGAGCCGCAGCAGCGTCGTCTTGCCCGAGCCCGAGGGGCCGAGGAAGGTGAAGAATTCTCCCTTGGCAACGACCAGGTCGACGTCGACCAGGACGCGGGTCGCGCCGTAGCCGAACGACACGCCCTCGATCGCCACGCCGGCAGCGGGGTCGGGCGCCGTCATTCGATCCCTCGCCAGCCGGCCGCCCGCGCGCGCCGCTGGCCTTCGACGATCCGGTGGGCGGCCCACGTGCCGAGCGTAACGACGGCGACCGCGATCACGCCCAGCGCCGCCCCCGGGCCGCGCCCGGCCGGGGTCTGCATGAAGATATAGATCGCGTAGGACAGCGGCGCGTCGACATCCCGGGTGACCAACAGCAGCGTCGCCGACAGCTCGACCGCGGCGGTGGCGAAGCTGATGACGAACCCGGCCAGCATCCCCCCCGCCATCAGCGGCACCACGATTCGCGCCACCGTCGCGGGACGGCCGGCGCCGAGCGTCGCCGCCGCTTCCTCGAGATTGACGTGGAGCTGCTGGAGCGCCGCCATGCACGAGCGCAACGCGTAGGGCAGCCGCCGGACCGCATAGGCGATCACCAGCATACCCCAGAAGGTGGCGAGCGAGGCGCCGCCAAGCGGCAGGCTGACGCCGAAATACGCCCTGAGGATGCCGATGGCGAGCACCACGCCGGGGACGGCCAGCGAGGCCGTGGCTATGTAATCGAGCAGGTTCCGGCCGGGCAGCCGGGTGCGCAGAATGAGGTAGGCGATCGCCGTCCCCAGCACGACGTCGAGGCCGGCCGCCAGGGCGCAATAGAGGAGCGTGTTGGCGAGGAAGGCGCCCGAGTTCTGCACGACGGTGGCGTAGTGGGCGAGGGTGAAGGCATCGGGCAGCACGCTGAACGACCAGATCGTGCCGATCGACAACAGGAAGATGCCGATATGCGGCGACAGCACGACCAGGAGCATGAGGACGACGAAGGCATGGGCCGCGAGGTGGGCTGCCGGCTTGAGGGGGCGCCGGGAAAGCCCGCTGCCGCGCACCGGGCTCGCATAGTCGCGGCCGCGAAGGGCGAGGGCCGCCAGCCCCATGGCGAGCAGCGAGAAGGCGATCATGATGACCGAGATCACGTAGCCGACCGGATCGGCCAGGCCCACCGAGGTGATCCTGAGATAGGCCTGGGGGGCGAGCATGTTGGTGACGTTGAGGAGGAGCGGCGTGCCGAGATCGTCGAACACCTTGACGAAGACCAGGGCGGCCCCGGCGATATAGCCGGGCAGCGCCAGCGGGAACACGATGCGGCGGAACAGGGCAAAGCCCCGCGCCCCCAGGTTGTGGGCGGATTCCTCCATCGAGGAATCGATGTTGGCGAGCGCCGCCGACAGGTTCAAGAGGATGAAGGGGAAGTAGTGGATGGCCTCGACGAAGATGACGCCGTTGAGCCCGTCCATGAACGGGATCTTGAACCCGAACAGGGCATCGAGGATCAAGTTGACCGAGCCGTTCCGCCCATAGACGAGCTGCATGGCGACGGCGCCGACGAATGGCGGCATGACCAGGGGCACGACGCCCAGCGCGTGGACGAGGCCCGCCCCTCGGAACTCGAACCGGGCCACCAGGTAGGCGAGCGGCACGGCGATCGCCGAGGCGAGCGCGACCGACATCGCCGCCACCCACACCGAGTTCCAGAACGACTCGCGGAATAGCGAGGTGCGGAAGAAATCGGCGAAGTGGACGAGCGTCGGGCCGCGGTCCCAAAAGGCGACGAAGATCACCTGGGCGACCGGGACGACCAGGAAGAAGAGCAGGAACAGGGCGACCGGGACCGCCACGGCGAGCTCGGCGCCGGCCGCGCGGCGCCACGGGGCGGCGAGCGCGGCGCCGGTCACGGGCGGCGCCCGGCCCGACCGCCGCCGCTCACCGGCGCCACGGGCCGGTTAGCGCGCGACCCGCGCGGCCTGCTCGGCGAGCGACTTCGCCTCGGCGTAGTTGCGCTTGGCGAAGCTGTCCCACTGCTCCTCGTATTCCGCCTGGCGGACCGGCTTGTCCTTCTGGCCCGACTGGAACGCGCCCGCGACCTGCGGGTCGCCGGCCTGGCGGTCGGTGATCGGCACGGAGGTGGCAAGCGCGCGCGCCCGGGCGATGAGCCGCTGCCCCTCTGCATCCGCCTTCTTGGCAAGCGCCGCCTCGGCGGCGTGGATCGTCTTCCACGCCTCGTTGAGCTCCTTCAAGCGGAAGGTGATGAGCCGGTCGTAGAGCGAGTTCAACAGCTCGTAGCGCGCCTCGGAGAGATCGGCGTCGAACTTGACCGCGGCGCCGAGCGAGGCGTCCTTGAACGGGTTGGGGTAGTCGGGCGGGGCCTTGTCGTAGGTCGCCGGCCGGACGGGGAGGCGGCGGATCTTGGGGTCGAGCAGGATGGCCTGGCCGTCCTCGGACAACAGGAACTCGACGAAGGCGGATGCGGCTTGCGGGTGGCGCGCCCCGGCGATGACGCCGACATTGGCCGGCACGATGGTGGTGACCTTGGGATAGACGAACTCGACCGGGAAGCCGCTCGCCTTGGCGGCGAGGCCGAAGAAGTCGATGACGATGCCGATGCCGTATTGGCCGCTGTTGACCGCATCGGGCACCCCGAAGCTGCGGTCGGAGACGGAAGCGAAGTTGCCGGCGATCTCGAGCATCGTCGCCCAGCCCTTGGCCCAGCCTTCGCCCTGGAGCACCGTTTCGACGGTCAGGTGCGTGGTCCCCGAGCGCGACGGCGCCGAGATGCCGACATGGCCGAAATAGATCGGCTTCTTGAGATCGTCCCATTGGCTGGGCGCCGGCAGCTTGTTGGCCGCCAAGTAGCGTGTGTTGTACATGATGCCGTAGCCCGAGGCGGCGAAGCCCATGTAGAAGCCCTCGGGGTCGTGGATCGGATAGGTCCCGACCTTGGCCGGGATGCCCTGGGCCTTGGGCGCGTATTTCTGCAGGAGCTGGCCTTTCTTCAGCACCTCGAAGGCGTCGGGCGCCGAGGCCCAGAACAGGTCCGGCGGGGACGCGCGCGTCTCGCGCACGTAAGCGACGGCCGCCGCCGTGTTGCGGTTGAGGATTTCGACCTTGGTCCCGGGCTGCCGGCGCTCGAACGCCTGGGCGAAGGGCTGGGTCAAGTCGCGCGGGAACGAGGTGACGATGACGAGCCTGTCCTCGATCGTTTGGGCAAGCCCCGCGCCGGCAAGCGCGACGATGGCGGCAAGCGCCAGGCCCGAGCGAGCGAGGGATCGGCCGCACGGCAAATATTTCATCGCTGGCCTCCGTTCGACAAATGGCTGAGCGCCGGCGCGCGGGCCGCCGGCGGACATCGGCTCCACAGCAAGGTAACAAGAAAAGGCCGCGGCCGCCATCCGTTCCCGCGCACGGGCGGGCATTGCCTCACGGGGGGGGCCGGTTCGACGCGGGCGGGTTACAAACCCGCCCCTATGCGACCGATATTGCATTGATCGCTGTGGGGGCGGGTCTTAAGACCCGCCCGTATGACCGACCGGAGGCCGGTCAGTCGGCGGCGGCGGCCTCGACCGGGCGGTTCGCGAGAACCCGCGCCGCCGGGAACGTGATCGCGACGGTGGTGCCGGCGCCCGGCACGCTGTCGATGCCGAGGCTCGCCCCGTGCAGCTCGGCGAACGCCTTGGCGAGCGGCAGGCCCAGCCCCGAGCCTTCGTACTTGCGGGTGAGCTGGTTCTCGACCTGGCCGAAGGGCGCCAGCACCTTCGCCATGTTCTGGGGCGCGATGCCGATCCCGGTGTCCTGGACCGCAACCGTCAATTCGCCCCCGCTCTTCAAGGCCGCCGCAACCCAGACCCGGCCCCCGGCCGGCGTGAACTTGACCGCGTTCGACAACAGGTTGAGCACGATCTGCTTGACGATCCTAGGGTCGGCTCTCACTCGCGGCAGGTCGGCGGGGATCGCGGACGAGAGTTCGACCTTGGCCTCGGCGGCGAGCTGGCGAAGCAGGCGCAAGCAGGCCTCGACCGCCTCGGCGAGGGACATGTCGGACTCGTCGAGCTCCACCTTGCCGGTGGAGATCTTCGCCATGTCGAGGATGTCGTTGATGATCGCCAGCAGGTGCTGGCCGCTCGCGCGGATGTCGCGCAGGTACTCGGCGTAGCGCGGGTTGCCGATCGGTCCGCAGAGTTCGTTGCACATCAGATCCGAGAAGCCGATGACGGCGTTCAAGGGCGTGCGCAGCTCGTGGCTCATGTTGGCGAGGAACTGGCTCTTGGCGAAGTCGGCCCGCTCGGCCTGCTCCTTGGCCGCCCTGAGTTCCGCCTCCGTCCGGCGCTGCAACTCCAGCTTGTCCGTCAGTCTCTCATTAGTTTCGACCAGCGCGCCGGTTTGCCGTTCGACTTCCGCTTGCAGCCGCGCGTTCGCCGAGGCGAGCCGGCCTTGCATGCGCCCGAGCTTGCCGGCCATGCGATTGAAGCTAATGGCAAGCTCGCCGATTTCATCCTCGCCCTGGACCTCGATCCGGTGCCCGAGCTCGCCGCGACTGAGCTTGAGCGTGCCGTCGCTCAGCCGCAAGATGGGGTCGAGGATGGCGCGTTTCAGCACCAACGCCTCTAGAATCGAGTAGAGGAGGAGGAGCCCGCCGAGCGAGAAGAGGACGAATTGCGCGATCCGAACCTGGAGCTGGATGAGCCGCTCGGATTCCTTGAGATTGTGGGCGGCCCGCACCTGGATTTCCTCGTCGATGATACCGTCGAGGTGCTGGCGCAAGGCGATGAGCTCGAGCGAGTTGCCATCGATGAATGTCTGGACGGTCTGGATGGCCACGAGAACCGCGCCATACCTGGCAAAGGCTCCGCCAAGGATTTCGATCCATGCCGCGTTCGCTTGCGGCCATGGCATCTGGCCGAGCCGGTCGAGGAGGGCGGCGATCTCGCGCATCTCATGCCAGGCTTCGGCCAGCATGGAACTGTCCGAGGACGCGATGTAGGATGCGACCCACAAGGACAGTTCGGCGGTTTCGGTCATCAGCGTCGATAGCGTCGCCCGTAACTCCCCGATCTCCGGCGCGGCGACTCCGGCCTCCAAGGTGAGGTCGGCATCGATAAGTTGCTCAATGTCGGTGGCAGAACGCGTGAAGTCGCGAATGTTTGCGACCTGCCTGTCCTTGGCCTCGATCAGGCTTTCGCCTATCGATGCGTAGGTCTGATGGAGCGCGCGGAGCTTGTCTCCAATCTCGCGCTCGGCGGCGGTGTTGACCAGGCCAAGATAGGCCTGGTTGGCGCGCGCGAAATCCTCGCGGTCCTTCTCGAAGCGCTCGCGAAAGGCGGGGTCGGGGTGGAGGAGATACTTCAGCACCCCCATGCCGGCGCCGATGGCATTGATTTCCATCTCATAGGCGGCGGCCGACGCCGGCTGGGCGGTTTCCGTCAACTCGGCGACCCGGCGATCGATCGAATGGAGGTACCACCACACGGTACCGACCGATACCGCGCTCAGAGCGAGCAGGCACAGCCGGGCGGCGAGGAACTTGCGCGCGATGCCGATCGGGCGGCGCCACAGGCGGCGCGGGTCCAAGACCGTTGTCCAGACGCCTTGTCCAAGGCCGCTGAGACCGGCCCTTTCGGTTTCCGGCCGGTTGGAGTCCGCCGTGCGCCCCCCCCCGCCCTCCGAGGTTCCCATGGTTTGGACCGCTCCCTGGCTGCCGGCGCTAATCTGCCGCAAAGGTGGTTACCACATCGTTAACGGGGTGGTTGGGGCATCGCGCGCAATTTCATTCCCTAGGGCGCCCTCGGCGTTGAAATTCCCCTTGTAGGAGCGAGGCCGCGCGGCAGCGCCTCGCGCCTCGCCGGTCTTTCGACCCGCCCGCGGCGCCGATCGAGCTTGCCTCCCGGACATGTGCTTGTTTGGCGGCCTTTTTTCGGCCAATAATCCCGGCCGGCCGCCACCCAACCGGGAGACCGCGAGCCATGTCGCAAGACGACCTCTTTCCCGTCCCCGACCGCATCGCCCGCTCGGCCTGGATCGACGCGGCGAAATACCAGGCGATGTACGAGCTCTCGATCAAGGACCCCGAGGGGTTCTGGGGCGAGCACGGAAAGCGGCTCGACTGGATCAAGCCCTATACCAAGGTCAGGGACTGCTCCTACGCGGGCGACGTGCACATCCGCTGGTTCTATGACGGCACGCTCAACGCCAGCGCCAACTGCATCGACCGCCACTTGCCCACCCGAGCCAACCAGACGGCGATCCTGTGGGAGGGCGACTCGCCATCCGAACAGCGGCACGTCTCCTACGCCGAGCTTTATGACCATGTCGGCCGGCTCGCCAACGCCTTGAAGAAGCACGGCGTCAAGAAGGGCGACCGGGTGACCATTTATCTGCCGATGATTCCCGAGCTGGCCTTCGCCATGCTGGCCTGCGCGCGCATCGGCGCCACCCATTCGGTGGTGTTCGCCGGCTTTTCGCCCGATTCGTTGGCCGGTCGCATCCGCGACTGCGGTTCGTCCTACCTCATCACCGCCGACGAGGGCCTGCGCGGCGGCCGCAAAGTGCCCTTGAAGGCCAATGCCGACGAGGCCCTCAAGAGCTGTCCCGACGTGCAACGGGTGCTGGTGGTGCGGCGGACCGGCGGCGACATCAAGTGGATGGGCGGACGCGACCTTTGGTACCGCGAGGAATGCGCGGCGGCCGCCCCGGACTGCCCGCCGGTCGAGATGGGGGCCGAGGACCCGCTGTTCATTCTCTACACCTCGGGCTCGACCGGCCAGCCCAAGGGCGTGCTGCACACCACCGGCGGCTATTTGGTCTACGGCGCGATGAGCCACCAGTACGTGTTCGACTACCACGACGGCGACATCTTTTGGTGCACCGCCGATGTCGGCTGGGTGACCGGGCACACCTACATCGTCTACGGGCCGCTCGCCAACGGCGCCACCTCGCTGATGTTCGAGGGCGTGCCGAACCATCCCGATTTCTCGCGCTTCTGGCAGGTGGTCGACAAGCACCGGGTCCATATCTTCTATACCGCCCCCACCGCCATCCGCGCGCTCATGCGCGAAGGCGACGGGCCGGTCAAGAAGACCAGCCGCAAATCGCTGCGCCTCCTGGGGACGGTCGGCGAGCCGATCAACCCCGAAGCTTGGCTGTGGTACCACAACGTGGTCGGCGAGCGGCGCTGCCCGATCGTCGACACCTGGTGGCAGACCGAGACCGGCGGCATCCTGATCACGCCGCTGCCTGGCGCCATCGCCACCAAGCCCGGCTCGGCGACCAAGCCGTTCTTCGGCATCCGCCCGGTGATCATCGACAACGACGGCAAACGGCTCGACGGCGCGGGCGACGGCAATCTGTGCATCGCCGAGGCCTGGCCGGGGCAGATGCGCACGGTCTACGGCGATCACCAGCGCTTCATCGACACCTATTTCAAGACCTTCCCGGGCCTGTATTTCACCGGCGACGGATGCCGTCGCGACGCCGACGGCTACTACTGGATCACCGGCCGCGTCGACGACGTGATCAACGTCGCCGGCCACCGCCTGGGCACCGCCGAGATCGAAAGCGCGCTCGTCGCGCATGCCAAGGTGGCCGAGGCCGCAGTCGTCGGCTTCCCGCACGCCATCAAGGGTCAAGGCATCTACGCCTATGTCACTCTCAACTCGGGCGAGCAGCCGAGCGAGGACCTGCGCAAGGAGTTGGTCGGCTGGGTGCGCAAGCAGATCAGCCCGATCGCCGCGCCCGACCTCATCCAGTGGGCGCCGGGCCTGCCCAAGACGCGCTCGGGCAAGATCATGCGGCGCATCCTGCGCAAGATCGCCGCCAACCAGCACCACCAGCTCGGCGACACCTCGACGCTCGCCGACCCGACGGTGGTCGAGGAACTGGTCAGCAACCGGATGAATCGGGAGTGATCAGACGGGCGGGTTCGAACCGGGCGGGTCACAGACCCGCCCCGACACGCATCCTTCGCCAATCGATCGCGTAGGGGCGGGTTTCAAACCCGCCCGCGCGGGTCACAGACCCGCCCCGACACGCATCCTTCGCCAATCGATCGCGTAGGGGCGGGTTTCAAACCCGCCCC
>JBQTIU010000111.1:0-10806 GCA_052387815.1 Pseudomonadota bacterium
GGAGTTTGCCGGTGGCCTTTGAAGGAATCAAGCAGATGCAGGCGCAAGGCCTGGAACGGGGCGAGGACTATCGCCCGTTCGGCCGCCAAGCGCTCGCCGACGTGCTCCAGGGCCAGATGGGATCGGCGATCGACCGCCATCTGGCGGCGGTGGCGGTCGCCGGCGCCGGCGCCGCCGACCGGCGCAACGGCTCGGATCGGCGCCACCTGCTGACCGAGCTGGGCGATATCGAGCTTGCGGTGCCGCGCACGCGGCGCTTCAACCCGCTCACCGTGGTGCGCGCCTATGCCCGCCGGGCCGGCCACATCGACCGTAGGATTCTCGCCTGCTTCGTCCTCGGCCTGTCGACCCGCAAGGTCGCGACGGCGCTCTTGCCCGTGCGCGGCCGGCCGGCGAGCGCCGCCACCGTCAGCCGGGCGGCCCAGAGCTTGGACGCCGCGGTGGCCGCCTTCCACCGGCGGCCGCTCAAGGACCGCTACCGCGCCCTCCTGCTCGACGGCGTCGTGCTCGCTCGCAAGACCGGCGCCGGGGCGATCCGCCGGCCGGTGCTGGTCGCGCTCGGCATCCGCCCCGACGGCCGCAAGGCGCGAGGCAGCGCCTCGCGCATCGACTTCCGCCTTGCCGTCGCCGAGAGTGCCGTCCCGTGGGAGCAGTTCCGGTCGGACCTCTACCGCCGCGGCCTCCCGGGCCAGGCCCTCGAGATCATCTGCGTCGATGGCGGCGCCGGCCGGTTGGCCGCGCTGCCCACCGTCTATCCCGCCATCCCCGTCCAGCGCTGCTGGGCGCACAAGATCCGCAACGTCCTCAACAAGGTTCGCGTCGCCGACCAGGCCGCCATCAAGCGCGATCTGCACGCCATCATGAAGGCCAGCAACCTCGTCGCCGCACGATCCGCCGCCCGGCGCTTCGCCCAACGCTGGCAGGACCGCTACCCAACCGCCGTCGCTTGCTTGCGCAATGACCTCGACGACCTCCTCACTTGCTTCCGCTACAAGACCCCTGCCGAGCGCAAGGCCGTGCGCACCACCGACGCCATCGAGCGCCGCTTCCGCGAAATCCGCCGCCGCACCCGCGCCATGGGCGTATTCTTCGACCGCACCAGCATGGACCGCATCCTGTTCGCCGTCTTCACTCACGAAAACCGCAACCAGGGCGTCAATACCCCTTTCCTGCTGACACAAAACACGTGACATTACCCCAGCGCTTTTACATGGCCACAAGATCAGCCTCGAACCAGCAAAAAACTCCGCCCGATCAACAACCTGGAGACAGACAAAGGGGTAAAGTTCGACTAGGCCGCAGGAAACAATCCCGGCGCATGTCGATGGTCGAGGCCGTGACCAACGTCGTGGGTCGTCTCGATCCTGCGCAGCTACGGCCTGCGCCGGTTGTTCGAGGCGATTCGCATACGACGCATTGGAACATGACGCCATAGTCTCTCACGGGAGCCAGTAATCACGGCTCCCGTGTCGGACGTGAAGAACGTGGACAGTCATTTCCTCGACAACAAAGAATACCCGCCAACGCCTGCTGCTGCCGTACAAAAGTTGTCGGATGTCCCGACCGAATGCCCGGCTTTCCGGTGCCAGACCATGCGCTTCGGGTAGGGTTTCGAGGCCCAGGATCGCCGCCTCGATGCCTTCCAGCCACTTCACTGCATGGGTGGGGTTCTCGGCCAGATACCATGCGTAGGCCTCGCGAATGTTGTCGGCCGCGAAGGGCGTGATAATCACCCGGTCGCGCTTCATGCCTTCGTCTTCTTGAGCTTCCTGAAGAGGGCTCCGGCTTCGACGCCCTGACCGCGATCGGCCTGCTCCAGCCCATTCCGGATACCGGTCACGGTCCGGGCGAACTCGATCTCGTCCTGCATCTCCTGCCAGGCCTGGGCGTCCATGACGACCAGTGCGGGCTTGCCGTTGACCGTCAGCACGGAGGGGCGGCCCGTTTCCTTGAGGTGGGCGACGACGCGGGCGGTATCGCGCTTGAACTCGGTGAGCGGTCGGATGTCCTTGGTGATGTCCATGGGCAGCCTCATCAAATTCGCATCTTTAATGATGCGATATTAGCGCATGAAAAGGTGCGCGTCGACCCCCGATCGGGATTCCGCTCGTCCCGGGAGAGGAGACAAGGTCCCGATCCCGATGCCGGAAAAAGCAGGGGCCTCCGAAGAGGCCCCGCGCCGGCAATGTCCCTAAGCCTTTGTCCCGCTCGATCATCAAATGATCCGGAGCGGCCGGAAATAGCAATCCGATTACCGGCTTATCCGCTTGGCGCTTGGCGCCCGCAGCGCCTTCCCGTGCGCCATCGCTCGGCCGCACGGATCATCGGCGCGTATATGAGCTTGAGGATCGTCCGCTTGCCCTCGGCCGCCGAGTCGATGACTCGCCCCGAGCGCGGCGGCCAACAAAGCGGACATTTGATGTGCTACAAAACCCGGACATTTTAACTTGCTACGGACAGACCGGGATCGCCGCCAAGGCCGGCGGCGCCCGATCGCCCCTATGCCGTCTCCTCGAACAACTCGCGGCCGATGAGCCAGCGGCGGATCTCGGAGGTGCCGGCGCCGATCTCGTAGAGCTTGGCGTCGCGCAACAGGCGCCCGGTGGGATAGTCGTTGATGTAGCCGTTGGCGCCCAGGAGCTGGATCGCATCGAGCGCGAGCCGCGTCGCGCGCTCGGCCGCGTAGAGGATGGCCCCGGCGGCATCCTTGCGCGAGCTGCGGCCGCGGTCGCAAGCCTGTGCCACGGCGTAGACATAGGCCTTGCAAGCGTTCATGGTCGTGTACATGTCGGCGAGCTTGCCCTGGACGAGCTGGAACTCGCCGATCGCCTGGCCGAATTGCTGGCGCTCGTGGACGTAGGGCACGACGGCATCCAGGCAGGCCTGCATGATGCCGAGCGGCCCCGCCGCCAGCACCGCGCGCTCGTAATCGAGCCCGCTCATCAGCACGCCAACGCCCTTGCCGACCTCGCCCAGCACGTTCTCCGCCGGCACCTCGCAGTCCTCGAACACCAGCTCGCAGGTGTTGGAGCCGCGCATGCCGAGCTTGTCGAGCTTGGCGGCGGTCGAGAATCCCTTGCAGCCCTTCTCGATCAGGAAGGCGGTGATGCCGCGCGCCCCGGCGGCGGGGTCGGTCTTGGCGTAGACCACGACCACGTCGGCGTCGGGCCCGTTGGTGATCCACATCTTGCTGCCGTCAAGCACGTAGCAGTCGCCCTTGCGCTCGGCGCGCGTGCGCATGCCGACCACGTCCGAGCCCGCGCCGGGCTCCGACATGGCGAGCGCGCCCACGTGCGCGCCTTGGACCAGCTTCGGGAGGTAGCGCCGCCGCTGCGCGGGGCTGCCGTTGCGGCGGATCTGGTTGACGCAGAGGTTGGAATGCGCGCCGTAGGACAGCCCCACCGAGGCCGAGGCGCGGCTCACCTCCTCCATGGCGACGCAATGCTCGAGATAGCCCATGCCGGCGCCGCCGTACTCCTCCTCGACCGTCACGCCGAGGATGCCGAGCGCGCCCATCTTCGGCCACAGATCGGCGGGGAACTCGTTGCGCCGGTCGATGTCGGCGGCGCGCGGGGCGATCTCGGCGGCGGCGAAGCTGCGGACGCTCCGGCGCAGCAGGTCGGCGGCCTCGCCGAGGCCGAAATCGAAATCGGGGAGCCGGTTGGAGATCATGGCCGGACTCTCGTACCTGCTTTCATAGGAGGATGCATCGTCAGACGGCCGCGGGCGGCTGGTGGCCCCAAGCGAAGCCGCCGGCGGGCGCGATCAGGTTGAGCTTGTATTCGACGGTCAAGACCGAGGAGTCGGCGGGCACCAGGCTGTAGGCGGCATAGCCGCCGGCCGAATCGGGGATGGTGTCGACGATGCCGCCCTTGAAAATATCCGTGGCTCTGGGTGAGCTCCGGCTTGAAGGGGAGGCGAATCTCGCACCCGCCCGGCGCGACGCTCGCAAGCTCGGCGCCGATCGAGCGCACGATGCCTTGGCGCGCGAAGCTCGCGCGCACGCGCTTCGCGAACTCGGCGTCGGCGGGGACGAACGCGCCGTCCGTCATGTGGGCGCCTTCGCGCGGCCGGTCGTCCGCCATCGCTCAGCCGCGGACCGGCGGGCCGAGCGGCCGGCGGCCGGAGAGCAGTGGTGCGGTCGAGAAGAGTCGAACTTCCACGGGGTTTCCCCCACTAGCACCTCAAGCTAGCGCGTCTACCATTCCGCCACGACCGCGTGAGGCAAGCGCACGGCAAGACTGGGTCTTGCCAGCCGGGGTGGCCCGGCATACCAAATCGCCGGGGGCTTCGCAAGCGCCGGGGATGAGGTCTCAAATGGCATGGCGGGAGCACGCGGCGGCGATCGCCTGGTCGCTCAGCGATCGCCCGGTCGGCTACCTCGAGGCCGTCGCCTTCATGGAGGCCCGGGTCGAGGCGATCCGGGCCGGCGCCGCCCCGGAGCTGGTGTGGCTCGTCGAACACCCGCCGCTCTACACGGCCGGCACGTCGGCGAAGCCCGCCGATCTCCTCGATGCCGGGCGCTTCCCCGTCTACCCCACCGGGCGGGGCGGCCAATACACCTATCACGGGCCGGGACAGCGCGTCGCGTACGTGATGCTCGATTTGCGGCCGCGCGGGCAGGACGCGCGCGCCTTTGTCTGCAAGCTCGAGGACTGGCTGATCGCCACGCTTGCCCGCTTCAACGTGCCCGGCGAGCGCCGGCCGGGCCGGGTCGGCATCTGGGTTGCGCGGCGCGGCGGGCGCGAGGACAAGATCGCGGCGGTGGGCGTGCGGCTGCGCCGCTGGGTGAGCTATCACGGCGTGGCGCTCAACGTCAGTTGCGAGTTGTCGCACTACGCGGGCATCGTGCCGTGCGGCGTGCGCGGCCACGGCGTCACCTCGCTGTTGGACCTCGGGGTCGCCGCCCAGATGCGCGAGGTCGATATGGCCCTCAAGGCGGCGTTCGAGGGGGTGTTCGGATCGAAGGCCCGCGCTGGCGTAGCCGGCCAGTCGTTTTGAAGCTCGATCCGGGCCGAGCCGCCGATCGGCGGCAGCGCGCCAAAAAATCCGGACGATCCGCGATTCGATGGACGGGCCCCATTCGTTCGCCCAAGATGCCTTCGTGTCCGTCGCCGCCACCAAGCCGCCCGAACACGGTCCAGACGACGAGGCGCTGCAAATCTTGCGTCGCATCGAACCCGTCCTGGTGAAGATCGATGACCGGCTCCGAAAAGTCGAAACCGAGCTTGCGGAACTGAAAGGCCGCGTCGCCGGCATCGAGGGCGAGCTTCGCCAGATACCCACGCCGTGGCAGACCGCCGCTCTCGTGTTTGCGATATTCGGCGCGGCGTTCGTTGTCCTGCGCTTCGGCCTGCCCCCGTTGAGCGGACCCGCTGCGGCGGTTGCCGCGGTGTCCAGCAGCGTGCGCGCGAGCGACGCTGCGCTCGCCTCGGGTATCCCCCGTCTTGATGTCCTCGCGGTCCTTGTGTATATATTACACAACGCCATCGGTGCCGCATGCCGAGCAGCCTTGGCAGCAGAGAAGTTCTCAAGCAGCGCAAGGCCGACGGCGGGGTGCTCGCGGGCAGGACCGGCAGCCATCATCACCTGAAGCACCCGGTGAAGCCGGGCAAGGTGACAGCGCCGCACCCCGCAAGGGACCTGCCGATCGGGACCCTCAAGAGCATCGAGCGGCAGTCGGGCATCAATCGGACATCAAGCTGAGATAAGGGAGTTGCGGCATGGCGATCGCTTACTATGTCGCCGTCATCGAGCGTGGAAGGCGCGGCTTCGGGGCGTTCTTTCCCGACTTTGCGGGCTGCGTCAGCCACGGCAAGACGGTTCATGAGGCCGCCATCAACGCCGAGCAAGCATTGCGAGGCCACATCGCCCTGATGATGATCGACGGCGACCCCCTGCCCAAACCGACCCCACTCGAAGCCATTCAGCGCGATCCCGAGGTTCGCGAAGCCGCGCGGGTCCTGATCCGCGCCGATCTGCCGGGCAAGGCGGTGCGGCTCAACGTCTCGATCGAAGAGGGGCTGCTCGCCAGCGTCGACGCCGCGGCGGCGAAACAGGGGCTGAGCCGTTCGGCGTTCCTCGCCGCGGCGGCGCGCCGCATGATCGAGGCGCCCCTGAACCGGCCCTGGTCTGATGCCGCGGCCTGCTATTCGCTGCGCAGCGTCCGGAACCCGAGCGAGCCGTCGTCTTCGGCGGGGACGCGCTCGACCGCCTCGACGCGCGCCCCGGGCGGTCCCTGCCGGCAATCCTCGATCATCGCCTCGACCGCCGGGGCCGGCCCGATCAGTCGCGCCTCGACGCTGCCATCGCGCCGGTTGCGCACCCAGCCGCGCAAGCCCCGGCGGCGCGCGCGCTCGACCGCCCAGGCGCGGTAAAAGACCCCCTGGACCAAGCCGGCGATCCGCAATTCCACCGCCACCTCCGTCATCGCCAGGCTCCGGCGAACAGGGTCTTGAAGACCACCCTGAGCGCGCCCTGCGCGATCGCCTCGAGCGCCGCCTCGTCGGGCTCCGCCGCGCCCGCCGCGCCGACATGCACGAGGGCGTTGCGCCGCTCGCGCAGCCAGTCGAGGTCGGGATCGGGGCGCGCGCCTTCGTCTTGCCGCGTCTCGGCCTCGACGAGGGTCCAGGCAAGGATGACCGCCCCCGCCCAGGCGCCGGCGCAGAACACCGTCTCGAGCTCGGCCAGCAGCGCCGCCTGGCGTGGGCCCGGCGCGAGCGGATGGGGACCGGCATTGGCGTCGTGGGCCCGCCAGAACCACGCGCCACGCCGCTGCCATACGCCGGCCTCGGGAGGCGAGAGGGTCCGCATCGCCCGCCGCCGTCACCTGAATTCCAGGATCTTCTGATCGACCGCCAGGCTGTCGCCGGCCGAGGCGAGGCGCCGGACCACCGTTCCGTCGCGCTCGGCCTTGAGCACGTTTTCCATCTTCATCGCCTCGACCACCGCCAGCTCCTCGCCGGCCTTGACGTCCTGGCCTTCGCTCACCGCGATCGACTTCAAGAGGCCCGGCATCGGCGACAACAGGAAGCGCCCGGTGTCGGCCGCCCGCTTCACGGGCATGAGGGCGGCGAGCTCGGCCACCCGCGGGCTCAAGACTTGCGCTTCGACCCGGGCGCCCCCGTGAACGAGCCGCCAGCCCGAGCCGAGGCGCTCGACCGCGACCGCGAGCGGGGCGCCGTCGAACTCGCCTTCGAACAGATGCCGACCCGCCCGCCAGTCGCTCTGGACCCTCGCCGTGTCGTCGCCGATCGCGACCGCGTAGCGCTCGCCGGAAGGAGCTACATCCACCGCGGCGTCTTCGCCCTCGAGCCGGACGACGAAGCGCGCCGGGATCTTCGCCTCGCGGCCGGGAAGCTGGCCCGCGATCGCGGTCTCGATCTCGGCCTGGCGGCGCTTGAGGACGGCGGCCACGACGACCAGCTTGCGCCGCAGCGCCGCGCTCATCTCGCGGCCATCGAAGCCGGTCGCGAATTCCTCGGCGATGAAGCCGGTCGACAGGCGGCCCTCGCGGAAGCGCGGGTGGGCCATGATCGCCGCCAGGAAGGGGATGTTGTGGGCGACCCCGCGAACGCAAAACGCATCGAGCGCCGCGGCGAGGCGGGAGATCGCCTCCCCCCGATCCTTGCCGTACCCGACCGCCTTGGCGATCATCGGGTCGTAGTGGATGCCGATCTCGCCGCCCTCAGAGATCCCGCTGTCGATCCGAACTCCCTCGCCGGCGGGCGGCCGGTAGAGGGCGAGCCGGCCGACCGCGGGCATGAAGTTGCGAAAGGGATCCTCGGCGTAGATCCGCGCCTCGATCGCCCAACCCTCGAGCCGCAGCTCGGCCTGGGAGAGCGGCAGCTTGTCGCCGGCGGCGACCCGGATCATCAGCTCGACGAGGTCGAGGCCGGTCACGCATTCGCTCACCGGGTGCTCGACCTGCAGCCGAGTGTTCATTTCGAGAAAGTAGAAGTTGCGCCGGGCATCGACGAGGAACTCGACCGTGCCGGCCGACCGGTAGCCGACGGCCTTGGCCACCGCCACGGCCTGGGCCCCCATCTCGGCGCGCAGGCGCGCATCGAGGAACGGGCTCGGCGCTTCCTCGATCACCTTCTGGTGGCGGCGCTGGATCGAGCATTCGCGCTCGCCCAAGTGAACGATGCTGCCGTGCCCGTCGCCCAGCACCTGGATCTCGATGTGCCGCGGCTCGTCGATGAACTTCTCGATGAATACGCGCTCGTCCCCGAAGCTCGACTTCGCCTCGTTGGTCGCCGAGCGGAAGCCGGCGCGGACCTCGCCATCGTCGCGCGCGATGCGCATCCCCTTGCCGCCGCCGCCCGCCGCCGCCTTGAGCATCACCGGATATCCCACGCGCCGCGCGATTCCGACCGCCTGCTCGGCGTCGGCGAGCGCCGCCAGATGGCCGGGGATGGTCTTGACCCCGGCCTTATGGGCCAGCTTCTTCGCGGCGATCTTGTCGCCCATCGCCGCCACGGCGGCGGCATCGGGGCCGACGAAAACGATGCCCGCCTTGGCGAGGGCCATGGGGAAGGCCGGATTTTCCGACAAGAAGCCGTAGCCGGGGTGGACGGCCTCGGCGCCGGTCTGCTGGCAGGCGGCGAGGATGGCGTCGATGTCGAGATAGCTCGCGCGGGCGGGCGGCGGACCGATGCGGACCGCCTCGTCGGCCTCGCGCACGTGCAAGGCCTCGGCGTCGGCGTCCGAATAGACCGCGACGGTGGCGATGCCGAGCCGCCGGCAGGTGCGGATCACCCGGCAGGCGATCTCGCCGCGATTGGCGATCAACAGCTTGCGGAACGGCGGACCGCCGGGCTTGGCGGCCGCGCGCTTGGCGCGCGGCTTGGCTTTGGGCGGGGCGCTCACAGCGGAATATTGGCGTGCTTCTTCCACGGGTTGTCGAGCTTCTTGTCGCGCAGCATGGCGAGCGCGCGGGCGATCCGCCCCCGGGTGGCCCGGGGCATGATCACGTCGTCGATGAAGCCGCGCGAAGCGGCGATGAAGGGGTTGGCGAATTTGCGGCGGTATTCCTCGGTCCGCTCCTCGATCTTCTTGGCGTCGGCCGCATCGGCCCGGAAGATGATCTCGACCGCCCCCTTGGGCCCCATGACCGCGATCTCGGCGGTCGGCCATGCGTAGTTGAGGTCGCCGCGCAAGTGCTTCGAGGACATGACGTCGTAGGCCCCGCCATAGGCCTTGCGGGTGATGACCGTGACCTTGGGCACGGTCGCCTCGGCGAAGGCGAACAACAGCTTCGCGCCGTGCTTGATGATGCCGCCGTATTCCTGCGCCGTGCCGGGCAGAAAGCCGGGCACGTCGACGAAGGTGACGATGGGCAGGTTGAAGCAGTCGCAGAAGCGCACGAAACGGCCGCCTTTGACGGAGGCGTCGATGTCGAGGCACCCCGCGAGCACGCTCGGCTGGTTGGCGAGGATGCCGACCGGGCGGCCGGCAAAGCGTGCGAAGCCGATGATCATGTTGCGGGCGTAGTCCGGCTGCACTTCGTAGAAGCTGCCGGCATCGATCACCCGCTCGATCACCTGGTGCATGTCGTACGGCTTGTTCGGGTTCTCCGGCACGATGGTGTTCAGCTCGACGTCGCGCCGCTGCGGGTCGTCGCCCAGCTCGATCGCGGGTGGATCCTCGCTGTTGTTCGACGGCAGGTACGACAGCAGCGTGCGGATCCGCGCCAGGCATTCGGCGTCGGTGGCGGTGCGAAAATGCGCCACGCCGCTGCGCGTCGAGTGCGTCGCCGCACCGCCCAGCTCCTCCATCGTCACGTCCTCGCGCGTCACCGTCTTGATGACGTCGGGGCCGGTGATGAACATGTAGCTGGTGTGCTCGACCATGAAGATGAAGTCGGTCATCGCCGGTGAGTAGACGGCGCCGCCGGCGCACGGTCCCATGATCGCCGAGATCTGCGGCACCACGCCCGAGGCGACGACGTTGCGCAGGAAGATGTCGGCGTACCCCGCCAGGCTCTGCACGCCCTCCTGGATGCGCGCCCCGCCCGAGTCGTTGAGCCCGATGACCGGGTAGCCCTGGCGCACGGCGAAATCCATCACCTTGCAGACCTTCTGCGCGAACGCCTCGCCGAGCGAGCCGCCGAAGACGGTGAAGTCCTGCGAGAAGACGGCGACGTAGCGGCCGTTGATCTTGCCATATCCGGTGATCACGCCGTCGCCGAAGATGGTCTTCTCGTCCATGCCGAAATCGGTGCAGCGGTGGGTCTTGAACTTGTCCAGCTCGACGAATGTGCCGGGGTCGAGCAGGGCGGCGACGCGCTCCCGGGCGGTCATCTTGCCCGCCTGGTGCTGCTTGGCCATGCGCGCTTCACCGCCGCCGAGCTCGGCTTCGGCGTGGCGGCGCTTCAGCTCATCCAGCGTCTCTTCCAACCCCATGCTCGGGCTCCTGGTCGTCTGTCCCACGGCCCCGGCCCCGCGTCCGCGACGCTGCCTGACGGCCTGTCGCTTCTCTCCCAGCCCCGCCAGCGCCCTCCCCCTGACCTTGGAACGGGCGAAGCAACCATGCAGGGGGGGTGAAGTCAACGCCGTCGCCGCGCGGCCCGCTCGACGCCCGCGGGAGCGGTGATCGACGGCGCGCGGCACTGGCCGGTTGCGCGGGGTGGGCTGCCTGTGGGACAGGGCAGGCATGGCCGACGATCAATCCACACAACAGCAGATCGAGCTGCAGATCGACCCCCATCAGGCGAGCGGGGTCTACTCCAACCTGATGATGATCAGCCACCGCAAGGAGGAGTTCGTCCTCGACTTCCTCTTCTTGCAACCGCAGCAGCTCCCG
>JBQTIU010000112.1:0-11315 GCA_052387815.1 Pseudomonadota bacterium
CTCCCGCGGCCTGCGATCTCGCCGTTTACGACAATTCGGAGTTCGGCGGCTTCCTGGACAAGCAGGCAGTGATGGACGAGGTCGGGGCCTTGGCGAACTCTCGCGATGTTCGCGGTCGTTTCCGTCAGGTCCACATTATCTTCGAGCGGATCGTTTTTCTTGACGTTGTGGGCAACGACGCGCGTCGAATCGACCTGTTCAACGTCTACGAGATCGACTACGCGGGCTGGGTATTCGACCAGGTCGAGCGGCTGCGGTGCAGCGCGACCGAAGCACTCGATCTGAACCACATCGCGGAGGAGCTTCACGACTTGGGCAAGTCCGAACAGCGCGCCCTCGGCAGCCACTTGCGTACCTTGATGCTCCATCTCCTCAAGTGGCAGTTCCAGCCGGACCATCGCACCGAGAGCTGGCGGCTGTCGATTGAATTGGCTCGGGTTGAGGTGCACGAGAAGCTGACGGAGAGCCCCAGCTTGCGGGGCGTGTTGGCCGTAATGCGCGAAGAGCAATACCGCCGCGCGCGCGACTCCGCGGCGCGCGAGACCGGATTGCTGAAATCAACCTTTCCCGAAAACTGCCCCTATACGGGGGAGCAGCTTATCGACCCCGAATACTTGCCCGGCGAACGCGAGTGAGCCGGCGGAGGCAATGCCATGAGCGATCGCAGGATTGGAACCATCGAAACGGTCGCCGAGCGGTTCGTGCGCGAGTACGCGGCGAACGAAAAGCGCCTGATCGCCGCCCATGCCTACGATCCGGCCGAGGAGCACGATTCCTGCGGCGTCGGCTTCGTGGCGGCGATCGACGGCAAGCCCCGCCGCGCGGTGGTCGAGGCCGGCATCGCGGCTTTGAAATCGGTGTGGCACCGCGGCGCCGTCGACGCCGACGGCAAGACCGGCGATGGCGCCGGCATCCATATCGAGATCCCGCAGGATTTCTTCCGCGCCGATATCGAGCGCCAAGGGCTCAAGCCCGGCGCCGGGCGGCTGGCGGTCGGCCAGGTGTTCCTGCCGCGCAACGACCTCGAGGCCCAGGAGCGCTGCCGCTGCATCGTCGAGACCGAAATCCTGCGCATGGGCTACGCGGTCCACGGCTGGCGGCAGGTGCCGGTGGACACCGCGGTGTGCGGCGACAAGGCCAACGCCACGCGGCCGGAAATCGAGCAGATCGTGATCGCCAATTCGCGCGGCCTCGACGAGGAGCGCTTCGAGCTCGACCTCTATGTCATGCGCCGGCGGATCGAGAAGCAGGCGCTGGCCGAGAACATCGTCGATTTCTATATCTGCTCGCTGTCGTGCCGGACGATCGTCTACAAGGGCATGTTCCTGGCCGAGCAGCTCGCGGAGTTCTACCCCGACCTCAAGGACCCGCGCTTCGTCTCGTCGTTCGCCATCTACCACCAGCGCTACTCCACCAACACCTTCCCCACCTGGCGGCTCGCCCAGCCGTTCCGCGTCCTCGCCCATAACGGCGAGATCAACACCCTCAAGGGCAACGTCAACTGGATGAAAAGCCACGAGACGCGCCTCGCGCACGAGCTGTTCGGCGCCGCGGTCGAGGATCTGAAGCCGATCATCCAGCCGGGCTCGGATTCGGCGCAGATGGACAACGTGTTCGAGCTCTTGGTGCGGGGCGGCCGTCCGCTGCCGATGGTCAAGATCGTGATGATCCCGCCCGCCTGGGCGGCCGACGCCAAGTTGCCGCACGCGCTGCGCGACATGTACTCGTACTGCAACGCGGTGATGGAGCCGTGGGACGGCCCGGCGGCGATCGCGGCCACCGACGGGCGCTGGGTGATCGCCGGCATGGACCGCAACGGCTTGCGGCCTTGCCGCTATGTGATCACCGCCGATGGGCTATTGGTGGTCGGCTCCGAGACCGGGATGGTCAAGCTCGACGAGGCGAGCGTGGTCGCCAAGGGCCGGGTGGGCCCCGGCCAGATGATCGGCGTCGATCTTCGCGAAGGCCGCTTGTACGCCGACCGCGAGCTCAAGGCGAAGCTCGCCGCATCGCGCCCGTTCAGCACCTGGGTCAAGCACATCACGGTGATCGACAGCCTGATCAAGGCCGACGCCGGCTTCCGCCCGCAGCTTGGCCGCGACGAGTTGCGACGCCGCCAGGTGGCGGTCGGCCACAGCCTGGAAGACCTCGAGCTCATCCTCCACCCGATGGTCGAGGACGCCAAGGAGGCGCTCGGCGCGATGGGCGACGACACTCCGCTCGCCGTGCTCTGCGACCGCTATCGCGGCCTCAACCACTTCTTCCGCCAGAATTTCAGCCAGATCACCAACCCGGCGATCGACTCCTTGCGCGAGCGGCGGGTGATGTCGCTGCGCACCAGGCTCGGCAATCTCGGCAACATCCTCGACGAGGACGAGAGCCAGTGCCGTCTGCTCCAGCTCGAATCGCCGGTGCTGTTGACCGAGGAGTTCGAGGCGATGCGCGCTTATATGGGCGCGACCGCGGTCGAGATCGACTGCACCTTCGAGCCGGCGGGCGGGGAGGGCGCGCTCAAGGAGGCGCTCAAGCGCATCCAGCGCGAGGCCGAGGACGGCGTTAGGGGCGGCTGCGCGCACGTGATCCTGAGCGACGAGAAACTGGGTCCCTCGCGCGCCCCCATCCCCATGATCCTCGCCGCGGGCGGCGTGCACACCCATCTCGTGCGCCAGCAGCTCCGGACCTTCACCTCGCTCAACGTGCGCTCGGCCGAATGCCTTGACGTGCACTATTTCGCCGTCCTCATCGGGGTGGGTGCGACCACGGTCAATGCCTATCTGGCGCAAGAGGCCATATCCGACCGCCACCGCCGCGGCCTGTTCCCGGGTCTTTCCCTCAAGGAGGCGCTCCGCCGCTACCACAAGGCGGTCGACGACGGCCTCTTGAAGATCATGTCGAAGATGGGGATCGCGGTCATCAGCTCCTACCGCGGCGGCCACAATTTCGAGGCCGTCGGCCTGTCGCGCACGCTGATCTCCGAGTTCTTCCCGTTCATGACCAGCCGCATTTCGGGGCTCGGGCTGTCCGGCATCCAGCGCCAGGTCCTGGCGCTCCACGCGCGCGCCTGGCGCGAGGACGTGATCGCGCTGCCCGTGGGCGGCTTCTACAAATACCGCCGCAATGGCGACCTCCACGCCTGGGGCGGCGACCTCATCCACACCTTGCAAGCGGCGGTGGCCTCGGATTCCTACGCCACCTACCGCAAATACAGCGAGGCGGTGCGCAAGCTGGCGCCGATCGCCTTGCGCGACCTCATCGACTTCAAGCCGGGCCGCACGCCCGTGCCCATCGACGAGGTCGAGTCGATCACCGAGCTTCGCAAGCGGCTGGTGTCGCCCGGGATCTCGTTGGGCGCGCTCGGCCCCGAGGCGCACGAGACGCTGACCATCGCCATGAACCGCATCGGCGCCAAGTCGGACTCGGGCGAGGGCGGCGAGGACCCGGTACGCTACAAGCTGCGAGCGAACGGCGACAACGCCTCCTCGGCGATCAAGCAGATCGCCTCGGGCCGCTTCGGCGTGACCGCCGAATACCTCAACAATTGCCGCGAGATCGAGATCAAGATCGCCCAAGGCTCCAAGCCGGGGGAGGGCGGGCAGTTGATGGGCGTCAAGATTTCGGAGTTGATCGCCCGGCTGCGCCACTCGACGCCCGGCGTCAGCCTGATCTCGCCCCCGCCCCACCACGACATCTACTCGATCGAGGACTTGGCGCAGCTCGTCTACGATCTCAAGCAGATCAACCCGATGGCAAGGGTGTGCGTGAAGCTGGTGGCGCGCTCGGGCGTCGGCACCATCGCCGCCGGCGTGGCCAAGGCCAAGGCGGATGCGATCCTGATCTCGGGCCATTCCGGGGGCACCGGCGCCTCGCCGCAGTCCTCGATCAAGTTCGCCGGCGTGCCGTGGGAGATGGGCCTGTCCGAGACCAACCAGGTCTTGACCCTGAACCGGCTGCGCCACCGCGTAATCCTGCGCGTCGATGGCGGCATTCGCACCGGCCGCGACGTGGTGATCGCCGCCATGCTCGGCGCCGACGAGTACGGCCTCGGCACGGCCTCGCTGGTCGCCATGGGCTGCATCCTGGTGCGGCAGTGCCACACCAACACCTGCCCGGTCGGGGTATGCACCCAGGACCCGAAGCTGCGCGCCAAGTTCGAGGGCACGCCCGAGAAGGTGGTCAACTTGTTCACTTTCGTCGCCGAGGAGGTACGCGAAATCCTCGCCGCGCTCGGCTTCCGCTCGCTCAAGGATGTGATCGGCCGCTCCGACCTGCTGACCCAGGTGCTGCGCGGCGACGAACATCTCGACGACCTCGACTTGAACCCGCTGCTCGTGCAGGCCGATCCCGGCGAGTTCCCGCGCCATTGCACGCTGGTCGGCCGCAACGAGGTGCCCGAAACGCTCGACGAGCGGATGATCGCGGATGCGCGCGCCGCGCTCGAGGACGGCGAGAAGATGCAGCTCGCCTACAACATCCGCAACACCCAGCGCGCGATCGGCACCAAGCTGTCGTCGATGATCACGCAGCGCTTCGGCATGGCCGGCTTGAAGAGCGGCCACATCACCGTACGCCTGCGCGGCTCGGCCGGGCAGTCGCTCGGCGCGTTCGCGGTCCAGGGCCTCAAGCTCGAGGTGTTCGGCGACGCCAACGACTATGTCGGCAAGGGGCTGTCCGGCGGGACGATCGTGGTGCGGCCGATGACGTCCTCGCCGCTGCGCTGGGATGAGAACACCATCGTCGGCAACACCGTGCTCTACGGCGCCACGGCCGGACGGCTGTTCGTCGCCGGACAGGCGGGCGAGCGCTTCGCGGTGCGCAATTCCGGCGGGGTGACGGTGGTCGAAGGGTGCGGGTCGAACGGCTGCGAATACATGACCGGCGGGACCGTGGTCGTGCTCGGCGAGGTCGGCGACAATTTCGGCGCCGGCATGACCGGCGGCATGGTCTTCGTGTACGACCCGCAGGACACGTTCGACGACCGGGCGAATCCCGATTCGATCTTCTGGCAACGGGTCGAGACGGCGCACTGGGAGGCGGTGCTCAAGGGGCTGGTCGGGGACCATTTCCGCGAGACCCAGTCGCGTTTGGCCGAACGGTTGCTCGCCGACTGGGAGCTCGAACTGCCGAAATTCCGCCAGGTCCTGGCCAAGGAACTGGCGGCCCGCCCCGCCGAACCGCTGACGCGCGCCGAGGCCCGCAAGCTGGCCGGCGCCGGCGAGGACTAGCGATGCGTCGACTCCTTGTTGTGGCCCTCATGGCGCTCTTGGCCCTCGTGCCGCTGGTGGCGGCGGCGGACGAGCCGCCGACTGCGGACGAGGCCACGATCTTCGGCCTGACCCGCCAGCAAGCCGTGGCCGCGGCCGCGGCCGTGGCCGTGGCCCTGGCCGTGGACGTGGTTGGCGGTGCGGTGGTGTTGACGGCGGTGACCGGCGGCGGCATTATTCCCGCGTTGCTATTGGCAATCTATGTCGGACATTTTTGGGTCGAGGCCGCCGTCGTCGCAGCCGGCGGGTATTGGCTCTGGGATCGGACCCTGAGCTCGACGCCGCCCCCGACCGTCGAATAGGGCTTGAAAGCTCGGCGTTGCCCGAATCTCCCGCGTCCGGCGTGTCCCCAGTGCCAACTTTCGCCGGACAGCGAGTCGCGATGGTGCCTTTCGGATCGGCGAAAGTTAGCACGAGGCCAATTGTTTGCTAGCAGGTTGCGAATCGGCGCGCCGTCGGTTACCTTGAGCCGTATCCGCGACCACCGGCATGGGCCGACGCCGCACCGCGACCGGCCCCTTTGAAGCAACCGACCGCGACTGGATCCCGAGCGATGCGTCGACTCCTTGTTGTGGCCCTCATGGCGCTCTTGGCCCTCGTGCCGCTGGCGGTGGCGGCGGACGAGCCGCCGCCCGCCGACGAGGCCACGATCTTCGGCCTGACCCGCCAGCAAGCCATCGCCGTCGGCGTCGGTGTGGGCGTGGTCGGGGGCGCGGTGGTGTTGACGGCGGCGACCGGAGGCGGCATTCCCACGCTGCTCGCGGCGCTCTATGTCGGACATTGGGCGGTCGAGGCCTCCATCGTCGGGTTCGCCGGGGCCGGGTTCGGCGGGTTCTCGCTGTGGCAGTGGGGCCTCGGCACACCGCCGCCGCCGGCCGTCGAATAGGGCTTGAAAGCTCGGCGGTGCCCGAATCTTACGCGTCCGGCTCCTCCCTACGTGCCGCCATCCGCGCCTTCGCCCACGGTTCCGCCATGGTTGACGAGACCCGCAACCGAGCGCCGATTTGGCTGCGCCTCGCGCTTGTCCTCGTCATCGCGGCCGGCCTCGTCCTCGCCTACATCCATCGCCACGCCATCGAGGCCGCCGCCATCGGCGAGCGGATCGACGATTTCGGCTTCCTCATGCCGGCCGTGTACTTGGCGGCCCATGTGGTGGCAAGCCTCCTCTTCGTGCCGCGCACGGTGATGGCGGGGGTGGCCGGCATCCTGTTCGGATTGTGGTGGGGCGCCCTGTTGTCGATCGCCGGCGCGGTGGCCGGATCGGCAGCCGGGTTCTGCCTGGCGCGCTACATCAATGCCGGCCTGGTCGCGCCGGCGGATCTGGCGCGCCTCGGTCCCCTCGTCCGGCGACTGGAGGATGGCGGCTGGCGGGCGGTCGCGCTCGTGCGCCTGGTGCCGGTCATGCCGCACGCGCTCACCAACTACGCGCTCGGCCTCACCCGCCTGTCGCTGTCTGCCTACCTGACCGGTTCCCTGGCCGGCATGCTGCCGTTGACCTTCGTCTACGTCGAATTCGGGGTGGCCGGCCGGCAAGCGGTCGCCGGGGCGGCGGCGTGGGGCTGGTCGGCGCTGTGGGCCGTCGTGCTGCTGGCGCTCGCATGGGCGATCCCGAGGCTGCTCGGTCGGCAGGCTCCGCGATGAGCGCCGCGCCCGAGCCGATCGGGGCGGTCTTTCGGCGCCTCGCCGAAGGTCCGGCCGAGGAGCGGGTGAGCGTCGCCGAGCTGGTGGCCGTGCTCGATGGGCGGGTCTATGGCCTGGCCCTCTTGCTGCTCGCCGCGCCCAATTTGACGCCGGGGCCAAGCATGCCCGGTTTCTCGACCGTGTTCGGCGTGCCGATGGTCCTGGTCGCGGCCCAAATGATGCTGGGGCGCAAGGCCCTGTGGCTGCCGGGCCGACTCGCCCGCATCGGCCTCAAGCGCGGCCGCCTGGCCGCCGTCCTCAAGCGGGCAACGCCGCTCTTCGAGCGCATCGAACGGGTGCTCAAGCCGCGCTGGCCGAGGGTGGCGACGGCCGAGCGCTGGATCGGCTTCGCCTGCCTCGTCCAGGCCGTGATGCTGGTGTTCCCGATCCCGGTGTTCAGCCTGATCCCGGCCTTCGCGGTGGTGGTGACCGCGCTCGGCCTGTTGGCAAAGGACGGGCTGGCAATCGCTGCGGGCCTGGTCGGCGGGCTGGCCGCGCTCGGCGCCTTCGGCTTCGCGCTGTGGGCGGCGGCCGAAGCTGTCGGCCTAGGTTGAGCGGCGGCCGATGCCAGACGACTCCGCTCCTGTTTAGCCCCCGATGCGGACTCTCTACCACCTTTGGCTGTCGCCGTTTTGCCGCAAGGTGCGGGTGGTGCTCAAGGAAAAGAACCTGGCCTTCGAGATGAAGGTCGAGAAGGTGTGGGAGCGGCGGCCCGAGTTCCTGGCCCTCAACCCCGCCGGCACGGTGCCGGTGCTGGTCGAGGAAGACGGGACCGTGGCCCCCGAGTCGGGGGCGATCTGCGAATACCTCGAGGAGGTCTATGCCGAGCGCCGCCTGATCGGTGACACGGCGCAGGCCCGGATCGAGGTCCGCCGCCTGGTCGCCTGGTTCGACCTCAAATTCGCCCGCGAGGTCTCGGACAACCTGCTCGAGGAAAAGATCATGAAGCGGTTCTTGGGCCTGGGCGAGCCCAACTCGGCGGCGATCCGGGCCGGCTACGCCAACATCCACTATCACCTCGAATATATCGGCTGGCTCGCCGAGCGGCGGAAATTCCTCGCCGGCGACCAGTTCTCGCTGGCCGACATCGCCGCCGCCGCGCACCTGTCCGCCCTCGACTACCTCGGCGACGTGCCGTGGGAGAAGTACGAGCGGGCCAAGGATTGGTACGCCCGCATCAAGTCTCGGCCCTCGTTCCGACCGCTGCTGGCCGACCACATTCCCGGCGCGCCGCCGCCCAAGCATTACGCGGATCTGGATTTCTGACGCCAGCCCGCACCGGCGCCGGCGGCGCCCCCCGCACGTGCCGTCAGCGCCGGGGCGCCGGCGGTCGGGGGCGCGGGTCGGCCTCGAGCTTGAGTTCCAGGCGTTCGATGTGATCGCGCGCGGCATCGGCCGCCGGGCTGTCGGGGTCGATGAGGAGCACGGCGAGCCAATCGGCGCGCGCCGCGGCGATGTTGCCGCGCAGGCGATGGAGGATGCCGCGCTCGAGCCGGGCTTCGGCGAGGTCGGGGGCGAGGCCGAGTGCGCGTTCGGCGTCCTCGAGCGCGAGATCGAGGCTGTCGAGGAAACGGTACGCGGCGGCGCGGAACGCCAGCGCTTCGGCCCGATCGGGATCGAGCTCGAGGGCGCGGTTCAAGTCGTCGATCGCCTCCCAGTAAAGCGCGGCGGCGAAGGCCGCCTGGGCGCGGTCGATCCACAGCTCGACGGCAGCGGGGGCGAGCGCGAGCGCCGCGCCAAGGGCCGCGTGCGCGCGCGCCGGCTGGCGTGCGGCGAGCCAGGCCTGGCCGGCCTGGCCGAGAATCTCGGCGCGCCAGCCGGGCGGGAAGGCGGGCATGTCGGTCGCCAGTTGCTCGAGCCGCAGGGCCGCCTGGGCCGGCTGGCCGAGATGGAACAGCGCCACCGCCGCGCAGTGCCGCGCCGCCTCGGCCCCGCCGAAGTCGCGCCACGCCAGCGCCTGCTCGAAGGCCGCGGCCGGCTCGCGGCCGGCGCGCAGCATGCACGCCCCGTACTCGCCGCGCTCGGCGGGCGCAAGGCGCAGCTCGAGCGGGGGAGTCTGAGCCAACGCCGGACCCAGGCCGACGGCGAGGGCGAGGATGGAGCGGCGATATCGCGGCATGGCGGCCGGATGTTCGTAGCACATCCAATGTCCGGGGGTCATAGCCCGTGAGTTAGCCCGCAAGTTCGCGCCCTGTTCCGGGAGGTGCGAATGCGGCGGACGAGGCGGGGCCATTGGGCATGTCGAAGCGACGGTTTCGCTGGTGGTCGCGGGCGCTACGAGGGGGAGGGCGTGGCCGGGCTTGTGGACCGGCGGCCCGGCCCGGTCTCGCCGGGGCGGGCGCCGGCGGGGGACCTCGAGCGCGGGCGAGCGCTGCATGTTCTGCAACGACAAGCGGTTCGCGATGAAGCCTTTCGAATCGGCGAAACTTAGCGCTAGGGTTGGGAACGACCCGACCTAAGGCGCCCGCCCGACCCATGCCCCCCCATCGCCTGTTCGTCTTCGGCCTCGGCTATGCGGCGCTCGCCCTTGCCCGGCGCCTCATGGCGGCCGGCTGGCGAGTGGCCGGCACAACCCGCTCCGAGGCGAAGCGGCTTGACCTCGCGCGCCTCGGGATCGATGCCGTGCTGTTCGCTCGCGACCTGCCGCTCGCCGACCTCGCGGGTCGGCTGCAGGGGACCACGCACCTCTTAAGCTCGGTTCCGCCCGATGCCGAAGGCGATCCGGTGCTCGACCGCCACGCCGGCGACCTGGCGGCGCTTGCGGGTCTCGCATGGGCGGGCTATCTGTCGACCACCGGGGTGTATGGCGATCGCGGCGGCGAGTGGGTCGACGAGGGCTCGGCCCTGCTGCCGACCGGCCCGCGCGGGGCGGCGCGCGCCGCCGCCGAAGCCCGCTGGCTCGGGCTCGCCGGCCTCGGCGTGCATGTCTTCCGGGTCGCCGCCATCTACGGGCCGGGGCGCAGCGCCTTCGATACCCTGCGCGCCGGCCGGGCGCGGCGCATCGTCAAGCCCGGCCAGGTGTTCGGCCGCATCCATGTCGAGGACCTCGCCGGCGTGCTCGCAGCCTCGATGGCGAGGCCCGATCCCGGTTCGATCTACAACGTCTGCGACGACGATCCCGCCCCGCCACAGGACGTGATCGCCTTCGCCGCGGTGCTGTTGGGGCTCGAGGCGCCGCCGGAAATCCCCTTCGCCGAGGCCGTGGCCGCGCTGTCGGAGATGGCCCGCGGCTTCTACGCCGACAACAAGCGGGTCAGCAACCGCAAGATCAAAGAGCGGCTCGGCGTCCGGCTCGCCTATCCCGATTACCGCGCCGGCCTGATGGCGATCCTCAAGGCGGAGCCTGGCACAGCTCCGCCACGCTCGCCATGAGCAGCGCCAGGTCCGGGTCCCGGGACAGGCGATGATCGCCGTCCTTGACCAGCGTCACCCGCACATCCGTCCCGGCCAGTCGCTCGGCGAGCGCCAGCGAGCGTTGCCACGGCACATCGGGATCGCGCATGCCGTGCAGCAAGCGCACCGGCGCCGCCAACGGGATCGGCGCGCGCAGCAGGAAATGCCGCCGTCCCTCCTCGATCAGCTTCATGGTGATGGGGGTGGGCCGCTCGCCGTAGGCGGAGGGCAGATGGACCACGCCCTCGACCGCCAGCTTGGCCTTGACCTCGGGCGGGAACTTCGCCCACATCAGGTCGTCGGTGAAATCGAGCGCCGCGGCGACGAGGACCAAGCCGGCGACGCGGCGACGGGCCAGCGCGACGATGAGCGCGATCCAGCCCCCCAGGCTGGAGCCGACCACGACCTGCGGCCCGGAGGTGAGCGCATCGAAGGCGGCCAGCGCGTCGGCGACCCACTGGCCCACCGTGCCGTCCTCGAAGCGGCCCGCGGAGCGCCCGTGGCCCCGGTAATCGAAACGCAGGAAGGCGCGGCCTTCGGCCGCGCATGAGGCGGCGAGCGCGCTCGCCTTGGTCCCCGTCAGGTCGGACATCAAGCCGCCCATGAACACCACGCCCGGGGACTTGCCGGCGCTCAGCATATAGGCGATAGACAGCCCCGGCGCGTAGCGCAGGAAAGATGGCGATGGGGTGGAACCGGACATGATCGCAATGCGGCGCGAGGGTTGGCGCTCGGCGATGGGAGCGCCAGACTAGCATGGGCGGAAACGCCCAGGAACCGGCGGTTCTCCAGGTGTTGCCGAGCCTGGTCACGGGCGGGGTCGAGCGCGGCGCGGCCGACATCGCGGCGGCGCTGGTCGCCGCCGGCTGGCGGGCGGTGGTCGCCTCGGCCGGCGGGCCGAGGGTGCGCGAGATCGAGCGCGCCGCCGCCACCCACGTCAGCGAGACGGAGTAGTCCAATAACACGATGATCATGCTCCTC
>JBQTIU010000113.1:0-2385 GCA_052387815.1 Pseudomonadota bacterium
CGCGCGGTCATGGCCGAGGCCCATCGCGGGCTGCCGGCGCGCCCGCTCAAGGGCGCCGCGCCGGCCGCACGGCTCGAGGCGCCGATCGGAGCCGGCTTTCAGGCGTCGCCGGAACGCTGATCGCGCCGGGCGGCGCGGCGGGGCCGGCCATGTGCGGGAACGGGCCGACATGCTGCGCCGGCTGCCGGCGGTCAAGGTCCAGGGCTACTTCCGCACCTGGCCGCCGGTGATCCGGGACTTCTGGGAAGCGTTTGGCTGGCACGAGGTGCGCGTGCGGCTCGGCCCGCCCCAGGCGGCGGCCAACGACCGCATGGACGAGGCGCTGATCTGGCTCTCGTGGCTGGAGCCCGACGACGCGCGCCTCGTTTGGCTCCGGGCCTGCGCGGTGTATTGGAAGCTGATCACGTGGCGCCTCGGCGTCGGCCGCACCACCGCGTGGCGCCACTGGGTCGCCGCTCTCGGCACCGTCGCGTCGCGGCTCGACGGCGCGAAGACGCCCGTGTGCGCTGGCCGCGCGGCGTGAAACAAATCCGTGGAAACAAAAATCCGGGGGCATTTCGTAGGGGCGGGTTTATAACCCGCCCGTCCGGGCCGGTTTGAAACCGGCCCCTACATGGGGAAACGGCGGTGAACACGCGGAACGGAATCTGGCGGAATCCTCGCTATCCTCGGGGAAAGGCGCGCGCGGGCCGCGAGGCCCATCCGTCACGCGACCCGTGGTTCGATCTCCCGCTCGATGCGTCCGCGGAGCGTCGTTCTCGCCACTTCCAGATCGTAACGCGCCTGGAGATTGATCCAGAACTCCGGGGTCGTGCCGAAGTACCGGGCGAGCCGCAGCGCGGTATCCGTGGTGATCGCCCGCCGACCAAGCACGATGTCGTTGACGCGCGAACGCGGCACCTTGATGGCCTTGGCAAGCGTGTAGACGCTGATGCCCATCGGGTCGAGGAAATCCTCGCGCAAGATCTCGCCTGGATGGACCGGCGCAAGCCGCCGGCCGGTGGTCACGTCCGTGAAGTCGATGCGGCCCGCGTCCAGGTCTTCCCGCTTGATGCTCATGGCGTCACCCCTTGTGGTAGTCCACGACCTCGACGTCCCACGCCTCGCCTTGGCGCCACGCGAAGCAGATCCGCCACTGGTCGTTGATGCGGATGCTGTGCTGGCCGACCCGATCGCCCTTCAGGGCTTCGAGGCGATTGCCCGGAGGGACGTGGAGATCGTCCAGCCGCCTTGCCGCGTCGAGCGCCTGGAGCTTGGCCTTCGCTCGTCGCTGGATTTGGTGGGGCCAATCCCGGACCGCGTAGCCGGCGAAGAGCGCGGCGGTGTGCTTGTCGGCGAAGCTCTTGACCACGCGGACGAAACGTACCGAACGACGGTACGCGAGTCAATGAAAATCGTACCGTCCCTCGGTACGAAGCGTCGGGACCGATACGGGACAACGCCTCTCTTATGTCCGTTTTCAAGGCGGGGTACAAGCGTGAGCGGCCGCGCGTAAGGCTCGGCCTCGACGCGGTGCCGGTGCTGGACCACCTGACGGACGCGCAGCGGCGGGCCTACGTCATCGCCGACAACCAGCTCGCGCTGAATGCGGGCTGGGACGAAGATCGGCTGGCGGCCGGGCTGCACGCGCGCAACGGCGAGGGCTTCGAGCTGGCGCTGGCCGGGTTCGACGAAGCAGAGATCGACCGGCTGCTCGCGCCGCTCGGCGACCAGACGGACGGCGCCGACGAAGGCGATGGCGAAGACCACGCCGACCACGCGCCGGCGCCGCCGCGCGATCCGGTGGCGCGCCCGGGCGACCTCTGGCACCTGGGCCGGCACCGCGTGCTCTGCGGCGACAGCACCCGACCGACCTGCGTCGCGCGCGCGATGGACAGCGCGCTCGCCTCGCTCGTGCCCACCTCGCCGCCCTACGGCAACCAGCGGGACTACACCACGGGCGGCATCGCCGATTGGGTCGTTCTGATGCGCGGCGTTTCCGGCGCGCTTGCGGTCACGGACGGCGCGCAGGTTGTGGTCAACCTGGGTCTGATCCATCGCGAGAACGAGTGGCAGCCGTATTGGCAGGGCTGGCTCGACCGGATGCGCTCGCTAGGCTGGCGGCGCTTCGGCCTCTACGTCTGGGACCAGGGACCGGGCCTGCCCGGCGACTGGAACGACCGGCTCGCGCCCGCCTTCGAGCTCGTGTTGCACTTCAACAAGGTGGCGCGCAAACCGAACAAGATCGTGCCCTGCAAGTGGGTCGGCCACGTCAACGACGCCAACGGCGGCTGGTTCGTCCTCCCCTATGCGATCACCGAGATCCGCGACGCGCGCGGGCCCGTCATCTACCGCCGCGCCGGCTCCGGCCTGGCGCGGGTGATCCAGCGCCCGGCGCTCGCTGCC
>JBQTIU010000114.1:0-50613 GCA_052387815.1 Pseudomonadota bacterium
TGGCCGCGTGCACGCGGTCGAGAGTCGTCGACGCATGGCGTCGACCCTGCCGCGCCGCCGTCGGCGTCGCGGAATCGGCATTCTTGCGGCGGCCCTGGATCGGCGGCGGGTCGGCTTCCTCGGATGCCGGGAAGAGTTCGAGCTGGCCGCGACTTTGGCGCTGGCGGTCGATGCGGTCGGCAAGGCCCGCCGTCCCTTCTTCGCCAAGGAGCTGCCTGGCTCGCTCGGACACCGGCAGCAGGCGGACCACGCCCTTATCGGTGGCGATGATCCGACCCTCCCAGGTTTCGAGGCGAATGCCGAGCGGCTGCGCGAAGCGGCGAACGATGTCGAAGACCAGTGAGAATCCCTTGAGCGGCGTGCGGCCGCCGCCTTCGTCATCGTCATCGTTGTCGCCGGAGTCTTGGGCCTCGGGTGCCCCGTCGTCCGATTCGCCGTCGCCGTTCGCCCCGCTCCGCAGGGTCCACAGGAACAGGGCGGTGAGACGGGTGTCCTCCTCGAGCGCGCCGGCGCCGCCGTTGCGCCCCTGCGCTTCGGCCGTGCCGAGCACCTGCTCGAGCGCTGCGCGGCCGGCGACCTCCCACACTTTTTGCAAATACTCGGCGAGCGGCACCTCGCGGCCGTCGGGCGTGTCGACGCGTGCGTAACGGCTGAAGATTTCGAGCGCCGGTCCGATGCTGGCGAAGACGAGGTCGGCCCCGCGCACGCCCTCGGCCTCGAGGCGGATCATCCAGTCGGCGACCCGGCCGGGCAGCTCGCGCAACACCTCGCCCCACTCGCCGACCCGCTCCTCGGTGCGCGGACGGCAAACGAGGTGGACGGTGGTGGCGAGCGCGGCGCTGTCGCGCGCCCTGAGGCGCGACCCCATTTCCGTGGCGATGGGCCACGAGCCGGTGATCGCCCAGCCGCCCTTGGTCATTCCCGACAGCAGCGCTTCCCAGCCTTCGGTCGTCTTGTGGGCGAACACGACACAGCCGACGCCGTCAACCTTCGTCACGCGCCGGCCCTCGGCGAATGCTTGCCCCATCTTCTCCTCGAAGAAGACCCGGTCCTTCGGGCGGCCATCGACGGTCTTGGTGTCATCCTGCACAATTTCGACCGATTTCGGTGGCAACGAGTTTGCCGGATCGAACGGGTCGCGAAGAAGCGGGTGGTCCGGCAGGGCACGCTTCAGCCACGCGAAGAAGAAATCCGATAGGTCGGCGTAGGGAATTGCGTCGTGAGGGGTATCCACTTGACTCAACTAACCCCTATCCGTCGCGTTCCCGAGACGCAACCAGTCTCGCCAAGGGCACGGGGTCGACGGCCACCGCTTGCTCCACCAGCCGGTAGAAGAGCTTCCCTCGGACCGTGACGGGCGGCGATGGAAGCGGAACGTGAACTCGTCAAGGTAGTAATCGAGATGATCCCTGGACACACCTCCCTGAGGGGTGCCCAGCAACCACCGCTTCAGGAGAGACGCCACCCGGTGGACGCGGGGGCAGAAGCGTCGAGGCGGTTATCCCGCTCCCACGGATGACCCTTGGCCTGTGCTTGTATCCCGCCTGCTTCAAACTTTCGTAGCCCTCCCACCCGTCCGTCGTCACCGTGGATCCCGGTTGGCTGGCCTCCCTCACGAAAGCAGGGAGGCGCCGGGAGCAAGCGTCCGCAATCCGGCACAGGCGGATGCGACCGATGCCCTTCCCGTCCACTTGATGCGCAGAAGATCATGTCCCTGGAGCGCGGCATGTCCAGAGATTCGGACGCACAGGTCCATTACATCGGCGGCGAACGGAAACCGCCCCACTTGCTCGCTCAGCTTCTTGGTGACGAACCCGCCATCGAGAAGCACGGCATACAAGGGATTCATCGCCGTGGGCTCTAAATGGAAGGACCCCGCTCACTCGTGACGCCTTGCGGGCGTGCTTCCATCGGGAACGAATGAGCGGGGCCGGCTTTCTATCGGTGCGTAACGTAGTGAACGTCACCCACGGTGTCCACATAAATTCGACAAAATGGCTGGATCCCGGCGACGTCGGTGACCAGGTTACACCGGGCGCCGCGCCGCCGCACCATCAGCCGCCGAGCAGGTGCAGGCTGGCCGCCGCCATGACCTTGGCGGCGGCGACCATGTCGTCGATGCGGATGAACTCGTCGGGCTGGTGGGCGAGCTCCAGCGATCCCGGTCCGTAGGCGACGCAATCGTAGAGATGGCCGATGCGCGCCACGTGCTTGTGGTCGTAGGTGCCGGGCGAGGCGACGTGGGTGGCGGCGCGGCCGAGCACGCGGAGGATGCCGGCGGCGAGCGCCTGGACGACCGGCGCATCGGCCTCGGTCATGACGGGATGGAAGGTCATGAGGTCGCGGATGCGGTAGTCGATCCCCGGCCGCTCGCGCTTGACCCGCTCGAGCAGATCCACGATCTCGCGCTGCACGTCCTCCAGCCGCTCCTCGACGAGGAAGCGGCGGTCGAGCACCAGGCGGCACGAATCTGCGACCAGCGCCGCCGGCAATCCCTCGAACCCCTCGCCGAGCCCGCCGTGGAGCGAATTGAAATTGAGCGTCGCGGCCCGCGCGCCTTCGGGCACCACCGGCATGCGGGTCCGCCGGCCGTCGAGCCTGGGATAGAGCTCGGATTCGACCAGCGCCAGGAACGCCGCCATGGCGCGGACGGCGCTGTGGCCCAGGAACGGCATCGAGCCGTGGGCGATGCGGCCGCGGGTCTCGATTTCCGCCCACCACACGCCGCGATGGCCCAAGCAGATGCGATCGACGTTGAGCGGCTCGGGGATGATGACGTGGTCGACCCGGGGCTTCGAGAAAAAGCCGCGCTCGGCGAGCCACGCGACCCCGCCGAAGCCCCCCGATTCCTCGTCGGCCGTGCCCGAAATCTCGATCGCGCCGGGAAAGCCGATGCCTTCATCGAGAATCGCCTCGACGGCGACGATGGCGGCGGCGAGGCCGCCCTTCATGTCGCAAGCGCCGCGCCCGTAGAGCCGGCCCTCGCGCACCTCGCCCGCGAAGGGATCCATGCTCCAGCCCCGCCCCGGGGCGACGACGTCGATATGGCCATTGAAATGCAGGCAAGGCCCGGGCCGCGACCCTTCGTGCCGCGCCACCACGTTGGCGCGGGGGTGGCGGTCGCTGTCGCCGGGCGTGCCGGCGGCGCGCAGATGCTGGACGGCGAAGCCGCGCGCCGCCAGCCGGCGGCCGATGAGCTCGGCGCACGGCACGTAGGCATCGCCCGGCGGATTGACGGTGGGCACGCGCACCAGATCGCGGGCGAGCGCCACCATTTCGTCGCGCCGCCCGTCGATGCGGGCGAACAAGGCGTCGAGAGGTGGCGCGGCGTCCGGCGGGGTCATGGGAGCGAGGCTAGGCCGGCCGAGCCCTGGCGGTCAACGCGACCAAGGGCGGCCACTCCCGGCATGGCCCTCGCCGTAGCGGTTTGGTATGAAGAGCCAAGGGACGGCGAGGGCCAATCTCGCCTGGCCAGGGAGTCCGCAATGATCGCTCGAGACAGGACGCGCCGGTTTGTGCCGCTGTTGGTCGCCCTGGCGCTGGGCCTCGGGGTGCCTGCGGGCGCGCTCGCCCAGCTCCACAGCGAGGGTGCGAAACCGGCAGCTGTCGCCGGGCGCCACATGGCCGCCGCCGCCAACCCGATCGCCGCCGCGGCGGGGCGCGACATCCTGCGCCTGGGCGGCAGCGCGCTGGATGCCGCGATCGCCATCCAGATGGTCCTCACGCTGGTCGAGCCGCAGTCCTCGGGCATCGGCGGCGGTGCCTTTCTCGTTCACTACGAGGCCGCGAGCCGGGGCATCGTCACCTATGACGGCCGCGAGACGGCACCCAAGGCCGCGGGGCCCGACCTGTTCCTCGACCGGGACGGCAAGCCGCTCGCCTTCGCCGAGGCGTCGGTCGGCGGCATCGCGGTCGGCGCGCCGGGCGTGTTGCGGATGCTCGAGATGGCGCACCGCGAGCATGGCAGACTGCCGTGGGCGCGGCTGTTCGAGCCGGCGATCCGGCTCGCCGAGGAGGGCTTCGCCGTCTCCCCGCGCCTCAACGGGCTGATCGCCGGGGACAAGCAGCTCCGCAACTACCCGGCGGTTGCCGCCTATTTCCACGACGCTGACGGCCGGCCGCTGGCGGTGGGCAGCCGGCTCGTCAACCCGGCGCTTGCCGCGACCCTGCGCCAGGTCGCGAGCGGCGGGGCCGAGGCGTTCTATTCGGGCGACGTCGCGCGCGACATCGTGGTGGCGGTCGAGACGACGGGCGAGCGGCCCGGGCGCCTGTCGACGGCCGATCTTGCCGCCTACCGGGCGATCAAGCGCGATGCGGTGTGCGGCCCCTATCGCGCCTTCTTGGTCTGCGGCATGGGGCCGCCGTCCTCGGGCGGGGTGGCGGTCGTCCAGGCGCTCGGCCTGCTCGAGGCCTTCGATCTTGCCTCCCTTGCCCCCGGCTCGCTCGAGGCCGTGCATCTGATCAGCGAGGCGAGCCGGCTGGTCTTCGCGGACCGCGCCCGCTACCTCGCCGACGGCGATTTCGTCGCCGTGCCGCTCATGGGCCTCGTCGATCGACGCTACCTCGCCGCCCGCGCCCATCTCATGTCGCGCCAGCGCAGCATGGGCCGCGCCGAACCCGGCGAGCCCGAGGGCCGCACGCTCGACCGCCGCCTTCCTGCCGTCGACGACGACGCGCTGGAGCTCCCGGCGACCAGCCATATCAGCGTCGTCGATGCGGCCGGCAACGCGCTCGCCATGACCACCAGCATCGAGAACGCGTTCGGCTCGCGCGTGTTCGTGCGCGGATTCCTGCTCAACAACCAGCTCACGGATTTCGCCTTCCGCCCGACCGATGGCGAGCGGCCGGCGGCCAACCGCGTCGAGCCGGGCAAGCGCCCGCGCAGCTCGATGTCGCCGACCATCGTCACCGACCGCGAGCGCCGGCTCGTTCTGACGCTGGGCTCGCCGGGCGGGGCGCGGATCATCCCCTATGTCGTGCAGACTCTGGTGGCGATGCTCGACTGGGGCCTCGACATCCAGGCCGCCATCGGCCAGCCCCGCCACGTCAACCTGAACGGCACCACCGAGCTCGAGCGCGACACCGGCCTGGCGGCGCTCGCCCCGGGGTTGCGCGCGCTCGGCCACGGCGTGGAGACGAGGGACCTCGCCAGCGGCCTGCAGGGCATCGCCGTCATCCGGCTCGCCGACGGCGCGCGGCTGGTGGGCGGCGCCGATCCGCGCCGCGAAGGCGTGGCGCTCGGCGATTGAGACTGACCCCTTGGCGGCCGACTATCCCGCGGTCAAGCTCCTGCCCGGCCACCACAAGCGGGTCAAAGCGGGCCACCCCTGGGTGTATTCCAACGAGATCGCCATGGACGCCCGCGCGCGCAGCCTGCCGCCGGGCGGCCTGGTGCGCCTCGAAACGGCGGCCGGCGAGGCCCTGGGGGTGGCGATGTTCAACCCGCGCCCGCTGGTCGCGGCGCGGGTCCTCGACCGCCGGAGCGACGCGGCGATCGACCGCGAGTTCATCGCCGGTCGGCTCGCCGCCGCGCTCGCTTTGCGCGAGCGCCTGTATCCGGGCGGCTTCTACCGGCTGGTCCACGCCGAGGCCGACCGCCTGCCGGGACTGGTCATCGACCGCTTCGGCGCGGGCCTGGTGGTCCAGGCCAACGCCGCCGGCATGGATCGACTGTTGCCCGAGATCCTGGATGCGCTCGACGCCGTCCTCGGACCCGCGACGGTCGTGCTGCGCAACGATTCGCCCGCGCGTGCGCACGAAGGCCTCGAGCCTGGCGTGCGCGTCGCCAAGGGCGAGCTTGCGGGGCCGGTCGAGCTGGTCGAGAACGGCGCCAGGTACCTCGCCGACCTCGAGACCGGACAGAAGACCGGCTGGTTCTACGATCAGCGCGACAACCGCGCGGCGGTGGCACGCCTGGCGGCGGGCGCGAGCGTGCTCGACCTCTACGCCTATGGCGGCGGCTTCGCCATCGCCGCCGCAAGGGCCGGGGCGCGCGCGGCGGTCGCGGTCGAGCGCTCGGCGAGCGCGCTGGCGCTCGGCGAGCGCGCGGCGGAGCTCAACGGCATGGCTTCGGCGTGCCGCTTCGTGCGCGCCGAGGCGTTCGCCGAGCTGGGGCGCCTGGCGAGCGCGGGCGAGCGCTTCGAGGTCGTGATCGCCGATCCGCCGGCCTTCGTCAAATCGAGGAAGGACCTCGGCCCCGGCGCGCGCGGCTATCGCAAGCTCGCCCGCCTGGCCGCCGGGGTGGTCGCCCCGGGCGGCTTCCTGTTCATCGCCTCGTGCTCGCACAATGTCGACCCGCCGTTATTCGCCGAGCAGGTTCGCCGCGGGCTTGGCGATGCCGGCCGCTCGGGCCGCATCCTCGCCGCGAGCGGGGCGGCGGCCGACCATCCGGTCCACCCGCACGTGCCCGAGTCCGCCTATTTGAAGGCCCTGTTGCTCCACATCGACTGACCGCCGGCGAGGGGGGAGAAACCGTCATGCCCGCTCCGCAATCGGCGCTCGCGCGCCAGCCCGATTGGCGCTCGCTGCTCGCCGCCGAACGGCCGCTCGTGCTGCCTTGCGCCCACGACGGCCTATCGGCCCGGTTGATCGAGCGCGCCGGCTTCCCGGCGTATTCGATCGGCGGCTTTCCGCTGATCGGCGCGCGCCACGCCCTGCCCGATATCGGGCTCGCCGGCTTCGGCGAAATGAGCGCCGGCATCCGCGACATCATGGCCGCATGCTCGCTGCCGGTGCTCATCGACGCCGACGACGGCTACGGCGACGTCAAGAATGCCGCCCGCACGATGCGCGCCTACGAGGCGATGGGGGCGGCCGCGGTGTTCATCGAGGACCAGCGCGCCCCCAAGCGCTGCGGCCACATGGCCGGCAAGGACGTGGTGCCGGCCGAGATCATGGCGGCGAAAATCCGCGCCGCCGCGGCGGCGCGCCGGCGCCGCGAGACGTTCCTGATCGCGCGCACCGATGCCCGCGCGGTCCACGGGCTCGACGAGGCCCTGCGGCGCGCCGAGCGCTACCTCGAGGCCGGCGCCGACGGCATCTTCGTCGAGGCGCCCGCCACCCTCGACGAGCTCGCCCGCGTCGGTGCCGCGTTCAAGGGCACGCCGCAGATCGCCAACATGCTCGAAGGCGGGATGACGCCGCTCATCGCCCCGGCCGAGCTGTTCGCCATGGGCTTCGCCATGGTGGCCTATCCCACCAGCCTCATCTTCCGGGTCGCGCGCACCATCGAGCGGGCGCTCGCCGACATGAGATCCGGTCGCCTGTCGCTGGCCGGCGAGGGCGTCGGCTTCGACGACTTCAAGGCCATCACCGGCTACCCCGCGTGGGCCGAGGTCGAGGACGAGTTCGGGGGCTAGCTACTCCGCCGCGCGACCGCTGCCTTGGGCCCGCTCCTTGGGCGCCGGCAGGTCGATGCGGAAGGCGGTGCCGAGCGAGGAGCTGTGGGCGAGCGACAGCTCGCCGCCATGGGCGCGCACCAGCTCGCGGGCGATGGCCAGGCCGAGGCCGGTGCCGCCGGCCCGCGCCGCGCCGGCGAACGGCCGGAACAGCTTCTCGCGCGCCTTGGCGGGCAGGCCCGGCCCGTCGTCAACGACCTCGATCACCAGATCGCCGGCCCCCGAGGTGGCGGCCGCGATGCGCACCGTCTTCGACCCCGCCTCGACGGCGTTGCGCCCGAGATTGACGAGGACGCGGAACATCTGCTCGCGGTCGGCCTCGATGACGGGCTCGGGTCCCACCGCGTTCTCCCAGCGGGCGCGGTTTTGGGTCAACAGCCCGACGACCCGGCCGACTTCCTCGACGAGGTCGTCGAGGCGGAAGCGCGAGCGCGCCGGCGCCGGCAGCTCCTCGCGGGCGTAATCGAGAGTCTGCCCGCACAGCGCCACGGCGCGGTCGATCGCGGCCACGAGCGAAGGCGCCATGCGCTTGACCTGCGGGTCGCTGGAATCGGCGAGGCGGTCGGAGACCAGGCGCGCCGCGGCCAGGATGTTGCGCAGGTCGTGGTTGATCTTGGCGACCGCGCTCCCCAGGGCCGCGAGGCGCGCCTGCTGGCCGAGCGCCGAGCGGAGCACGCCTTCCATCTCGGCGAGCTCGCGCTGGGCGAGCCCGATCTCGTCGTTGCGCTCGCTCGTGGCGATGACGTTGGCCGGGTCCTCGGGCGCCTCCCGGAACGCCACCATGCTGTCGGCGAGGCGCCGCAGGGGGCGGACCATCAGCCACTGCAGCGACCAGAAGATCAGCGCCGCGGTCAGGAACGAAATGAGGAGCGAAAGGGCGAGGATGCGCTGCGAGTACGCGACCATCTCGTGGCGCATCGGCTGCTCGTCGATCAGCAGCTCGACCACGACCTCGCTTTGCTTGGGCGAGCGCCCGATCACCCGCAGCACGCGGTTCCCGCCCTCGGCGAGCGCCAGGAACGCATCGGCCATCAGGTCGACGACCCCGAGCTCCCTCATATCGTAGGTGGCGTCCGCCTTGGGCGGCATCTCGCCCATGAGCACCCGCCGCACCTCGCCCGGCCGCGCGATGACGATGCCGTGGGCGCCGGCATGGTCGAGGAGCTCGAGCTTGAGCTCCTCGCTGACCATGTGGTCGGGGGTCGCCTCGAGCGCCAGCGTCGCCAGATGGGCGATGGCGATCCGGTTATTGAGCCACTCGGCGCGGAAGCGAGCGATCGACGGCGCGAAGATCAGCACCTCGCTCAACATCACGAACGCCACGGTCAGCACCAAGAGCCGGGCCGACAGGCCGTACAGTCGTCGCGGGCGCCTCGCGGGTGCGGTCGCCATGGCGTGTCGGGGGTTCACCCGAAGCGGGCGAGGAAGCGGGCGAGGCGCCGCGTCCCGGCCGAGAATAGCCGGGGCGTGTAGAAACTGCCGGCCACCCGCTTGTTGATCTCGGAGAGCGTCGGATAGGGCGCGATGATTCCCGCCAGGTCGCGCAGGGTAAGTTTCTTGGCGATCGCCAGCACCCAGCTATGGATCAGCTCGCCGGCATGGGCGCCGGCGATCGCGGCACCCAGGATGCGGCCGCGGGGCGTGGCGATCGCCTTGACGAGGCCCTCGGTCTCGTGCTCGGCCTGGGCGCGGTCGTTGTCGTGGAAGGACCACCTCAGCACGCGAAAGTCCGGTCCGTGAACTTCCCGCGCCTCGATCTCGGTCAACCCGACGTTGGCGAGCTCCGGAGAGGTGTAGGTGACCCAGGGCACCGCCCTATAGTCGACCCTGGCCGGCAGCCGGAACACGGCATTGCGAATGACGATCCCGGCGTGATAGCCGGCCATGTGGGTGAACTGATAGCCGCCCGCCGCATCGCCGACCGCGAAGATGCGGCGGTTCGAGGTCCGGAGCCGGGCGTCGACCTCGACGCCTTTCGACGAATACTTGACGCCCGCCGCCTCGAGGCCGAGGCCGGCAAGATTGGGCCGCCGCCCGGCCGCGACCAGGATATGCGAACCGTCGATCCGGCGCTCGGCTCCGCCGGTCTCGATGACCGCCGTGACCTCGCCGGGCGCGCCGGTGATGCGCGCGACCTGGACGCCTTCGAGGATCTCGACGCCGTCGGCGCCCATCCGCCGGCGCACGAAATCGGCGAGCTCGGGATCGTCCTGGGGCAGGATGGTGAGCATTTCGAGGACCGTGACCTTGGCCCCCAGGCGGCAAATGGCCTGCGCGAGCTCGCACCCGATCGGACCGCCACCGATGACGATGAGATGAGAGGGGCAGGTGTCGAGGTCGAAGACCGTTTCGTTGGTCAGGTAGGGCACCTGATCGAGGCCCGGGATCGGCGGCACGGCGGGCGAGGATCCGGTGGCGATGACGAACCGCCGCCCCTTGATGATCGCCTCCCCGGCCCGGACCTCGTCCGGGCCGGTGAAGACGGCCTCGGCCTCGATCACCCGCACCCCCAGGCCCATGAAGCGTTCGACCGAGTCGTTGGGCGCGATGGCGGCGATCACGCCGCGCACATGCTCGCGCACGGCGCGGTAGTCCACCGACGGCGCCCCGTTCGCCACGCCGAAGCGACGGGCCTCGCGGATCGCCGCGGCGGCGCGGGCGGCGGCGAGCAGCGACTTCGAGGGGACGCAGCCGTAATTGAGGCAGTCGCCGCCCATCTTGCCGCGCTCGCACAGCGCCACCTTCATGCCGAGCTGCGAGGCGCCGGCGGCGACCGTAAGCCCGCCCGAGCCGGCGCCGATGACGCAGAAATCGACCTCGATGCGCTCCGCCATGACACGCGTACCTTACGATCGGGGCGACGCGCCGCGCCCGGCCTGGAACCGCCGGTAGGCGACGGGAATGAGGGCGAGCACGGCCAACCCTAGGAGCGGCAGCAGGACCGGCGGGGTCAAGACGATCGCAAGATCGGGCTCGCCGCCGGCATCGAAGACCGCGCCCAGCCCGCTGCCGATGCCGGTGTACACGAAGGCCCCCGGCATGATGCCGAAGAAGGTGGCGATGACGTAGGTCCGGAGCTTGACGCCGAGAAAGGCGGGCACCAGGTTCACCAGCCAGAACGGAAACAGCGGCACCAGGCGCAGCACGAAGAGATAGCTCAAGGCGTCGCGGCGGAGTCCTGCTTCCATGCGCCGCAAGGCCGGGCCCGCCCTGGCGCGCAGGAAATCGCCGATCGCGGTGCGCGCGGCGAGGAACAGGGCGCAGGCGCCGGTGGTGGCGCCGATGACCGCGTAGAAGGTCCCAACGGGGACGCCGAACAGGAACCCGCCGGTGACCGACAAGACCGCAGCGCCGGGCAGCGAAAAGGCGCACACGACGATATAGACCAGGATGTAGATCAAGGGCGCGGTGGCCGGATGCGCGTCGACCCACGCGCCGAGCGCGACGCGGGAGCGGGCGAGAGTCTCGAAGCTGACCTGGTCGTGGAGGCCGAGGGCGAAAAACACCGCCAGCCCCGCGACCAGGATCGCGAGCGGCAGCCAGCGGGCGAGCGAGAGGGTCCGCGTACCTGGGCTCACGGTTTCGAGCTCCGGCGCGAAAATGTGAGCCCGAGTAGCAAGCAATTGACCTCGTGCCAACTTTCGCCGATCAGGTCGTGACTCGCTCGCTGGCGAAAGTTGGCACGAAGGGCTGGTTCGGGGTGCGCCATCGGGTGGGACGGTCTTGTGTCGGGGGCGGCGGGACCAACCTTAGCGCCCGCGGCAGGGGGTTGCCAATCATCTGATCGTGAACGCGGTTTCGCCGCGCTACGGCGTCAATTGACTTCCCCCGCCCCCCACTCTATAAGCCGGTCCCGGTTTCGGAGTTCAAGGTCGTGAAGCGCACCTATCAGCCGAGCAAGCTCGTCCGCAAGCGCCGACATGGGTTCCGCTCGCGGATGGCCACGGTCGGCGGCCGCAACGTCCTCGCGCGCCGCCGCGCCAAGGGCCGCAAGCGTCTTTCGGCATAGCCCTTCCGATGGGCGTCGCGCTCGGGCGATTGAGGCGGCGCCCGGACTTCCTTCTTGTGGCCAATGCCCGGCGCAAGTTCGCGGCCCCCGGCCTGGTGCTGCAGGCACGACGGCGCGAGGAGACGAGCGAGGAGGCGGCCGGTCTCGGCATCCGGGTCGGCTTCACCGCCACCCGCAAGCTCGGCGGCGCGGTGGTGCGCAACCGGGCCCGCCGCCGCCTGCGGGCCGCGGCGGCCGAGGTCATGGCGTCGTTGGGGGTGCCCGGCACCGACTATGTGATGATCGCACGTTCGGCGACGCTCGCCCGGCCCTACGCGCTCCTGGTCGGCGATTTGCGCGCCGCGCTCAAGGCCCTAGCCCCTCGCCAAGGGCAGGAGGGAGACCGACCGACATGAACCCGCTTGGCAGGAACCCGCTTGGATTGCTGTTGCGCGCGACGATCTTCGTCTACCGCTGCACGCTCTCGCCGCTGATCGGACCGACCTGCCGCTACGCGCCGTCTTGCTCGGCCTATGCGGGCCAGGCGATCGGCGTCCATGGACCCATCGCGGGGACGTGGCTGGCCGTCAAACGGGTTGCCCGTTGCCATCCCTGGGGCGGCGACGGCTGGGACCCCGTGCCGCCGCGACGCATGCCCGAGTGATCCGACATGTCGACCGACCAGCGCAATTTGATCCTCGCCATCGCCCTGTCGGCGCTCATCGTCATCGGTTTCGAGTATTTCTACAACCTGCCGCGCATGGAGCGCGAACGGGCCCTCCAGGCCCAGCGCGCGGCGAGCGAGACCGCCCAGCTCGTCGCCCCGGTGAGCGGCGCGCCGCCCGCGCCCGTCGCCGGCGCCCCGCCGGCGCCGCCCGGCGCCCGGCCCGCCGCCGGCGTCCCGCCCCCGCCCGCCGCCGAGCCGGCCCGCATTCGCATCGAGGCGCCGCGCGTGCGGGGCTCGATCGCGCTAATGGGCGCGCGCCTCGACGACCTCTCGCTGTCGACCTATCGCGAGAGCGTCGAGCCCGGGGCCAAGCCGATCGCTCTGCTGCTGCCGACGGGGAGCGCCAAACCCTATTTCGCCGAGTTCGGCTGGGTCGCCACGGCGCCCGGGATCGCCGTCCCGGGGCCGGATGCGCTATGGACGGCCGACCGCCGGACGCTGGGCGCGGGCCAGAAGCTGACCCTGTCCTGGGACAACGGCCAGGGCCTGCGCTTCGAGCGCCGCTACGCGGTCGACGACGACTTCATGTTCGAGATCACCGAGCGCGCGGTGAATACCGGCTCGGTCCCGGTCGAGCTGCACCCTTACGCCCTGATCTCGCGCACCGGCACGCCGTCGACCCTCGGCTTCTTCATCCTCCACGAAGGCCCGATCGGCGTCATCGGCGGCACGCTCAAGGAGCTCGGCTACGAGGATTTGAAGAAGTCGCGGAACATCGAGCAAACCACGACCGGCGGCTGGATCGGCATCACCGACAAGTACTGGCTGGTGGCGCTCATCCCCGACCCCAAGCGCGAGATCAAGACGCGCTTCAGCCACGCGCTCGCCGGCGGGCAGGACAAGTACCAGGCCGACTATCTGGGCGCCGCCCACAGCGTGGCGCCGGGCGCGGCGATCGAGGTTCGAAACCGCCTGTTCGCCGGCGCCAAGGAAGTGGACCTCTTGGACCGCTACGCCGAGACGCTCGGCGTCGAGCGCTTCGACCTCGCGGTCGATTTCGGCTGGTTCTATTTCCTGACCAAGCCGATCTTCCTGACCCTCGATTATTTCAACCGCGTGCTCGGCAATTTCGGTCTCGCCATCCTCTTGCTCACGGTCCTGATCAAGCTCGCGTTCTTCCCGCTCGCCAACAAGTCGTACAGGGCGATGAGCAGGATGAAGCTCTTGCAGCCGGAAATGGAAAAGCTGAAGGAGCGGTTCGGGGAGGACCGGCAGCGGCTGTCGCAAGAGATGATGGCGCTTTACAAGCGCGAGGGCGCCAACCCGATGGCGGGCTGCCTGCCGGTGATCATCCAGATTCCGGTCTTCTTCGCCCTCTACAAGGTGCTGTTCGTCACCATCGAGATGCGCCATGCGCCGTTCTACGGCTGGATCCGCGACCTCTCGGCGCCCGATCCGACGACGCTGTTCAACCTGTTCGGGCTCATTCCCTGGACGCCGCCGGAATTGCTGATCGTCGGCGCCTGGCCGCTGATCATGGGCCTGACCATGTTCGTGCAGCAGAAATTGAACCCGCAGCCGCCCGACCCGATCCAGGCCAAGATCTTCCTCGCCATGCCGGTGATTTTCACCGTGATGCTCGCCTCCTTCCCGGTCGGCCTGGTGATCTACTGGGCGTGGAACAACGTGCTGTCGATCGCGCAGCAATGGGCGATCATGCGGCGCGCGGCGGCGGGGGTGAAGGCGGTCGTCAAGCCCGCGGCGAAGCCGGCCGGCAAGCCCGGGGAGTAGCGGTGGGCTCGGGGCGCGCCGACGCCGGACCGGCCTCGGCGCTCGAGGCCGGCCGGCGCCTGTTCGCTCGTCCGTGCGCATTCCTTGCGGCGGCGTCCGGACCTGAGTCCTTGCCGCCGCCGGGACTGCCCGAACTCGCCTTCGCCGGGCGCTCCAATGTCGGCAAATCGAGCCTCCTCAACGCGCTCACCTCGCGCCAGGCTCTCGCCCGCACCTCGCGCGATCCCGGGCGCACGCAAACGCTCAACTTCTTCGATCTCGGCGGTCGCCTCGTGCTCGTCGACATGCCGGGTTACGGCTACGCGCGGGTCTCGAAGAGCAAGGCCGCCGGTTGGGGCGAGCTCGTCCGGCTCTATCTCGAGGGCCGGCCGACGCTCCGCCGCGCCTTGGTGCTGGTCGACCCCCGCCGCGGGCTCATGGACTCGGATCGGCGGATCATCGCGCTCCTCGACCGCGCGGCCGTCAGCTACCAAGTCGTGCTGACCAAGGTCGATACCATAGTCGGCGCGCGGCTGGACGAGCGGATGCGCGAGATCGCGGCCGAACTCGCCGCTCACCTCGCCGCCCACCCCGATATCATCGCCACCAGTGCCTTGACCGGCGCCGGCATCCCGGAATTGCGGGCCGCGGCGGCCGCGCTGGCAGCCGGCAGCGCCTTGGGATAAGGTCCGGCCGCTGGGAGGGGCGAGGCCGCGAGGCGTTGCCTCGCGCCTCGCCGGTTTCAAACCCGCCCCTACAAGGGATGGGACGGTTCATGTGCATGTAAGGGCGGGTTTCAAACCCGCCCGGGCGGGTCTTAAGACCCGCCCCTCCGGAAGGCCACCAACAATCCCCTTGCAGCCATGAGCACGATCGAAGACCAGACCCGCGCCGAGTCGCTCGCCAAGGCGCGCACCCTGTCCGAGGCCCTGCCCTATATGCGGCGCTTCGCGGGCAAGACCGTGACCGTCAAGTACGGCGGCCATGCGATGGGCGACGCGCGCGTCGCCCACGACTTCGCGCGCGACATCGTGCTTTTGAAGCAGGTCGGCATCAACCCGATCGTCGTCCATGGCGGCGGCCCGCAAATCGGCCAGATGCTGGAGCGCCTCAAGATCAAGAGCTCGTTCGTCGACGGATTGAGGGTCACCGACGCCGCCACCGTCGAGATCGTCGAAATGGTGCTCTCGGGCTCGATCAACAAACAGATCGTGGCGGCGATCAGCGCCGCCGGCGGGCGGGCGCTAGGGCTGTCGGGCAAGGACGGCGCGTTGATCCGCGCGCGCAAGCTCACGCGCACCAAGCGCGATCCCGATTCCAGCATCGAGCGCGTGCTCGATCTCGGCTTCGTCGGCGAGCCCGAGCGCGTCGATGCCGGCATCCTCGCGGCGCTCTCGCAGGCCGACATCATCCCGGTGATCGCGCCGATCGGCGTCGGCCCGGCGGGCGAGACCTACAATATCAACGCCGACACGGTGGCGGGCGCGGTCGGCGCGGCGGTGCGCGCGACGCGCCTGCTGCTGCTCACCGATGTCGTCGGCGTGCTCGACAAGGCGGGAAGGCTGGTGCCGCGGCTGTCGGTCGCCCAAGCCAGGGCGTTGATCGCCGACGGCACCATCCACGGCGGCATGATCCCGAAGGTCGAGACCTGTATGGCCGCGGTCGACAACCACGTCGAGGCGGCGGTGATCCTCGACGGGCGGGTCGAGCACGCGCTGCTGCTCGAAATCTTCACCGAGCGCGGCGTCGGGACCATGATCGCCGGGCCTTGAGATCCGCGGCGGTTCAGCCGCCGAAGAACTCGAGGTGCCAGTTCATTTCCTCGCGGCCCAGCGGATAGCGGTCCTGGGGCAGGGCCATGAGCGCGTTGTGCGGCGGGATCGAGGCGAGCCGCAGTTGGAGGGTCACCGCGAAGCCCACCGGCAACCCCGCCTTCCCGGCGAGCGCGGTCACGCCCTTGGCGCTCCGCGCGCCCAGGATCTTGTCGACGATCTCGCTCTTGACCCCGCTCCTGGCGGCGAGCGCCGCCTTGACGAAGGCCCGGTCGCCCTCCTCGAGCGCTCGGGCGAGGGCCGGCTCGTCGAGCCGGCCCGCTTGCAGGAGCACCCGCGCCCGATCCTCGGCCGAGTCCAGGCCATCGCTCGCCGGCCCCCCCGGATCGGCGGCGATCCGGCGGCGGATCTCGGTGGCGAGGATGGCGCAGGTCTCGGGATCGAGGTCGCTGCGGCGCCCAAGCGTGTGCAGGAGCGACTCGGCGAGGAACGATGCGGTGCGGCGCGCGATGCGCGTCGGGCGAGCCCAGCGTGGCCAGCGCGCGATTGGCGGCGATCAGCCGTCCGTCCGGCCCCAGTCGCGCGGCCGGTCCGGGATAGGCCGCGACCAGCCGGTCGATGACCGCGCTGTCGTCCCCGGCCGCCGGTCCGGGTCGCGCGACCGGTCGCCGGGGCGGGCGTTTCGCCGCACTCCTCGATGCCATTCGATGCGCCCGGTTCGCCGCTTTCGCCTTGCGGGCGTAAGGTCAGTCCCCGGGCGAGAGCATCGGCGATCGGGATGAACGAGCCGTTAAGCGTTGCACGTTGACAGGCAAGGGCGGCCTCTCCCATCTTCGCTCGTCTGCCCTTCGCTTCCCGGACCCGCCGATGACCTACGCCCAACTCGAGAACACGATCGACCGCGCCTGGGAAGACCGGGACCGTCTCGGCCTGTCGACCACCGGGGAGGTGCGCGATGCGGTCGAGGCGGCGCTCGAGGAGCTCGATGCGGGCCGCGCCCGCGTGGCCGCGAAGATCGACGGCGCCTGGCGGGTCAACCAATGGCTCAAGAAGGCCGTGCTGCTGTCCTTCCGGCTCACCGATTCGGGGCCGCTGCCGGGCGGGCCCGGCGACCCCCAGCGCGGGCCCGGCGCCTGGTTCGACAAGGTGCCCTCCAAATTCGCCGGCTGGGACGAGCGGCGGTTTCGCGCCGCCGGCTTCCGCGCCGTGCCCGGCTGCGTCGTTCGCCGCTCCGCCTACATCGCGCCCGGGGTCGTGCTGATGCCGTGCTTCGTCAACGTCGGCGCCCGTGTCGGGTCGGGCACCATGGTCGACACCTGGGCGACGGTCGGGTCCTGCGCCCAGATCGGCAACAACTGCCACATCTCGGGCGGCGCCGGCATCGGGGGCGTGCTCGAGCCCGTGCAGGCCGGTCCGGTGATCGTCGAGGACGACTGCTTCATCGGCGCCCGCAGCGAGGTGGCCGAGGGCGTGATCGTCGAAACCGGAGCGGTGCTGTCGATGGGCGTCTACATCGGCGCCTCGACGCGGATCGTCGACCGCGCCAGCGGCGAGATCCGTTACGGGCGCGTGCCGGCATTTGCGGTCGTGGTGCCGGGCAACCTCGCCGGCAAGCCCCTTCCTGACGGCAGCCCCGGTCCCTCCACCTACTGCGCCGTGATCGTCAAGCGCGTCGATGAAAAGACCCGCGCCAAGACCTCGATCAACGAGTTGCTGCGCAGCTAGGCCCGGTGGCGGCGCCGTCGGGGTCGGCTTCGTAGAGGGTGCCGAAGGGCGAGGCGGTTCATTGGCGGTCGCTGAACCGGCCGTGGCGGGCATCGGCCATCAGCCGGCCGAACTGCTCGCCGGTCACGTGCAGCAGGCTGGCGTGATCCCCGCCCTCGAAGTAGACATCGGGTTGGGCGGCGAGGCTGTCGTCGATGATGACGTCGAGCCCATAGGCCTCCCCGATCGGCGGAACGGCGCCGCGATCGCAGTCCTTGAACAGCGCCTCCACCTCCTGTTCCGTCGCCAGGCCGACGCGCCGGTTCAACTGGGTTTGGAGCTCGCGGAACCGGATGTGGTGCGAGGCCGGCAACACCGCCATCAGATAGCCGCCCTCGTCCTTGAGAACGATGGCCTTGGCGAGGCGGTCGCCCGGGACGTGGGTGGCCTCGGCGGTTTGCAGGGACGACAGGGTCGGCCGGTGGGTCAACACCTCGTACTCGACCCCGCGGTTCGCCAAGTATTGCTTGACCGTCATCGCCAATGGCATGGTATGCCTCCGCTCCCGTGCGGCCATCGCCGGAAATCCTACACCCTTGCCCGCGCACCTCGCAACCCCGCGACGCCCCGATTCCGTGTTAGTCTGCCGCCAGCGCCGGCAGCGCGGACCGTTGACAGGCGGTACGAGGACACGACATTGAGCGCCGTCGATCCCGTCGAGCTGACGCGCGCCCTGGTCCGCCGGGCCTCCGTCACGCCACGCGACGAGGGCGCGCTGGCGGTGATCGAGGCGGCGCTCATCCCGCTCGGCTTCGCCTGCCACCGGCTGCCGTTCTCGGCCGCCGGCACGCCCGATGTCGACAACCTCTATGCGCGGCTGGGCGGCGCCGGCCCGCAGTTCTGCTTCGCCGGCCACAGCGACGTGGTGCCGGCCGGCGAGCGCGAGCGCTGGAGCGTCGACCCGTTCGGCGCCGAGATCATCGACGGCCAGATCTACGGCCGCGGCGCCGCCGACATGAAGGGCGCGATCGCCGCCTTCATCGCCGCCGCCGCCGCGTTCCTTGGCCGCCGCGGCCGCGATTTCGGCGGCTCGATCAGCCTGTTGATCACCGGGGACGAGGAAGGACCGGCCATCAACGGCACCGCCAAGGTGCTGGCGTGGCTCGCCCAGCGGCGCGAGACGTTGGCGGCCTGCGTGGTCGGCGAACCGACCTCGGAAGCGGTGCTCGGCGACATGGCGAAGATCGGCCGGCGCGGCAGCATGACGGTCCGCCTGGCCGTCCGCGGGGTCCAGGGACACGTCGCCTACCCGCATCTCGCCGACAATCCCGTCCACCACCTGGTGCGGGCGCTGTCCGGGTTGATCGCCGATCAGCTCGATACGGGCACGCCGTATTTCCAGCCTTCGTCCCTCCAGCTCACCACCGTCGATGTCGGCAACCCGACGACCAACCTGATCCCGGGCGAGGCTTGCGCCACCTTCAACATCCGCTTCAACGACCGGCACAGCTCGGCCAGCCTCGCCGAGTGGCTCCGCAAGCGCCTCGCCGCCGAGGGCGGGCGCTACGCGGTGGACCTCCAGGTGTCGGGCGAAGCCTTCTTGACGCCCCCGGGGCCGTTGAGCGACCTCGTCGTACGGGCGGTCGAACGGACGCTCGGCCGCCGGCCGCGGCTATCGACCACCGGCGGCACCTCGGATGCGCGCTTCATCCGCGCCTGCTGCCCGGTGGTCGAATTCGGCCTGGTGGGCCAGACCATACACAAGGTCGACGAGCGCGCCGCTATCGAGGATATCCGCAACCTGGCTTCGATCTACCAGGCGATGCTCGACGGGTTCTTCGCCGAGAGCGTGACCCGACGCCAGTGACCGGCCGCCCATGATCACGCTCCGCGAAGTCGGCTTCGGCGTGTTCGGCGCCTGGCGCCTGGCGCGGCTCGAGCCCACGGGCATGCGCTATTTCGACACCTCGATCGACGGGTTCTGGCGGTCGTTCTTCGCCGCCCTGGTGGTTGCCCCTGGCTACCTCGTGGTGATGCTGCTCCGCCATGCCGCGCAGCCGGTCGCCGCCCACCCCGTGCGCGTGGCGCTTCTGGAGGCGATCGGCTATGCGATCGGCTGGACCCTCTACCCGCTCGTTGCCTTCTACTTGTGCCGGGCGTTCGATGTCGGGGGCCGCTATCTAGGCTATATCGTTGCCTACAACTGGGCCAATGTGATCCAGGCCGCGATCTATGTCCCGGCGGTGATCGTGGGCGGCCTGCTGGTGTCCGGACCCGGCCTCCTCCTCGGGTTGGCCGTCATGGTTGCGATTCTGTACTACCAGTATTTCATCGCCCGGGCCGCGCTCGGCGTCGGCGCGGCGGTGGCGCTGGTGTTCGTCGCCGTCGACTTCGCCACCGGCATGGCTCTGCATCGGGTCATCGGCGCCCTCCTCGCGCGCTAATACTCCACGCGCGTGAGATAGAGCCCGTCGGCCGGGGCGGTCGGGCCGGCCTGCCTGCGGTCGCGCGCGGCCAGCGCCGCCGCGACATCGGCCGTCATCCACTTGCCTTCGCCCACCCGCTTGAGCGTGCCGATCATGGTGCGCACCTGGTGGTGGAGGAAGGAGCGGGCGCGGGCCCAGACGTGGATTTCCTCGGCTGCCCGCGCCACGTCGAGCCGGTCGAGGGTTTTTTGCGGCGATTTGGCTTGGCAGGCGCTCGACCGGAAGGTCGAGAAATCGTGGTGGCCGACCAGCGCCTGCGCGGCGCGGTGCATGGCGTCGGCATCGAGCCGCTTGGGCACGTGCCAGACGCGATGGATGTCCACCGCCGGCGGCGCGCGGCGGTTGAGGATGCGGTAGAGATAGGTGCGCGAGGTCGCCGACCGGCGGGCGTCGAAGTCGTCGGGGGCGACCTCCGCGGCCAGCACGGCGATCGGATCGGGCTGCAAATGATAGTTGAGGGCGTCGCGCACCTTGTCCGGCGGCGGCCCCTTGACGAGGTCGAAATGGATCACTTGCCCCAGCGCGTGGACGCCGGCATCGGTGCGGCCGGCGGCAGTGGCGATGGCGCGCTCGCCGCAGAACTTGACGATCGCCGCCTCGAGCGCCGCCTGCACCGAAGGTCCGTTGTCCTGGCGCTGCCAGCCGACGAAATTCGTGCCGTCGTATTCGAGGACCAGCCGATAGCGCGTCATCGCATAAGCCTCGCCCCGGCCGGGATCGGATGGCCGCGCAGGAAGTCCTCGGCCGCCATCGGCGCACGGCCCGGGCGCTGGACCTCGAGGAGCCGGAGCGCGCCCGCCCCGCAGGCGATCGTCAGAGAATCGTCGAGCGCCGTCCCCGGCGCGCCCGCGGACGCTGCCGCGATCTCGGCCGCCAACACCTTGATGCGGTCGGCGCCGAACTCGAACCACGCCCCGGGCCAGGGGTCGAGCGCGCGCACCCGGCGCGCAAGGGCGGCCGCTGGCTGGCGCCAATCGAGCCGCCCGTCGTCGCGGGCGAGCTTGGCGGCATGCGTGACACCGTCTTGGGCCTGCGGCCGTGGCGTAAGATCGCCCGCCGCCAGGCGCCGGAGCGCCTCAACGATCAGCCGCGCGCCCATGGCCGCCAGCGCCTCGGAAAGGCTCCTCGCCGTCGCATCGCCGGGGATCGGAATTTTCTCCTGCAACAAGATGGCGCCGGTATCGAGCCCTTCGTCCATCTCCATGATGGTGATGCCGGTCTCGGTGTCGCCGGCCAGGATCGCATGCTGGATCGGCGCCGCCCCGCGCCAGCGCGGCAGCAGCGAGGCATGGATGTTGAGGCAGCCATGGCGGGGTACGGCAAGGACGGCCTTGGGCAGGATGAGGCCGTAGGCGACCACCACCGCGACCTCGGGCTTGAGCGCGGCGAGCGCGCTTGCCGCTGCCTCGCCCTTGAGGCTGGCGGGCGTGGCCACCGCGAGCCCGCCGGCGTGGGCGAACTCGTCGACCGGCGAGGGGCGCAGGCGCTGCCCCCGCCCCGCCGGCCGCGGCGGGGCCGCCCACACGCCGGCCAGCTCGTGGCCGGCCTCGATGAGGGCGCGCAAGGCCGGCACCGCGAACCAGGGCGTGCCCATGAAGACGAGGCGCATGTCGCGGGGAGCCGGCCGAGGTCAGGCGGAGGCGGCCAGCTTGGCTTTCTTCGCTTTGATGAGCTTGCGCAGGATGATGCGCCGGCGGAGCGCCGAGATGCGATCAACGAACAGCACGCCCTCCAAGTGGTCCATCTCGTGCTGGAGGCAGACCGCGAGCAGGCCCGCAGCGTGAATTTCGCGGCGTTCATTCTCGTGGTCGAGGTAGCGGACCTTGACCTCGGCGGGCCGGGTGACCTCGGCATAGTGCTCGGGAAATGACAGGCAACCCTCCTCGTACGGCTTCAACTCCGCCGACGCCCAGACGAGTTCGGGGTCGGCAACCATGAGCGGCCGCTTGGGCTCGCCCTGGCGGGCGACGTCGACGACCAGGACCCGGAGCGCCTCGCCCAATTGCGGGGCGGCGAGCCCGAGCCCCGGAGCCTCGTGCATGGTCTCGAGCAGGTCGTCCATCAAGCGCCGGATGCGGGCGTCGACCTTCTCCACCGGCCTGGCCTTGATCTTGAGGCGCGGGTCGGGGGCGATGATGATCGGCAGGATGGCCATGGCGTGCTAGGTAAGCCGCCGGCGCGCCGCGGTCAAGCGGTGCGCAAGGCGGTGTCAAGCTGGGTGCGTGAAGTGAGAAACGCCCGGTGGACGAAGCCGACTGACATCGAGGCGCAGACCGGAGTGCCGATCCGGTCGGCGGCAACCGCGTCGTGTTCGACCTCTGCGGCAATCATTACCGGGTTGTCGTCGAGACGCTCGATTACGTGCTTCCATCTGCAGATGTGCCGAGTCATTCGGCGACTATCCGCGATCCAACATGCACTTGTACACGTGGTAGTGGTCGTCACCGTACTCGCGGGCCGCAGGGTTCGATCGTCGTTCGCCCATGCGTAGGTGATGATCCGCTGAGCGGTACTGTAGCGGAAGAAAAGCCTGTATTGCTGGAAAACTTGGCGCGAAACCAGTGCTTTCGGTCGTCACCTTGGATGTCGCCCTTGGCGATCGGCATAGAGGCCGGCATGGCCTCGCGCAGAACGAGCAGCCGTCGAAAGCCATCGTCACCTTCCGGCGCGAAACGGCTGGAAGGGAAAAGAGCCGAAGGGTATCGTCGGTTATCGTGGGCTTGGTGCTCTCGATTCGGTCCGAGATGTCGCATTACCAACGAAAGAATAAGCCAGATCAATTCCTTACACACGCCCCGCCACCATGTTCACCAATAAGATCGGCTAGGTTTCCTGCCCGAGACAACTCGCATGACCGCATACGAAGACGAGCCCTGAGCATGTCGAAGATCAAGCTTCCAAACGGCGACGACCACCCCGAAGCAGCGGGCAAACACCTTGCAGACGCGGAAGCCCTGCTCGACGCGAGTCGCACCGACGGCGCCGCCTACCTGTCCGGTTATGTCGTCGAGTGCGCGCTCAAGTCTCTCGTCATCGTGGAGGGCAGGCAGGCGTGGGGCCATGACCTCAACGCCCTGTCGCGGAAGGCTCTCCGACTTGCCGCTCTGCCCGGAGCGAGGACGGCCCGCTATGTCCCGAGAATGAATGAAAGCCACTCGCTTTATGATGCCACCAGTGGATGGCGCGAGACGCTGCGGTACCGCGAGCCTGGCGCAATAGGGCAGACCGTTGCCGTTTCCTAGGTGGCCGAAGCTCAGGCAGTCTTCGAATCCACAGTCGTTCCCCTACGGATCGATGGAGTGGTGTGATGGTGAAGAAGCACCTCGACGAAGCCCGAAACGACGCCATCGAAGCGCTGCAGCAGATTCTCGCCGAGCAGCCATCGATCGACAAAGTGGTCCTGATCGATGACCTGTTCGGGCGCATCCGCGTCGTCGTATGGGGTCCGCGAGATCGCACGGAGGAGTACGATCGGTCGATCTCCGAACGGCTGCGCGAGGCCGCCGGTCCCTTCTGGTCGGGCGAGATCTGGCATGGCAACGGCGAATCCAAGGCGGATCAGCTCGTATACGACCGGGAATGGGAGGAAGGTCATCCGGTACAAGAGCGTTTCCGCCGCGCTGACCGTGTCCGCAACCGGACCGGTTGGTTTAGGCCGATCGGGAAACCTCCCTGGAGCGCTGTCAGCGAGACGCCCGGTCCGCCCATCGTTGTCTTCTACTCCTTCAAGGGTGGTGTCGGGCGAACGACGGCGCTCGCCTCTTTTGCCATCCAGCGCGCACGTGCGGGCGAGCGCGTCGCCGTGCTGGACCTCGACCTCGACGCGCCCGGTGTCGGAACACTTCTCGCCGCTGACAAGAGCGGCATGGCCGCGTCGTGGGGTGTTGTCGACTACCTCCTCGAGCGGCAGCTCGGAGACCTCGATCTTCGGGACTACTACCACGCGTGCAGCAGATCGGCGGTGACCGGCAGCGGAGCGGTGCTCGTTCTCCCTGCGGGGAGCCTTGATCCCGAGCGTGACTACCTCGGGAAGCTGGCACGCCTGGACCTCGACCCACCGTTCGGCGAGGACGGGAAGCAACCGCTGGAGTTTCTTCTTGAGCACGTGCGGGCAGAACTTCAGCCTCATTGGCTGCTCGTCGACGCCCGCGCCGGTCTTTCTGAACCGGCGGGCGTGCTGCTCTCGGGTGGCGCGCACCTGCACGTGCTGTTCGGGACCTCCTCGGAGCAGAGCTGGCGCGGGCTCCGACCTGTTCTCGAGCGGATCGGAGCCTCCCGCGTTCGCGACGACCACCCGCAGCTCGAGTGCGTGCTCGTCCACGCCATGGTGCCGGAGAATGTCGACGCCGCAGTGGCGGCGAAGGAAAGCTTCGCCGAGCGCTCCCTCGGCGAGTTCCGCGATCACTACTATGCGCCTGACCCTGAAGACCCCGACGTGGACCGTCTCTGGTATGTTCGCGATTCTGAGGCGAGTGACGCACCGCATGCTCCCGTCCCGATCTCGTACCAACCGCGGCTTGCGCATTTCAGCTGTATTGACGATGTCGCGGCCGACCTGGCGGAATCCAAGGAGTTCTGCGAGCTCGCCGATCGGATCGCGCAGCGGTTCGCGCGTGGGGAAGAGTGAACCATGACCATGCACGAGGATCAGCAAAAGGACCTACTTGACACCATCAGCCACATGGGAAGCCAAGGCCGTGCAGAGGGAGAAGACAAAGATCGGCTTCCGCGAACGTTCTGGCCTGTGCCGGAGCACCTCCGTGCTTTCGACCCGGATGTCGTGCTTGTGGTCGGTCCCCGTGGCGCAGGGAAGACGGAGCTCTTCCGCACCGTCATCGAGATGGGGCTCCTTCCGGACATGGCGGCTCGCCTGCCACAGGTGCGGCTGCCGCCGATGGGGCCGCAACAGACGCGCTGGCTCGCCGGCTACCCCATCGGGACGGAGTTCCCGGGCCATTTGTTGCTCCAAAAGTTCGCCCGCGACAGCCAGGCGATGGAAGATCTGTTTCTGGACGTTTGGCTTGCCTATCTGATCCGTGTTCTCGAAAGCGAAATCTCGGACGACTCGCTCCGGCCCATCTTCGCGCCCGCGGGAGGTGACATTGGCGCGGTCGTCGCTGCCTTCCGGACAACGATGCAACCGGCGCTTCTTGCACTAGATCGCCTGGATGAGCGCCTCAGACACGAGGATCGGTATCTTTTCATCGCCTATGACGAGCTCGATACGCTCGCCCGCGGCGACTCGGAGATCATCCGGGCGGCGGTTCGCGGGCTCGTCGGATTGTGGGCGACCCAAACCCGCAGATGGCGGAGAATCCGCGGCAGGGTCTTTCTGCGCACGGACCTGTATGAACGTGCGGCGAGCGCCGGAGGCGCCGACTTCGCGAAGCTCGCGGCGAACCGCACCGAGCTTTCATGGAGCGACCGTGACCTTTATTCCATGCTCGTAAGACGCTTCGCGAACTCGGGCGACAAACTGGGTACGTACTGCCGGGTGAAGATCGCGCTCGAATCGGATCCGAAGCTCGGCCTGTTTCCCACCGTGAAGCAGGCTACGGACGTCCGCCCTCTCGTCGAACGGATGGTGGGGACGTACATGGGCGCCAACGAAAGGAAGGGGCTGACCTTCCGGTGGCTGCTCGACCACATTCGGGATGGGAGGGGCCAGGCGCTCCCGCGGCCGCTCGTGCGACTGCTCGAGGCTGCCGCCGAGGGGCAGAAAGGCAGCGGGACACTGCCTAGATGGCCTCGTCTGATCGAGCCACGCGCCCTGCGGCGCGCGCTCGACAAGGTTTCGGAGGAGCACGTCGTAGCGTCCCTCGACGAATGGCCCTGGCTCGAAGGGCTGAAGGGACGTCTTTCGACGATCTCGGCAGTCCCCTGGGATCGGCGGGAGATCAACCGGCAGTTCGAGAAGACCTGGGAAGAACCTTGGGTCAAGGGCCAGACGATCGGACCGCCCGTCGGCACCGTGCATGATCTTGTGGATTACCTCGTCGAGGTGGGCATCTTCCGTGCGCGGCATCTTGGGCGCCTCGACGTGCCGGACCTCTTCCTGGCAGGGTTGGGGCTCAATCGCAAGGGCGGCGTGCGCAAGAAGTGAGGTGCCATGGGGTCGTCGAGACGAACCATCCCAGAGGTGTCGTGCGCATCCGGTTCGCGGGAACGCACGAAGAATACGGCCGCATCGAGGCGAGGCCGATATGACCGATTTGAAGGCCAAAAAGACGAAGCGCGACCACCGCAGGGCCCTCAAGGGGCTCGACGCGTTGATGGACGCGAGGCCCGGTACCGCGGACGCGGATCGGCTCGAAGTCCTGGCCATCCTGATCGAGCGTTATGAACGGGAGCATTTCCCGATCGACCCGCCCAGCCCAATCGACGCCATCCGGTTCCGCATGGAGCAAATGTGTTACACCCAAAAGGATTCGGCCGCGCTGTTGAACAGCCGATCCAGGGCATCGCAGATTCTTAGGGGCCGCACCGGCGGGAACCTGCCTCTCTCGACGATCCGGCGGCTGCATGCCAAGTGGCGCATCCCGTCGGAGGTCTTGATCCGCGAGGCCCGGGCCTGAGAGCGGTGAAGGGATCGCCACGCAGGCCGCCCGCGGCCACGTCGGGCCCCACAACGTCGAGAACGTGGACGATCACTAACGGAGATGGCGATGCCCCGGACCCCCATTCATCCTGGCGAAATCCTGGCCGACGAGCTGGCGCATCTCGGTATGAGCGCCGCCGCCCTGGCGCGGCTCATCCACGCCCCGTCCAACCGCATCTCCCAAATCCTCGCCGGCAGGCGGGCGATCACCGCCGACACGGCACTTCGGCTCGGGCGGTGGTTGGGGACCGGTCCGCAACTGCGGCTCAACCTCCAGCAGGCTTACGATCTCGACCTCGCCCGCCAACCGGCCGGACGCCAGATCGCGACCGTCAAGCCGCGCGAGCAAGCGGCCGGGGTGGCGGCGGAGTAGCCGGGACGGCCGTCCCGGACCGCGCCCCGGTAGCCGAGAGGTGACCCCGGCGCGACGGACGGGGTATAATCCCGGCGACCCACCCAAGGAGGCACCCACCATGTCCACCCTTCGCAAAACATTGCGCCGCACGTTCATGGCCGCGCTGGCGTCCGCTTGCGGCATCGGCGCCGCGGCGGCCGAGGAGATCTCGGTCACGCATTGGGGCGCCCTCATGTACGGCACGCCCTATGCCGTGGCGATGGAAAAAGGCTTCTTCCGCCAGGCCGGCGTCGAGATCACCGGCATTCTCACCTCGAAGGGCGGCGGCACCACGGTCCGCAACGTGCTGGCCGGCGGCCTGCCCTATGGCGAGGTGGCCCTGTCGGCGGCGATCGCGGCGCTGCGCGAGGGCGTCGACATCAAGATCGTCAACTCCGCCGTCCACACCGTCGCCGACCTCCTGTGGGTGACGATGCCCAATTCGGAGGTCCGCACGATCAAGGACCTGGCCGGCAAGAAGATGGCGATCACCAGCCCGAAATCGGTCACCGACATGCTGTCCATCATGGCCCTCGATGCGGCGGGCATTGCGCTCAAGGACGTCGAGCGTCCGGCGCTGGGCGGCATCGGCGCCGGCCTCGCCGCGCTCGAAACCGGGGCCGTGCACGCGGCCGCGATCCTCGACCCGATCTGGAGCGCCCGGCAGAACCGCTACCGGGTGCTGTTCTACGTCAAGGACGTGTTGCCGCCGATGACCCAGGTGGTCGGTATCGCGACGACCGAGTTCACTCGCACCCACCCGCAGAAGGTGCGCGCGATCATCGCCGGCCGCCGCGCCGGAGTCGACTTCGTTTACGCCAACCCCAAGGAGTCGGCGGCGATCCTGGCCAAGGAGTACAACTTGGCCCCCGCGGTGGCGGAGATCGCGGTCACCAACATGGCGGCGCTCAACTACTGGAGCCGCGGCAACTTCGATCTCACGGGCATGAACGAGATGATCCGCGGCCTGCGCATCATCGGCGACGTGACCGGCGAGGTCGACTGGAACAAGATCATCGACCGCTCGTTCCTGCCCGAGGATCTGCGCGGCAGTTCCTGACTGCGCGCCCGCCGGCGCCGTCATGACCGCCCATGCCGCGATGGCCGGCGTCACCCGGACCTATCCGGGCGCCGCCGGCCACCCGGCCGTGCATGCGCTGGGGCCGGTCGACCTCGCGCTTTCCCGCGGCGAGTTCTTTTCGGTGGTCGGGCCCTCGGGGTGCGGCAAGACCACGCTGGTCGACATCCTGGCGGGGCTCGCCCCCGCCTCCTCCGGCGAGATCGCCTTCGAGGGCCGACCGGTGATCGGCCAAGTGCCCGAGGGCGTGGGCGTCGTCTTTCAAGAGGACGCCAGCTTCCCGTGGCTCACCGTCCGCGACAACGTCGCCTTCGGCCTCAGGCGCCAGGGAACGGCGCCGGGCGAGATCGACCGCCGGGTCGACGACGCGATCGCCTTCATGGGCCTCAAGGACTTCACGCGCGCCTATCCCGCGCAGCTGTCGGGCGGCATGCGCCAGCGGGTGTGCATCGCCCGCACGCTGGTGCTGCGGCCGCGGCTCATCCTCATGGACGAGCCGTTCGGCGCCCTCGACGCCCAGACCCGGCTCTTGATGGGCGACGAGCTGTTGCGGCTGTGGCGCGAGACCGGCGCTACGGTCCTGTTCATCACCCACGCGCTCGACGAGGCGGCGATGCTGTCCGACCGCATCGGCGCCATGTCGGCGCGGCCCGGGCGGTTCATCGACATCGTGCCAACGGGCTGGCCCAGCCAGCGCGACAGCCGTATCGTCGCCCGGCCCGATTTCGGCGCCGTCACCGCGCGCCTGTGGGAAGTGCTGCGCGAGGAATCGATCAAGGCGCTGGGTCATGCCCAGGCCGCGGATCGACCGGTGGCGCCACCGGCGGCGCTGCCTGCGTGAGCCGCCTTGGCCTCATACGCCTGGCGCTGATCGCCGGCCTCCTCGCCGTCCTCGAGCTGTTGTGCCGGACCGGGGTCATTACGCGCCTCACCATGATCCCGCCCTCGGAGATGGTCGCAGCGCTCGCTTACCTGCTCGTCTCCGGCACGGTCGACGCCGACATCGCCCGCACGCTGTCCTGCGTCGTCGTCGCCTTCGCGCTCGCTGTCGTGGCGGGCTTCGCGGCGGGCGTGCTGTTGCACGCGAGCCCGCGCGCGCGCCGCGCCTTCGACCCGCTGCTCGCGACCTATTACGCGGTGCCGTTCTTCGTCTTCTACCCGGTGCTGGTGGCGATCTTCGGCTTGACGCCGGCCCCGGTGATCGTCATCGCTTTCATGTTCGCCGTGGTGGCGATGGTGATCAACACGCTGAACGGCCTCGACCGCATCCCGCGCGTGCTCGCCAAGGTGGCGCGGGTCCATCGCCTGGGCCGGTTCGCCACGGTCTTCCGGCTCAAGCTTCCCGCCGCCGCCCCCCATCTGTTCACCGGCATCAAGCTGGCGGTCGCCTATTCGTTCATCGGCGTGATCGCCAGCGAGTTCATCCTCGCCGCCTCGGGCCTCGGCTATGCCATCGCCTACGCCTACAACGGTTTCGACAACCGCACGATGTACGCGCTCATGCTGTTCGTGCTCGGGCTGGTGACCTTCGTCAATATGGCGCTCTATGTCTGGGAGCAGCGGATGATGCGCCGCCGCCAGGGACGATAGGGTGCCCATGGACGCCGGCCGCCGCGCGCTCGACGTGGCCCTGCTCGTGGTGGGGCTGGTGGCGATCTGGCAGGTCGTTTATCTCGCGCTCGGCGGGGTGGCGATCGCCTCGCCGGCCGAGACGGCGGCGCATGCGCTCGACCTTCTGGGACGGCCGCGCTTCCAGCCCCATATCTGGGAGTCGCTGCGCGCCTTCGCCATGGCGCTCGCCATTTCCTCGGCGGGCGGCATCGCGATCGGCGTGTGGCTGGGCGGGCACCGGACCTCGGGCGAGGTCGCCGAGCCGATCCTGGTGGCCCTCTATTCGCTCCCTAAGGTCACGCTCTATCCCTTGATCCTGCTGGTCTTCGGCCTCGGGCTGCCGGCCAAGGTGACGTTCGGGGCGATCCACGGCATCATCCCGGTGACGATCTTCACCTTGAACGCCGTGCGCTACATCAAGCCCGTCCATGTCAAGGCCGCGCGCAGCATGAACCTGTCGGCGCTCCAGTGCGCCTCGATGGTGTTGGTGCCGGCGGCCTTGCCGGAAGTGGTGACGGGCTTGCGGGTCGGCTTTTCGCTCACCCTGTTGGGCGTGCTGATCGGCGAGATGTTCGCCTCCAAGCGCGGGCTCGGCTTCGTGATCGTCAACGCCATCGATCTCGACGACACCAAGACCATGATGGCGGTGACCCTGATCCTGGCGGCGTTCGCGGCGCTGGCCAATGCCGGCCTGCTCGCCCTCGACCGCCGCCTCCACCGGCTTGTATAGGAAGGCATGGACCCGACCCTGCTTCTCGCGCTGGCCGGGCTGGTGGCGGGTGCTGCGGCGCTGGTCGCGGTCCTGGCGGGCCGCGGCGCCGGCGAGCTCAAGCGGCTGGCCGAGGGCCAGGGCGAGCTCGTCGGCCGGCTCGCGCAAATGGCCGAGCAGGCCGCGGCGGCGCAGGGCCAGACCGCCCAGCGCCTCGAGGCCCAGGAGCGCGCGCTCGACAAGGCGCTCGAGGGGCGCCTCGATGAGGTCTCGCGCAAGCTCGGCGAAAGCCTGGAGAAATCGGCGCAGGCGACGGCAGCGACGGTCACCGACTTGCGCGAGCGGCTGGTGCGCATCGACGAGGCGCAGAAGACCATCTCCGAGCTCTCGAAAGAGGTCGTCGGCCTGCAGGACATCCTATCGAACAAGCAGGCGCGCGGGGCGTTCGGCGAGGAGCAGCTCGAAGCCATCGTCCGCGACCAGCTCCCCCCGGCCCATTACGAGTTCCAGGCGACGCTGTCCAACCGCACCCGGGTCGACTGCCTCCTGAAGCTGCCGCCGCCCTTGGGCCCGCTCGGCATCGACGCCAAGTTCCCGCGCGAGGCCTGGGAGGCGCTGCGCAACTCCGGTCCCGACGAGGCGGCGCGGCACGCGGCGCGGCGGGCCTTCGCCCAGGCGATCATGGCCCACGTCAACGACATCGCCGAGAAATACATCCTCTCCGGCGAGACCGCCGAGGCGGCGCTCATGTTCGTCCCCAGCGAGGCGGTCTACGCCGATATCTACGAGCGCGCCGCCGAGGTCGCCGACAAGGCGCGCCGCTTGCGCGTGTTCATCGTCTCGCCGACGACGCTGTGGGCGGTGCTCAACACCATGCGGGCGATCTTGAGGGACGCGCGCATGCGCGAGCAGGCGGGCCTCATCCAGAAGGAAGTCGCCACCCTGCTCACCGACATCGGCCGGCTGGCCGAGCGGGTCGGCAACCTCGAAGGCCATTTCGCGGCGGCCGAGAAGGATGTCCGCGACATCCGCACCTCGCTCGACAAGATCGTCCGGCGGGGCGAGCGCATATCCGAGGTCGAACCGGAGCCCGGCGCCGCCCCGCTGCCGCTTATACCAGACTCGCAATGATTTGAGCCGACGTATCCAAGGATGTGTCTTGTAGGGGCGAGGCGTTGCCTCGCGGCCTCGCCCCGACACGATGCCGGGCGCACGGGCGCGGGCTCAAATCGTTGTGACTCTGGTATTACATCGCTTGGCGCGCCTTGAGCGCGGCGGCGAGCGTGCCGTCGTCGAGGTAGTCGAGCTCGCCGCCCACCGGCAAGCCGTGGGCGAGCCTCGTCACCTTGACGGGGGCGCCGGCGAGGCGGTCGGCGATGTAGTGGGCGGTGGTCTGGCCCTCGACCGTGGCGTTGGTGGCGAGGATCATCTCCTTGACCTCGGGGACCCGCGCGCGGGCGAGGAGGCCGGCGATATTGAGGTCCTCGGGACCCACCCCGTCGAGCGCCGACAGCACCCCGCCCAGCACGTGGTAGCGGCCGCGGAAGGCGCCCGAGCGCTCGATCGCCCACAAATCGGCGACCTCCTCGACGACGCAGATCGCGCTCGCCTCGCGCTCTGGGTCGGCGCAGATCGCGCACGGGTCGCCGGTGTCGAGGTTACCGCACGCCGAGCAGATCTTGATCCGCTCGGCCGCGTCCCTCAGCGCCTGGGCGAGCGGCAGCAGCACCGCCTCGCGCCGCTTGATGAGGTGGAGGGCGGCGCGGCGCGCCGAGCGCGGCCCCAGGCCCGGGAGCTTCGCCAAGAGCTGGATCAAGCGCTCGATCTCGGGGCCAGTCATGGGCAAGAGCCGTCAGCTTTCAGAACGGCAGCTTCAGCCCCGGCGGCAGGGTGAGCCCGCCGGCGAGCTTCTGCATCTCCTCTGCCGCCGTCGCCTCGACCTTGGCGCGGGCGTCGTTGAGGGCAGCGACGATCAGGTCCTCGAGGACTTCGACCTCCTTGGGATCGGCGAGCGAGGGATCGATCTTCAGGCGCTTGACCTCGCCCTTGCCGGTGAGCGTCGCATGGACCAGGCCGCCGCCCGCCGCCCCGGTGACTTCGAGGCCGGCGAGCTTGGCTTGCATCTCGGCCATCTTGGCCTGCATGGCCTGCGCCTGTTTCATCATCTGGCCCAAATTCTTCACCGCGGGTCCTCAGAGTCGGAGAGGTCGGAGAGAGCCTCGGCGTCGGCGGCGTCAGCGGCAGGCTCAAAGCCGCGCACGCGCTCGATGGTGGCGCCGGGGAAGGCGGCGAGGACCGCCTGGACGAGAGGATGGGTCGCCGCCGCCGCCTTTTGCCCCTCGCGCGTCCGCGTGGCGAGGTCGGCCAGCGTCGGCTCTCCCGCCTGGCTCGAAATCGCCACCATCCACCGCCGTCCGGTCCAGCGTTGCAGCAGCTCGGCGAGCCGGGTCGCGAGATCGGCCGGCGCCTCCCGGGTCGGCCGCAACTCGATGCGCCCCGGCTCGAAACCGACCAGGTGCACATGGTTGACTAGATGGGCGTGGAGGAGCGCCTCGCGCTTGGCCTCGAACAGCGCCACCACGTCGGGAAAGCTGCGGGGATCGGCCGCCGGCGCCGCCGGCGCCGGATCGGCCAACAACGCCTGCGCTCCGCCGGGCCCCGGGCGGACGGGCGGCTGGCTCGGCGCCGCATCGCCGCCCACGCGCTCGCCGCCGGCGCGCGGGCCGCCCATGAACAGGGGTCCGGGCTCGGCTCCGGGCGGGGCGGCCGCCAGCCCGGCGACCAGTTCGGCCGGCGTCGGCAGCTCGGCGGCATAGCTGAGCCGGACCATCAGCATCTCGGCGGCAGCGAGCGGGGACGGCGCCCCGTGCGCCTCGCCAAGGCCCTTCAGCAGCAGCTGCCAGGTCCGCGTCAGCACCGGCATGGCGAGCGCCTGGGCGAGCGCGCGGCCGCGGACGCGCTCAGGCTCCGGGACCGCGGGGTCGGCGGCCAGTTCCGGTGCCACCTTGAGGCGGGTCAGCCAGTGCGCCAGCTCGAGCAGATCCTCGAGCGCCACCGACGGATCGGCGCCGTCACGGTAGAGCTCGCCCAACAACGCCAGCGCTGAGCCCGCCTCGCCCTTCATCACGGCTTCGAACAGGTCGAAGATGCGCGCCCGGTCGGCAAGCCCGAGCAGGTCCCGCGTCTCGGCTTCGCCCACCTCGCCCTCGACATGGGCGAGTGCGCGGTCGAGCAACGACAGCCCGTCGCGCACCGACCCGTCCGCCGCCCGGGCAAGCAGCGCCAGCGCGGGTCCCGAGACCTGGCGGCCCTCCTTGGCGGCGATCGTCCCCAAGTGCCGGGCCAGCGCCGCCTGGTCGACCCGCTTCAAGTCGAAGCGCTGGCAACGCGACAGGACCGTGACCGGCACGCGGCGGATCTCGGTGGTGGCGAAGATGAACTTGACGTGCTCCGGCGGCTCCTCGAGGGTCTTCAAGAGCGCGTTGAAGGCGTTCCTCGACAGCATGTGGACTTCGTCGACGATGTAGATCTTGAAGCGCGCCTGGAGCGGGCGGTAGCGCGCGCCGTCGATGAGCTCGCGGATGTCCTCGACGCCGGTGCGGCTGGCGGCGTCCATCTCGATCACGTCGAGGTGGCAGTCCTCGGAGATCGCCACGCAGTGCTCGCAGACGAGGCACGGATCGACGCTCGGCCCGCCCTTGCCGTCGCGGCCGACGCAGTTGAGCGCCCGGGCGATGATGCGGGCGGTGGTGGTCTTGCCGACCCCGCGCACGCCGGTGAGGAGGAAGGCGTGGGCGAGCCGTCCCCCCGCGATGGCGTTCGACAGCGTGCGCACCATCGCCGGTTGGCCGATGAGATCGGCGAACCGCCCCGGCCGGTACTTGCGGGCGAGAACGCGATAGGGGCCCGCTGGTGGAGCGGAAGCGGCGCGGTCGGTCATATCGGTTGCGGCGGCGCGGGCGATATCGGGGGCGGGTGGGAGGCTGGACATCGACCCGGACCTTGGCTCGTTACGGCTGCTTCCTTCCGGACCTGGCCGGGTTGGCGAGGGGTCCGTCCGCCGCCAACCTCCCGGAGCGACTATATCAGCTTTCCTCGCTGCCGGGGCAAGCGCCGATCGCCCTGCCCTGCAACCGCAGCCGAGGCCATTGCCTTGCGGGCCGCCGAAAGGGCATGCTCGGCCGCGCGATGCAGCGCCCCAATTTCTACGCCGGTCTCGGCCTCGACCGCTTGGCCGACCGCCGCCGCGACGAGGCTTGGCTCAGAGCCCGGCTCGACGATCCCTCGACCCGCCTCGTGCCGGTGTGGCGCGCCAAGAATCTGGTGGCCCACGGCGCCGTCCAGGAGGCCGCGTTCCTGGGCCGGCGCGATGTCGAGGGCATCGACGCGCCGGGCGTGTTCCTGGGCGAGGCGGAGGGGGTCGCCTATTTCGCCGTCGATGTCTCGGCGCTCGCCGAGGACGCGCTGACCAGGCTGATCGGCGCTCGCGGCGCCTTCCGCGATCTGCGCGCGGCGGGGCCCCTCTTGAGCCACCGGCAGGGCGCGCTGCTCGCCTACGCGCGCGGGCTCGTGCACTGGCATTCGCGCCATCGCTTCTGCGGCGTGTGCGGGGCATCCACCACGAGCGAGGCCGGCGGCCATGTCCGCGCCTGCACCGATTCATCGTGCGCGGCCCAGCATTTCCCGCGCACCGATCCCGCCGTGATCATGCTGGTGACCCTCGAGGACCGTTGCTTCCTCGCCCGGCAGCGGCATTTTCCGCCGGCCATGCATTCGACCCTGGCCGGCTTCGTCGAACCGGGCGAGAGCCTCGAGGAGGCGGTGGTCCGCGAGGTGCGCGAGGAGGCCGGGCTGGTGGTCCGCGAGGTGCGCTATCATTCCTCGCAGCCGTGGCCGTTCCCGTCCTCGATCATGCTGGGCTTCACGGCGAGCGCCGATTCGGAGGCCTTCCGGCTCGACCCCGGCGAGCTCGAGACCGGCGGCTGGTACGCCCGCGAGTTCCTCAGCGCGAGCCACGACCCCGAGACATTCCGCCTGCCGCGCGCCGATTCGATCGCCCGGCGGCTCATCGAGGACTGGCTCGCAGAGGGGTAGGCGTACCTCACACGAGCGCGTAGCGGACGAGGAAGACGATCGCCAGCCCCCACACCACCGGGCTGACCTCGCGAATTCGCCCGGCCAAGAGCTTGCAACCGGCATAGGCGATGAAGCCGAAGGCGATGCCGTGGGCGATCGAGAAGGTGAGCGGCATGACGATCGCCGTTACCGTCGCCGGCGCATACTCGGTGACGTCGTCCCAGTCGACCTCGCTCAGGCCCCGCGCCATCAGGCAGGCGACGAACACCAGCGCCGGCGCGGTGGCATAGCCCGGCACCGTGCCGGCGAGCGGCGCGAAGAACAACGCCAGCAAGAACAGGACCGCGACGGTCACGGCGGTGAGCCCGGTCCGGCCGCCGGCCTTCACGCCGGCGGCGCTCTCGATATAGCTGGTGGTGTTCGAGGTGCCGAGCAGCGCCCCGATGACGGTCGCCGAGGAATCGGCGACCAGGGTCTGGCGCAGGCGCGGCAGCTTGCCCTCGGGCGTGAGCAGGCCGGCGCGATGGGAGACGCCGACCAGCGTTCCCGCGGTATCGAAGAAGTCGGCGAAAAAAATCGCGATGATGACCGTGATGAGGCCGATGTCCAATGCCCGAACGATGTCGAGCTTGAACAAGGTCGGCGCCAGACTGGGCGGCATGGATACGATGCCGCCCAGGGCCGTCACCCCGAGCCCGATCCCGGCCGCCGTGGTCAACAGGATGGCGAGCACGATCGCGCCGATCACCCGGCGCGCGTCGAGCGCGATCATGACCAGGAATCCCGCCGCGGCGAGGATGGCCGTCGTCCGGGTGAGGTCGCCGAGGGTCACCATGGTCGCCGGATGGGCGACGACGACGCCGGCGCCCTGCAGGCCGATGATGGCGAGAAACAGGCCGATGCCGGCCGAGATCGCGATCTTGAGGGTCTTCGGGATCGCATCGATCACCCACTCGCGGGCCGGCGAGATGCTGAGCACGAGGGCGAGCACGCCCGACAGGAAGACCACGCCGAGCGCCGTTTCCCACGCCAACCCCATGCCCTTGACGAGCCCGAAGGCGAAAAAGGCGTTGAGGCCCATGCCGGGCGCGAGCGCGATCGGATAGTTGGCGTACAAGCCCATGATCGCCGAGCTCAGCGCCGCGGCGAGGCAGGTGGCGACGAACACCGCCCCGCGGTCCAGCCCCGCCTCGGCCAGGATCGAGGGGTTGACGAAAACGATGTAGGCCATGGTCAGGAACGTGGTGAGTCCGGCGAGCAGTTCGGTGCGGACGTCGGTACCGTGGTCCCTAAGCCCAAAATAGCGATCGAGCATGGCATCCCCCTATCCGTCGATGGCGGCCCTCGAACATTCGCGCTATGACAGGGCCGCGCAACACGAGGGCATACCATGGCGAAGGACGCAACTCAACTGGTCGCTTCGGTCGACGCGGCCGAAAGCCTCGCTTGCCTGGCGCGGATGATCCAGTTCAAGAGCTACAGCAACACGCCCGGCGAAAGCGAGCTCGCACGCTTCATGGTCGAGCGGATGAACGCCGTGGGCGTGAGCGCGCGCCTCATGGAGGTCGAAGCGAACCGCTTCAACGCCATCGGCACCTGGAAAGGTAGGGGGGGCGGACGCAGCCTGTTGTTCAACGGCCACATGGACACCAACCCGGTGACCGAGGGGTGGACCGTCGATCCGTGGGGCGGCATCCACGACGCCAAATTCATCTACGGCATCGGCGTGTCCAACATGAAGGCCGGCGACGCCGCCTATTTCTGCGCTGTCAAGACGCTGATCGACCAAGGGGTGCGGCTCAAGGGCGACGTCATCCTCACGTTCGTGGTCGGCGAGCTGCAGGGCGGCATCGGCACCCTCAAGGTCATCGACGAGGGCATCCGCGCCGACTATTTCATCAACTCCGAGCCGACCGACCTCATGGCGCTGACCATGCACGCCGGCGCCTTCAACGTCGTCATCGAGCTCATGGGCATCACCCGGCACGTCTCCAAACGCGAGGAGGCCGTGGACGCCATTGCCGCGGCCTGCGCCCTCGTCCCCCGCATCAACGCGATGAAGTTCAAGGGCGCCGCCAACCCTGAACACCTGTCGGTCAACCGCGCCAATGTCGGCGTCATCCGCGGCTCGCTGTCGCCCTCCTTTCACGACTGGCGGCCGCCGCAGATCGCCGATTTCGTCCGCCTCGCGGGCACCGCGCGCTATGCCCCCAGCCAGTCGATCGACTCGGTGCTCGCCGACTACCGCGCCCTGCTCGCCCAACTCGAGCGCGAGTATCCCGGGCTCAAGACCAAGGTGTACCAGCAGGATGCCGGGGCGCGGCCGTCGATGCTGCCGTTCGAGGTCGCGCGCGAGGCGCGCATCGTTGGCACGATCAATCGCGCCTACGAGGCGGTGCGCGGCACCCCGCAGCCGACCGGGGCGCTGCCGCCGCCCTGTTTCTACGGCACCGATGCCGCCCACCTTTGGCATCGGGCGCACATGGAGGGGATCGTGTGCGGCCCCGGCGGCCGCTACAACACCATGCCGGACGAGCGGGTCGACGTGCCCGACTTCCTCGACATGATCCGCATCTACATGCTCGCCATGCTCGACGTCTGCGAGCCCGCCTGACGGCGATGCTCCAACCGGCGCTCGCCCTCATCGACGCCGACGACGAGCGGCTGATCGCCGATTTGCGGCGGATCGTCGCCATCGACACCACGCTGCCGCCGGGGCGCGGCTATTCCGAGATTGCCGACGTGCTCGCCGAGGCGGTCGAAGCGCTAGGGTTCTCGTGCACGCGGGTGACGGTGCCCGAGACGCTGTGGCGATCGCCCGTGCTCGCGTTCGCGGGCGAGCGGGTCAACCTCGTGGCGCGCCGGCCGACCGGCAAGCCCGCGCTGTCGATCTACGCCCATACCGACGTGGTGCCGGCGGGGCCGGGCTGGAGCGTCGATCCCTTCGCCGGCGTCGTCAACGACGGTCGCCTCTACGGCCGCGGCGCCGCCGACATGAAGGGGACCATCGCCGCGCTCTTGGCGGCGCTGCGCGCGGCGCATGCCACCGGGCTCGAGCTCAGATTCGACCCCGTGCTGTTGTTCTGCACCGACGAGGAAGGCGGGACCTACCCGGGCGTGCGTTACCTCGCCGAACACGGGTTCATCGAAGGGCACCTTCTGTGCATGGACGGCCAGGCGGCGCTGCGGCTGTGGGCGGGATGCTTCGGCTCGATCGATTTCCGAATCCTCGTCAAGGGCCGCGCCGGGCATACCGGCGCCCCGGCGGGGAGCGTCAATGCCATCGAGGGCGCGCTCCCGGTGATGAACGCGCTCATGGCCCTTAAAGCCCGGGTCGAGGCGCGCGTCTCCGCCCTGCCGCCGCCGCCGCGGCAAGCCGGCGCGCCCTTGCGGCCGCTCCTCGCGCTCACCATGCTCTCCGCCGGCATCAAGACCACGGTCGTGCCCGACCGGCTGGAGCTGTTCTTGAATCGCCGTTACGCCCCCGAGGAGAACGCCGACGAGGTGATCGCGGAACTGGAGGCGGCGGTCAAGGGCGCGGTCGACCCCGCCGGGGCCGCCGACATCGAGATCGCCCTCGCTGCCCATCTGGCGCCGGTGCGCAACCCGATCGGCCCCCATTGGCCGCGCTGGCAACAGGCGCTCTCGCTCGGCTTCGGCTTCGCGCCCGGCTCCTTCGCCCTCTACGGCGCCGCCTCGAGTTCCGACATGGGCTGGGTCCAGGCCTGCGGCATCGAGGAAATTCTCTTGGGCGGCGTCGGGCGGCCCGAGAGCAACGTCCATGCCCGCGACGAATGGGTGGCGATCGCCGATCTGAAGGGCCTCGCGCGCGCGATCCTCGCTTATTCGAGCGCGGAGTTTGGGGGGCCGACGTGACTCTGCATTTCCCCCGCGAGGAATTCGACGCGCGCGTGGCCGCGGCCCGCCGCAAGCTCGGCGAGGTCGGCCTCGACGCGCTCTTGGTCTTCGCCCAGGAGAGCCACTACTACCTCACCGGGTTCGATTCCGGCGGCTACAAGCACTTCCAGTGCGCCGTGCTGACCGCCGACCAGCGGCCGATCACCCTGTTCACCCGCCGGCCGGATCAAGAACAGGCGCGGGCCACTTCGACGATCGCGGACATCCGCATCTGGTACGACGCGGAGGGCGCCAACCCGGCGCTCGCGCTGCGTGACATCCTCGCCGAAAAGGGGCTCGAGGGCGCGCGCCTCGGCGTCGAGATGGCGACCCACGGCCTCACCGCGGCGAACTGGGAGCGGCTGCGCCTGGCCCTCGACGGCTGGTGCCGGCTCGAGGATGCCACGACCCTCGTCCATTTCCTTCGCGTGGTGAAATCGCCGGCCGAGCTCGTCTATGTCCGGCGCGCGGCGGCGCTCGCCGATGACACCCTGGCCGCGATGCTGGCTTCCGCGCGGCCGGGCGCATTCGAGGGCGACATCCTCGCCGCCATCCAGGCGACGATCCTCAAGGGCGGCGGTGACGTTCCCAACGGCGCCATGGTGCTGGGCTCGGGCGAGCGCGCCCACCTCGTGCGCGGCACCACCGGCCGCCGCCATTTGAGTCCCGTCGACCAGCTCACCATGGAATGGTCGGCGAGCTACCGGCGCTACCAGGTCGGCATCATGCGCACGGTCGATATCGGCGCCCCCAACCCGCGCCATGAGCGCATGTTCGAGGCGACCCGCGACGCGCTCGCCGCCATGACCGAGGCGGCGCGGCCGGGCGAGCCCGTTGGCCGCATCGACGAGGCCCATCGCCGTGTCTTCGATGCGGCCGGCTACGCCGAACAGCGCTTGGCGGCCTGCGGCTATTCGGTGGGCGCCACCTACCCACCGCGCTTCATGGATTATCCGCCGTTGCTCTACGCCGGCAACCCGATGCCCGCGCGCCCCGGCATGGTCTTGTTCCTGCACGCGATTCTGGCCGATCCGCGCGCCGGTGCGGCGATGTCGCTCGGCCACACCGTGGTGATCACCGAGACCGGGCGCGAGGTGCTGAGCAAGCTCGAGCCCAAGTACGAGGTCCTGCGCTAGAAGCGGCCTTGAATCCGGGAGCCAGCCGGGTTGTAATTGGACCGAAAACGGTTTCAACGCATCGCCACAGGAGGCACGGCCATGACGCGGATAGACCTGACCATTTCCCGCCGCAGGTTCCTCGCGGGAACCGCGATCGGCGCCGCCGGGCTTGTCGGACTCCCCCGCATCGGGCCCGCGCTGGCGCAAGGCGCGCCGCGCCGGGGCGGGGTTCTGCGGCACTCGATCGTGCGCCGGCCGAACACCTTGAACCCCTTGAAGCACATCAACGAGGCCGAATACGTGTTGGGTGAGCTCATGTACAGCGCGCTCACCCGGCTCGACCACCGCATGCGGCCTGCGCCCGATCTCGCCACCGCGTGGGAGCCCAATGCCGACGTCACGGAGTGGACCTTCCGGCTGCGCCAGGGTGTGCGCTTCCATCACGGCCCCGAGGTCACTGCCAAGGACGTCGTCGCCACCTTCGAGACGCTGCTCGACGAGAAGACCGCTTCGCCCGGCCGCCGCAATGTCGGCCCAATCGAAAAGGTGGTCGACATCGACCCCTCCACTGTGCGCTTCAAGACCAGCGTGCCTTACGGCGACCTGCCCGTGATGGTCGCCCACACCACCGCCAAGATCCTGCCACGCGACGTGCTCGAGCGCGACTTGAAGGCGCTCGACAACGCCGAATACGGGTCCGGGCCCTTCAAAGTCAAATCCTACGACCCGGCGCGCCTGTGCCGGGTCGAGCGCAACCCGGACTATTACGACAAGGACCAGCCGTATTTGGACGCGGTCGAGCAGGTCTACTATCCGGATGCCACCGCCGAGGTGACGACCTTCCTCAATCGGGAAGTCGACATCTTGCTCGAGGTGCCGGCGCCCGATTTCGACCGCCTGGCGAAGACCCCGGGGGTCGATGCCATGCGCGTGGGCTCGGGGCGTTTCCCCAACATCGTGCTGGGCAACGACCAGAAGCCGTTCAACGATGTCCGGGTGCGCCAGGCCCTCGCGCTCGCCCTCGATCGCGAGCAGCTCGTGGCCCTGGTGCTCGACGGCTTCGGCCGGCCGGGCTTCGATAATCCGATCTCGCGCGAATATCGCTTCCACAAGGCCTTGCCGCCCTTGAAGGCCGAGCCGCAGAAGGCGCGGCGCTTGCTCGCCGAAGCCGGCTATCCCAATGGCCTCGAGATCACCATGGTGGCCGCCAACAGCCCGGTGATCCGCGGCAAGCTCGCGGTTTCGGCCCGCGAACTGGCGCGGCCCGCGGGCTTCAACATCAATGTCCAGACCATGCCCTACGACACCTATTTGGCCCAGGTGTGGAAGAAGGGCAACTGCTACGTCGGCTGGTACAACATGCAGCCGACCGAGGACGGCCTGTTCAAGCTGCTTTACACCTCGGATGCGGCCTGGAACGAGACGCGGTGGAACAACGCCGAGTTCGACGGTCTCGTCAACAAGGCCCGCGCCGCGGCCGACGAGAATCTACGCCGCGACCTCTACGGCCGGGCCCAGGAGATGATGGCGCGCGAGGTGCCGGCCATCATCCCGATCTTCGTCGACCTGCTCGCGGCCAAGCACAAATACGTCCAGGGCTACGCGCATCACCCGCGCGGCGCCATTTACAACCTGGAGCGTGTCTGGCTGGCGGACGGCGCGCCCCGCCGCGCTTAAGTTCCTCCGCCGCCCGCAGGCCGGTCGATGAGCCCGGGCTACCTCGCCAAGCGTCTCGGCTACATGCTGCTGACGCTGTGGGTGGTCTCCGTCGTCGTTTTCTCGGTCACCCAGATCCTGCCCGGCAACGCCGCGGTGATGATCTTGGGCGAGTTCGCAACCCCCGAGGCCCTCGCCCATCTCGAGGAACGACTCGGGCTCGACCGCCCCTTCTACGTGCAGTACGCGCGGTGGTTCGCCAACCTCCTGGCGGGCGACTGGGGCGAATCCATGCGCATGTCGCGGCCCGTCGCGCCCTTGGTTCTGGATGCACTCGGCCGCTCGCTGCTGCTCGCCGTCCCGACGCTCGCTCTGGTCACCGCCATCGCCGTCCCCATGGGCGTGCTCGCCGCGGTCAAGCGCAAGACGAAGCTCGATATGTCGGTGGGCGCCTTGTCCTACGTGGGAGTCGCGATGCCGGAGTTCGTGACCGCGACCTTGATCCTCGTGGCTCTGGCGCGCCCGGAGCTCGGCTGGTTCCCCGCCGGCGGCTACAAGCCGCCGAGTGAGGGCGCGGGCGCCTTTGTCCTCCATCTGGTGCTGCCGGTCATCACGCTGGCGATCATCCTCACCGCCCATATTTCGCGGCAGACCCGCTCGGAGATGATCGACGTGCTGCAGGCCGATTACGTGCGCACCGCCGTGCTCAAAGGGCTGCCGCGCCGCGTCGTGCTGTTCCACCACGCGCTGCGCAACGCGCTTGCGCCGACGATCACGGTCATCGCCCTCGATGTCGGCTACCTGGTCGGCGGCATCCTGGTGGTCGAGGAGGTCTTCGCCTATCCGGGCTTGGGCCGCCTCTTGATCTTCGCCGTCCAGAACCGCGACCTGCCGCTCATCCAGGCGGGCGCCATGGCCATGGCGGTGACCTACGCCACCGCCAACCTCATCGCCGACCTGCTTTACGTCCAATTGAACCGCCGCGTGCAGTATGAGTGACGTCTGGCGGCGACTGCAGGCGAGCCCCCAAGGCATGGCCGGCGCCGTCATCCTCGCCGTCGTCTGCGTGGTGGTCGTCTTGGGAGAGCACCTTGCGCCCTACAACCCGGAGACCTTCCACGTCCGCGACCGGCTGGCCGGACCGGGGGCGACGTTCTGGCTGGGGAGCGATCAGTTCGGGCGCGATCTCTTGAGCCGCGTCCTCCACGGCGCGCGCTCGACCGTGCTGTTCGGGGTCATCGCCACCGCGCTCGGGACGCTCGCTGGGACCATGATCGGCGTCCTCGCCGGCTACGTCGGCGGCCGGCTCGACGAGATCATCATGCGGGTCACCGACGGATTCATGTCCATTCCCCACCTGCTCTTGGCGCTCCTCATCGTTACCGTGCTCGGCGCGAGCACGGTCAATGCCGTGCTCGCCGTGGCGGTGGCCTTCGTTCCGGGTATGGCGCGGGTCGCGCGCAGCGCCACGCTCGCGGTGCGCGGCCTCGATTACGTGCGCGCCGCGGTGGCGCGCGGCGAAGGGGCGCCTTACATCGTCCTTCGCGAGGTGCTGCCCAACGTCGCCGCGCCGGTGGTCATCGAGGCGTCGATCCGCGTGTCCTTCGCCATCATGCTCGGCGCGACGCTGAGCTTCCTCGGGCTCGGCGCCCAGCCGCCGTCTTCGGAATGGGGCCTGATGGTGGCCGAGGCGCGCGGCTATTTGTTCAACAGCGCCTGGCTCGTCGTCTGGCCGGGCTTGGCGATCGCCGCGGTCGCGTTCGGATTCAACCTGTTCGGCGACGGGTTGCGCGACGCGCTCAACCCGAAGGTCACGCGGTGAGTGGGCCGGCCGCGATCCTCGACATTCAAGACCTCCATGTGTCCTACGCCGCCCCGGGCGGGAACTTGCGCGTGCTGCGCGGGGTCAACCTTGCCATCGCACCGGGCGAGACGGTCGGCCTGGTCGGCGAATCCGGGTCGGGCAAGAGCACGCTCGCCTTCGCGGTGATGCGTTACCTCGCCGGCAACGCGCGAATCGAGCGCGGCCGCGTCGACTTCGAGGGCGAAGACCTGCTGGCCCTTCCCGAGAATCGCCTGCAGCGCTTGCGCGGCCGGCGCATTGGCATGGTCTATCAGGATCCCAATACCGCCCTCAATCCCTCGCTCAAGATCGGCGAGCAGGTGGCCGAGGCCCCGTGCCACCACGACGGCCTGTCGCCGACGGCGGCCTGGGACAAGGCCGCCGGCCTCTTGGACATGGTCCGGCTGCCCGACCCCAGCTTCATGATGGGGAAGTTCCCGCACGAGATTTCCGGCGGCGAGAAACAGCGCGCGCTGATCGCCATGGCCTTCGCCTGCCGGCCGTCGCTCCTCGTCTTCGACGAGCCGACCACGGCGCTCGATGCGACCACGGCGGCCGGCATCCTCGACCTCATCCGCGGCTTGCAGGCCGAGACCGGGACTGCCGTCCTCTATATCACCCACGATCTCGGCATCGTCGCCCGCATCGCCAGGCGCGTCAGCGTGATCTATGCCGGCGAGATCGTCGAGGCAGGCCCAGCCGATGCGGTCTTGACCCGCCCGCGGCATCCTTACACCCGCGCGCTCATGGCAAGCGTCCCCAACCCGTTTCGCGCCGGCGAACGCCGCCGGCTCAAAAGCTTCGCGGGGCTCGCGCCGGACCTGCGCGCCCCGCCCCCGGGCTGCATCTTCCAGTCGCGCTGCCCGTTCGTAGAGGAGGCTTGCCGGACGGGCATCATGCGCCTGTCCGGACCCGATACCCATCGCGATTCCTGCCGGCGGACGGAGGCGCGCGTTCTGCCGCTGCCGCGCGCCGGGCCGCGGCGGCCGGACACCCGGCGCCCGGCAGAGGGCAAGGTCGTGCTCGACATCCGAGACCTCAAGGTCCGTTACCGCCGCTCGTTCCTTTTGCACCGGCTGCTCGGCCGGCCGCCCGAGATCGTCCACGCCGTCAATGGCGTCAGCTTCGTCGTGCGCGCCGGCGAGACTCTCGGCCTCGTGGGCGAGAGCGGCTGCGGCAAGTCGACGCTCGCCCGCGCCTTGGTCGGGCTCGAACGCGCGGATGGAAGTTTGCGCTTGGACGGCCGGGCCGTCCCCTTGGGGCCGCGCATGGACCGCGCCTACCGAGCGCAAGTGCAAATCGTGTTCCAGAACCCCGACCTGTCGCTCAATCCGCGCCAGAGCGTGGGCGAGATCGTCGGCCGCCCCTTGCGCCTGCTGCGGCCGGGCGAGGCGGTCGAGCGCCGGGTGGCGGAACTCCTCGAGCGGGTCAACCTGCCCCAGGGCTACGCCAGGCGCTATCCGCACCAATTGTCGGGCGGCGAGAAGCAGCGCGTGGCCCTCGCCCGCGCCTTCTCGCCCTTCCCGCGCGTCGTGATCTGCGACGAGATTACCTCGGGCCTCGACGTTTCGGTCCAGGCCGCGATCGTCAATCTGCTGGCCGAATTGCAGGACGAGTTCGGGACCGCCTATCTGTTCATATCCCACGACCTCAACGTGGTGCGCCACATCGCCGATCGCGTCGCCGTCATGTATCTCGGCCGCTTCGTCGAGGAGGGCGACGGCGAACGGCTGTTCGCCCCGCCCTATCACCCCTACACCGAGGCCTTGCTGAGCGCCGTGCCGGTGCCCGAGCCGACCCTTTCGGCCCGCCAGGTCCGCCTCGAGGGACCCCTGCCGAGCCCCAAGAACCCGCCGCCGGGCTGCCCCTTGAACACCCGCTGCCCGAGGAAGCTCGGGGCGAGGTGCGACACCGAGGAGCCGACCTTGCGCGAGGTCGGCCCGGGCCATCGCCTCGCCTGCCACATCGACCTCAAGGCCCTCAAGGCGGTGCCGCCGATCTGGCAGGAAGCGCGAGAAGGGGAAACCTCGTCTGCCTGAAGCCCCTATCACGTCAGACTGCCCGTTGACGGCCAAGCCCTTCAAAATCCACATGTAAAACAAAGCGGCTTCCGATATGATTAGCCTCGCCATCGGCCTCTGCCTTGGCGCATGGCCACAGCGCGATCGCCGGCAAGGCGCGACCGTCAAGCGCCTCGGACCCCAAGGGGTCCGCCTCGATGTAAGGACCGCCCACCGGATGCTCACGTCACTGACATTGCGGAATTTCAAATGCTGGCAAGGCATCGAGGAGATGCGCCTGGCGCCGATAACGGGCCTCTTTGGAACGAATAGTTCAGGGAAAAGCGCCATCATTCAGTCGTTGCTGCTTTTGAAGCAGACCAAGGAGTCCACCGACCGCGCCCAGTTCCTCAATTTCGGCGACTCCTCCACCTACGTGAGCCTCGGAACCTTCAAAGACGCCATTCATAACCACGAGGTGTCTGCCGCGCTGTCGTGGCGGTTGGAATGGAGCCTCGACAAACCGATCGTTATCACCGATCCAAATGACAGACGTGTAACCCCCATCACGGGCGACCGGCTCGCTTTCGCAGCCAAGATCGTTCAGAACGAGAAGGGCGTCCTGCAGGCACCGGAAATCACATATGACATCGCTGGCTGCAGTTTTTCCTTGGATAAGGTTGCTTCATCTGGCGACCACAAGTTGGCTGTGCACCCGGATGATCGATATCGATTCAAGCGAGCGCAGGGTCGACCGTGGGCACTGCCTGGTCCGATCAAGTTCTATGGCTTCCCGGACCAAGTCCGAGCGTACTACCAGAATGCCGGGTTCCTCGCCGATTTGCAGTTGGCGTTCGAGCGACAACTCGATCGGATTTTCTATCTGGGGCCCCTTCGGGAATCCCCAAAGCGGGAGTATCCATGGGCCGGTGGCGCGCCGGATGATGTCGGACGACGAGGAGAGCTTGCCGTTGCCGCTTTGCTCGCCGCAAGATCGAAGCGCCAGACTATTGGGCAGGGCAAGGGAAAGCGCCGATCGAGTGTCGAAGCGTATGTTGCCCGTTGGTTATTCGAGCTCGGCTTGATCTGGCAATTTTCGATTGAAGAGATTGCGGCCGGCTCGAACCTTTACAAGGTGCGAGTGAGGAACACATTGAGCGCGCCCGAGGTCTTGATTACCGATGTCGGCGTCGGCGTATCCCAGGTGTTGCCGGTGCTGATCCTCCTCTACTACGTTCCGGAAGGCTCCACGGTGCTGCTCGAGCAGCCGGAAATCCATCTCCATCCGCTCGCTCAGTCCAAACTCGCGGATATATTCATCGAGGCGGTCAAGGTTCGGCGGCTACAGGTCATCGTCGAAAGCCACAGCGAGCATTTACTGAGACGCTTGCAGCGGCGCTTGGCTGAGGAGGAATTCTCCGTCGACCAGGCCGCACTCTATTTGTGCGACGTCGACAGGGGTGCGGCGGCACTGACACCGCTTGAGCTTGACCTTTTCGGCAATATCAAGAACTGGCCGAAACATTTCTTCGGCGACGACTTCGGCGAGATCGCGGCCATGGAGCAGGCGGCCATCAAGCGCAAGATCAACGCCGCCGAATGAAGGCCTTCGTCGTCGACACCAACGTGCCGGTTGCGGCCAATGGCAGAGAGACTCACACGGACATTCGTTGCCGGTTGCGGTGCATTGAGCGCCTGCGCGAGATCATGGAGCGGGGCCGCATTGTCATCGACGATGATGGGCGCATCCTTTCAGAGTATCGACCCTACTTCGATCCATCCGGGCCGCCCGGCACCGGCGACGCCTTCTTCAAATACCTCTGGGATAACCAGGCAAATCCCGCGAAATGCGTGCAAGTCAGGATCACGGAGCTGCCGCACAACGATCATGACTTCGCAGAATTTCCGCGCGACCCCGACCTGGCGGAATTCGATTTCAATGACCGGAAATTCGTCGCGGTTGCGCTCGCAAGCGGGCTTCGGCCAGCCATCCAGAACGCAACCGATACCGACTGGTGGTTCGCCCGGGAGGCATTGTTCAGGAATGGCGTGCGGCTCAATTTCTGTGCCAAGAGCTGATGCCGCAAGGGCAGAGTGGTCGAGCGCAGCGTTCCTGACCGCTTCTGCGGCCCGCCCTTGGGTCAGTCGCTTTCCTGCGGCCGGCCGCGGTGGCGATACGGGTGGGCTGGGTAGACGCCGAGGATGCGGACCTCGTGGGAAAAGAAGCGGAGCTCCTCGAGGGCGAGCCGGAGCGGCCGGTCGTCCGGATGGCCGTCGACATCGACATAGAACTCGGCGGCGGCGAAGAACCCGCCGACCAGATAGCTTTCGAGCTTGGTCAGGTTGACGCCGTTGGTGGCGAACCCGCCCAGCGCCTTGTAGAGCGCCGCCGGCACGTTGCGGACCCGGAACACGAAGGTGGTGATGACCGGGCCCTTGCGGTCGGGGTCGATCGGCGTGCGGGCGAGGACGATGAACCGCGTCGTGTTGTGCTCGGCGTCCTCGATGTTCTTGCGCAGCGACTTGAGCCCGTAGATCTTGCCCGCCAGCGCCGAGGCGATCGCCGCGCGGGTGGGATCGCCGGCGCGCGCCACCTCGGCCGCCGACCCGGCGGTGTCGGCGGCGACCACCCGCTTCAAGCCCAATTTGCGGATCGTGCTCCGGCACTGGTCGAGCCCCTGGACGTGGCTTTGCACCGTCTCGAGCGTCTTCAGGCTCGCGCCTTTGGGCGCCAGCAAGTGATGGTTCACGCGCTGGAAATGTTCGCCCACGATGTAGAGGCCCGACTGCGGCATGAGGTGGTGGATCTCGGCGACCCGCCCGGCGACCGAGTTCTCGATCGGGATCATGGCCAGCCTCGCCCGACCCTCGCGCACGGCCGCAAAGGCATCCTCGAAGCCCGGACAAGGCAGCGTGTGCAGGCCCGGGTACGCGACGCGGCAGGCGAGGTCGGAATAGGCGCCGGGCTGCCCTTGGAAGGCGATCCGCGGCGCGGCTTCGGGTCGGCCTTTGGGCATGCGTCATCGGGATGTTGAACGCCGGGCCTGGATCGCGCGCGCGCGCGCGAGCTCGGCCGGAGTATCGACGCCGAGCGGCACCGTGTCAACGCGCGCCACGTCGATGCGCATTCCCCCTTCGAGCGCGCGCAGCTGTTCCAGCCGCTCGCGCTTCTCGAGCGCCCCGGGCGGCAGCCGCACGAAGCGCGCCAGCGCCTGGCGCCGGTAGGCGTAGATGCCGATGTGATGGTAGAGCGGCCCCGGCCCGGAGGGCACGCCCGCGCGCGAGAAATAGAGGGCGCGGCCGATCGGCGGCAGGCCGTCCGTGCCGCCGCGGGTGAAGGCGACCGCCACTTTGACGACGTTGGGATCGGTCTTCTCCTCCTCGCGCACGATCTCGGCGGCGACGGTCCCGATCTCGACCTCGGGCTCGCTCAAGGGGGCGAGCACGGCGCGCACCGCCTCGGGCGCGATGGTCGGCAGGTCACCCTGGACGTTGACCACCGCATCGAAGCGGCCCTCGGGGTCGAAGGCCTGGAGCGCCTCGAAGATGCGGTCGGACCCCGACAAGTGGTCGCGGTGGGTGAGCATCGCCACGCCCCCTGCCGCGCGGACCGCCGCGGCGATCTCGGGGTCGGCCGCCGCCACCACGACCGGACCGAGACCCGCTTCCAGGGCCCGCCGCCAGACATGGACGATCATCGGCTCGCCCGCGATCTCGAGCAGCGGCTTGCCCGGCAGCCGGGTGGACGCGAGGCGGGCGGGAATGATGACGACGGGGGCGCGGGGCAAGGTCATGGCGAATCGGTCAAGTCGGTCCGGGGAGGGCGGCGCTTGGTCGCGGCCCGGGCGGCCGCCCCATTCTCTAGGGAAGCGCAAGATATAACGGCGGTCCGGAAACCGGAACCGGGCAGTTTATGGGCTTGCTCTTATGCTCGGGGTTGAAACCGGCGGCGGGGGACGGCTACATTCGGCCCAGCGGCGCCGACGGCGCCGGTTTCAGTCGGTCGCGGACGGGTACACGCATGAACGTAGAAGCCACCAAGATCGTCGGCGCGGTCCTGACCGCAATGTTGGTCACGTGGGCGATCGGCATCATCGGCCATGGGCTGGTCACACCCAAGCGGCTCGACCAGCCGGCCTATGTCGTGACCGGCGCCGAGCCCAAAGCCACGGCGGCCGCGGCCCCGGCCGCCGTCGAGCCGATCGGGCGCCTGTTGGCGGCGGCCAGCGCCGAGGCCGGCAAGGCCTTGATCAAGCCGTGCGTCGCGTGCCACACGTTCGCCAAGGGCGGCAAGAACGGCGTCGGCCCGAATCTTTGGGACGTGGTCGGCGGCAAGAAGGCGCGCGTGGCCGGGTTCGGTTACTCCCCCGGCATGCAAGCGATGGCCCAGAAACCCGGCGAGGACGGCCACTGGGGCTACGAGCAGATCAATGCCTTCCTCGCCAATCCCAAGGGCTACCTCGCCGGCACCAAGATGGCGTTCGCCGGGATTCGCAAGACCGAGGAGCGGGCCCACGTGATCGCGTATCTCCGCTCGCTCGCGGACTCCCCGAAGCCGCTTCCGTAGGGGCGAGGCCGCGAGGCGCGAGGCGCTGCCTCGCCGGTCTCAAGATCCGCCCGCCAGACCGTTCAGCCAAAATTTACCCCTTGCGGGCGATGCTGGGGCATAGGTCTGCCCCAAGGATCGGAGCCCGCCATGGCCACCTCGCTCGTGAGCGCCGCCGCCCGGCCGCCCGCGCTCGCCGATGTCGACGGCGTCGAGCGCCGGGCCTGCTCGCGGGCGCTCGAATGGTGGCGCGAGATGGCGGCGCCGCGCCCCTATCCCGCCCGCGCTCAAGTGACGGCCAAG
>JBQTIU010000115.1:0-12023 GCA_052387815.1 Pseudomonadota bacterium
CCGCTGTTCTTCGACCACACGCGCCACGAAGCCGAGCGCTGGGCGCGGCGGCTGGAGACGCTGGCCGGCGGCGAGTCGGAACTCGACCGGTCCGAAGTCAGCAAATTCTGGACCGAGATCATGGACGAGCACGCGCGCTTCGTCGCCCATCTGCTCGACCCGGACGAGTTCGAATTGATCGAGACCTGCATGAAGACCAGCCGGGTGTTCTGCGATTTGCACAAGGGCGGTGCGCACGGTGTGGTTTCGGCGCTGGTCGACGAACCTGGCACGGTCGTCAATTCGCTAGTTCAGAACCCCGAGACCGACGCGATCCTGAGCGCGGCCCAGACCATCCTCGACTTCAAGACCAAGGCGGCGCGGGACATCGAGGGCGGGCGGATCAAGAGCATCATCGATCCGCGCCTCGCCGATCACGTCCGGCGCGAGGCGCTCAAATTCGTCGACGAGCTAAAGCGGGCGAATTGAGGAAGTCTTTGGTGTTGAGTGAGCGGCCAACGCCCGTCCCCCGGACGGGCTACCTTCTCACTCCCATTCGATCGTCCCCGGCGGCTTCGACGTGTAATCGTAGACCACGCGGTTGATGCCCGCGACCTCGTTGACGATGCGGGTCGCGACGCGGCTGAGGAAGGCGGCGTCGAACGGATAGATGTCGGCGGTCATGCCATCGACGCTGGTCACCGCGCGCAGCGCGCAGACGTGGTCGTAGGTCCGATAGTCGCCCATCACCCCGACCGTTTTCACGGGCAGGAGCACCGCGAACGCCTGCCAGATCGCATCGTAGAGGCCGGCAGCCCGGATCTCCTCGAGGAAGATAAAGTCGGCCTTGCGCAGCCGGTCGCATTTCTCGCGCGTGACCTCGCCGGGGATGCGGATGGCGAGGCCCGGGCCGGGGAAAGGATGGCGATCGACGAACGCCGGCGGCAGGCCGAGCTCGCGCCCCAATGCGCGCACCTCGTCCTTGAACAGTTCGCGCAAGGGCTCGACCAGCTTGAGCCGCATGCGCTCCGGCAGGCCGCCGACATTGTGGTGCGACTTGATGGTGGCGCTGGGGCCGCCGGCGAACGAGACCGATTCGATAACGTCCGGGTAGAGCGTTCCCTGGGCGAGGAACTCGGCCCCTTCGATCTTCGCCGCTTCTTCCTCGAACACGTCAATGAAGGTCGCGCCGATGATCTTGCGCTTGGCCTCCGGATCGGCGATGCCGGCGAGCCGGCCCAGGAACAGCGCCCCGGCGTCGCGATCGACGAGGGGAATGTTGTAGTGGCCGCGGAAGACCGCCATCACCTCGTCCGCCTCGCCATCGCGCAGCAAGCCGTGGTCGATGAATATGCAGGTGAGTTGGTCGCCGATCGCCTCGTGGATCAGCACCGCGGCGACCGTGGAATCGACGCCGCCGGACAGGCCGCAGATGACCCGCCGTTCTCCCACCTGGCGGCGGATCGCCTCGAGCGCCTGGCGGCGGAAGGCCGCCATCGTCCAGTCACCCGCGCACCCGGCCACGTGGCGGACGAAGTTCTTGATGAGGGCGGCGCCGTGGGGCGTGTGGACGACCTCGGGATGGAACATCACGCCATAGAAACGGCGCGCATCGTCGGCGATGACGGCGAACGGCGCGCCGTCGCTCACGGCCACCCGCCGAAACCCGGGCGGCAGCGCGGTGACCCGGTCGCCGTGGCTCATCCAGACCTGCTCGCGCGCGCCCCTTCCCCACAGCCCTTCGAACAGCTTGCAGTCGTCGATGACGTCGATAAAGGCGCGGCCGAACTCGTGGTGATCCGAGGCCTCGACCTTGCCGCCGAGCTGGGCGCACATGGTCTGCTGGCCGTAGCAGATGCCGAGCACCGAGACCGCGCCTGCCAAGGCGCGCGCGGGCGCCAGCGGGCCTTGGCCCCGGGTCACCGAGGCCGGGCCGCCCGACAGGATGATCGCCTTGGGCGCGAAGGCGGCGAGCGCCGCCTCGCTCATATTGAAGGGATGGATCTCGCAGTAGACGCCGGCCTCGCGCACCCGCCGGGCGATGAGCTGCGTGACCTGGCTGCCGAAATCGAGGATCAGAATCTTGTCGGTCACTGGCCGGCCGAGCAGGACCCGATGCGCGACAGGGCGCGCTTCAAATCGGGCCAGCCATAGGCGGTTTCGTCGACCTCGCAGCCCCACAGCCGTTCCCGCCGCGCGCCGATCTCGATCCCGCCCATGCGCTGGTAAAAGAACCGCGCCGTGTTGTCGCGCAACACCCACACAAAGGCCCGGGCGAAGCCGTGCTCGGCGAGTGTCGAGAAGGCGGCGGCGAGCAGGCGCCGACCGGTCCCCCGCGCCTGGAAGTCCGGTCGGACATAAAGGGTGAAGACCTCGCCGACCGCGGATGCACCGCTCGTATCCGCGAACGCGCCGCTCGGCGGCTTGTCCGCCTCGCGGCACGCCCCGAAGCTGGTGAAGCCGACCACCCCGTGCCCGATCTCGGCGGCCAGGATCACCGGCTGCGAGTCGGCGCGTTTGCGGATTTGCCACGCCCAGTCGCTGGCCTGACGCTCGTACGACATGCCGACGAGGACCCGGTCGGGCAGCAGCCCGGCATAGGTGTCCCGCCAGGTGTCGACATGGACCCTGGCGATGCCCGGCGCGCTGCGAATCGTTGCCCGACCTATGATCGCCATGGCCGCTTACCTACCACGATTCCTTGGCCGTGGCATCGCCGTCGCTCAAAACCCCTGCTCCTCGGCCGGCGGGTAGGCCCTGTTGGTGGCCGAACAGTTGCGCACCACGCGAGTCCTGGACATCACCGACCCTGCCGGCGAGGCAGAAACCGCGCATGCGTCAGAGATCGCGGGGATAGTTCGGCGCTTCGTCGGCAATCAGGACATCGTGCACGTGGCTCTCGCGCAGGCCCGCGGTGCTCACCCGAACGAACTCGCAGTGGCGCTGCAGGTCAGCGAAATTGCGGCTGCCGGTGTAGCCCATCCCTGCCCTGAGGCCGCCGACCAGCTGATGGATCACAGCGGCGACCGTGCCCTTGTAAGGGACCCGCCCTTCGACCCCCTCGGGGACCAGTTTGAGCGCGTCCTTGATGTCCTGCTGGAAATAGCGGTCGGCCGAGCCGCGCGCCATGGCGCCGAGCGAACCCATCCCCCGGTAGTACTTGTAGGCGCGACCCTGGTGGAACACGACCTCGCCCGGGCTTTCGTCGGTGCCGGCGAACAGCGAGCCGATCATCGCGCAATCCGCCCCGGCGGCGATCGCCTTGACAAGGTCGCCCGAATATTTGATGCCGCCGTCGGAGATCACCGGGACGTTGTGCTTGCGGCAGACCTCGACGGTATCCAGGATCGCCGTCAACTGCGGCACGCCCACGCCGGCGACGATCCGCGTCGTGCAGATCGACCCCGGTCCGATCCCGACCTTGACCGCGTCCGCGCCGGCATCGATGAGCGCCTTGGCGCCTTCGGATGTGGCGATGTTGCCGGCCACGACCTGGGTGTAATTGCCGAGCCGGCGAACGCGCTTGACGGTCTCGATCACGCCCTCGGAATGGCCGTGGGCGGTGTCGATCACCACGACATCGACCTCGGCATCGAACAGCGCCTCGGCGCGCGCCACGCCGTTATCGCCCACCCCGGTCGCCGCCGCGGCGCGCAGCCGGCCCTTTTCATCCTTGCAGGCGTGGGGAAACCGCTGCGCCTTCTCGATGTCCTTGACGGTGATCAGGCCGATGCAGCGAAAGGTCTCGTCGACGACCAGGAGCTTCTCGATCCGATGCTGGTGCAAGAGGCGCTTCGCCTCCTCGCGCGAGACGCCCTCGCTGACCGTGACCAGTCGGTCCTTGGTCATGAGCTCGCGGACGGGCTGTTTGGGATCGGATGCGAAGCGAACGTCGCGATTGGTCAGGATGCCGACCAGCCGGCGCGAGTCCTCCTCGACCACCGGGATGCCGGAGATCCGGTTCTCGGCCATCAGTGCGAGCGCCTGCTCGAGCCGCGCGTCGGGGCCGATGATCACCGGGTTCACCACCATGCCGGACTCGAATTTCTTCACCTTGCGCACTTCCTCGGCTTGGCGCTCGATATCGAGGTTGCGGTGGATGACTCCGAGCCCGCCGGTCTGGGCCATGGCGATGGCGAGCGCGCTTTCGGTGACCGTGTCCATGGCCGCCGAGAGCAGCGGAATGCCGAGCTCGATGCGGAGCGTGAGCCGGGTGCGCGTGTCGCATTGCGTCGGCAGCACGGCGGAGGCCGCCGGCCGCAGGAGCACGTCGTCGAAGGTGAGGGCTTCGCGGAAATTCATGCCGCCTCCCCAATCGGAAGTGGCCGGGGATCATACACGACGACCGGGGAATGCCAAGCAGCGATCGCTGGCGCGGCCCGCCCGGGACTTTCGCGCTTGACTGCCGGCGCCCCATGGTCGAATTTCCAGCCTCGGAGCGCCAAGATGCCGAAGAAGGTGCGGACCTGGATCCTGATCGCCGACGGCCGGCGCGCCCGCATTCTCTTGAACGAAGGACCCGGTCGAGGCCTCAAGCCCGCGATCGATGCCGATTTTATCAACCCGGCGGTCCACGGCTTCACGCGCGATCTCGGCTCGGACCGGCCCGGACGCGGCCATTCCGGCAAGTCCGGCACCCCCCATGCGCTCGAGCCGCGGGTCGATTGGCACCGCCATGAGAAGCACGTCTTCGCCCGCCGCATGGCGGCCTATATCGACCAGGCGGCAACCAAGGGCGAATTCGACCGCCTGGTGCTGGTGGCGCCGCCCCAGGCGCTCGGCGATTTGCGCCAAGCCCTTGGCGCCCACGCGGCCGAGCGGGTCACCGGCGAGCTGGCCAGGGATTTGACCAAACACAGCGACGCCGATGTCGCCAAGCATCTCGCGGGCGTGGTGAGAGTCTAGGCCGGCCCCTTGAAGCCGGTCGCCACGACGTAGAACTCGGCCGATTCGGCGCGGCTGGCGGCAGGCTTGAAGCTCCGCACGGCGGTGAAATGCCGCTTGAGCTCGGCGAGGTAGGCGGCCATTCCACCTCCCTGCAGGAGCTTGACAACGAAGACGCCCTGCGGCTTCAAGGCTTCGAGCGCGAAGGCGAGCGCCGCCTCGGCCAGCCCCATGATCCGGAAATGGTCGGTCTCGCGATGGCCGCTTGCCGCAGGGGCCAGGTCGGACAGCACGACATCGGCCGGGCCGCCGAGCGAGCGCCGGAGCACGGACGGCGTTGCGGCGGCGAGGAAATCCGCCTTGAGGATCCTCGCCCCCGGCACCGGCGCCATATCGGCGAGATCGACGGCCACGACGACGCCCTTGGGGCCGACCCGCTCGGCAACGACTTGCGTCCAGCCGCCGGGCGCGGCGCCGAGATCGACCACGCGCCGGCCGCGCTTGAGCAGCCCGACTTTGCGGTCGATGTCGATCAGCTTGAAGGCGGCCCGCGAGCGCAATCCCAGGCGCTTGGCTTCGGCGACGAACGGATCGTTCAAGTGGCGTTCGAGCCAGCGGGTCGAGGATGCCTTGCGTCCCTTGGCGGTCCTGACGCGCTCGGCAAGCCGGCGGCGGCCGGCGCCGCGCTCACGATCCTTGGTCGCGGTCAACGGCGCCCGGGCGGGGCGATCGGGGTGCCGGCGGCCTCCTGTCCTTCGGATGCCGCCCGGTGCATCAGTGCCAGCAGCATGCCTTCGCGCAAGCCCCGATCCGCGACCCGCAACACGCCGACCGGCCACAGGCGGCAGATCGCCTCGAGGATGGCGCAGCCCGCGACCACCAGGTCGGCGCGTTCGGGGCCGATGCAGGGTTGGCGCGCGCGCCCCGCCCAGTCGAGGGCCGAAAGATCGCGGCTGGTCGCCAAGATGTCGGCGAAATCGAGGAAGGTCCCGTCAACAACCGAGCGCTCGTAGCGCGCCAGCTGCATGCGTACGCCGGCGAGCGTGGTCACCGTGCCCGACGTTCCCAGCATTTGCACGCCGCCGTTCCCGACCTTCGCTCCGATGCCGTGACGGGCATCGAACGGCCGCAGCATCCCGGCGGTCTCCTCGACCATCGCCGCGTAGGAAGCGACCGGCACGACGTCGCCGCCGAAGCGCTCGGCGAACGGCACGACGCCGCAACCAAGCGATACCGTGTCGATGATGCGCCAGTCGACATGCGCGCCGCGCTCGAGCCACGTGACCTCGGTGCTGCCGCCGCCGATATCGAACAACACGGCATGGGGCCGGTCGGAATGAAGAAGGGGCGTGCAACCGGCGAGCGCCAACCCGGCTTCCTCGCGCGGATCGATGGCCTCGAGCTCGAGCCCGGTCTCGGCGGCCACGCGCGCCAAGAAGGCGCCGCCGTTGTGCGCCCGCCGGCAGGCCTCGGTGGCGACGCCGCGAAAATACGTGACGCTGCAGCGGCGAACCTTGGCGGCGCAGACCCTGAGGGCATCGATCGCCCGGTCCATGGCCGCCAGCCCGAGCTCGCCCGTCGCCGCCAGCCGTTCGCCTAGTCGCACGATTCGGGAAAAGGCGTCGATCACCTGGAAGCCGTGGCCCTCGGCCGGCCGGGCCACCAGGAGGCGGCAATTGTTGGTGCCGAGATCGAGCGCCGCGCAGACCGGCCCGGCTTGGGGCGCGAGCGCCCGCGCGTTCCACGTCCTCCCTCTGCCCGCGAACACCAAGCCCAATCTCCCTGCTGTTCGACCCGGCGCCTTGGGATGCCGGCCGCTCATCTCATCTTAGCCACAAACCGGCGCGCGGGCGCAAGCGGACCCGGGTGCGCTACACAAAGCGCCCACCCTTGTGGTAGAAGCCGCGGCAAGCGTTGGGGGATCGTCTAACGGTAGGACAACGGACTCTGACTCCGTTTATCTTGGTTCGAATCCAAGTCCCCCAGCCACTTTCTTCGGAAAAACCCGCGATTCAAGGATGGCCTCGCCGGCGGCCGACCCGGCGAGCCCGCTTGCGCCTGGTGATGACGACGGTCACCCCGCGGCGACGAACGGCGTCGGTCACAGGCAGTCGTTGCGCTCCGGCGTGATCGCCGGCCGAGGAAGCGATGGCGGGCCGCGCTCGGCCCCGGCGGGGGCGAAGCGGATCGCGAATGTCGGTCCCGGCCGCGCGGGCACCGCAACCGCCACGGACTCGGCGAGGAACACGACGGTGCCGATGCGCGCCGCGGCGGACCTGCCATCGTCGAGAAAGACCAGCGTCATCAGTCCCGACCCCCTTCCATTCTCTTTGGCCTCGCCGGCGGCAGCGCCCGGGCCCCTGGCGCCGGCCGGGCGCGGACCAAGCTTACGGCGATGCGGCCTTGCCCGGCTGCTTGACGACCCTGAGATAGGGCTTGAGCGTCTTCCACCCCTCTGGGAAGCGCTGCTTGGCCTCCTCGTCGCTGAGCGAGGGGATGATGATCACGTCGTCGCCATCCTGCCAATTGACCGGGGTCGCCACCTTGTAAGTGTCCGTGAGCTGGAGGGAGGCGATCACCCGCAGAATCTCCGCGAAGTTTCGCCCGGTGCTGGGCGGATAGGTGAACGTCAGGCGCACCTTCTTGTCGGGCGCGATTATGAACACGGCGCGCACCGTCACCGCGGGGTCGGCCTTCGGATGCACCATGCCGTAAAGCGTCGAGACCGTGCGGTCGGCGTCGGCAAGCACCGGGAAGTTCAAGCGCTGCTTCTGCGTCTCCTCGATGTCCTGCTCCCAACCGCGGTGGGAAGAAAGCGGATCGACGGAAAGGCCGATGATCTTCACGTTGCGTTTGTCGAACTCGGGCTTGAGCCGCGCGGCCTCCGCGAGTTCGGTCGTACACACGGGCGTGAAGTCCTTGGGGTGCGAAAACAGCACGCCCCAGCCGTTCCCGAGCCACCGGTGGAAGGAGACGGGGCCGTGGGTCGACTCTTGCGTGAAATCGGGAGCGATCTCCCCGAGCTGGATGGTCATCGCTTGCTCCTCGACGGGTTTGCGGCCTGGCGCCGGCGGCGCCAGGGGATGGTTGGCGGGCGAACGATACGCGCTTGTCGCCCCGCTCGCGGCGTATATTTTCTATATTGACGCTGTAGTTTTTTTGAATTTACATTCAGTAATTGTTTTTTGCATAATGGCTTGTCGCCACGCCGGTTCGCGACAAAATCATGTAAGAATTCCAAGAGGTTGATCATGGCTGCCGGGTCGAAGGTCGAGACGATCAAGCGCAGCAGCCGCCATCTCCGCGGCACGATCGGTCGGCAGCTCGGGACCGCGACCAGCCATTTCCTCGACGGGGACGAACAGCTCCTCAAGTTCCACGGCCTCTACCAAGGCTACGACCGCGACACCGCCACCGAGCGCAAGCAGCAGGGACGGGAGAAGGCCTACGAATTCATGGTGCGGGTCAAAATTCCGGCCGGGCAATTGACCGCCGCGCAGTATCTCGCCCTCGACGACCTCGCCGAGCGTTACAGCAGTCGCAACCTCCGGATCACGACCCGCCAGGGCATCCAGTTCCACGGCCTCGTCAAGGGCGACCTCAAGCCCGCCATCGCCGGTGTCAACGCGGCGCTCTTGACCACCTTCGGCGCCTGCGGCGACGTGGTACGCAACGTCACGGCGACCCCGGCGCCGATCGCCGACGCGGTGCATCGCCGTCTCCAGGACGAGGCCCGCCGCCTCGCCGCGGCGCTCGCGCCCCGCACGCGCGCCTACCACGAGATCTGGGTCGACGGGGAGCCCTACCCTGCGGCGGATGAGGCCGAAGACGATCCGCTTTACGGCGACACGTATTTGCCGCGCAAATTCAAGATCGGCCTCGCCACGCCCGAGGACAACTCGATCGATGTCCTCACCAACGACCTCGCCATCATCGCGGTGTTCGAGGGCGAGCGGTTGACCGGGTACAACATCGCGGTCGGCGGCGGGCTCGGCATGACCCACAACAAGCCGAAGACCTATCCGCGGCTCGCCACCCCGGTCATCTTCGTGCCGCCCGACGACCTCTTGGCCGTGGTCAAGGCCGTCGTTGCGATGCAGCGCGAGCATGGCGACCGCAGCAATCGCAAGCATGCCCGCTTGAAATATCTCGTCGACGAGAAGGGTCTCGCCTGGGTCAAGGCGCACCTCGAAGGCGAACTGGGCCGGCCGCTCGAGGCCCCAAGGCCGATGCCGTCCTTCCGGGTCGTCGACCACATGGGCTGGCATGCCCAGGGCGACGGCCGGGTCTATCTCGGTCTCCCGATCGCCAATGGCCGGATCAAGGACGCAGGCGTGGTGCGGCTGCGTTCGGCGCTGCGGTCGATTCTGACTGAGACCGGCGCGCGGCCCATCCTGATGCCAACCCAGGACATCCTGTTGGCCGACCTTGCGCTCGCCGATCGCGAGCCTGTGGAATCGATCTTGCGCGCGCACGCGGTGACGCTCCCCGGCGACCTGTCGCCGGTCGCGCGCTGGGCGATGGCCTGCCCCGCACTGCCGAGCTGCGGGCTTGCGCTCAACGAGGCCGAGCGCATCCGCGTATCCCTGGTCGGCCAAATCGAACAGGCGCTGGCGCGACACGGTCTCTTGGACGAGCGCATCAGCGTGCGCATCACCGGCTGTCCGAACGGCTGCGCGCGGCCCTATGCCGGAGACATCGGCATCGTCGGCCGCACGCCAGACGAGTATGCGATCTATCTCGGCGGCGATTTCGAGGGCACGCGGCTCAATCGCCTGGTGTTCCAGCGCGTGGCGCTCGACGACATCGCGGCGACGCTCGAGCCGCTGTTCGCCGCCTTCGCCGCCGGAAGGCGCAAGGGCGAGGGCTTCGGCGACTTCTGCCATCGTCACGAGCCTGCCGCTCTGGTCGAGATCGCGGCGCGCGAACGCCGGAGCGCCGCCGCATGATGCTGCCGATCGTCCTCGATCTCGCGCGCCTCGGCGTCGCGCTGGTGGGGCGCGACGCCCGAGCCGTGCGCCGCCTCGCCCTCATCGAGGCCGACGGCGTGCGCCGCGTGCGCGTGTTCAGCGACCGGCCCTCGCCGGCCTTGGCCGAAGCGGCCGGACCGCGACTCTTGGCGCGCCTTCCCGCGGCCGCCGATCTCGCGGGGACCGCTGTCGTTTACATCGCCGATCTCGGGCCCGACGAAGGTGCCGCCCTCGCTCGCATCGCCAAGGCAGCCGGCGCGCTGGTCAACGTCGAGGACGACCGCGCCGCAAGCGACTTCCACTCGCCGTCAGTCCTTCGCCGGGGCGAACTCGCTATCGCGATCTCGACCAACGGCAAGAGCCCCGCGCTCGCCCGCCGCATCCGTGAGTTCCTGGAAACGCTTTTCCCCGCCGACTGGGCCGGGCGGCTGGCCCGCCTCGCCGACCTCCGGCGGCGCCTGCGCGAATGCGGCGCCAGCGCGCCCGTCATCGTCAACGCAAGCCGCGGATACATGGAGCGCGAGGCATGGCTTGCAGCGCCCGGGGCCGACGGCACGCAAGCGGCGCGCCGCCAGCGCGTCGCTCCGCGAGGCGTTCATGGCCCGCGGCGTCGTCGCCGAGCTCCACCCTTGCCTCGCCAACGGGGTTCACGCCCAGCCGCGTTGCCTTGATCTCCTGGCCGGGGATCATCAGGATTGGATCGACAAGGGTGCCGGTGCCGCTGCGGCGCACCGGTCGTGGCGGACGGGACCCTAGGGACGAAAGCAACCGGTCGTGCCCAAGCAGAAACGCATCGGGCGGCGCCTGCCGCCCCTCAACTCGCTCCGCAGCTTCGAGGCGGCGGCCCGCCATCTCAGCTTCACCAAGGCAGCCGAAGAGCTCAACGTCACGCCGGCGGCGGTCAGCCACCAGGTCAAAGCGCTTGAGGACTTCCTCGGCGTTCCTTTGTTCCGGCGGCTCAACCGCGCGCTGTTCCTCACCGACGCCGGCCAGGCGTGCCTGCCCGGCATCCGCGACGGCTTCGACCGGCTGTTGACGGCGATCGACCAACTCGGGACGGTGGGGCACGGCGGCGTGCTCACGGTGAGCGTCGCACCGTCGTTCGCCGCCAAGTGGCTGGTGCCGCGTCTCGACCGGTTCCAGTCCGCGCACCCGGACATCGACGTCCGGGTATCGGCGTCGATGCAACTCGTCGATTTCGCTACGAACGACGTCGATCTCGCCATCCGCTACGGCGCCGGGCGCTATCCGGGCCTGGTCGTCGATCTACTCCTGCGCGACACCGTCTACCCGGCGTGCAGCCCCACCCTGCTCAAGGGCGAGAAAGGCTTTCGCACACCCAGCGACATGCGCTTTCAACCCATGCTCCACGACGACAGCCCCGACGACGACATGACCTGTCCCACCTGGCCGATGTGGCTCAGGGCAGCCGGCATCGAGGGCGTGGACGCCTCGCGCGGGCCGCGCTTCAACCAGTCGAGCCTGGTCATCGAAGCGGCAATCCTCGGCCGCGGCGTTGCCCTCGCCAAGTCCACGCTTGCCGACGCCGACGTTGCCGCGGGCCGGCTGGTGAAGCCCTTCGAGCTCAGCTTTCCCGTCGACTTCGCCTATTACGTCGTTTGCCCCGAGGCCAAGGCCGCGCTGCCCAAGGTCCAGGTCTTTCGCGACTGGCTGAAAGACGAAGCCGCCGCTTCCGTCGGCGCCTGACGCCGCCCGGCGGCCGCCCTCGCGCGCGGCTTCGATCCTACCTGGCGGTCAGATAGCCGCTGAGCCCGCCGATCAAGCCGGCGGAAACGTACGGTGCAGCGACCCCGAAAGCCCAGGGAAGGGCGACCGGAAGCACCGCGGCTCCCACCACCACGCCGATTGCGATCGGCACCAGCGTGCCGCCCGGCGCCTGGGCCAGGGCCGGGGCCGGCGTAAGCGCCGGCACCAGAGACAGAAGGCAGACGATTAGGAATTTTTTCATGGATCAGCTCCTTCTAAAGGTCGCGGGGTGCGCCCCTCGACTCCGGCCGGAGGTTAACAGGCCCGGCGTGTTTTTTCACCGATAAACTGCGGCTCAAGCCGGCGGCAGGGGCCGCGCGAGAGCGACGGTTCGCACTGCGCGCGTCCCTGCGCCTTACTCCTTGAGACGGGTGAGGATCAGGTTCTCGGAGTGGAGGGTCCGGTGGACCGGGCATTTCTCGG
>JBQTIU010000116.1:0-7667 GCA_052387815.1 Pseudomonadota bacterium
CCGCGTGCCGCCCTCGGAGCTCAATTTCCGCGCCAACATCGACGCGCCGAAGCGCGTCGGCGTCACCGAGATCCTGTCGTTGAGCGCGGTCGGCTCGCGGCGCGCCGATTTGCCGCCCGGCGCGTTCCTCATCGTCGACCAGTTCACCGACCGCACCTTCGCGCGGGCGAAGAGCTTTTTCGAGCGCGGCTGCGGCTGTGGAAGCTCGAACTGCAGAAACTGGCCGACGAACTCGGTCTCGCCATCCCCGTCTGCCACCTGCCGCCAGGCACCAGCAAGTGGAACAAGATCGAGCACCGGCTATGCTCGTTCCTCACCCAGAACTGGCGCGGCCGCCCGCTGGTCAGCTATCAGGCGATCGTCCAATTGATCGCAGCGACGACCACCCGCACCGGCCTCAAGGTCCACAGCGAGATCGACGCCGACGCCTATCCTCCCGGCGTCAAGGTCGCAAACGCCGACCTCGACAGCATCAACCTCAACCGCCACGACTTCCACGGCGATGGGAACTACACCATCAGCCCAACAACCAACATCGTGCAGCAGTAGATTCTCAACAGGGCCTTAGGGGCGCACGATGACGACGGTGCGGTCGTCGGCCCGCAGGCGGCCGACCGTGCCCTTGACCGAGGGATAGCGGTCGATCTTCTCGGGGTCGTCGCGCTCGACCTCGGCGAACGCCGCCTCCCAGGCTGCCAGCGCCGTGCCGTCGCCGGGCTTGAAATAGCCGTCGGTGAACAGCTCGATCGAGCCGAGCGAGTCGCGGGGCCGGTCGATCACGCGGACCAGCGGCAAGGGCACGTCGAAACCGTCGAGCACGGCGTAGCTCAGCAGGCTCGCGGTGTTGTTCTGGAAATGCACTTGTCCGCCGACGATGCCGCCGTCGAGCAGCCGCTCGATATCCGCTTGCGGCACCTGCGGGAAGCGCGCCCGACTGCGCTCGACGCAGCGCTGGTGGAGTGCGGCGAGTCCGGCCTCGTCGAGCCAGGGCCGCATGTCCGGATGCACTGCGGCGGCGCCGAAGAAGGCGCAGGCGCGGCCGACGCGGGCGCGCTCCTCCGCCCCGCCGCCGGCGTCGCCGACCGCGCGATAGGCCTCCTGGCGCAGGCTCGCGGTGACCAGATCGAGGCCGGTATCGTTGATCCACAGCTCGTCCCCGTCGAGCCGGAGCCCGCTGTCGCCGACCAGCACGAAGCGGATCGTCCGGCCGCGGACGGCGGCCAGCGCCAGCGTCGCGCCGAAGCGCCGCGCCGGATCGCGGCGCGCGACGTCGAGGATGCCGTGGCTCTCGTAGGCCGCGCGGATCGCCTCCGAAACGCGCGCCACCAGCCGCTCGGGGCGAATGTCCGCCTCGGTGGGATCGAGGAGAAAGGCGCCGACCGCCCGCTGAACGATGGACCCGGCCAGCCGCCCGGCCAGCTGCCCGTCGTAGCGATGGCCGGTGCGGTCGGTCACCCCGTCGATCACCGCAAAGCCGCGCTCGGGCAGGACGATGAGCTGGTCTTCGTTGGCCTCCGGGTCGTCGAGGTTCTTGCCCTCGCTGAACGCCTCGATGCGCATAACGCTTACGCCGCCGGTCCTCCGTCGCCCGCGCGGCGCCGGTTTGCCTTGTGCAAGGGCCTGGCGAATGGTACAGCACCGGTAACGCTGCCGCAACGGCGACGACCGCGACGGCGGCGATGAGGCCCATGATGCTTGACAGGGAGGAACGAATGACGACCCATCGGATCGCAGGGTTCGCCCTCGGCGCCGCGCTGTGCGCGGCCGTGGCCGCGACGGCGCAGGCGCAGCAGCGGGTGAGCGTCTATACCGCGCACACCGCCAACATCGTGGAACGGCTGATCCCGCATTTCGAGAAGGCCACCGGCCTCAAGGCCGACGTGGTCAAGGCCGGCTCGGGCGATATCATCAACCGCGTGCGCGCCGAGGCCGCCAACCCGAAGGCCGACGTGATCTGGAGCATCGGCGCGGAGCTGCTCGAGGCCAACGCCGCGCTGCTTGAGCCGTACCGGCCCAAGGACTACGACATGATCGCCGACGCCTTCAAAGGCGACGCGGCATGGCTCCCCTATACCGGCATCGTCAACGTGTTCATGGTCAACACCACGAAGCTGAAGCCCGAGGAGTATCCCAGGACCTGGCTCGACCTGGCCAACTCGCGCTTCAAGGGGCAGATCTCCGCCGCCGGCGCCGACAAGTCCGGCTCGGCCTATATGCAGCTCGTCACCTTCCTCACCATCTACGGCGACAACGCCGCCGGCTGGGACAAGTTCAAGGGCGTGTTCAAGAACCTGAACGTCTCGAGCAGCTCGGGCGCGGTGCCGCGCTTCGTCAACGACGGCGAGGCGGCGGTCGGCATCACCCTCGAGGACAACGCCTTCCTGTTCGTCAAGGGCGGCGGGTCGGTCGCCATTGTCTATCCCGAGGACGGCACCTCGGCGATCGCCGACGGCATGGCGCTGGTCAAGGGGGCGCCCAACCCCGCGGCCGCTAAGGCATTCATCGACTGGGCGCTGTCGGCGCCGGTCCAGGAGCTCGTCGTGCAGGAGCTCGGCCGCCGGCCGATCCGCAAGGACGCCAAGCCGATGGGCGCGTTGAAGCCGTTCGGCGAGATCAAGATCGTCAAGTACGACATCAAATGGGCGGCTGCCAAGCGCCAGGAGTTCCTGGAAAAGTGGAACGACCTGATGCTGACGCGCTGAGCGCGCGCGGCGGCGCCCGCGTCTGACCGGCGGCGCCCGCGCCGGCGCCGCCGGCGTGCCCCCGCTGAGCGCGATCGCCTTGAGGCGAAGATGGCCCGGGTCGACCTCCAGCACGTCAGCAAGAGCTATCCCGGGGTCAAGGCGCTCGACGACATCCAGGTCGTCATCGAGTCCGGCGAGTTCTTCACGCTGCTCGGGCCGTCGGGCTGCGGCAAGACCACGCTGCTGCGGACCATCGCCGGCTTCAACCGGCACGACGGCGGCCAGGTCATGATCGGCGGGCGGCGGATCGACGACGTGCCGGCGCACCGGCGCGATATCGGCATGGTCTACCAGGACTACGCCATCTTTCCACACATGACGGTCGCCGACAATGTCGCCTTCGGCCTCAAGACCCGGAAATGCGGGCGCGCCGAGATCGCCGAGCGGGTGGCCCGCGCCCTCGATCTCGTCCAGCTCGGCGCCCAGGCCGGGCGTCTGCCGCACCAGCTTTCGGGCGGGCAGCAGCAGCGGGTGGCGCTGGCCCGCGCGATGGTCATCAACCCGCAGATCCTGCTCATGGACGAGCCGCTGTCGAATCTCGACGCCAAGCTGCGCATCGAGTTGCGCGACGAAATCCGCGACCTGCAGCGCACGCTCGGCATCACCACCATCTACGTCACCCACGACCAGGAGGAGGCGCTCGTCATCTCCGACCGCATCTGCGTCATGCAGGGCGGCCGCGTGCATCAGGTGGCGAGCCCGCGCGAAATCTACGCCCGGCCGGCGACCCTGTTCGTCGCCTCCTTCGTCGGCGCGATGAACGTGATCGACGGCGCGACGGTCGGCGCCGACGGCACGCTGGCGCTCGGCGCCGCGCCGCTGGCCATGCCCGCGCTGGCCGGCCGCGACCGCGTGACCCTGGCCATCCGGCCGGAGGACGTGGCCCTCGCCGGGGACGACGGGCCCGGCGCGTCGATTGCACTCGCCGGGACCGTGGACAAGGTGACCTTCGCCGGGCGGGAGGCGTTCTATCGGACGAACTGCGGCGGGGGGTTGCGGATCACGGCGCATGTGCATCGGCCCGACCGGCGGCCGCTCGCGGCGGTCGGGGCGGCGCTCGTCCTCAGCCTGCCGTTGGCGCGCCTGCACGTCTTCGATCCCGCGGACGGACGGCGCATCGACCTGGTGCCATGATCGGCCGGCTGCGCCTCGACTTCTGGACGATCGTCCTCGTCGTCGCGCTGGCGGTGCTCGCGGTCCTGCTGGTCTGGCCGCTCTACGGCATGTTCGCCGCCAGCTTCACCGACAACCGCACGGGCGAGATCACGCTCGCCAACTACGCCCGGATCCTCGGCCATCCGTTCTATCGCGGCGCGCTGATCAACAGTCTGATCGTCGGCGCGGGCGGCATGCTCGGCGCCGTGCTGCTCGGCATCCCGCTGGCCGTGCTGACGACGCGCTACTTCATCGTCGGGCGCGAACTCCTCGCCACGCTGGCCGTGCTGGCGCTGGTCTCGCCGCCGTTCATCGGCGCCTATGCCTGGATCATGATGCTCGGGCAAAACGGCTGGCTTCGCACGCTGCTCGCCGAGATCGGCGTCGGGATGCCGTCGATCTACGGCTATTTCGGCATCCTTCTCGTCTTCAGCCTGAAATTCTATCCCTTCGTCTTCCTGATGACGGCGAGCGGCCTTGGCGCCATCAGCCCCTCGGTCGAGGAGGCGGCCGAAGGCCTGGGCGCCGGCCCGTGGCGGCGCTTCTTCACCGTGACCCTGCCCCTGGTCCTGCCGGCGGTGAGCTCGGGCGCGTTGCTCGCCTTCGTCCTCTCGATCGCCGATTTCGGCACGCCGGCGATCGTCGGGGGCAATGTGCGCGTCCTCGCCACCACCGCCTACAACCTGTTCACCAGCGAGCTGGGCGGCAATCCCGGACTGGCCTCGACCACCAGCATCGTGCTCATCGTCGTCTCGATGCTGGTGGTGACGGTGCAGCGCTGGGCGGTGCGGCGGCGCAACGTCGCCGGCTCGCTCATTCGCCGGCCGGCGCCGGCGCGGCTCAGGCCCCTGGCGTCGGTCGTCGCGCATGTCCTGTGCTACGCCATCGTGCTGCTCAGTTCGCTGCCCTCGCTGGTCGTCATCTACACCTCGTTGCGCAGGACCAGCGGGCCGGTCTTCCACCCGGGCTTCGGCCTGGACAGCTACGCGCGCATCCTGCGCGAGGTGCCGCACGTCATCACCAACAGCTTCGTCTTTTCGCTCGTCGCGGTGGCGCTGATCGTGACGCTGGGCACGCTCGTCGGCTACATCCTGGCGCGGCGCGAAACGGCGGTCGCCGGCGCGCTCGACAGCGCGCTCCTCGTCCCCTACATCGTACCGGGCGTGGTCATGGGGCTCGCCTTCGTCGTCACCTTCAACGTGCCGCCGCTCGAGATGACCGGGACGGCGACCATCGTGATCCTCATGCTGTTCATCCGCCGCCTGCCCTACGCCGTGCGGTCGAGCGCCTCGATCCTGAAGCAGATCAAGAGCAGCATCGAGGAGGCGGCGATCTCGCTCGGCGCCGCGCCCTGGCATGCCTTCCGCAAGGTCACCTTGCCCCTGATGCTGCCCGCCATCGTCGCCGGCGCCCTGATGAGCTTCATCACCGCGATCAACGAGCTGTCTAGCTCGCTCATCCTCTATGTCGGTCGGACGATGACGATGACGGTGCGCATCTACCTCTCGGTCCTCGACGGCGAGTTCGGCACCGCGGCGGCCCTGTCGACGATCCTGCTCGCGGCCACCGGCCTCGCCGTCTATATCGTGTTCCGGCTCTCGGGCCGCAAGGAAAACGCCTTCCTCTGAGAGGCGGAAAAGGAATCGTCCTTGGGTTCAGCTATGGGGATAGCCCAGGGTGGCAGCGCCGGCCGCTCGGGAAGGTGGCGTGGTGGGTCGGTCGGCGAAGCGGCGGCGGGGCCGGTACTCGACGAGCCGGGCCGGCGGCGGTTCGCGGCCGCGGAGGCGCTGGCGGCGGGACGGGGCGGAGTCACGGCGGCGATGCAGGCGACCGGGATCGCGCGCAGCACGATCGGCCGCGGGATCGTCGAGATACGCGACGAGAAGGTTCCGGATCCCAACCGGGTGCGGCGGCCGGGGCGGCGAACGCAAGAGCCTGGCGCGCGAACCGCCACGACTTCCACGGCGATTGGAACGATACGATCTCCCCCAACCCCCATGCCATGACGCGGTAATTCATCGACGGTCACTAAGAATTCGATATGCCGATGCCAACCGCTGACAGGTCTGCGAGGTGCAGCGCCGCGCAGCGGTCAGCGGCGATGGCGGCTTGTCTCCCCCGCCTGGCCGAGCGACCGGCCCAGGTGCTAAACAGCGCCTCGTGGGACAACGCAGCGCTAAACGGCCTCGCCTGGAGCCGCATTTCCCCGGCCCGGCGGCGGACCGCGACGGGCCGCGCCGCAGGGCGCCCCGTCCTCGCCGCCGCTGGCTCGGCCGGCTCGCCAAGTGGACCCTCATCCTCGGCATCTGGGGCGCGGTCGGGCTCGGCGCGGTGGTGGCGTGGCTCGCCGGGGGTCTGCCCGATCTCGAGGCCATCAACCGCTTCGATCGCCGCCCGACCCTCACCTTCGTCGCGGCCGACGGCGAGGTGATCGCGCGCTACGGCGATCTGTTCGGCGGCGTGGTCGAGCTCGACGACATGGCGCCCTTGTTGCCGCACGCGGTCATCGCCGCCGAGGACCGCCGATTCTACCGCCATTTCGGGCTCGATCCCGTGGGCATGGCGCGTGCGCTGTGGGTCAACCTGCGCGCCGGCCGGGTGGTGCAGGGTGGCAGCACCATCACCCAGCAGTTGGCCAAGAACGTGTTCTTGACGCCCGAGCGCACGCTGCGGCGCAAGGGGCAGGAGATTCTGCTGGCCCTGTGGCTCGAGCGCAAATTCACCAAGGACCAAATCCTCACGATCTACCTCAATCGCATCTATCTCGGGGCCGGCGCCTATGGCGTCGAGGCGGCGGCGCGGCGCTATTTTGGCAAATCGGCGCGCCGGCTCGACGCCCTCGAAGCGGCGGCGATCGCCGGCCTCCTCAAGGCGCCCTCGCGCTATGCGCCGACTGCCGACCTCGCGCGCGCGACCGCACGCGCCAACGAGGTTCTCGCCAATCTCGTCGACGCCGGCTACATGACCGCCGCGCAGGCGGCCGCCGCCGGCCGCCGATCTCTGGTCGTTGCGAGCGGCGGCGGGACCGGCAGCGGCGGGCGCTATTTCGCCGACTGGCTGTTCGACCAGGTGCCGGGGTTCGTCGGCCACATCGACCGCGATGTCGTGGTCCACACCACCCTCGATGCCCGCCTCCAGCGTCTCGCCGAAGCCGAGCTCGCCGGCCTGCTGGAACGCGAGGGCGCCAGGGCGAGGATCGGGCAGGCGGCGCTGGTGGCGCTCACGCCCGAGGGCGCGGTGCGCGCCATGGTCGGCGGCCGCGATTATGCCGAAAGCCAGTTCAACCGCGCGGTCAGCGCCCAGCGCCAGCCGGGCTCGACCTTCAAGCCGTTCGTTTATCTCGCCGCGCTCGAGGCGGGATTGCGCCCCGACGACCGCCTCTCCGACTCGGTCCTCAGCATCGGCGACTGGACGCCGCGCAATTTCGACGACGTCGCGAAGGGCGAGATCACGGTCCGCGAGGCGCTGGCGCGCTCGGTCAACACCACCACCGTGCGGGCGGCGCGCCGGGCCGGGATCGAGCGGGTCATCGGCGCCGCCGAGCGACTCGGCATCACGTCCGAGCTGCGACGCGATTTCACGACCGCGCTCGGGGCGAGCGAGGTCAACCTGCTCGAGCTCACCGCGGCCTTCGCGCCCTTCGCCAACGGCGGCTGGTTCGTCCTCCCCTATGCGATCACCGAGATCCGCGACGCGCGCGGGCCCGTCATCTACCGCCGCGCCGGCTCCGGCCTGGCGCGGGTGATCCAGCGCCCGGCGCTCGCTGCC
>JBQTIU010000117.1:0-2151 GCA_052387815.1 Pseudomonadota bacterium
TCGCCGGTTTCAAACCGGCCCCTCGCGGGCGGGTGATAAACCCGCCCCTACGAAATGCCATCGCCGTTTCCCTATGTAGGGGCGAGGCGTTGCCTCGCCGGTTTCAAACCGGCCCCTCGCGGGCGGGTTATAAACCCGCCCCTACTAAGTCCGGCGGCTCCAGTCGGGCACCGGCCACAGCGCGTCGGCGACCTTGAGCGACTCCGGCCAGATGACCCGCGCCTGGCCGTCGCGGACCTGGGCGGCGACCAGCTTGGCATAGGGCATGAAGCCGGTCGGATCGAAGCTCACGCGCTCGTACATGAACATCGGCCCGCCGCTCGTCATGTCGAGCGCGGCCAGCGCGGCGCGGATCTTGTCGCCTTCGAGCGAGGCCGCCTTTTCGAGCGCGCCATGGAAGATCTGCACACCGGCGTAGGTGGTATTGGCGTTGCCGAGCATGTCGACGCCGGTTCGCGCCTTGAACTTGGCGTTCACCTGGGCGGCGCCGGGGCGCTTGATCTCCGGGAACCAGTCGTTGACGACGATTAGCCCAGTGGCCAATTTGCCGAGATTGTTCCAGGTGACGGGATTGCTGTACCCGCCGCCGGCCCCGATCCAGCCCAGCTTCGGCCAGTATTTGAGCTCGTTGAGCTGCTGGAACAGGAGGGTGATCGAGGACGGCTCGCCGGCCGCGAAGACGACGTCGGGGCCGTCCTGCTTGAGCTTGAGGATCACGTCCTCGAACGAGGTCGGATTGCTCGGGAAGATGTTGTCGGCGAGAACCTTGATGTTGAAGGATGGCATGTGCTTTGCGAACTCCCGCCCGACGACATTGCCGAAGAAGTTGTTCTCGCGCACCAGGCAGCAGGTGCTGACCTGCTGGCCCCTGGCCGTGCTCAGATCGCGGACGAGCTCGCCCGAGTTGATGGCGAACTGCGAGAAATGCGGCACCGACTTGAAGACGAATTTGAGCCCACGGGCCGTGATCTCGTCGGCGAGCGCGTTGGGGACGAGATAGGGCACGCTCGCGCGCTCGGCGATCACCGATGACGAGATCGTGGCGCCCGAGGAATAGGCGCCGATGATCCCATGCACCTTCTCGCGCGCGATCAAGCGCTGGGTTTCCGTGTTCGCTTCATCGACCGAGCTCGAATTGCCATAGAGCGCGACGACTTTGGCCCCGCCCAGGCTCTTGACGCCGCCCGCGGCGTTGATTTCCTCGACCGCCATGTCGACCGCCTGCTTGTGCAGCTGGCCGACCTCGGCGAAGCCGCCGGTCAGCGGCAGCAGGAACCCGATCTTGACCTCGGGCGCCGCTTGCGCGCCGGCGCGGCCGATGACCGCAGGGCCAGCCGCCCACAGGACCGAAAGGCCGGCCGCGCCTTTGAGCACGCCGCGCCGGCCGAGGCCGGCCCCGGCCATCCGATTGCGGGCTGTGCGCGTCTTCGATCTTATGCTCATGTTTGCCTCCACGTTGTTGAGGGTCTCCCGACACGAACGGGCGCCATTTTACGACCCCGACTATGCCATGACCCGCGGGGCCCTGGCTACCGATTCCGCGATCCCCGCGGCGTCTAGCCAAGCGGCCCCGGTTCCATGTATCCTGTCGCGCCTCGTTCTCATAGGGAGGATCCCATGAAGAAGATCGTAGTGGCGCTCGCCGCCGGGCTCGCGCTGACCCAAATCCCCTCGCCGTCCCTTGCCCAAGGGCTCGAACTCAAGTTCGGGCATGTCGGCGAGCCCGGCTCGCTGTTCACGCTCTCGGCCGAGGAGTTCGCCCGCCGCGCCAACGACAGGCTCGGTGCCCGCGGGAAGGTGGTGGTGTTCGGCTCGAGCCAGCTCGGCGGCGACAAGGAGCTGCTGCAGAAGCTGAAGCTCGGCACGGTCGACCTCGCGCTGCCTTCTACCGTCATGTCGACCGAGGTCGACCTGTTCGGCATGTTCGAGATGCCGTATCTGGTCAAGGATCGGGCGCATATGGGGCGGATCGAAAAGGACGTGGTGTGGCCGGCGCTGGCGCCGGCCGCCGACGCCAAGGGATACAAGATTGTCGCGGTGTGGGAGAACGGCTTCCGCCACATCACCAACAGCAAGCACCCGATCAAGGTTCCCGAGGACCTCAAGGGCATCAAGCTGCGCGTCCCCGAGGGCAAATGGCGGGTCAAGATG
>JBQTIU010000118.1:0-22992 GCA_052387815.1 Pseudomonadota bacterium
TTGATGCCGCCGAGGGGGGCGCCGCCCGCGGGCTCGCTGGCCTGAACGCACATTTGGAGGGGGTCGTGGCCGGCCCCGACCAGGGCCTCGAGGCGCGGCTCGTCGAGGAGCACCCCGGCGGTGATGAGGTTGGTGTACAGACCGGCGTCGTGGGCGTGCCGCACCAGGGCCGCGAGGTCGCGCCGCGCCGTGGGCTCGCCGCCGGAGAAGTGGATCTGCAGCACCCCCATCTCGGCGGCCTCGCCGATGACGCGCAGCCACTCCGCGGTGTCGAGCTCGCTGGCGGCGCGCTCCAGCGCCAAGGGGTTCGAGCAGTAAGGACACTGCAAGGGACAGCGGTGCGTAATCTCCGCCAGGAGGGCCAGCGGGGGTGCTACCGTCATGCCGTCATCACTCCCTTGTCGGCGAGGTCCTGGAGGAGCTGGTTCACGTCCTTGAGGATGAGCTCGCGCGGAGCGGCGTACTCGCCGGCGAGCGCGTCCGCGATCGCCGCCACCGTGGCGAGGCCGTCGCAGCGCCGGATGATCTCGAGCGCGATCGGGTCGGGCACGAACAGGCGCTCGGGCGCCTGCACCACCCATTGGTCGCGCCGCTTGTCGTGTTGCAGGCGGGCGTGACGCGCGAGGCGCGGGATCGAGTCCGCGGCGATGACGGTGCGCCCGCTCATAGACGATCCACGGGTATGAAGGCGCCGGGCGGGACGAGGCCGGGAGCGACATAGGCGCAGTGGAGGGCGTCGAGCTGCGCCCACAGGACGTCGGCCTTGAAGGTAAGCGCGGCCAATGCCGCCTCCTGCCGCTCGCGGGTCCTGGCCTCGCGCAGCACGTAGGCAAGCCCGAACTTCACGTCGCGCGGCGCCTGGGTGAGGCGGGTCTTGAAGTAGGCGAGGGTGCGCTCGTTGGCGAAGTCGTAGTGCTCGAGCAAGGCCGCGATGCGCGTCTTGTGCAGCGCCGGCGCGAACAGCTCGGTCAAGGAGGAGGCGACGGCCTCGAGCAGGCTGCGCTCGCGCACGAAGCGGACATAGGCGTCGACCGCGAAGCGGGTCGCCGGCAAGACGCCTTCGAGAGACTGCACATAGGGGCGATCGAGGCCGACCCCCTCGGCGAGGACCAACCAACGCTCTATGCCGCCCGCGCCGTTGGCCCCGTCGTGATCGAGGATGCGGTGGACCCATTCGCGCCGGAAGGCAGGGTCCTCGGCGCGGGAGATGAGCGCCGCGTCCTTCATCGGGATGCGGCTCTGGTAGTAGTAGCGGTTGAGCACCCAGGCCTGCACCTGGCCCTGGTCGAGCTTGCCCTCGTGCAGCAGCCGATGGAACGGGTGCCTGGAGTGGTAGCGCTCCTCGCCGATCCGGCGCAGGCGGCGCTCGAAGGTCGGCGCGGGCCAGGGCCGGGTCACAGGCGAATCTCCATGCCATCGTAGGCGACCTCCCAGCCGGCGGCCTCGATCGCCGCGCGCTCGGGGGAATCGGCCAGCAGGATCGGGTTGGTGTTGTTCATGTGCACGAAGATCTTGCGTTTCACCCCGAGGTCCCTGAAGGCGGACAGGCTGCCCTCCGGGCCGGAGACGCAGATATGGCCCATGCGCTTGCCAGTCTTGCCGCCCACGCCGGCGGCGATCATCTCCTCGTCCTGCCACAGCGTGCCGTCGAAGAGGACCAGCGGCGCGCCGCTGAGGCGTCGGGCGAGCACCGCCGGCACGCCGGCACAGCCGGGAATATAGTAGAAATGCGAGGCCCCGTCGCCGGAGGCGATCCGGAGCCCCACGGTGTCCTCGGGCCGGCTGCCGAAGTCGGGGACGGTCGGGTCCTCCTGGTAGAGTGCCACCTTGCCCGGCACCGCGAAGGCCGCGACCACGACACCGCTGCAGGCCCCCGCGCGGTCGGCGACCTCGAACGGGGTATCGAGGCGCATCGCCCGGCGCTCGACGCACTCCGGGTTCAGCACGTTGAAGATGCTGTTGGCGCGCAACGCCCCCAGCACCCGTTCGGTGGCATAGACGGCGAGCGGATGGCTCTCGCGCAAGGTGAGGAGCCCGGCCACGTGATCGACGTCGGCGCTGGTCGGCACCGCGGCGACGATCGGGCTGTGGCGCTTGCCCTCGCGCGGGTGCAAGGGCGCGTTGTCGTTGATTTGCTGGCGCAAGTCGGGGGAGGCGTTGAACACCACCCAGCGGCGGCCGTCGGCGCTGACTGCGATCGAGGATTGGCTACGTGGCAACGCTGCAGGGTCGCCCGCCCGCGCCCGGCGGGACGCCGTGTCATTGCTATTCCACTGAGGGAAACCGCCGCCTGCAGCCGATCCTAGAACGAGGAGCCGCAACAATGGCCAGACAATCCAAGCGCCCCGAACCTCGCCGGCCTATGGCGATCCGGCCTAGTGGGCCCTTGACCGTGCGACCGCCGTTCGGGGCGTCCAAAATCCGCGCCTTAGAGCTCGGCGCAGGCGTAACTGCTGATCTCGAGACCGACGCAGATCTCGACGACTTTCGGCGACATCCATACCATGGCGAAATCTCCTCGTTTGATCATCCTTAGGTCCTTAAGGTCCCACTCGGCCGGTCATCCCGACCCCAGAGCCATTTTAATGTAAACATAACACTGCTCCCGGTGCAAGGGAATTGCGGCATCGGGAGCCGGCCGCGCTCGCGCCCTCAATCGGGTCCGCCGCGCCGGGCCAGGAGCCCGCGCGAGGGGTCGTAGCCGTAGATCGCGAGCGGGAGGAAGAGGGCGAGGAACGCCGTCACCCACAAGAACGCTTCGAGGTTGAACTGGCCATAGAGGGCGAAGCGGATGAGTTCCACCGCATGGGTGAACGGATTGGAGGAGCAGATGTAGTAGATGAGCAGGCTAGACTCCTTCATGCGCCACAGCGGGTAGAGGGCGGAGGAGGCGAAGAACATGGGAAAGATCACGAAGTTCATCACCCCCGCGAAGTTCTCGAGCTGCTTGACGAGCGAGGAGATCAGGAGGCCGATCGAGCCCAGCATCAGGCCGGTCAGCAGCAGGGCCGGCACCACGGCGACATAGCCGTCGGCTGGCGGCTCCACCTTCCAGAACCAGGCGATGGCGAGAAAGACATAGACCTGCAGGATGGAGACCAGTACCCCCGCCAGCAGCTTGCTGGTGAGCAGGTACCAGCGCGGCATCGGGCTCACCATGAGGGTGCGCATGCTGCCCATTTCGCGGTCGTACACCATCGAGAGCGAGCTCTGCATGCCGTTGAAGAGCTGGATCATGCCGAGCAGGCCCGGGGCGATGTACACCTCGTACGAGACGTAGGTTTCGTAGGGGGGCACGATCGAGACGCCAAGCACCGCGCGGAATCCGGCGGCGAAGATGAACAGCCACACCAGCGGGCGGACGAGCGCGGCGACGAAGCGGGAGCGCTGGCCGACGAAGCGCAGGCCCTCGCGGATCAGGATGCCGTTGAAGCAGCGCAGGTATTGCTGGAGGGTCACGGCTCTCACGCCCCGGTCAGCTTGGTGAAGGCCTCGCGGATGGTCGCGGCGCCGGCGGCGCGGGTGGCTTCCTCGCTCTCGCCCTCGGCGAGCACCCGGCCCCGGTGCAGCACGACGACGCGGTCTCCGCGGCCCACTTCGTCGATCAGGTGGGTCGCCCACAGCACGCCGAGCCCGTCGTCCCGGCACAGCTCGTGCGCGTGATCGAGGATCGCCTGGCGGCTGCCGATATCGAGGCCGACGCTGGGCTCGTCGAGCAGCAAGAGGCGCGGGCGGTGCAGGAGCGCGCCGGCGATCTCCACCCGGCGCATTTGGCCGCCGCTGAGGCTCCTCGCCTTGTCGTCGCTGCGATCGGCGAGTTGGGCGCGGGCGAGCTCCGCCTCGATGCGGGCGTCCGCCTCGGCCCGGCTCATGCCGTGCAGGGCCGCTTGATAGCGCAGGTTCTGCCCCACCGTGAGGTCGAGGTCGAGGGTGCGCTGCTGGAACACCGCGCCGATGCGGGCGAGCGCCTCCGAAGGCCGCCGGCGCACCTCGAAGCCCCAGATGCGGATCGAGCCGCTGCGGTTGTGGTAGAGGCGGGTGATGAGCGAGAACAGCGTGGTCTTCCCGGCCCCGTTCTGCCCCAGCAGCACGACGAAGCCGCCCGCCGGCACCGTGATCGACACGTCGTCGAGCGCCTTGCGCTTGGCAAAGCTGTGGCTGACGCCCGCGACCGCAAGGGCGGAAAAAGGGGACACTCGCATTTTTGGGGGGGCAGAAATTCGGAATATCCCCTTTCCGCTCAACCGGCGCAATAGATCACCCAGCCGCCGATCGCCACCGTGAGCGCGCCCAACGCCCCGTTGAGCGCGCCGTGGGCGACGGTGAGCGAGCGGGCGAGGCGGCGCAGCGGCACGGCGATGGCGAGCGACAGCGCCGGCATGCCGAGCATCGAGCCGAGGCCGAAGAGCGCCATGTAGCCGAGCGCCAGCCACAGGGAGTCGATCTGGCCGAGGGCGAGCAGGATGAGGGCCGCCGACCCCGCCATGCCGGGCGTGAGGCCGACGCGAATGGCGCGCACCGGCACGCCGAGGACGTGACGGTGCTCGTGGCGGGAGGGGTCGTGCCGGGGTTGCCCGGCATGGGAATGGGCGTGCAGGTGCCGGGTGCCGTCGCCGTGGCGATGCAGGTGGAAATGAATGCGATTCCTGATCGTGCGCCGGACCACGTCGGCGCCGAGCCCAACGAACATGACGCCGATGCCGAGCTCGAGCAGCATGGCAACGCGCTCCGGCAGCACGGTGTCGAGCGAGAGCACGAGGGCGCCCACGCCGAACAGCATGGCGGCGTGGCCGAGGCCCCAGGCGCTCCCCAGGCGCACCACCTCGCCGGGGTTGCGGATCTGCGTCGCGAGCAAGGCGATAGCGGCCACGTGGTCGGCCTCGATCGCGTGCTTCATGCCGAGCAGCAGCACCGCGCCCATCGTTTGCTCCCGAAGCCCTGCCCTTGGGTGAACCATAGGCCGCAACCGGGCGATGAGGCAATCGAGAGCCAATGGGCCGGTTGGCCGCCCCGGCGGCTTTGTATTTAGAGCCTGACTCGGAAGTTTATTGGGCTGGGGCGGGTTTTGCGAGTCTGCGGAGCATGATGCGGATCATGGCGGGTTTGACGAAGGCAACGGCGGAAGCGGCGAGGGCTTCGTAATATCTGGCGAGGCGACGGCAGCGCGTGATCCAAGCGAAGGTCCGCTCGACGACCCAACGGCGCGGCAGGACGGCGAAGCCCTTGTGGCTGCCGGATCGCTTGACGATTTGGAGCTTGAGGGGATTACGGCCCGCCGGCGCCGCCGCGAGCTTCGGGCCGGCATAGCCGCCGTCGGCGAAGGTCAGCCTCAGCCCTGGGAAGAGCCTGTGCGTCCGCATGAGCAGGCCGGGCGCCGCGTCGCGGTCCTGAACGTCGGCGGGCAGCACCTCGGCGGCGAGCATCAGGCCGCTGGTGTCGACGACGATGTGCCGCTTGCAGCCCTTGACCTTTTTGCCTGCGTCATATCCCGAGGGATCGATGCGCGCCACATGGCGATCGGCCCGTCTTCGGGCGTTGTCTTCGATGGTACCCGCAAGACCCGGAGGTGGGTGGTGATCGACCGCGACAAGGACCGTGTCGCCGACGAAGTGAAGGTCTTCGCGCCGAGCCTGACCTTCACCCAGCCCGGCCCCTGCTTGTCGCGCGACGGCTTCCTCTAAGTCGCCGAGCACAACCGCGTTCTCGTCTTCCCCGCAGCCGAGTTCTTCTTCGAAGGCCCGGACATCGCGGTCGATGCAGTGGTGCCAGCGGGCCAGCTGTTCCCGCGCGAGGAAGAGAGTTTCAACCACGGCGCCCACGTCTGCCGCGTCGGGCCGGACGACAAGCTCTATGTCTTGCTCGGTCAGCCCTATAACGTGTTCCCGCTGGCCAAAATGGACCTCTATAACCGGACCGGCATCGGCGGCATCATCCGCATGGACCGCGACGGCAAGAACGGCGAGGTTTACGCCCGCGGCGTTCGCAATTCGGTGGGCATCACCTTCCACCCAGGCACCAACGAGTTGTGGTTTGCCGACAACCAGGTGGATGGCATGGGCGACGACATCCCGCCCGGCGAGATCAACCGCGCAGCCCGCGCCGGCCAGCACTTAGGCTTCCCCTGGTTCGGCGGCGGCAAGGTGCGCACCACTGCGTACAAGGACAGCCAGCCCCCAGCCGACGCGGTGCCCCCGGAGGCCGAGAGGGTGGCCCATGCGGCCGACCTCGGGCTGACCTTCTACGCCGGGCGGATGTTCCCGGAACGCTACCGCGGCGGATTGTTCTCGGTCCAGCGCGGCAGCTGGAACCGGACCGTGCCGGTGGGCGCGCGCGTCATGTTCTCGCCGATGAAGCCCGACGGTAGCGGCATGGCAAGTTCGCCCGAGGTGATCGCAGCCGGCTGGCTCGACGGGGGGACCGCGGAGTACTACGGCCGCCTCCCGGACGTCGCCCAATTGCCCGATGGATCGCTCCTCGTCTCCGACGACACGACGGGCGCGATCTACCGCATCTCCTACGCCGACCGCTGAAGACCGGAACGCTCCGGCCCGGCGCGGCCGGGCCGGAGCGCCTCTTTCCTTCACCAGAGGGACAAAGATAACGGGCCGGTTCTTGGCCGTGTGGTTTTTTTGCGCGTGCGTCGCGCTGTTCGCGCGCACGCCCCCGCTGGCCGCCCAGCAGCCGGACTGGCGCCAGGCCCGCAGCCTGGCCGCGCAGTACTGCCAGGGGTGTCACGGCATGGACGGCCTAGCCAAGCAGGCGAACGCGCCGCACATCGCCGGCCAGCCGCTCGATTACCTCGTGCGGTAGTTGAAGGCCGATCGCGGCGGCGAGCGCAAGGACGAGCAAATGTCGCTGACAGCGCGGGAACTGACTGACGAGCAGATCGCGATCCTCGCGGCCTACTGTTCTGCGGTCGAGATCGAGGCGGTGCGCGTGCCCGGGCGTTAGGAGCGGGGGGCTGGGCTCGGGCGCGGACCACGAGCGTGCGCGCGAAAATGTCGTGCATCGCCTGGCGCCGGTCGGTGACCAGCACCAGCATATAGTCGGGGCCGAAGGCGAGCACGTCGAGACACTTGGCGCCTTGCCGGCTGAGCGCGTGCCAACGGCCGAGACGGCTGCCGTCGAGATCGGTCACCTGGAGGCCGAGCGCCTGCTCGCCCGCTACGCGGCCCTGCGCGCCGGCCGCCCGCTCCGTGAGCCGCTCGATGACGCAGCCGTCACCTTTCGCGATCGCGGCTCCTGACGGCCGCGGCGGTGAGACGACCTTCCCCGATCCCTTCGCGGATGGCGGCGCGGCCGGCGCTGCGCTCTGGCTGGGCTCCGCGCCGTCCAGGCCGTAACGGTCAACTCGCAATGATGCATTCAGATATCGATTGACAACAAAGGAACCGATCGTCAGATTCTTTGCACTAGCAGACGGCTGAAAAAGGTTGTTGGACACGACCTTATCCTGCGAGACGCTTCGCTTCTTGAGGCATGAGGTCGCCGAGATTTCAAGGGCCTGCGAGGGGAGCCGTTTTTCAGCTAGATTCGGCTAGTGCCTGTTTGCAATCGCCCAAAGGAGGAAACAGATGCGCATCACCAAAGCGATGACCCTCTCGGCGATGGTTGCTGCAATCGTGGCAACTTTCCCGGCTGCGGCCCAGGAGACTATCGAGAAGCTCAAGCGGATGCAGGTTTCGGGAACCGACCTCAACATTCCGACGCACCCGCAAACCGGGCCAAACGCCGACGCGATCCGCGAAAACCTGAAGCGAGTCAAACTGCCGCCGGGATTCAAGATCGATCTCTACGCCGTCGTCCCCGACGCCCGGCACATGGCGGTGGCACTGTCCACCAACATGCTCTTCGTCGGAACCCGCAAGACCACTGTCTGGGCCGTCACTGACCGCAACAGCGATGGCGTCGCCGACGAGGTCAAGCCGTTCGCGCCGTCGTTGAAGTTCAAGGTGCCGAACGGCGTGTGCTGGACCAGGGATGGTTTCCTGATCGTCGCTGAACACAACCGCGTGCTCAACTTCCCGGCGGCCGAATTCTTCTACGAAGGCCCCGATGTCGCCGTGATCGAGGTGGTGCCGCAGGGCAAGCTGATCCCGGTGGAAGAAGAGTCTTACAACCACGGCGCCCGTGTATGCCGGGTCGGCAAGGACGGCAAACTCTACATTGCCCTCGGTCAGCCACACAATGTCCCGCCGCGCGACAAGCTCGAACTGTACGACATGTGGGGTATCGGCGGCATCGTCCGTATGAACCCGTTCGACGGCACCGGACGCGAAGTCTTCGCCCGCGGGATTCGCAACTCGGTTGGCATCGAATTCAACCCGAGGAGCAACGATCTGTGGTTCACGGACAACCAAGTCGACGGTATGGGTGACGATATCCCGCCCGGTGAGCTGAATCGCGCGACCAAGCCTGGACTGCACTTCGGCAACCCGTGGCTGGGTGGCAAGACGGTGCGCATCACGGACCACGGCTATGACAAGGACACGCCGCCGAAGGACGTTGTTCCTCCGGAAGTCGAATTTGTTGCCCACGCGGCCGACCTAGGCCTCACGTTCTACACCGGTACGAAGTTCCCGGCCAAGTACCGCGGCGGCATCTTCTCGGCGCAGCATGGTTCGTGGAACCGTACCGTACCGATCGGCGCACGCGTCATATTTACCTCGCTGAAGGCGGATGGCTCTGCCGACAAGACGGAAGTCTTCGCCGACGGCTGGCTTGATCCGAACACCAAGCAATACCGTGGTCGCCCGGTCGACGTCGCCAACCTGCCAGATGGTTCCTTGCTCGTCTCCGATGACTTTGCGGGCGCCATCTACCGAATCACCTACGTCGACTGATCTTCGTGCCCGGGGCGCGGCGGCGCTGGTCGCCGCCGCGCTTCTGGCCGCAGCGTTTCCCGCTTCGGCGCAAGACGCCGCGGCCGGTCGCCTCAAGGCGATTCAATGTCAGGCCTGTCATGGCCTGGATGGTTTGTCGAAATTGCCGGAAAGCCCTCACCTCGCGGGGCAGAACGATATCTATCTGATCAAGGCCCTCAAGGACTATCGTTCGGGTGCGCGCAAGGATCCGGTGATGTCGATCGCCGCGGCTTCGCTCACGGATACGGACATCAGCGACTTGGCCGCTTATTTCAGTTCTATCGAAGTCATCGTCAAACCGCCCCAATGATTCCGGTTGCTGCCGGGTGTCCCTACCGAAAACCCAGGCCCGGACGCAATTTTGACCGAATTTTCCCACACGGCCGGCCCAGTCCGCCCATCGGTGGGTGATTTTGCGGCCGTCGGGCGCAAGCGACGATCGCGAAGCTGTTCGCGACAACCTCGAGCGCTTCGCCCGAGGCCAACCCCTGACGAACGTCACCCTTCGCGATCATGGCTATTGACGGCCACGGCGGTGCGTCTACCTCATCGACCGCGAGCAGCGCATCGGCAACGTCTACAGCGCCGCCTTCCTCGATCCGCGGCTCATCCTCGCCGACTTGAGGACCCTGCTGATCGAGGAGCGCGGCGGAGCGAAGTAGCCGGCCGGGCCTAGGTTGCGCTTGGGCCGCGACGCGCTCACGAGGACAAGCGGAACTCCCGCGTCGCCGGGCGTTGGCGCTCGATCCCCAGGACGCCGAGTTCTCCGCTCGCGGCGTTGGCGATGACGGCCAGCCGGGTCTTGGCGTTGAGGATCGGCGGGCGCACCCAATCGAACCCAGGGGTCGGCTCCGGCGCCGCCTGGAGCGTGGCGAGCCGCGCGGCCCGTTCGCGGTTGTCGCGGCCGCGCGGGCGGCCCTTGAGGCCCGGCGACAGCCACAGATTGGCGCAAGCGGCCGGAGCTTCGTGCACGACCGCCCGCCCGTCGGGCCGCTCGATGATGCAGCCCTCGGACGGCGCGATGCCGCTCAAGACGAACAGGGACGGCAGCACCAACCTCGCCTCGACCAGCATTCGTTTTGCCGCGCCATAATCGCCGGCCTCTCTGAACACCTGGCGCAGCAGGTGCGACGGCGGCAGGCCGTCGCTCTGCCACACGGCGAGGCGGTTCACGGCCCAGTCGCCGATCAGGGGCAAGCCGTGGCGGGGCATCGGCGCCTGGTTGATGGCCGCCGCGAAGCGGCCGGGCGCCATGGCCGTGAGCACGCCGACCGCGCCCGGCCAGGTGACGTTGTAGTACCGCCCGGCCGGCGCGTCCTCGTGGGCCACCACGACGTGGCGGCCGAGGCCATCGAGCGGCCAGTCGAGGACTCGCAACATTCGGTTGCCGCGGCCGCCGGGGTCGGGGGCTGCGCCGCTGGTGCAGGTCCATTCGAAGCTCAGGTTGAGCATGAATGCGCCCGGGGCGGGCAGTGCCGCGGCGACGGCGGCGATCTCGTGGCGCAGCGGGTTGCGGGCGCGCTCGAGCCAGGCGCGGCTCGCGAGGTCGCCGAGCCTGAGGACCGGTCGCGAGTAGCGCCGCCGCCCGGCGGCGAGCAGCGCCTCGGCCCGCTCCCTGGCTGCGGCGATGAGCGCCAACGGGCCGCCGGCGCCAATCTCGATCAGCGGGATTTCGGGCAAGGGATCGGGGGCGGCAGGCATGAACGCCAATGTCGGCCCCGGGGCCGGTCTTTGACAAGCCTGGAATGGACAGACGGGCGGCAGTATGGGCAGAATAGGAGGAGGGGAGGACGGGCCCGCAGGGGTTGCGAGTCCGCCGCCGTCCCCCCATCGATCCGACGAGAGGAGAAGCATCATGATCCGCCTTGCGCCGATCGCCCCGGTGGCTGCCTTGCTGCTGCTCGGCGCCTGCCAGTGGCCGGGTCCGGGCCAAGTTGCGCACACGATCCAGGACACCAACCTCGGCAAGGTGCTGGCCACCGACAAGGGCATGACCCTTTACACCTTCGACCGCGACGACGAGCGCGGCAAGTCGAAGTGCAACGGCCCATGCGCCCAGAACTGGCCGCCGTTGATGGCCAAGGCCGACGCCGAGCCGGTCGACCACTGGACGGTCGTCACCCGCGACGACGGCTCGAAGATGTGGGCCTACAAGGGCAAGCCGCTGTACGTATGGGTCCGCGACCAGAAGGCGGGCGACACCACCGGCCACGGCTTCAACAACGTCTGGAAGGCGGCGACGCCCTAACTGCCCGAGGGGCCCGCCTGGGTGCCGAAAGGCCGGCGGCACAGAGCGGCTGCTACGGACGCCGGCCCGTTTTTTGCCGCCGGCAGAGCGGGCGATTGCCGGGCCGGGCCGCGCGCCCGGCGACGAAGTGCGTCCGTTCGAACCGACGGCTTTGGCGTCCGCTTACGCCCACCTCACGTGTTTGGACCCGCTTAAGGCGGCGAGTCGGTAGCCTTGCCGGCAGCGCGCGCCTTGGACTAGCTTGGCGCCGGCCGGCGGCCCGGAGGGGTGGCAGAGCGGTTGATTGCGGCGGTCTCGAAAACCGTTGTACCGGGAGACCGGTACCGGGGGTTCGAATCCCCCCCCCTCCGCCATTCTTACCCCGTCGAACGTTCTCCACTCGCCGGGACGCGCCTGAAAGCCCAAGGAACCGCGCGGTTCACACCGCCGACCTCTGCACTGTGCCAGCAGCCGTTCTCGCCCAGGGTGTTCTCTCTCGGCCAGTTTTCTCCGGACCTCTGGACTGCCGCAGGTGCAGTACGACGAGGCAACCTGCTGAAAAGCATGAATTCTTGAGGCGGCGGAGTCCGTATCAATTCGAATTGCGTTTGGTTGGGCGGGAGCATCTCTGATCGAATCGATGGACGCATAAGGCGAAACTGCTCAGACCGTTGATCGTTCGAGAAGCTCCTTGCGCCGTTCCCAGTCAGGCATGAAGCGGCGCAGTAAGTGGAAGAACTTAGGCGAGTGGTTCGGTTCGACGACGTGGCAGAGCTCATGGACAATGACGTAGTCGATGCAGTCCCGCCGAGCCGCGATGAGCATGTCGTTCAGGAGGACCCGGCCCGATGACGTATGGCTTCCCCAACGTTTCTTCATGGGGCAGACCATGAGTGCCGGATGCTTTATCCCGAGCGCCGCCGTGACGGGCCTTGCCGCGTCGTAGCGTTCGTGCAGAACCTTGTGGGCCCGTTGACGCATCCAGCGGCGGACGAGTGTGCGGGTCCAGTCACGATCCTTGGGGAAGCAGCTCTTCACCACCAGGCGGCCTGACCGAATAAAAACGCAATCCTTTTCGGCGGCTTCAATCTTGAGCCGGTATTGGCGGCCGAGATAACGATGCGTCTCTCCACCGACGAACCGCCGCGGTGGCGTCCGCGGTCGGAAATCGTTAAAACGCCGCTGCTGGCGCAGAATCCACCGTGCGCGCCGCTTGACGCGCTCGTCCACCTCTGCCGGGTCGGCCTCTTCCGGGGCCAGGACGGAAACGCTCCCATCGGGGAGCACCGAAATGGACAGCAAGCGGCGCGGAGAGCGGATAAGCTTATACTCGATAACCGCGCTGCCGTAGTTCGTCGTCCGGACCATCACGCCGCCTGCCGCCTTGCCACCATCAACAGCCGATCGATGAGGGCATCGATGGCCTCCGTTGAGATTTGAACCTTGTGCTCTCCGCGAATCACATCAAACATGTAGTCGTCGATGTCATTCTTGATCGCATTCTCGACATCGGGATTGCCCGACCAATCAACGCGCCGGTGGCTGTGGACGATTTTGACGAGATGCTTCGCCGCTTCGGCGCTCACCTCGTCGGCCGCGCCCGAGGCATCGCCTTGCACCTCCCGCAGGGTTTCCTGGATGCAACCGTAGAAGGCGCGAGCCAGCGGGTCTTCCCTAACGGGCTCGGGAAGGTCAGTTGTGTCCCGACGCACCATCTGGTCTCGGATGTCCCGAACGCGTTTCAGATATTCGAGGTCCGAGATTCGCTTCGCGCGGAAATCCTCGATGGCCTGGCGAATGAGCTCCGAGAAGCGTTTGTAGAAAGCCGGATCCTCCTCCCATCGCTCATCGATGGTTTTCTTGGTCGCGTGAGCGATCGTGTCGGCTCGACTGGCGACCGATTCGTTTGAATCGACGACTTTGGCGAAGGCGTCCTCGTCGAAGATATTGACCAGATCGGTGATTGGCCGAACGTCATCGGCGACCACATAGGTATCGAGCAGCTTTTCGATCTTTCTCCGGTACTGACCGTAATTCACCGCATCCTGATAGCGCGTCCGCACCGCGCGCCGCAGGTTCTCGAATCGACTGAGATCGCCGCGATACCGGGCGATCCGGCGTTGATTGGCGCTGTCGTTCGCGAAATCGTGGCTCGACAAGGTAATCGCAAGCGTCCGCGCGTAAGCGTTGAGGCGGTCATAGAATTCGTCGCGCCGCGCTTCATCAGCGAGATGCTGCTCCAGCGCCTCTTCGTCCGCCGTATTGGCGACGCCACGGAAGACGTCCCACAGTTCCGAGTATCGTTGCCCGAGCTTTTCGATTTCGGCATTGATCGATGTAACCGTGCCGGCGAGGTCCGCCTCGTCGAATCCTTCGAGAGCGGAATAGCTCGAAAACGCTTGGTTGAGTTCGCCCAGCACGCTGCAATAGTCGACGATGTAGCCGTAGTCCTTGCCTTCGGCGACGCGGTTCACGCGCGCGATCGCCTGCAGCAGGTTATGCTCGGTGAGGGGTCGCGCAAGATAGAGGACGGTATTGCGCGGCGCGTCGAAACCGGTCAGCAACTTCGAAACGACGACGAGGATTTCCGGATCCTCGCGCTTCTTGAAGGCTTCGATGATCCGCGAATTGTAGGTCGCCTCGTCCCCATAGCGGTCCATCATGGTTTTCCAGAACCGCTTGACCTCGTCCAAAGACGCCTCGTCGATCCGCTCCTCTCCCTCGCGGTCGTCGGGCGCTGAGATGACCACCTCCGACGTGACTATGCCCAACTCATCCAGAGCCTTCTTGTAAAGGATCGCGGAGCGCTTCGAAGGAGTGACCAACTGGCCCTTGAACCCTGTTCCCTTCCACGCGCGTCGGAAATGCTCCGAGACGTCGAACGCGATCAGCGCGATGGTCTGCTCGGTCTGGAAAAGGCGTGCGGTTCTGGCGTACTTCCGCTTTAGGTCGGCCTTCTGGTCCTCCGAAAGGCCGGCGCACACGCGCTCGAACCAGGAATCGATCGCCGCCTCGTCCACGCGCTGTTCGACGTGCCGGCCCTCATAGAGCAGCGGCACGACAGCCTTGTCTTTCACCGCTTGATTGATGGCATAGACATCGATGATGCCGCCGAACTTCGCTGCCGTGTTTTTCTCGGCCTTGAGAATCGGCGTGCCGGTGAATCCGAGATAGCAGGCATTGGGGAAGATCTTGCGCATGCGCGCATGCAACCGGCCATATTGGCCGCGGTGGCTCTCGTCGACCAGGAGAAACACGTCCCCGGAGGAGTCGGTGAAATCGCGGACGTTGAGCGCCGTGTCGAACTTGTTGATGAGCGTCGTGACAACGGCGCGCTTTTCAGTCGCGACCAGTTCGAGCAGGTTGCGCCCGGTGGTGGCGCGCTTGGGCTCGAGGCCGCAGGCCTTGAACGTGCCTTCGAGTTGCTCGTCGAGGTCGATTCTGTCGGTTACCAGCACGATGCGTGGATCGGGAATCGATGGTTCAAGACCGAGCGCCCGGGCGAGCATGACCATGGTCAGGGACTTACCCGATCCCTGCGTGTGCCAGATGACGCCACCCCGGCGGCGGCCATCCTCGTCCCGTTCGCTGGTCACACGGCGGAGAATCTTCCGGACTGCGAAGAATTGTTGGTAGCGCGCGATCTTCTTTTCGCCGGCGTCGAATAGCGTGAAGCGGCGCGCAAGATCGAGCAGGCGTTCCGGCCGGGTTAGCGCCCATAGCACCCGGTCCTGCTCGGTGACGAGGCGGTCGCCCTGCTCAAAGCGGGCCTCATATGGCGCGCGATCCTCCCGGAACCCGTCCGCGAAGGTTCGTTGGCCTTCTTCGGCATTGAGGGCCGCGTTGATGGCGGCCAACACGTCGGTCTCGCTGTCTTCGAGTTCCGCCCACTTCGACCAGAAAGGCGCCGGCGTTCCGACGGTCCCGTATCGCACCTCGTTTTTGTTGGTGGCAACAATCAGCTGCACGGCCCGGAATAGAGCGGAAATCTCACCGTCCTGCTGATTGCGGATGGCTTGAGAAACCCCCTGTTCGACGCCGATCGATGGCCCCTTGCATTCGATGACAGCGAACGGAATGCCATTGACGAACAGCACGATGTCGGGGCGCCTGGTGTCGGTCGTGTGTTCCCGCTCAACGTCGAATTCGGCGCAAACGTGAAATGCGTTCGCGCTCACGTCCGTCCAGTCGATGAACTTGACCTGGAACGCCCGCGTGACGCCGTCGACCGTTTGCTCGACCGCCGTGCCGAGCAGCAGGAGGTCGGTCAGTTCCTCGTTGATGCGCAGGAGGCCCGAGGGACGCGGCCGCTTCAGCCGCTCGATGGCCTCGGCAAGCCCGCCCTCGGTGAACGGGTATGTTCGCCCGCGCAGCTCCACCCGGTTGATGCGCGCCAGGCTCTCCTTGAGGATGCCATCGAGAAATACGTTGGCCCGCTTGCCGCCGCGCTCGCGGTCCGCCTCATCGCGGGTGAGCAGCCGCCAGCGCGGCTGCATCTTTTGCAAGAGATGGAGCGCCGGGAGTTGTGAGAGGTGCTTCTCGGTATCCTGGACGCGGGGGCCTGCTGCGTTGGTCATGGACACGCTCCGATCCGGTACCGGCCGCCTACCACGCCCTGCCGGCCGGACAAAACATGTTCGGCTTCAATATGTTGGCGCCATAGCCCAAATGCCCTCGCTGCGCCGGGGCGGTTCGTGGCCCGAGGAGGCCGATCAAGAAATTCCTTGACATTTGGGCGCTACTCTCTCACCTATATGGGCGAGTTCACTGCCTATCGGCTTTGAACCAATCGAGGCTTCGGGCGCTGAGCCAGCGTGGCAAATCAGCGCCCAAATTTTTTCAGCGCAGCGCATTGAGACAGTCCCTCGCGGCCCACAGTGGCGACCGGCGGATTTTGTCGATGCTATTGTCCGCCTGGAAACAAGTGACGAAGTTCGCCTTTAGCGCGCCGTCTTGCCTAAGGCCGAGGCTGAGAACGACGACGAAATCTTCGAGGAGCAGATCGACCCGTCGGGCCGGATCGTAACTGCGGCTTGCTGCATCCCACCCTTGATAGCGAGTGGTTGCCGGATCGACGAGCGTCGCGCTGATCCAGTTCATTCGTTCAGCGCGGACCCGCGAAAACGTATCCTTGATGCCATCGCGGTTCGCGCTCTCGAAGAATGCATGATCGAACCGATCCTGCCGGAAGAACACGCGAATGCCGTCGTGCGTCTGGACCACCGAGCGGCAGTATTCCCGCACGAAGTGCTGCCGATAGGCCGCTTCGTCGGGCAGATGGAGCAAGGGCGGTGCCGGCATCACCAGCCCCCGGCGAGACGGATCTGAAAGACGTTGAACTTCTCCTCCGTCCGCCGGGTCGGCCCGATCTGGCCGCGGACGTTGAGGCGTTCTTCCAGCTTCCTGACTACGGCCTCCTTCGCCGTTCCCGCGCGGAGCGTCTGGTTCAGCCGGCTGCTGGCCGCGCCGAGCAGCACATCGCAAAGCTGCAACAACGCCACCTCGGGCGATGGCAGGGACTGAATGTCTGCAATGGCAGCGGACAGGTTCGAATAGTGCAGGCAGCGCTTGAGGTCGGACAGGCGCTTGCGGTCGCGATTGGTCTTGAGATCGCAGAAAATCCGGTACTCGTTGAAGTCCAGGATCCAGTGGTGCAGCAGCTGGTAATAGAACTTGTAGAAGCCAAGTTCGCTGTCGTTCCCGTGGAGAGCGAGATTGACCTGCTCCCGGTCGACCGCGATGCAGCGGAACCGCATGTCCATGCCGAAGGACATGAAGACGTCGATCAGCTCTTCGTAAAAAGCCTGTTTAGAGGGTGAGATCTTGGTCCATTTTATCTCGCCCCAGACACCATGACGGGCACGGAGGGCGGCGATCCTGGCCTTGGCGTCCTCGCGGAGGTTTGCTGGCAGCCACAGGCTGCCGATCATGAGGTAGCGGGCCCGTGGCCGCTGTGACGTGAAAAGATCGGGCAGCGCCTCGTCGCAATAGACCTCGAACTTCATGGCACTGTCTCCGCGTGCTTCACGCGGATGCGTCCGGTCAGAAGCTTGGTTGCCAGCGCGTCGCGCTGCTTGGTGAGGGCGGCGCGCTCGGCTTCAAGAGCGGTGATTTCGCGTTCGGCATCATCCAGCACTTCGATGATGACCAGTTGCTCATCCAGCGGCGGCAAGTGGAACTCGAACTCGGCCAGACTGGCGTAATAGATGCGGACCCGTACGCTGCCGTTACCTGCGATCGTCATGAAATCGGACCAGGCCTTGGTGCGGCGCAGGTGGTTCAGAAACCGAGGATGCAGCCGATCTTGTTTGCAGGCGAAGACGACGTAGTCGGGGCTGACGATGACATCGCCCTCATGTTCCGACATGGCGATGGAGCCGATGTTGATGCGCATCGGGTTGTAGGCGAAGGCGTTGGGCGGCACGATCAAGTAACGCGCGATGTCATCGGCGATGACGTGCTCCTTCATGGGAACGATCCCCTCGGCCTTGCTGACGCCCATGACGCTATCGCGCCCAAAACGCTCGCCGTTGCGGGCCATCAGATGCTCCGTCACCTCGCCGAGCGTCACGATCGGCCATAGCGCATTCCGGCGCCTGATGCGGTGTGCGCCATGGACGAGTCTCTCGCGAAGCGAGGCGAAAAGCCTCTCCTTGCGCGCGATCTGGCGCGACAGGCGATCCAGTGCCTCGTCCCAAGTCGAAAGGATCGCGGCGACGCGGCGCTGTTCAAGAACGGGCGGGACCCAAACTTCGACTCTAGTAAGCTCAGGCTCATGAATGTGCGCTATAGATTGACCTTTCCCGAGCCGTGATTTTTGCCGAACAGCATCTTTTGAGTTCAGAGCATGCGCCAGGAAAGACGGGTCTTGTCCGTGTCCACGAAGGATGACGGTATCGCCTCCCACTACGGCATTCCCTTTGCCAAGGTAGGCAACCGCCTTTCCGATCTCGGCTGTAGTCTCACCTGACGCTGCAAAGATTATGTCGCCGTACTGAATGCAAAGAGCTTTCTTGGCAACGGCTTGTGCAACGAACGAACGCAACTCGTGAATGACGTCACCGTACATGGTGTAAATGTCTGCGTAACGCAGGCAAGGAACACCGCTTGAAGTGAGATCGGATTTGGCGATGCCTTTGCCCCTAAAAAATTGGCCAAGACTTCCTATGGAACAGCGCTGCGGATGAGCAGCTGAGCCCAACGGCACTTGAAATGTTGTCTTTTTACGCATCCAGTCCGAGCTCCTTCAGATGCTCTCGCATCTTCGCGCGCAGTGCCGTGAGCTCGTTTTCGAGTGCGTCGATTTCCTTCTGAACCGCACTGATGTCGACCTCTTCCGCAACTTCGAAAGTATCTACATAACGCGGAATGTTGAGATTGAAGTCGTTCGAGGCGATCTCGGCGACCGGAACCGCGCGGGTATAGCGCTCGATGTCCTTGCGCGCCTTATGCGCCTTGATAATCCTGTCGACGTGTTCGTCGAGAAGCTGGTTCTGGTTCTTGCCTTGCTGAAAGTCGCGGCTCGCGTCGATGAAGAGGACATCGTGCCGCTTCGCTCTCGTGCCGCCCTTCTCGCGGCGGCGGTCGAACACCAGCACGGCCACCGGGATCGACGTCGTCTGGAATAGGTTCGGCGGCAAACCGACGACGGCATCGAGCAGGTTCTCCTCGATCACCGCCTTGCGGATGACGCCTTCCTTGCCGCCCCGGAACAGCACGCCGTGGGGCACGACGACGGCAACGCGACCCTCGCGGGCCTTGGCGGACTCGATCATGTGGGTGATGAAGGCCCAATCGCCCTTCGATTTCGGCGGCACGCCTCGATAGAAGCGGCCGAAGCGATCCTTCTCGGCGTTCTCGGCACCCCATTTGTCGAGGCTGAACGGAGGATTGGCGACCACCACATCGAACTTCATAAGGCTCGCCCCGTCGATCAGCTTGGGGTCGTTGAGCGTGTCGCCCCATTCGAGCCGCGCGCCGTCGATGCCGTGAAGGAACATATTGAGGCGGGCGAGACCCCAGGTGCCGCGGTTCACCTCCTGGCCGAACAGCGCGAAGTCCTTGGAGCCCACCTCTTCCGCGGCCTTGATGAGCAAAGAGCCGGAGCCGCAGGCCGGGTCGCAGATGCGGTCGCCGGGCTGGGGTGCGGTGATCTTGGCGAGAACCCGGGCGACTTGGCGGGGCGTGTAGAACTCGCCTGCCTTCTTGCCGGCCTCGGAGCCGAAGCGCTCGATCAAATAGATGTAGGCTTCGCCGATCACGTCCTCGGCGGTCTTGTGGCCCTGGCCATTGGCGACAACGCGGGAGGGACGCAGGTCGAGTTTCGCAAAATCCTCGATCAACGATTTCAGGCGACGATTGCGGTTTTTCGTGTCGCCGAGCTTGGTTTCGCTGTTGAACATCACGTCGGAGAAAGCGTCGCCGATCTTGGCCTTGTTCGCCTCGGCGATGGCATCGAGGGCCTGATCGATCAGCTCGCCGACATTGTCGGCATTTCGCTGGCGATAAAGATCGTCGAAGGTGGACCCCTTCGGAAGAACGAAGCGCTCGCGTTCCATACGACGTCGGATGCGAACGTCGTCGCCGCCGTAGCGCTCCTTCGCTTTCTCGTAATGCTCCTTCCAGACGTCGCTGACGTATTTGAGGAACAGGAAGACGAGGATGAAGTCCTTGTACTCGGACGCGTCGATCACGCCGCGGAAGGTGTCGCACGCCGCCCATGCGATCCGCTTGACGTCGTCGAGAGTCGTTTGGTCGGCCATGTTCATTCCCCTTCGGATCGGGCGGGCATTGACGCGCCCGCCCGTGCCTTATTGCTTTTCAACGGACGCCGCACACAGGGTTGTACTGCACGCGAAGCTCGCGCTCGATGCGCATCCGGGCCGTCTCGTCGCAGTAGTGGGCGGCTACCGCGAGCATGCTGAGATTCTGCCGCGCCCACTGATCGCTTCGGTCGTGATCGGCAACGCGATCGCGAATCCAGCCAGCTTCACCAATGTCGATAACGGTGTAGCGGTCGGCATTGGTCTGCCGGGTGAGGATCGCGTAGACGCCCGAGTTGTTGCGCAAGTTGGAGACATCCCTGTAGGGACCGTCGAAGTTGTAGTTGCCGATCGTGATGGACATTCGTAAAGTGCCTTTCGTCTAAGTCGTTTTGGACAAAGGGCCCCAAGGTGTTGACGCATCGTTGGGGTCCGGGTTGAAGCCGGGAGCGTTCGCGCGCTTCCGGCTTTTCTTCGCAAGCTCCCGCGTCGCGATCTCGAAGAGCCGCTCGCGCTGTTCACGCAGGCGGTCCATAAGCTCGACCTCGCGCCGCTCAAGACGGGCAAGGTCGACAAGTCGCATTTGGCTCGGAAGGTCGGGAAGCTGGATGAAGATATCCTCGATCGCTTGCCGTGGAACCTGCGGCACATAGGTGCCGACAGCCGACTGCCGCAGGAACGCCTGTGCGCTCGGCAACCGCAGCAGGACGAGGAGAAACTCAGGCGCGATCCGGGTCTGGTCGCAACGGATCACGAGTAGAGGTGCCGCCGCCACGGCCGGCCGGTCCGATCCCTCGAATAAGCCAACGGGAAAGCGCGCGCCCCGCGGCTGCAGGACAACGTCGCCGTGGCGAAGCTCGGTCTTTGTCGCTCTTGGAATATTGCGCACGCGCGCAGCCCCCGCGACGTTGATCAGCCCCTCGGCCGAGAGGTCGCGCGCCTGGACAACCGCGACGGAGCCCTCCGCCTCGTTCTCAATGCGAGACCGGAAGGGAACCCCGGGGGTGATGCTGGCGACGTCGGCGAGTCTCATGTTCGATCCTGCGACAAGTCGTGTCTGCGAGAAATCTCGCCGACGGCATTAATATAATCGCGCCAGACCAGCGCGTCAATACCTGCGCAGAAAAGCCTTGGCGACCCTAGTAAATTGCACTTAATCAGATCGCAGCTCTGGATCGCCTGTCTTATAAGATGTTGGGTTTAATATGAAATTTCTGATTGACGGCCATACGCTGGTGATCCCACTCGACCGGCAGCGGCTTCAGGAGGGCATCCAGCTGGAGCCCCGCTGGTTGTTGACCGTCCAGAATCGCCTCGACGACGTCAGGCGCGAGGAGGGTCAGGCGCAGGACACGGCACAGATAGGACTGGTTGATCTTCTCGGCTTCGGCCAGTTCGGCGATCGAGCCGAACCGGCCGCTTTCGAGAAGCTGCTTCCAGCGGTGCGCCCGGGCGATCGCCTTGACCATGGTGCTGTCCACCCGTGGGCGCGGCGCACCCCAGGTCGCGCCCTCGGGCGCCACGACCAGTTTCCGGCCCCCGCGCTTCCGCAATGCGAAGGGCACGCGAACCGTGAGCGTGCGTGCGTCCTTGGCGATGAACTCAGGGCCGATCATGCCGCCCTCCGCGACCCGGGACCGGCGCCGGCAAGGTCGCGGACCAGAGTTGCCAGTCCGTCGACCCGGAGGCGGATATCGATGCCGTCCGGCGCCACGTCGACCCGCTCGACGAGAAGTTGGACGATGCGCGCCTGCTCGGCCGGGAAGAGTTTGTCCCAAAGGGGGTCGAGCCGTTCCAGCGCCTCGCGTACCTCGGATTCCGCCAGCCCATCGATCTGGGCCCGAGCGGCGCGCCATGTGCCAACGACAATCTCAGGCGCCCGCAGGAGGTCGCGTAATTGGCTGACGACGGCTGCCTCGATCTCGGCCGCGGATACGCGCCCGACCGGGCAAGCCTCGGGCCCGCGCTTCAGAACCGACTGGCTCACGCGTTCGCTGACTTCGCCAACAGGAGCTTCTTGTAATGTTCCGTATCCGTGAATTTTGTACCGTCGAGATCGCTGTCACGGATGACGGCGTCGAACACACGATGCGGCGCGTCAAGCGAGGTGATCTCGCCCAAGTCACTTACATCAATGCCGTTCGGTGCCTTCTGCCCTTTGAAATCAACGACGATGTGCGGCATCTTGAATTTGCCCGCACGCATTGCAGAGAGCAACGCTTCCTCAAGCCGATTGGCTTGGCTTTGCACGCTGTCGATCAGGACGCAACGCACGTCCTTCCCATCAATCCGCCGTGTCTTGAAGACATGCCGCGCGGGATCGTTGTTACGTTCTCCGGGATAGGTCGGCGGAAAGAGTTTGTCGCCGGGCCCGCCGGCTGGCTGCAGTCTCTGCACTCGCCGGATCGCGGCATCCTTTTCAATCGTATCTTTCAGGGTATCGAGTGTAAGTTTCATATCAACCCCCCCTGTTTGCTGGCTGCTTATCGGTAGTCACAGGTATCTCTCGCCCCATGTCGGCTCGTAGCGAAACGGATCCGTTCGCATCCGTGCATGGGCCGACGAGGGATCGATGTTTGATTAGGGTAGCACGTTTGGTGCAAACCGCATATCCTCGATCCCGATTCGACAGGAGAAAGCCCAATGGCGCCCAAGTCCGCCAAGAAGGAGTTTCGGACAACGGTCATTTTGACAGAAGCCCAGTTCAGGCGGGTCCGGGAGTTGGCCGCAGCGAGCGACGCCTCGATCGCCTGGGTATTGCGGCAGGCTGTCGACCGGTACTTGGCAGCGAACGAGCCGGATGGCCGAGGCGCGAGGGTGGCACGTCGTTCAAAAGCGGGTAGAACAGCCAAGTGATAGCGGTGTCGATCATCGCAGCCGCGGGTGATAGCAATGGCTGGGCAATGTACGCTGACGGCGACAGTGTGTGCCGGAAGCTCGTGGTTACACCGCGGCAACGCCGAGCGTTGGGTGGAGGCAATCTGCCAGAGAATGTTGGATTTCAGCTCCCCTCCCTCCGCCAGTCGGCATGGCGATCGAGTCTTTCCAGGGCGGCGATGGTTCCCTGGTTCTCCCACCGGCCGGCAGAAACATCCGGGGAACCACCGCCCGCTCTCTCATCGCGCCCGGATCATCATCC
>JBQTIU010000119.1:0-36318 GCA_052387815.1 Pseudomonadota bacterium
GCGCGCGGGGGCGATATCGACCTGGCGCTTTCCCCAATGCGCGAGCCCGCGGGGGGGCCCCCCCCGCGGCCCGCCTGAGCCGACGAAGGCAAGCAGGCTCTCGGCCACGCGCCGCAACTCGGCGTCGCGCGGCGGGAGGACGAGCGCCGCCGCGAGCGAGCCCAGCCGGCCCCGCCTGAGGGCGATCAAGAGGTTGTCGATGACCGACATGCGGGCGAAGAGCTGGCTGGTCTGATAGGTGCGGGCGACGCCGGCCCGCGCGACGAGGTGCGAGGGCAGGCGCGAGATGGGCCGGTCGCCGAGGCGCACCGATCCCTGGTCCGGCCGGTAGAAGCCGCAGACGAGGTTGAGGACCGTCGTCTTGCCGGCGCCGTTCGGGCCGATGAGGCTCGTCACTTGGCCGCCCCGGGCGGCGAAGGCGAGCTCGTCGAGCGCGCGTAGGCCGCCGAAGGAGATGCCGAGGCCCTCGACGGCGAGCGCCGCGCCGGTCGCGCGCTCGGCGAGCCAGGCTGGCACGTCGACCCCGCCCCCGGAAGCGGCCGTCTGGCGCGGCCGGCCAAAGCGGTGGGCGAGCGCGCCGACGATCCCCTCGGGCGCCAGCCACAGCACCGCGAGCAGCAGGATGCCGAAGAACAGCAGGCGGTATTCCGCCGACTTGGCGAGAAACTCGGGCAAAAGGACGACGACGGCCGCCCCGGCAAGCGGGCCGAGGACCCGGCCGACGCCGCCGACGATCACCACCAGGACGAACAGGACCGACTGGAAGAACGAGAAGCTCGACGGCGACACGAAGCTGGTGAGCGGCGAGAACTGGGCGCCGGCAAGCCCGGCGGCGATCGCCGACAGTGCGAAGGCGGCGGTGCGCACGGCGACCGAGTTGAGGCCGATCGCGCCGGCGGCGACCTCCGAGTCCCGGACCGCGCGCATGGCGAGCCCCCAAGGCGAGCGCTCGAGGCACCGGAACAGCGCGAACAGGAGGACCGCGAATCCGACCGCGAGCTGCGCCACGTCGCGCTCACCGAGCTCGTAGCCGAACAGCGTGGGCGGCGGGATGTTGAGGATGCCGTTGGCGCCGCCGGTCAGGCCGCGCCATTCGGTCGCGCCGTGCTCGACGATGAAGCCGAAGGCGATGGTCACCATCGCGAGGTAGGGCCCGGAGACGCGGAGCGCCGGCAGCGCGAGCACGACGCCGATCGCGCCGGCAAGCACGGCGGCGGCGGCGAGCGCGGGCCAGAAGCTCATGCCGTAGGTCGTCGTCAGGATCGCGGTCGCATACGCGCCGATCGCATAGAAGCCGACATGGCCGAGCGACACCTGGCCGGTGAGCCCGAGGAGGACGTTGAGCCCGGCGCCGACCATGGCGGTCAGCGCGACGGTCGTGAGCACGAAGAGGTGGTAGGAGTTGGCGACGAAGGAGAAGGCGAGCACGCCGCCGAGGAGGGCCGCGAGCGCGAGGGGGCGTGCCCAGCTCATACCTTCTTCACCCCCGCCTGGCCGAACAGCCCGTTCGGCATCGCCGCCAGCGCGACGATGACGAGGGCGAAGGTCACGATCTGGGTGTAGGGCGAGCCCAAGAGCGCGGTGACCGTCGCCTCGACGAGGCCGTAGACGAGCCCCGCGACCATGACGCCCCAGGCGCTGGTGATGCCGCCCAGGATGGCGACGGCGAAGGCCTTGATGCCGAACAGCGTTCCCATGTCGGCCGAGACGTTGAACAGCGGCGCAATGAGGATTCCGGCGATGCCGGCGAAGACCGTGGAGACGGCGAAGCTCGCCGTGATCGCCCGGCTCACGTTGATGCCCATGAGGCGCGCGGCGTCCTGGTTCTGCACCACGGCGAGGAAGGCCTTGCCGTGGCGGGTGCGGCGCGACAGGAACTGCAGGGCGAACGCGATCGCCAATCCGGTGACGGGGATCGCGAGCTGGAGCGGGTAGACGCCGAGGCCGGCGATGTCGACGAGGTCGCGGACCAGCGCCGAGGGCAGGCCGCGCGGCTCGTTGCCGTACCAGAAGAGCGCGACGTTCTCGAGGATGATGCCGATCGCGACCGTGGACATGAGCCAGGCGTTCGACCCACCCCTGACGAACGGGCGGACCGCCAGGCGCTCGACGACCGCGCCCCACAGGGCGCAGAGGACGAGCGCGAAGCCGATCCCCGCCGCCATGCCCCAGCCGAGCGTGATCGTGAAGGTGTAGCAGAGCACCGCCCCCAGCATCATCGAGCTGCCCTGGGAGAAGTTGACGGTGCCGGAGACCGAATAGGTGACGTAGAACCCGAGCGCCAGGAGCCCGTACATGCTTCCGAGCCCGAGCCCGGAGATGAACGCCGAGAAAAGGAGCAGCCTTCGGACCCGCGCGTTGCCGGTTGCGCCGCCTCATCCGCGCCGCCGGCCGCCCTTGCCGGGGGCTCGGCGGCGCGCCTGCCGCTAGTTCGAGACCTGCTTGACGGGCACGATCTGGTCGCCCGCGTAGCGGACCATGATGTAGTCGTTCTCGTTCAGGGCGTCATGGTTGACCGGCGAGAATGGCTTCGCATAGGTCTTGATCAGGCCGCGATAGGGACCGATCTCGTAGAACGCCTGGCGGATCTTGTCGCCGTCGGTCGAGCCGGCCTTGTCGATGGCAAGCGCCGTCAGCATCATCGCGTCATAGGCGTTGGCGATGCCGACCGGCGGGATCGCGTCGCCCGGGCCCTTCACGTCGGGAAACTTCTTCATGAGGGCCGCCATCACCTTCTGCCCGACCTCGTTCTGCGGGCCGAAGAAGCTGTAGGTCTGGATGAACTCGACGTTCTTCGCCATGTTGCCGGCGAGCTCCGAGAACCGGCCCCCGGAGATACCCCAGTGCGAGATCACCGGCACCGTCCAGCCCATGCGCTCGAGCGCCTTCATCATCTGCGCGCCAGGGCCGGCGCTGGCGATGAGGAAGATCGCGTCGGCCTTGGCGGCGCGCAAGCGCGCGAGCTGGGGGACCATGTCGACATCGTTCTGCTCGAACTTCTCGACGCCGGCCCTCCCGATCTTGAGCTCGTTGATCGCCGCAGTGAGCCCCTTCTCGTTCGATTCGCCCCACGGATTGTTGATCAGCATCATCCCCGGGTTCTTGGCGTTGTGTGTCTTCATCGCGTACTGGACGAGCGCCTTGTCCACGAGTTCATCCACCGCCGACACCCGGAACACGAAGTTCGGGTTGGCGCCGTTGCGCGTGATCGTCGTGCCCGCCGCCCACACATTCATGAACGGCACCTTGTCGCGGTTGGCGATCGGCACGATGGCGAGCGCCACCGGCGTCTCGATGCCGCCGAAGATCACGCTCACCTTCTCCTGGTGGATCACCTCGCGCGCCGCGATCTGGCCCTTGGCCGGGTTCGCCTCGTCATCGCGCCGGATGAGCTCGAGCTTGCGCCCGCCCAGCACGCCGCCGCGGGCGTTGATCTCTTCGACGGCGAGGGTGAGGCCCCGCGTGATCCCCTCGCCCGACTTCGCCGACTGGCCCGACAGGGCGGCGACGAGAGCCACCTTGACCGGCTCGGCGGCAACCGCCGCCGAGGCGCCGAGCAGGCCGGCAATGACCGCTCCCGCCAGCGCCAGCGTCCCGCGCCAGCGCATCTGACCGACCTTCGCTAGGTTCATCATCGCAGGTCTCCCCTGTGCGGAGTGGAAACGCTCTCGCGCGACCGTCGCGCCGACGCGTCGAGCGCAAATCCTGAAGCCTTTGCCCGGCCCAGTCAAGCGCCTTCAACGATGTTCACGCACGGGGAAAACGGCGCGGGGCCACAGGCCAAGCGCGTCGCCCTCGCCCGCGCGGCCCAAGCAAGGCCGACGAGCGCGGCGCTCAAGCGCCGGCGCGGCCGAGAGCCGCGGCGCGGACCTCGAAGAACCATCGGGCGAGCTTGGAGGCCCAGAGATGGAGCCGCCCATGGGGCGCGAGCCCGACGGCTTTGAGGACCATCGCCACCGCGCGCTCGATGTGCGAGGGCCGATAGAGGCGATAGGCCCGGGCCGCATAGCCCCGCGAATTGGTGCGGCGGTCATAGGGCCCGATCCCGCCCCCGGCGGCGTAGTAGGCCCACGCGAGCTCGTCATCCTCGGCCTCGACGAGTCGCCCCAGGCCGGCCTTGAGCCGGCGCCAGAGGGCGAGCCGCTCGGCCGCCTGGTAGCGCTGCATATGGGTGTAGAAGAGCTTGTAGTGGCGCAGCTCGTCGGCCGCGATCCGGCGGCAAATCTGCTTCAAGACCGGCTCCGGCGTCCAATCGCCGAGCGCCGAGTAGTACGAGCTGGTGCCGACCTCGACCATGCAGCGGGCGATCAGCTCGCCGGTGCGCGAGCCGCGCACCGAGCGGGTGGCCTCGAGCGGCAGCCGGAAGCCGTCGGTGAAGCACTTGCAGGCGGCGGAGAAATCCCAGGCCGGATCGGCGAGCTCCGCCCAGCGCCGTAGCGCCAGCCCGTGTTGAACCTCTTCCTCGGCCCAGGATCGCGCCGCGGCCTGGAACCCGGGGTCGTCCCGAAACACATTGCACAGATAGATGGCGTAGTCCCCGCCGTTGTGCTCGACGAGGGCGGCCGCCTTGACGATGCGCAGGGTGTCGGGATCGACTTTCCCGAGCTCGAATTTGCCCCAGCTTATGTCGTCGAGCGTCCAGTGCCGCATGGCGGAGCCGTCAGGGTCTCGGGATCGGCGGTGAATGATACCACCCCGACCGCCCGCGCTTTCAAGCCCAAATGGCGGGCCCGGCCCCTGCGCCCCTCCAGGCCGCCGGTCCGGGGACACGCCTTACGCATGCTCGTTCGCCGGCACCGGCTTGCCGTCGCGGATGATCCCGTCGCTTCGCCGATATACGGCTTTTCCGCGCAGCTTGTCCCGCGCCCTGATCACGCCGAAGGTGTGCGTCCGCCCGCCGCCGGCCGCCCCGGCTCGGCTGCCTTCATATTTCCAGTCGGACTTGTCGAGGAAAACCACATCGACGCGCCAAATGATGCCCGGCCGGCCGGGCTCGATCGTTTCGGTCGGGTCGACAAGGTAACGCCAAACGATATACCAACCCGGGTGGTCGTAATGCGACTGGATCGACCACGGCCGCTTGCTGCCCTTGCTCTCGAGCGAGTCCTGCGGAGTCGGATGGGTCCCGGCGCCACGCCGCCGCAAGTCGGGAAACCGCTGCTGGGCCGTGTCTCTGTGCCGATGCTTCTCATAGTTGCTGACCGAATCGAGCGCCTTCGTGCCGTAGATGCCAACGAGGGCACTGAAGACGTTGGCCTGTTCGAAGTAGACATCGATCAAATCGGCCAAGCCGCGTTCGATATGATCGATCGCCTTTTAGGATCGCCGCTACGCTGAGACCTTTCGGCAGCGGAACCGACGGATCAAAGTCTTCTTTTCGTGCCATTACGGGACGTGTCGGCCGTGGCCAAGTTAGCGAGCAAAGGGATCGCTTGCTTCGCCATCTCATAGTACTCGCGATTGATTTCGATGCCGATGCTTTTGAGGCCACACGCCGTCGCGGCGGCAATGGTCGAGCCCGATCCCATGAATGGATCGAGGACCACGCCCTCCCCTAGCGGGAGCGACGCGGGCACGATTTGGCGCAAGAAATGTTGCGGCTTGAGCGATGGATGCCGGGCGATCTCCCGCTCCTTGCCGCGCGCCGGAGACGCCACAATGAGGTCCTTGAATGGCTCGCCTGCGGAAATGCGTCGGAGGCCCCCGGTCTTCCATTTCCGCAGGTTATCCTGAACGCGGCCCTCGCACGGCTTGCGGAACAGACCCCACGGCTCCCAACACGATCGCGGCATCACCGTGACATCGGCGAATTCGGCGTGCGCGTTCTTCGGCCGGTCGCCGCCGCGTAGCGTGCTGACCGCCCGGATGATCTCGCCCCGCTTCTCGAAACCGGAGGCGATGAACGGCTCGTAGACGAGGTACGAGACGAGCGGGTTCGTGGCGATGAAGACGTGGCCGCCCGGCACCAGAACGCGCGCCAGCACCCTGGAGAATTCTGCGAAGAAGGAACGGAGCTCCGCCCGGTCGCGGTCGGTCAAGACGGTGAAACGCGGCAAGGGCTGACGCTTGCACCCATCGAAGGCCGGGGGAATACGCCAGATCCCGCCCCGCCCATTTTTCATTTTCTCGAGTTCGCGATCCGAGTATTCGACCAGTCCGTAGGGCGGGTCCGTGACAACGGCATGAATCGAATTGGCCGGCGCCGAAGACAACCACGCGAATGCATCGCCGTGGAAAATGCGATACCGCGGTTCTCGGGACAAAGGCTCGCGCTTCGGCACGATTTGCAGGGCCGCGGTTGGCCGGTGTCGGGATGCCACGACGTCCATCGGATGCGCCCCCATGGAACCGGCTCGATGATGAGAACATTTTAGCAACGTTCGAGCCCTATGTCAAGTGCGGATGCGCGGTGTCTACCCACGGATAATACCCTCGCCATTGCAAAGCCGCGATATCTGGGGGAATTGACCGGGCCCCCATCAGCCGAGCGCGGCGAGCTTGGCTTCGGCGACCGCCATCCGGACGCCGACGCGGGCGCGCTCGCCGTCGTCCTTGGCCTCGCCAAGGTCGGCCCTGAGCTCGGCCAGCTCGCTCTCGATCGCGGCGCGATCGAGATCGGGCAGTCGGATCGCCTCGTCGGCGAGCACGGTCACGCGGGTCCCGGTGACCTCGACGAATCCCCCGGCGATGAAAATGCGCTCCCGCACCACCCCGTCGTCGTGGACCTCGAGGACGCCCGGACGCAGGCTCGAGATCAGGGGCGCGTGGCCGCGGAGCACGCCGAACTCGCCTTCCGACCCCGGCACCACGACCATCTCCACCGTCTCGTCCAAGAGCAGCCGCTCGGGCGAGACCAGTTCGAACCGCACCTTGTCGACCATCGCCCCGTCCCCGGCGGAAGCGCCGCGCCCCGCCGCCTTCAGGCCGCCTCGGCGGCCATCTGGCGGGCCTTGTCGATCGCTTCCTCGATCGTGCCCACCATGTAGAAGCTCGCCTCCGGCATGTCGTCGCATTCGCCGGCGACGATCTTCTTGAAGCCCCGGATGGTGTCCTCGAGCTTGACGAAGACGCCCGGCGCGCCGGTGAACACCTCGGCGACGTGGAAGGGCTGCGAGAGGAAGCGTTGGATCTTGCGCGCCCGCGCGACCGCGAGCTTGTCGTCCTCGGACAGCTCGTCCATGCCGAGAATGGCGATGATGTCTTGGAGCGATTTGTAGGTCTGGAGGACGCGCTGGACGTCGCGGGCGATCTGGTAATGCTCGTCCCCGACCACCCGCGGGTCGAGCATCCGGCTCGTGGAATCGAGCGGGTCGACCGCCGGGTAGATACCGAGTTCGGCGATCTGGCGCGACAGCACCGTGGTCGCATCGAGATGCGCGAACGAGGTGGCGGGCGCCGGATCGGTGAGGTCGTCGGCGGGCACGTAGATCGCCTGTACCGAGGTGATCGAACCCTTCTTGGTGCTGGTGATGCGCTCCTGGAGCGTGCCCATGTCGGTGGCGAGCGTCGGCTGGTAGCCGACCGCCGAGGGGATGCGGCCAAGGAGCGCCGAGACCTCGGACCCGGCCTGGGTGAAGCGGAAGATGTTGTCGACGAAAAACAACACGTCCTGGCCTTCCTGGTCGCGGAAATACTCGGCGAGCGTCAGGCCGGACAGGCCGACCCGCGCGCGCGCGCCCGGGGGCTCGTTCATCTGGCCGTAGACGAGCGCGGCCTTCGAGCCCGGCCCATCGAGCTTGATGACGCCCGATTCGATCATCTCGCGATAGAGGTCGTTGCCCTCGCGGGTGCGCTCGCCCACCCCGGCGAAGACCGAGTAGCCGCCATGCGCCTTGGCGACGTTGTTGATGAGCTCCATGATGATCACGGTCTTGCCCACCCCGGCGCCGCCGAACAGGCCGATCTTGCCGCCCTTGGCGTAAGGGGCGAGCAGGTCGACGACCTTGATGCCGGTGACCAGGATCTCGGCCTCCGTCGACTGGTCGGTGAAGATCGGCGCCGGCTTGTGGATGGGCAGGCTCAGCTTGGCGCCGAGCGGCCCGCGCTCGTCGATCGGCTCGCCGACCACGTTGATGATCCGCCCCAGCGTCTCGGGTCCCACCGGCACCAGGATCGGGCCGCCGCTATCGGCGACCTCCTGGCCGCGCACGAGGCCGTCGGTGGTGTCCATGGAGACCGTGCGCACGGTCTGCTCGCCCAAATGCTGCGCCACCTCGAGCACCAGTCTCTTGCCCTGGTTCTGCGCGTAGAGGGCATTGAGGATGCGCGGCAATTCGCCGTCGAAATGCACGTCGACGACGGCCCCCAAGACCTGGGTGATGCGGCCGACGATGTTCTTGGCCATGGTTTCGCTCCTCGCACACAAAATAATCAGATCGCCTCGGCGCCGGAGATGATCTCGATCAGCTCCTTGGTGATGGCGGCCTGGCGCTGGCGGTTGTAGGTGAGGGTGAGCTTGCGGATCATGTCGCCGGCATTGCGCGTCGCGCTGTCCATTGCGGTCATGCGCGCGCCCTGCTCGCTCGCCGCGTTCTCCAACAGCGCGCGGTAGACCTGGATCGCGAGGTTGCGCGGCAGCAACTCGGCGAGAATCAGGTCCTCGTCCGGTTCGTAGTCGTAGACCGCGCGCACCTCGCCGGGCACCGCCTCCCCGGCCGGCGGCGCCTCGACCGGGAACGGGATGAGCTGCTGGCGGGTGAGGATCTGGCTCATCGCCGACTTGAAGCGGTTGTAGATCACCGTCGCGGCGTCGAACTCGCCGGCCTCGAACAGGGCGCGCACGCGCCTCGTCACCCGGTCGGCGTCGGCGAAGGTGAGCCGGCGCTTGCCGACCTCCTCGATGGTGTCGACGATGAGCTGGCCGCAATCGCGCTTGAGCTGGTCGCGGCCCTTGCGGCCGACGCACAGGATCTTCACCGTCTTGCCCTCGGCCAGCAGCCGGCGGATGAACTGGCGGGCGTCGCGGACGATCGACGAGTTGAACGGGCCGCACAGCCCGCGGTCGGAGGTCGCGACGATGACCAGGTGGACCGCGTCGCGGCCGGTGCCGACGAGGAGCGGCGGGGCATCCGCGGCGCCGGCCAGCGCGCCCAGCATGCGCGCCATGCGCTCGGCGTAGGGCCGGGAGGCGAGCGCCTGCTCCTGGGTGCGGCGGAGCTTGGCCGCCGCCACCATCTTCATCGCCGCGGTGATCTTCTGCGTCGACTTGACGCTGTTGATGCGGAGCCGGAACGACTTCAGGCTGGGCATGAGGGGGCGCTTCGCGGTCGCGGTCGCAAGCTTCGGGGCTTCAGGCGAAGGTTCGCGCGAAGCCGTCGAGCGCGCTCTTCAACTTGGCTTCGCTCGCCGCCGAGATCTCGCGTTCGGTGCGGATCGCCTCCAAGAGGTCCGGGTGCTTGGCGCGGAGCTCGCCGAGCAGCGCCTGCCCGAAGCGCGTCACCTGGAGGGGCTCGATCTTGTCGAGATAGCCGCGCACGCCGGCGAAGATCGCCACGACCTGCTCCTCGACCGGCATCGGCTGGTATTGCGGCTGCTTCAAGAGTTCGGTCAGGCGCGCGCCGCGCGCCAGCAAGCGCTGCGTGGCGGCATCGAGGTCGGAGGAGAACTGCGCGAAGGCCGCCATCTCGCGGTATTGCGCGAGCTCGAGCTTGATGCGCCCGGCGACCTGTTTCATCGCCTTGATCTGCGCCGCCGAGCCGACGCGGCTCACCGAGAGGCCGACATTGATCGCCGGCCGGATGCCCTTGTAGAACAACTCGGTCTCGAGGAAGATCTGGCCGTCGGTGATCGAGATGACGTTGGTCGGGATATAGGCCGAGACGTCGCCCGCCTGGGTCTCGATCACGGGCAGCGCGGTGAGCGAGCCCTTGCCGGCCTTGTCCGACATCTTGGCGGCGCGTTCCAAGAGCCGCGAGTGGAGGTAGAAGACGTCGCCCGGATAGGCCTCGCGCCCCGGCGGCCGGCGCAACAGCAGGCTCATCTGGCGATAGGCGACGGCGTGCTTCGACAGATCGTCGTAGATGACCGCCGCGTGCATGCCGTTGTCGCGGAAATACTCGCCGATCGCGCACCCCGTGTAGGGGGCGAGGAACTGCATGGGCGCCGGCTCGGAGGCGGTCGCCGCGACCACGCTCGAGTATTCGAGCGCGCCGTAGTCGTCGAGCGTCTTGACGATGCGCGCCACGGTCGAGCGCTTCTGGCCGATGCACACGTAGATGCAATAAAGCTTCTTCGACTCCTCGCCCGCCGCGTTGGTCGCCTTCTGGTTGAGGATGGTGTCGATGGCAAGGGCGGTCTTGCCGGTCTGGCGGTCGCCGATGATGAGCTCGCGCTGGCCGCGCCCGATCGGCACCAGGCTATCGATCGCCTTGAGGCCGGTCTGCACCGGCTCGTGGACCGAGCGGCGGGCGATGATGCCGGGCGCCTTGACCTCGACGCGGGTGCGCGTCGCGCCCTCGAGCGGCCCCTTGCCGTCGATCGGCTCGCCCAGCGCGTCGACGACGCGGCCGAGCAAGGCCTTGCCGACCGGCACGTCGACGATGGCGTTGGTGCGCTTGACGATGTCGCCTTCGCGGATGTCGCGGTCATCGCCGAAGATCACGACGCCGACGTTGTCGGTCTCGAGGTTGAGCGCCATGCCCTTGATGCCGCCCGGGAACTCGACCATCTCGCCGGCCTGGACGTTGTCGAGCCCGTAGATGCGGGCGATGCCGTCGCCGACCGAGATCACCTGTCCCACTTCGGCGACCTCCGTGCCGGCGTCGAACTTGTCGATCTGCTGCTTGAGGATGGCGGAAATTTCCGCGGCCCGGATCTCCATCACCTGAACCCTTTCATGGCCAGTCGGAGTTTCTGCAACTTGGCCCCCAGCGAGTCATCGACCAGCCGCGAGCCGACCTTGACCTTGAGACCGCCGAGCAGGGCCGGGTCGACCTTGAGGTCGATCGCGACCTTGCGGCCGACGGCGCCCTTGAGCGCGTCGGCGACTGCCTCGGCCTGGGCCGCCGAGAGGGGCGCGGCGGAGGCGACCTCGGCCTTGACCTCGCCGCGGCGCGCCGCCAGCATGGCGAGGAAGGCGTCGATGATCCCGACCAGCGCGAACAGCCGCCGGTTGCGCGCCAGCGTGCCGACCAAGCGTCGCACCAGGTCGCTTACCTCCGCCCGCTCGATGACCGCCGCCATGGCCTTCGCCTGGGCGTCGCGGGACAGCAGCGGGCTGGCGATCAGCCGGCGCAACTCCGGGCTGTTGGCGACCAATCCCTTGAGCCGGCCGAGATCGCCGGCCACGGCATCGAGCGCCCGCGCGTCCTCGGCAAGCTCGTAAAGCGCGGTCGCATAGCGACCGGCCGGGCCGGCGGAAAGCTCGCTCTGGGAAGCCACGCTGGACCCCGTCCCCGACCATAGGATTGCAAGGGCAACGCCTTGCAATCCTAACCAGATGAACACGACCCCGCGACCGGGGCGCGACGCCCCCTCCGTGGCGTCGGCGATAGCTAGCACAGGCCCCCCGGGCGATGCAACGTGAGGGGCTTCACATGAAGCTATACGGATCGACATCGACCTGGATGCGCGCCGAGGCGGGCGGTTGCACGCGCGCCAGCCACGACCTCAGCGCCGCTTGCAGGTCGACCTCGCGCGCGGCCTTGACCAACAGGCGGCGGCGATGGCGCCCGCGCAGGACGGCGAGCGGAGCCGGCGCCGGCCCGAGCACCGTGAGCCCCGGCCCCGAGGGGGCGGCCTCGGCGAGCCGACGCGCGAGGCGGTCGGCCGTGCGCTCATCCGCCGCCGAGACGATCACCGCGGCAAGCCGTCCGTAGGGCGGCAAGCCGTGCCGGCGCCGCTCCGCCGCCTCGGCGGCGAGGAAGCGGTCGCGCGGGCCCACGACCAGCGCGCGCAATACCGGATGCTCGGGCATGTAGGTCTGCAGCCAGACCTTGCCCGGGCGCTCGGCGCGCCCGGCACGGCCCGCCACCTGGTGCAAGAGCTGATAGGTCCGCTCGGCGGCGCGCAGATCGCCGCCCGCCAACCCGAGATCGGCATCGACCACGCCGACCAGCGTCAGCGACGGGAAATGATGGCCCTTGGCGACGATCTGGGTGCCGATCAACAGGTCGATGTCGCGGCCTTCCATCTTGCGGACGAACTCCGCGGCGGAACGCGGTCCGGCGATCGTATCGCTGGTCATGATTTCGATGCGGGCGGCGGGGAACAGGGACGTGGCCTCCTCGGCGAGGCGCTCGACGCCGGGGCCGCAGGCGACCAGGCTGTCGGCGGCGCCGCAGCCGGGGCATAAGGCGGGCGGCGCGGCGGCGAACCCGCAGTGGTGGCATTGCAGCGTTCCGGCGCGGCGGTGCTCGACCAGCCAGGCGGTGCAACTCGGGCATTCCATGCGGTGGCCGCAGGCGCGGCACAGGGTCAAGGGCGCATAGCCGCGGCGGTTCAAGAACAGCATCGCCTGTTCGCCGGTCTCGAGCGTCGCGGCAATCTCGCGGCGCAGAATCGCCGACAGCCAGGCGCGCGGCGGCGGCGGGTCGCGGCGCAGGTCGATGGCCTCGACCTCGGGGAGACGCGCGCCGCCATGCCGGTCGGGAAGGCGGAGGGCGCTATAGCGGCCGCGCTCGACATTGACCACCGTCTCGAGCGAGGGCGTCGCCGACACCAGCACGATGGGGATGCGCCCGATGCGCGCGCGCACGACCGCCATGTCGCGCGCGTGATAGACGACCCCGTCCTCCTGCTTGAACGCGGCCTCGTGCTCCTCGTCGACGACGATCAGCCCGAGCTCGGGAAACGGCAGGAACAGGGCCGAGCGCGCGCCCACCACCACCCGCGCCCGCCGATCGGCGACCTGGCGCCAAGTCGCGCGCCGGTGGGCGCGGCCGAGCTCGGAATGCCAGACCGCGGGCGCGGCGCCGAAGCGGCGGGAAAAACGTTCGAGCCACTGGGCGCTGAGCGCGATCTCCGGCAACAGGACGAGCGTCTGGCGGCCGGCGCGCAAGGCGGCGGCCACCGCCTCGAAATAGACCTCGGTCTTACCGGCGCCGGTGACGCCGTCGAGCAGGGTCACCGAGAATCCGCCGCCCAGACGATCGACGAGCTCGGCCCCGGCCGCGCGCTGAGCCTCTGACAGCGCCAGACCCGGACGCGCGCCGTCGGGACTGGCGGGCGGCGGGTCGGCGACCTCGACCGCCTTGATCCAGCCGAGATCGAGAAGGCCGCCAAGCACCCCGGCGCCCACTCCGGCTCGGCGCTTGAGCTCGGCCGGCGGCAGCGGCGGCCCGGCGCCGAGTGCCTCGAGCGCGCGCCGGCGCGCCGGGGTCAGGCGCAGGGCGGCCTCGGGATCGGGCGCGTTGCCCGGCGCATAGGCAAGACGCGCCCGGGGCTCGGCGAGCGCCTCGGGCACGCTCATCGCCATGCGCAGGACCGCCCCCGGCGGCGACAAGGTGTAGGCGGCGACCCAGTCGATGAAGCGGCGCTGATCGGGCGGCAGCGGCGGGACATCGAGCCGCGACTCGACGGCCTTGAGGCGTTGGTCGGCCACGCGGCCTTCCACCGGCCCGTCCCACAGCACGCCCACCACCGTGCGGCGGCCCAAGGGCACGCGCACGAAATCGCCCGCACGAAGGGCGAGGCCCTGCGCGGCGCGGTAGTCATAGGCGGATCGAAGGGGGAGCGGCAAGAGCACGCGCACGCGGGGCCGGCTGGACACCCCGTCCGCGTCCGCTTCGGAGACGACCCTGGTTTCGCCCACCGCCATCGGTTACACTTTAGCCGGTCGCCGGCCTGGGGGTCACGGAACATGCCATGAAGTTTTTCGTCGACAGCGCCAACTTGAACGAGATTCGCGATCTCGCCGCGACCGGCCTCATCGACGGCATCACCACCAATCCCTCCCTGGTCGCCAAGTCGGGCGGCAAGTTCTTCGACGTGATCCGGGACATCTGCGCGATCGTGCCGGGCCCGGTGAGCGCCGAGGCGACCGCGAGCGACTACGTGACCATGTTGGCGGAAGGCCGCGTGCTCGCCAAGCTGGCCAGCAACGTCGCGGTCAAGGTGCCGCTCACGCCCGACGGCCTCAAGACCTGCCGGGTGCTCGCCGCCGAAGGCACGATGGTCAACGTGACGCTGTGCTTCTCGCCCGCGCAGGCGATTCTCGCGGCCAAGGCCGGGGCGCGCTTCGTTTCGCCGTTCGTCGGCCGGCTCGACGACGTGGGGTCGGACGGCATCGCCCTGGTTCGCGATATCTGCGCCATCTACCGGCAGTACCCCGCCTTCAAGACCGAAGTGCTGGTCGCCTCGGTGCGCCATCCGATTCACGTCGTAGAGGCGGCCCGGATCGGCGCCCATGTGGTGACCATGCCCGGCACCGTGCTGCGCCAGATGTTCACCCATCCCTTGACCGACAAGGGCCTCGCGGCTTTTCTCGCCGACTGGCAAAAGACCGGCCAGTCGATCCTCGGCTCCTAGCATGACAAACCGCGAGAGCGTCCCGCGATTTGGGCCCCGCCCGCCGACCGCGGCCGAGGTGGTCGAGTATCTGGGTTGTCATTCGGATTTCCTCGCCGAGCACCCGGACTTGCTCCCTCTCCTCATACCGCCGGGCTTGCGCAGCGGCGACGGCGTCGTCGATATGCATCGCTACATGCTCGAGCGGCTGCGCGGCGATCACGCCAAGCTCCAGGCGACGCAAGACGAATTGGTCCAAGCCACGCGCTTGAATCACTCGAGCCAGGCCCGCATCCACGCCGCCGTGCTGGCGCTGCTCGCGGCGACCACGCTCGAGCAATTGATCGACGTGGTGACGACCGACCTCGCGGTGCATCTCGAGGTCGATGCGGCGGTCCTTGGGTTCGAGGCGCTCGAGCGCGTGCCGCCCGGCGGCAACGCGAGCAGCCTCAAGCTCTTGCCCAAGGGCGCGGTCGAGCGGCTGATGGCCGGCGCCAAGGAGGTCCGACTGATCGCCGACGCCCCGGGCGATCCGCTGCTGTTCGGCGGCGCGGCCTCGCTCGTGCGCGCGCAAGGCCTGGTGCGTCTCCAGCTCAAGCGCGAGGCGCCCCTTGGCGTGCTCGGCCTCGGCGCCCGCACGCCCGCCAAGTTCCAACCCGGTCAAGGGACCGAGCTGTTGACGTTTCTCGGCCGGGTGGTGGCGCTGTCGATCCGGGGATGGATCGAGCACGGCTGAGCCCGGCCGTCGGGCGGCCTTTGGCCAAGCCGGATGCGGTGGCGGCGTTCGACGCCTGGATCGGATGGCTCACCGTCGAGCGCCGCGCCTCTCGGCACACCCTCGCCGCCTATGCCCGCGACGTCGCGGCCTTCCTTTTCTTCGTGGCGCGGCACCGGGGCGGCCCGGCGGGCCTGCCCGAGCTCGAGCGGCTGGCCGTCGCCGATTTCCGCGCCTTCCTGGCCAGCCGAGCCACCGCGCGTCGCGCCGCCGCATCGACGGCGCGCGCCGTCTCCGTGCTGCGCAGTTTCTTCGGCTGGCTCAAGCGCAACGGGCTGGCCGACAACCCGGGGCTGGCGGCCTTGCGTGCGCCCAAGGTGCCCCAATCCATCCCGAAACCGCTCACCGAGGACGACGCCAGGGCCGCGCTCGCCGCGGTCGGCGATCTCGGCGACCGGGCGTGGGTCAAGGCGCGCGACGTCGCGGTGCTGACGCTGCTCTACGGCGCGGGCCTGCGCATCGATGAGGCGCTGTCGCTCGACCGCGCCATCCTGCCGCTGGGCGATGCGTTGCGGGTGGTCGGCAAGGGGCGCAAGGAACGCAGCGTGCCGATCCTTCCGGCGGTCGGCGCGGCGCTCGCCGAGTACCTCGAGCGCTGCCCGTTCCAGCCGGGGCCGGCGGGACCGCTGTTCGTCGGCGTGCGCGGCCGGCGCCTCAAGGCCGGAATCGTCCAGGCGCGCATGCGGCGCTTGCGCGCCGCCTTGGGACTTCCCGACACCACCACGCCGCACGCGCTGCGCCACAGCTTCGCCACCCACCTGCTGGCCGCGGGCGGCGATCTGCGCGCCATCCAGGAACTCCTCGGCCACGCCTCGCTGTCGACCACCCAACGCTATACCGAGGTCGATGCCGGCCGGCTCCTCGCCGTCTACGAGCGCGCCCATCCGCGCTCGAAAGCCTGACGGCGCGCGCGCCTGGGTAGGCGTTTGCGAAGCCCGCGAGATTTTGACCGCCCGGACGCGGCCCGGCTAGGATGCCGGTTCGTTCAGCCCACCAGAAGCTCGGCCTAGGCGATGTCCGGTCCCCACCCCGATTCCCGCAAGGTCTCCGAACTCCTCGCCGCGCTTTCGCGCGAGCACAGGGGCGAGCGGGTGCGGATTGGCGACCTTCTGGCGGCGTTCGGCGACCGCGCCTTCGGCGTCCTCATGCTGGTCTTCGCCCTGCCCAATGCGGTCGGCCTCGGGGCGATCCCCGGCGTGTCGACCGTCTTCGGCCTGCCGCAAGTCATCCTGGCCTTGCAGATGACGATCGGATTCGAGCGGCCCTGGATGCCGGCGTGGCTGCTCGAGCGCGGCATCGCGCGCACCGATTTCGCGTCCATGGTCGACAAATCGATGCCCTACCTCGTCAAGGCCGAGCGCATCCTGCGACCGCGGTGGACGATGCTGGCGTCTGGGCCGGCGGAAAGGATATTGGGCGTGGCTTTCCTGGTGCCGGCGATCGTCGTCTCGCTGCCCATCCCCTTGGGCAACTGGCTGCCGGCCGTCGCCATCGGGATCATGGCGATCGGGCTCATCGAGCGCGATGGGCTCGCGGTGAGCGCCGGGACGGCGGTCGGGGTCGTCTCCGTCGCGCTCGCCGCCGGCGTGGTGTTGGGCGGCGCCGCGGCCGGGTTCCTGCTATTCCAGCAGGTATTCGGTTAAGTACGGGCGGGTCTTTCGGCCCCCGGATCACATGTGGATGGGCCGGCCGTCGACGGCCAGCGCCGCTTCCTTGACCGCCTCGTTGAGCGTCGGATGGGCGTGGCAGGTGCGCGCGATGTCCTCGGCCGAGGCGCCGAACTCCATGGCCAGGCCGAGCTCGGCGATCAGGCTGCCAGCCTCGGGCCCGACGATATGGACGCCGAGCACGCGGTCGGACGAGCGCTCGGCCAGGATCTTGACGAAGCCCTCGGTCGCCGCCATGGCTCGCGCCCGGGCGTTGGCCGAGAACGGGAACTTGCCGACCTTGTAGGCGATGCCTGCTTGCCGGAGCTCCTCCTCGGTCTTGCCGACCGCGGCGACCTCGGGCCAGGTGTAGACCACGCCGGGGATGGCGTCGGGGTTGACGTGCCCCGCCTGCCCGGCAATGATTTCGGCGACCGCCACGCCTTCGTCCTCGGCCTTGTGGGCGAGCATCGGCCCGGCGATCACGTCGCCGATCGCATGAATTCCCTTGACGGCGGTCCGGAAATGGCCGTCGGTCTTGATGCGGCCCTTGTCATCGCGCGCGATTCCGACCTCCTCGAGCGCCAGCCCGTCGGCATAGGGCCGCCGGCCGATGGCAACCAGCACCACGTCCGCCTCCAGGCTCGCCCCCGGCCCGCCCGCGGCCGGTTCGAGCCCGAGGGCCACGCCTTTGTTGGTCAGCCTCGCCGATTTGACCAGGGTGGCGAGCCGGAAGGCGAGACCTTGTTTCCCCAGGATGCGCTGCATTTGCCGCCCGACCTCGCCGTCCATGCCGGGCAGGATGCGGTCGAGGACCTCGACCACCGTCACCGCCGATCCCAGCCGCTGCCACACCGACCCCATTTCGAGGCCGATATAGCCGGCGCCGATGACCGCCAGGCGCTTGGGCACCTCGGCGAGCGCCAGCGCCCCGGTCGAGGAGACGATGCGCTCCTCGTCGATGGCCACTCCCGGCAGCGGCATCACCGCCGAGCCGGTGGCGATGACGACGTTGTTTGCGTAGAGCACCGACGCCCCGCCGTCGGCCGCTACGGCGACGGCGCCGGGACCGGCGATGCGGGCCGCGCCCTTCACCCACTCGATCTTGTTCTTCTTGAACAGGTAGGAGACGCCGTCGACGTTGGCGGCCACCACCTTGTCCTTGTGGCCCATCATCGCCTTGAGATCGAGGTCGACCGTGCCGACCTTGACGCCGTGGACGGCCAGCCGGTGGCGCGCCTCGACGAATTTCTCCGAGGATTGCAGGAGCGCTTTCGAGGGGATGCACCCGACATTGAGGCAGGTGCCGCCGAGCGCCTCGCGCTTGTCGACGCAGGCCACCTTCATGCCGAGCTGGGCGGCGCGGATCGCGCACACATAGCCGCCCGGGCCGGCGCCGATGACGATGAGATCGTAGTGCGGTTCGGCCATGGCCGGACGCTCCCCTACCTCGCCGCCCTCACAGATCGAGGATCAGGCGCTGCGGGTCCTCGATGCAGTCCTTGATGCGCACCAGGAAGGTGACCGCCTCGCGCCCGTCGATGATGCGGTGGTCGTAGGACAGCGCGAGATACATCATCGGCTTGACCTCGACCTTGTCCCCGACCGCCACCGGGCGGGGCTGGATCTTGTGCATGCCGAGGATGCCGGATTGCGGCGGGTTGAGGATCGGGGTCGACATCAGCGAGCCGTAGATGCCGCCGTTCGAGATCGTGAACGTGCCCCCGGTCAGGTCCTCGATGGCGAGCTTGCCCTCGCGCGCCTTGCGGCCGAGTTCGCCGATCGTCTTCTCGATCTCGGCGAAGGACAGGCGGTCGGCGTCGCGCAGGACCGGCACGACCAGGCCCTGCGGCGTGCCGACCGCGACCCCGATGTCGTAGTGGTTCTTGTAGATGATGTCCTCGCCGTCGATCTCGGCATTGACCGCCGGCAGCTCCTTGAGCGCCATCACGCACGCGCTGACGAAGAAGGACATGAAACCGAGCCTGACGGCGTGCTTCTTCTCGAAGCCGTCCTTGTAGCGCTCGCGCAAGGCCATGACCTGGCTCATGTCCGCCTCGTTGAAGGTGGTGAGCATGGCGGCCGTGTTCTGGGCCTGCTTGAGCCGCTCGGCGATGCGCCGGCGCAGGCGCGACATTTTCACCCGCTCCTCGCCTGGCCCCAGTTCGCGCGGCGCCGCGGCCGAGGGCGCCGGGGCCGGCGGCGGCTTGGCGAGGGCGGCGAGGACGTCGCCCTTGGCCAGCCGCCCATCCTTGCCGGTGGCGGGGATGGCGGCCGCGTCGAGCTTGCGCTCGGCCAAGAGCTTGCGGACCGCCGGGCCCGGCTCCTTGGCGGTGGCTGGGGCGGGTTTCGGCGCCGCGCTCGCCGGGGCGGGCTTGGACGGGGCGGCGGCCTTGGCCGGCCGGGCCGCGCCCTCGGCGATCGCGCCGAGCCGCGCCCCCACCGCCACGGTCGTTCCGGCGGCGGCGAAGATCTCCGACAGCATGCCAGCGGAGGGGGCGTTGACCTCGACCGTCACCTTGTCGGTCTCGAGCTCGACCAGCGGCTCGTCGGCCGCCACATCGTCGCCGACATTCTTGAACCAGCGGGCGATGGTCGCCTCGGTGACCGATTCGCCGAGCGCCGGCACCTTGATTTCGAGAGCCATGGCCGATCCCTTCCGATGCCGTCTTTCGCGCTCTACAGCGTGAGCGCCTCGTTCACGAACTTCGCCTGTTCGAGGTTGTGGCGGCGGTACAGGCCGGTCGCCGGCGATGCCGCTTCGGGCCGCCCGACATAGCGCGGCCGCTTGGCCGCGACGTCGATCCCCGCCAGCCCGTCCTCGATGCGGTGCGCGACGAAGGTCCAGGCCCCCATGTTCTTGGGCTCCTCCTGGCACCACACGATCTCGGCGTTGCGGTAGCGCAGGAACTCCTTTTCCGCCGTCCGTTTGGGGAACGGGTAGAGTTGCTCCACCCGCAACAGCGCCACGTCCGCAAGCCCGCGTTTCTCGCGCTCCTCGAGGAGGTCGTAATAGACCTTGCCCGCGCACAGCACCACGCGCCTGACCTTGTGGTCGGCGACGATCGGGCCCGATTCCGACAGCAAACGGTGGAAGGTGGTCCCCGGGCCCAGCTCGGCGATGCTCGAGACCGCCCGCTTGTGGCGGAGCAGGGATTTGGGAGTCATGACGATGAGCGGCTTGCGGAAATTGCGGCGGACCTGGCGGCGCAGGGCGTGGAAATAATTGGCCGGGGTCGTGAGGTTGACGACCTGCATGTTGTCCTCGGCGCACAGCTGCAGGTAGCGCTCGAGCCGGGCCGAGGAATGATCCGGCCCCTGGCCCTCGTGGCCGTGCGGCAGCAGCATGACCAGGCCGGACATGCGCAACCACTTCGATTCGCCCGAGGAAATGAACTGGTCGATGATGACCTGGGCGCCATTGGCGAAGTCGCCGAACTGCGCCTCCCACAGCACCAGCGCGTTGGGCTCGGCGAGCGAACAGCCGTACTCGAAGCCGAGCACGCCCGCTTCCGAGAGCGGGCTGTCGACGACCTCGAACGTCGCCTGGCCCTCGCGGATACGGCTCAAGGGCAGGTAACGCTCCTCGCTCTCCTGGTCGACCAGCACCGCGTGGCGCTGGGAGAACGTGCCGCGGCCCGAATCCTGACCCGAGAGGCGGACCGGCGTGCCCTCGGCGACCAGCGTCCCGAAGGCCAGCGCCTCGGCCGTCGCCCAGTCGAGCCCTTGACCGCTGTCGATCGCCTTCTTCTTGGCCTCCAAGAGCCGCTTGATGGTGCGGTGGATGTTGAGGCCCTCGGGCACGCGGGTGAGCGCCTGGCCGACCTCGCCCAACAGCGCCACGGACGCTTCCGTGGTCCCGCGCCGGTCCTCGCCCGAGGCGATCTCGAAGCCCGCCCATGCGCCCTCGAGCCAGTCGGCCTTGTTGGGCACGTAGCCTGGCGCGGCTTCCAACTCGCTTTCGAGACGCGCCTGAAATTCGGCGACCAGCTGGTCGGCCTCGGCGGCGGTGAGGACCCCTTCGCCGACCAGGCGCTCGGCATAGATCGCTCGCGTCGTCGGATGCGAGGCGATCTTGCGGTACATCAGCGGCTGGGTGAAGGCGGGCTCGTCGCTTTCGTTGTGGCCGTGGCGGCGATAGCAGAACATGTCGACGATCACGTCCTTCTTGAACCGCTGCCGGTACTCGATGGCGACGCGCGCGACCTGCACGACGGCCTCGGGATCGTCGCCGTTGACGTGGAAGATCGGCGCCTGGACCTTCTTGCCGACATCGGTCGGGTAGGGCGCAGAGCGCGCATAGGCCGGCGTGGTGGTGAAGCCGATCTGATTGTTGACGACGAAGTGGACGGTCCCACCGGTGCGGTAGCCGCGCAGTTCCGTGAAGTCGAGCGATTCGGCGACCAGCCCCTGGCCGGCGAAGGCGGCATCCCCGTGGAGGAGCAGTCCCATCACTTCGCCCGACGCCTGTTCGCGGGACAGGCTCTTGCGCTGGAGCTGCTTGGCCCGCACCTTGCCGAGCACGACCGGGTTGACCGCTTCGAGATGCGAGGGATTGGCGGTCAGCGACAGATGCACGACATTGCCGTCGAACTCGCGGTCGGCCGAGGTGCCGAGGTGGTACTTGACGTCGCCCGAGCCCTGCACGTCGAGGGGATTGGCCGGGCTGCCCTGGAACTCGGCGAAGATGGCGGCGAACGGCTTGCCCATCAGATTGGCGAGCACGCTGAGCCGCCCGCGATGCGGCATGCCGATGACGATCTCGCGCACGCCCAACTGGCCACCGCGCTTGATGATCTGTTCGAGAGCCGGCATCGTCGCCTCGGCGCCCTCGAGGCCGAAGCGCTTGGTGCCGATGAACTTCTTGTCCAGGAAGCGCTCGAAGGTCTCGGCCGCGGTCAACCGTTCGAGGATCGCGCGCTTGCCGGCCGCGCTGCACTCGGCGTGGTTGCGCGCGCCCTCGACGCGTTCCTGGATCCACGCCTTCTGGTCGGCGTCCTGGATATGCATGAACTCGACGCCGACATTGCCGCAATAGGTCGCCTTGAGAATCGCCAGGATCTCCATGAGCGACAGGGTGTCGTGGCCGAGCACGCCGTCGATGAAGATCGGCCTCTCGTAGTCGGCGTCGGTGAACCCGTAGGTCTTGGGGTCGAGTTCGGGGTGGTACGTGCGCCGCTCGAGGCCCAAGGGGTCGAGGGTGGCGGTCAGGTGCCCGCGTACGCGATGGGCGCGGATCAGCATCAGCGCGCGGATCGAATCGAGGCTGGCGGCGCGGATCCGGCCGACCAGCGCGCCTTTGGCCACGACGCCCCGCGTGGCCTCGGCGAGACCGCCGTTCGACGGCGCCCTCGCCGCCCCACGCGCGCCCGCGACGGCCGGGCGGGGGGCCCAGCTCGCGCCCCGAATATCGGCGCTCGCCGCCGAGATATCATCGCCAAGCCCGGCGAAGAACTGCGCCCAGCTGGCCTCCACCGAGGATGGATCGGCGAGGAAGCGCGCGTAGAGCTCGGCAATAAAGGGGGCGTTGGCGCCGCTGAGGAATGAGGTCGGGTCGGTGGGCATGTCCGTTGAGTCATCCCGGCAGGGCGGGCCCGCGGCTGGGGACGTCAAGCCCGAGGCCCGTCCCCCAAAATGGGGGTCGATCAGCGATTATATAGTATACAGGACCGGGCCGTGTTCTAACCCTTCAACGCTTTCAGCATCGTGCTGCCGAGGCTGGCCGGCGATTGGGCGACCCTGATCCCCGCCGATTTCATGGCCTCGACCTTGTCCTTGGCCGCGCCCTTGCCGCCGGCGATGATCGCCCCGGCATGGCCCATCCGCCGGCCCGGCGGCGCGGTCATCCCGGCGACGAAGCCGACCACTGGCTTGTGCGTCTTCGAGTCCTTGAGGAACTGCGCCGCGTCCTCCTCGGCCGTGCCGCCGATCTCGCCGATCATGACGATGCCCTCGGTCTCGGGATCGGCCAGGAACAGCCCCAGGCAGTCGATGAAATCGGTGCCGTTCACCGGGTCGCCGCCGATGCCGATGCAGGTCGACTGTCCGAGGCCGGCCATGGTGGTTTGCATCACCGCCTCGTAGGTGAGCGTTCCCGATCGCGACACGATGCCGATCTTGCCGCGGCTGTGGATATGGCCCGGCATGATCCCGATCTTGCATTCGCCGGGCGGGATCACGCCCGGGCAGGTGGGGCCGATGAGGCGGGCCGCGCGACCCGACAGGGCACGCTTGACGCGCACCATGTCGAGGACCGGGATGCCCTCGGTGATGCACACGACCAGGCGCACCCCCGCTTCCACCGCCTCGAGGATGGCGTCGGCGGCGAAGGGCGCGGGCACATAGATCGCCGAGGCATCCGCCCCGGTCGCGGCCACCGCCTCGGCGACGGTGTCGAAGACCGGCAGATCGAGATGGCGCGTACCGCCCTTGCCCGGTGTCACCCCGGCGACCATGCGGGTCCCGTAGGCGATCGCCTGTTCGGAGTGGAACGTGCCTTGCGCGCCGGTGAAGCCCTGGCACAGGACCTTGGTGTTCTTGTTGACGAGCACGGCCATGTCAGGCGGCCTCGTTGACGGCGCCGACCACCTTCTCGGCGGCCTCGGCGAGGCTGTCCGAGGAGATGATCTTGAGGCCCGACTGCTTGAGGATTTTCTTGCCGAGCTCGACATTGGTGCCTTCGAGGCGGACGACCAGGGGCACGTTGAGCGCCGCCTCGCGGGCGGCGGCGACCACGCCCTCGGCGATGACGTCGCAGCGCATGATGCCGCCGAAGATGTTGACCAGGATGCCCTCGACATGGGGGTCGGAGAGGATGAGCTTGAAGGCGGTGGCCACCCGCTCGCGCGTCGCGCCGCCGCCGACGTCGAGGAAATTGGCCGGCAGGCCGCCATAGAGCTTGATGATGTCCATGGTCGCCATGGCGAGGCCGGCGCCGTTGACCATGCAGCCGATGTTGCCGTCGAGCTTGACGTAGTTGAGGCCGTGCTTGCCGGCCTCGTGCTCGGTCGGATCTTCCTCGTCGGGGTCGCGCAGCGCCTCGATGTCGGCGTGGCGGAACAGGGCGTTGTCGTCGAAGTTCATCTTGGCGTCGAGGGCCACGACCTCGCCCGCGCGCGTGACGACCAGCGGGTTGATCTCGATGATCGAGGCGTCGAGGCCGACGAAGGCCTCGTAGATCCCGCCCACCAACTTGACGGCGGCACCCACCTGCTTGCCCGCGAGTCCGAGCGCGAAGGCGAACTTGCGGCCGTGGAAGGGTTGCAAGCCCGCCGCCGGATCGATCCCGACCTTGATGATCTTCTCAGGGGTGTGGGCGGCGACCTCTTCGATCTCGACCCCGCCCTCGCCCGAGCCGATCGCGCTCACCTGGCCGGTCGCGCGGTCGACCAGCATGCCGAGGTAGAGCTCGCGGGCGATATCGCACCCCTCTTCGACATAGACCCGCTTGACCTCCTTGCCGGACGGCCCGGTCTGGCGCGTGACCAGCACGCGGCCCAGCATGTCGCCGGCGTGCCTCGCGGCCTCGGCCGGCGATGTGGCCACCCGCACGCCGCCCTTGCCCTGCGGGTCGCCCTTGAAGCGGCCGGCGCCGCGGCCGCCGGCATGAATCTGGGCCTTGACCACCCACAGCGTGCCGCCGATCTCCTTCGCCGCCGCCTCGGCTTCCGCGGCCGTATAGGCGATCGCGCCCCTGAGGACGGCGACGCCGTATTTGGCAAGCAGAGTCTTGGCCTGGTATTCGTGGATGTTCATGGCGCCCTCGCTCCTCGTCGCGGGGAGCGGCGAAACCGGACGACAACGCGACCGCGCCCTCCCCCCACGAACGGCTGGTAATGTAACATCGACGATCGGCCGCGCAACCTGCGGGATGGTTATCGCGAAACGCTCACAGCTTGCCGTCCTTGCGCAGCAGGCCGGCGGCCACCTCGCACAGCGTCTTCACCGCGGCGACCGAGGTGTCGAACATCGCCTTCTCCTGGGCGTCGAGCTTGATCTCGACGATCCTCTCGACGCCGCCGGCGCCGATCACCACCGGCACGCCGACATAGGCGCCGTTCACCCCGTACTGGCCGGTCAGCCACGCCGCGCACGCCAGCACGCGCTTCTTGTCGCGCAAATAGCTCTCGGCCATGGCGATCGCGGCGGCGGCCGGGGCATAGAAGGCCGAGCCGGTCTTCAACAGGTTGACGATCTCGGCGCCGCCCTCGCGGGTGCGCTTGACGATCGCCTCGATCCGCGCGGGGCTCGTCCATCCCATCGCCGCGAGGTCGGGCAATGGGATGCCGGCGACCGTCGAATAGCGGACCAGCGGCACCATGGTGTCGCCGTGGCCGCCCAAAACGAAGGCGCTCACGTCCTCGACCGAGACCTTGAACTCGGCGGCGAGGAAGTGGCGCAAGCGCGCCGAATCGAGCACACCGGCCATGCCCACGACCCGGGCATGGGGCAGCCGCGAGACCTCGCGCATCACCCACACCATGACGTCGAGCGGGTTGGTGACGACGATGACGAAGGCCGCCGGGCAGTGCGCGCGAATGCTTTCGGCGACCTCGACGACGATCTTGGCGTTGATGCCGATGAGGTCGTCGCGGCTCATGCCGGGCTTGCGCGGCACGCCGGCGGTGACGATGACCACGTCGGCGCCGGCTATCGCCGCGTAGTCGTTCGACCCGGCGTAGGCCGCGTCGTAGCCCTCGATCGGCGCCGCCTCGGCGATATCGAGGCTCTTGCCCTGGGGGACGCCCTCGACGACGTCGATCAGCATCACGTCGCCGAGCTCCTTGAGGCCGGCCAACAGGGCGAGCGTGCCGCCGATCTGGCCGGCGCCGACGAGCGCGATCTTGCTGCGGGCCATGGGCGATCCTCGGGGTCAGTTGGAGAGTGTCGAGAGAGGGCGGGGCGGGCAACCGCGCGGGCGGCGTCCTCAAGCGCCCTTGCACCGGGGTCTCCTATCCCGATTTCGCCCGCCGGGCAAGGGGATGTCCGGGTTCACTCATATGAGAGAGTTGGGGTTCCGCGGCGGTGAGGGAGTAAAGGTAGGCTGCGGGGGTCATTCCATGCAAGGCGCCGTCGCGTTCGGAGGTCCCCCCGAACGAACCTATAGTCATGGGGACGACCTTCCGGTATCATTTGACCAGTTTTCTGGTCACATGGGAGGATGCCATGGTTACAGTCAAGCTCGCCCAGGCGAAAGCCCATCTCAGCGAACTGCTGGATAGGGTCGAAGCCGGCGAGGAGGTCGTTATCACCCGTCACGGCCGTCCGGTTGCCCATCTCTCTTCCGTGTCGCGTCCCAAGCAGCCGGTTAGGCCACTGGGCGAGTTTCGGGCAAAGATGCCAAACTGGCGCCGCCCGAGCGCGGCGCTATTGCGCGAGGCTCGGGACGAGGGGCTTTGATGCTCTATTTCGATACCAGCTTCCTTGCCCCGCTCATTCTCCAGGAACCTGCCAGCGCCAGGATCGAACGGTTCGTGACGGGATTGCCGGCAGGACAACCGGCGGTCAGCCATTGGACACGAGTGGAGTTTTCCTCGTTGTTGGCGCGGGAGGTTCGGATGGGCGGTCTCGACGCCCAGGCCGCCCGCGATGCCGATGCCCAATTCGAGATGGTCGTCACAGAATCGTTTGTCGTGCTGCTGCCAAACGTCGATGATTTCGATCTCGCTAAGGATTATCTCCGGAACCACAAGACAGGTTTGCGGGCTGGCGACGCCCTGCATCTGGCGATCGCCGGGAATCATCGCGCCAAGGCCATCTACAGCCTGGACAAGACGCTGCTGAAGGCCGGGAAGCTCCTGAAGTTGCCGGTCAGCGACGGGATGCGCATTGGGGAGTGATTCGGGACGGTAATTTTGCATCGGCAATTCTGGGCGGCACGCGGCGAGCGAGGAAATCGAACTCATGCGAGGTGGGGATCTCGTATCGACAAGCGGCCCCGCCTCGCGGTGCGCATTTACTTCAGCAACTGATAGGTCACGCGGACACGCATCCGAGTCGTGTCGGTTTGATGAAAGTTCGCAGAGTGTCAAGAGGGGCCGTGCCGCGAGTTGTCGAACCAGGAAGCTGACGTTCAGCATATTGCTCCCGCCCGCATAAATCGGCCCTTCAAATCCTGGCTTGCAAAGTGTCGCAAGATGACGAACGCCTACAGTCTGAGCCACGAGGCTTCCGCGACCACCGGCGGTTGCGTCCGCTCCAGCGCGTTGTTAGTCATTACCGCTCTTCGATACCGCTTCCCTCGCCTCTTGGAGGAAGAACAACCAGCCGTACTTCTTGTAGAGCTGCCACTCCTTGAGTCCGCCGGCGACCTCGCGATACGCCCCGTACGGATTCGGAATCGGTCCGGTGGGGATACATCCACCTACTCGCTTCAGCCAAGAGCCGGTAGGGGACGGTACAACTTGGCCGACAACCGACCATAGTCCGGCCAAGATCTCCTCTTTGAGGATTCGTTGATCGCCCGTACGGGTGAACATGAACCGGCGAAAGGAGTCGATGAACTTGCTTCTACGAAGCGCCAGGATGGTCTCCCAGGGCAAATCACCAACTTCTCCGATGCCGATCTCGAGCGGCTCCTCGGTGTCTACTGTAATGGTCAGCTGCTGGACTAGCGCTTGCAATGACGCCGTGCGGGTGGCGGACTCGTAGTACGGGAGTTGCCGTCGACGGCCCAAGAACAGAACTATCAGGGAATTGGATTCGCTGAACGGATCCTCCTGGGGATACCCTCCTCTCGCTGCGGCATCGCATTCGCCCTTCCAGAAACGATCAGCGACGGCTTGGCGATCGACTCCAGGGATATTCAGAAGTTCCTCCAAAAACTCGGACGCGCGGATGGTCGGGACAAAGCCCTCTAGTGCGTGTATCGAGCGGCACATCCACTTGACTGGAGTTGAACAGTTTGCGCGGTTTTTTTGGATCGTGAGTTGAGTCATTTCAACGGGTTGGCTCGGTTTGGCGCGGATTTCGGGTCGATTTGCGGTGCCACTTTTTTCCGAGGCTGATCGATATTTTTGTTGCTATCTGCTGATGGTGTTGATATATATGCGGTGCCTGACCGGAGCGCCGCATGTTCTTCCGCGTCAAGGCCTCGGGCGAGCGCCGCTACCTGCAGATCGTCGAGAACACGCGCCACGGCGCCTTGACCCGGCAGCGCGTGGTGGCCACGCTCGGGCGCGTGGACGAGCTGGCGGCGTCGGGCAAGCTCGATGTGCTGCTGCGCTCGGGCGCGCGGCTGTGCGAGACGGCGCTGCTGGTCTCCAGCCTGCGCCAGGGCACGCTCGACGCGGTGGCGACGCGGCGCATCGGCGGGCCGCTGGTGTTCGGGCGGCTGTGGGAGGGTCTCATCGCGAAGCGATGAGACGGCTGCCGCACGGCGATCGCGGAGCTGGTGGGGAGGCGCGGCTTCGCATTCGCGGTCGAACGGGCGATTTTCGCCAGCGTGGCTCGCACCGGCTGCTGGTGTCGGGCTCGGACCGGGCGTGCGACAAGTGGCTGGAGGCCTACCGCATCGACGGCACCGAGGGACTGGAACTGCACCACCTCTACCGGGCGATGACCTGGCTGGGCGAGGCGCTGGCCGACCAGGCCGGGGCGACCGGCGCGCCACGGCGGACCAAGGACCGGATCGAGGAGCGGCTGTTCGAGCGCCGGCGCAGCCTGTTCACCGATCTCTCCGTGGTGCTGTTCGACACCACGTCCCTTTACTTCTACGGCACCGGCGGCGAAAGCCTGGGCCGCCACGGCAAGTCCAAGGACCATCGCCCGGATCTCAAGCAGGTGATCGTCGGCGTGGGGCTCGACGCCGAGGGCCGGCCGATCTGCTCCGAGACCTGGCCCGGCAACGCCACCGACGTGAAGACGCTGCTGCCCGTGGTCGACCGCTTGCGCGGGCGTTTCGGCATCGCGCGGATGTGCGTGGTCGCGAGAGCGCGGCATGATCAGCGCCGCGACCATGGCCGAGCTCGAGGCGCGCGAGATCGAGTACATCCTCGGCACGCGTGAGCGCACGGACAAGGAGGTGCGCGAGATCGTGCTGGCCGATGCCAAGCCGATGGTGGCGCTCACCATCCCGCGCGCGCGGCGGCGAGACGGCGATCGAGGTCAAGCAGGTGATCGCCGGCGACTGGGGGCCCGAGGCCAAGGCGCGCCGCACCATCGTCTGCTTCAACCCCGCGCAGGCCAAGCGCGATGCCACCACCCGCGCCGCCATCCTCGACAGCCTGCGCGTCAAGCTCCCCCAGGGCGATAAGGCATTGGTCGGCAACGCCGGCTATCGCCGCTTCCTCGCCACCCCGCGCCAGGGGCACTTCGAGATCGACCCGGCCCGCCTCGCCGAGGGGCGACGTATACGTCGCCCGCTTCGACGGCCTCTACGTGGCTCGCGCACCAACAGCACGCTGAACATGCTCTCGGTCGCCCTCGCCTACCGCCAGCTGTGGAGGGTCGAGGCCATCTTCCGCACCGCCAAGGCGATCCTCGACACAAGGCCCATCTATCACCAGTCCGACGCCGCCATCGCCGGCCACCTGTTCTGCTCCTTCCTCGCCCTCGTGCCTCGCGCCAGGAGCTCGACGAGCGCCTCGCCGCGGCTGGCGCGGACCCGGAGTGGGACGACGTGGTGCGCGACCTCGACCGGGTCGAGGAGGTGGTCGTCGATCAGGGGGCCAAGCGCTTCGTGCCTCGCGCGTCCACGCGCCGGGCTGCGCCGGCGCCGTGTGCAAGGCGGTCGGCGTCGCGCTGCCGCCGCTCGTCAACCAGCTGCGGACCGCCACCCCGCCGCCCGCCACCCCGCCCGCGCGCCGTCGCGGCCATCCGCGCCGTGGTGCCACGCGCCTGCGAGTTTCTTGAATGATCGAGCCCGATCAGCGAGTTCGTGAATCGTGGTGTTGAACTCCAGCTTGAGTGCCTGCGCATCACTGCTGCCAAGGCCTTTCGAAAGAAACTCAATTATGCTCCCAAACGGCCCGCTGCCGGTGTTCAAAACCAATACCGGATAGAGAAGAGCGGCGCCCTTCAATAAGCGAAGATCTTCTGTGTCCTCGATCGCGTTGATGAGTCGCTTCGTCGAGGTCAGAGAGAATAAGGTCTGCGTAGGCGGTGCGACTGATCGTGCCATGATCCTGCGACTCGCCCAAACGACGAGGAACATCCTGCTTTAACCAATGTACCGCTGTTCCTGACCAGGATAACACGCCACGCCAATTGCTTCAAATATGGAACGGGATGAACTCGAGACCATTCAAATGAGAGTGAACTTCGACGATTCGCAACTGTGGCCACCACTGGCAAGTGATGGATCATAGACAGGCTTGCCCAGCGGTCGAGTGCGCAGAGTCCCGGCACGCAATTGGTGGACCCGCTGCCACGCGCAGTCGACGTATTCTTTGACGATATCACATCCGTATCCCATTCGCCTGTGCAGCAATGCGGCGATCACGGAACTGCCGGCACCCATGTACGGATCGAACACCTTGTCACCGGGACGCGTCAGGGCAAGAACCAATCGTTCGATGAGCTCGACTGGAAACTGGCACGGGTGGATGGTCTTTTCGACATGATTGTTTTTCACGTTCGGGATCACCCACACGTCGCCCGGATTCTTGCCCAACGGATTGCATGAGAGCTGACCCACCTTGGGACCCTTGAAATATTTCTTGTTCGGGTATTTCGACGGAACCCGAATCGCGTCGAGATTGAAGGTGTGCTCGTCGGACTTGGTGAACCACAAGATCGTCTCGTACCGACCGGACAGGCGCTTGGAACAATGCAGCCCGTGTCCGAAGTGCCATACGATGCGATTGCGCAATTTGAGGCCGTGGTCCTTGAATACGCGATAGAGCACCAGGTCGAGCGGGATGATTTCGCCATTCTCCACGTGGTTCCCGATCTGCCAGCACAAGGAGCCCGTCGGGTCGAGCAGGCGGACGCATTCCGAGATCACCTGTGCCTGGCTCTGGACATAGGTATCGAGCGAAATGCGGGCCTCGTACTTCTTGCCGATGTTGTAGGGCGGAGAGGTGACGATCAGCTTCATGCTTTCGTCGTCGAACTTGCGCATGAAAGCGAGGTTGTCGTCGCACTCCATCCACGCCAGGTAGTCGCTCGGGAGACGCAGCAGATTGAGCTGTTTCATCTCTTATCCTCAACCTGTTGTGGATCATCGAAACGAAACATGAACACTATAACCGAGTTTCGGCAGCATTTCAAGACCCAAATTGCTCACCTCAGGTGCGGGCTCAATAGGTAGTCCTCGCTGCCCATCTCGTGGAGGCGCGAGACGGTGCGGCGGAACTCGCCCGCATGCTCGCCCGCGGGATAGAGCGCCTCGGGGGCGCAGGCGGCGGCGAGCACGAGTTTGACGCGGTGCTCGTAAAGTTCGTCGATCAAGGTCATGAAGCGCCGCGCCTCGTTGCGCAGCTCGGGGCCCATGGCGATCACCCCGTCGAGGACGAGGGTGTGGAAGCGCGTGGCGAGCGCCCCGAAATCCGCCGCCCCCAAGGGCTGCTCGCAGAGCTCGGCGAAGGTCGACAGCGCCACCCCCTTGGCGGCGCGCCTGAGGGTGAGGGCGCGGCCCAGGATCGGGATGGCTGCGCTCGCGCCTTCCTCGCCCTCGGTCAGGTGCCGGAAGGCGTCGCGGAGCGCATCGCTCGCCTCTTGCCCGAGCGGCGTGTAATAGACGTTGATGGCCTTGATCCGGCCGCTTCGGTAGTCGGCCGCGGCGTCGAGCTCGAGGACGTCGAGCCGGTCCTTGATGACGGCGATCGAGGGCAGGAAGCGGTCGCGCTGCAACCCGCGTTCGTAAAGGTCGTCGGGGGCGGTATTCGAGGTCGCCACCACGACCACCCCGCGCTGGAAGAGCTCACCCAGCAGCCGGCCGAGGATCATCGCATCGGCGATGTTGGTGACCTGGAACTCGTCGAAGCACAGCAGCCACGCCTCCTCAGCGAGCTTGCGGGCCAAGGGCGGGATCGGGTCCTTGCCGCCGCGCTCGGGCGGGTCCTTCTGCCGCCATTTGTGCAGGCGCTCGTGGACCTCGAGCATGAAGGCGTGGAAGTGGACCCGCCGCTTGCGCAAGGCGGGGGCGGCGGCGAAGAACAGGTCCATGAGCATCGACTTGCCGCGCCCGACCGCGCCGAACAGGTACAGCCCTTGGGGCGGCGTCTCGGCGGCTGGCGCGAGCCCGAGGCGGGCGCGCCAGCCGCCCGCATCGCCAGCCGGCCGATAGCCCTTGAGCGCCCGGAACAGGCTTTCGAGCTTCTCGGCGGCCAGCGCCTGGGCCGGGTCGGGCGCGAGCCCGCCCGCGGCGAGCCTGGCGCGATAGGCCGCCAGCGGCCCGTCGCCGGAGTCGAAAGACATCGGGGACCCGCGCGAGGGCGGGGCTTACGCCGCGCTCGCCGCCGCGCCGAGCGCGGACCGTGCTTCCGCGACCATGCGCTCGACGATCTCGCCGGCCGGCGTCACGTCGCGGATCAGGTCGACGCCCTCGCCGGCCCACACCACCGCGGTCGAGAAATCGCCCAAGGCCGCGGCGCTGGCGTAGCGCTCGCGCGCGGCGGCCGGATCGGCCTCGAGCCCGGCCACGCGGTCGTGCCAGGCGTCGGCGAAGTCGTTGCGCAGCGCCCGCCCGGTGATGGGCGGCGGCCAGTCGAGCCCGCGCGCAATGTCGAAGACCCGCGTGCGCAGCGTCCCGTCGCCCTGGCCGGCGACCAGTCTCGCCTTGGCCTCGGGATGGCCCAGCGATTCGGCGGCCGCGTAGAACCGCGTGCCCACCAGCACGCCCGCCGCCCCCAGCGCCAGCGCCGCGGCGAGCCCGCGGCCGTCGGCGATGCCGCCCGCCGCCACCACCGGCACCGGCGCCACCGCATCGACGGCGGCCGGCACGAACGCGAACAGGGCGCGCGCCGCCCCGTGTCCGCCCGCCTCCGTCCCCTGCGCGACGACGACATCGGCGCCCAAGCGTGCGGCGGCCCTGGCGTCGGCAAGCGTCTGGACCTGGAGGATGAGCTTAGCCCCGGCGCGCTTGATCGGCGCGAGGAACGGCGTCGGATCGCCGAAGGACAGCATCACCGCCGCGGGCCGGCGCGTCAGCGCGGCGTCCAGGCGCCCGGGGTTGTTCGCCAAGTCCCAGGTGATGAATCCGATGCCGACGCGCGCCCCCTCGGCGGCGTCGAACTCGCGGGCAATCCACTCCGCGCCGAGATAGCCGGGGCCGATCAGGCCCAGACCGCCGGCCCGGCTGACGGCAGCCGCCAGCGCCCCGCCCGACACCGCGCCCATGGGCGCGAGCAGGATCGGATGGGCGATGGCAAAGAGGTCCGTGAGCGCGGTCTTGAAGGCCACGAAAGCGTCTACTCCGCCGCCCGGCGCGGCGCCGCGGCGCCGAAGGTCGCTTCCATCTCGCGGCGAACTTTCACCGCTTGCGCCTCGGCGTCAAACGCCACGTCGGACCACTGCACGCACTGGCCGGCCGTGCGCGAATTCAACAGGCGAACGCCATGCGCAAGCCCGATGGGGAGCCCGCCCACAGCGAGCGAGTCCTTGGCCGGCATCAGCCGGCCCCAAACCGTGAAGCCGCCTTCCCCGTCGAGGGTCTCGCCGGCCGCAAGGTCGCGCTTGGCGGTGGCGACGGCGTCGGCGCGCCAGCCGGTCGGCGCGCCCGTCGGCTCGCGGCGCAAGGCCGCCGAGGCGACCGAAATGCCGAGCTCGAGCCCGATCAAATGGTAGGGCTTGTACATCGCCGAAGTGCGGCCTGCGGGGTCGGTGACGAGCCCGTACTCGGAAAAGCAGCGCGCGACATAGTCGCTGGCCGCCTCGAAGACCACGTAGACGCCCCACCTGAGGTCGCGGAACACCGGCCGGCCGTCGCGCTCGAGCGAGGAGACCACCTCGACCTGGCCCTTGTGGTGGAGCTGGCCGCCCTCGCCGTGCGGCCTGAGCACGCGCGCCAGGTCATCGACCCCGCACGGCGGGAAGGCGAGCCCGCCCGGGGCCGGCGTCAAGCCGGTGGCGTTGGCGAGCGCGGTCATCTCGATCGCCGACTTGGTGCCGTCGAGGAACGAGTTGAACATCTGCGCGTTCATGCCGCCGGCGCGCGCCTGTTCCTCCGTCAGCCCGTAATGGCCCCACACGGTCTCGGGCGTCGAGGCGTGATAGGCGGGGAGGTACTTGGTGCCCTTGCCGGCCGCCCCCACCTCGAAGCCGGCGGCCCGCGCCCAATCGACGAGCTCGCAGATCAGCGCCGGCTGGTCGCCGTAGGCGAGGCTGTAGACCACGCCTGCCGCTTGCGCCCGGCGGGCGAGCAACGGTCCGGCAAGCGCGTCAGCCTCGACGTTGACCATGACGATATGGCGGCCCTGCTGAATGGCGAGCAGCGCATGGTTGATGCCGGCCGGCGGGCTGCCGGTGGCGTCGATCACCACCTCGAGCCCCGGGGCGGCGATGAGGGCCGCCGCATCCTCGTCGACATGGGTGGTGCCCTTTTCGAGCGCCTCCCCGAAGCCCCGGGCCGCGAAGCGGGCGGTGGGCCAACCGACGCGCTCGAGCGTCGCGCGCGCGCGCGCCAGCGCCAGATCCGCCACGCCCATGACGTGCAGGCCCGGCGTGCGCAGCGCCTGGGCCAGGAACATGGCGCCGAACTTGCCGGCGCCGATCAGGCCGACGCGCACCGGCTTCCCTGCCGCCGCGCGCCCCGCCAGCATGCGATGAAGGTTCATGGCCGGTGGTCCCCTACTCCGCCGCCCCGCGGCGGCCCGCTTGTGGCGGCCGCAGGCAGTCGTCGGAGAGCGGCGCGATGGGGGTGAAGTCGCGGTTGGCGATCCAGCCCGGCCGCTTGAAGCGGCGGATCGCGTTGTCGCAGCGGTTGAGCGACAGGTAGACGATCCAGCGCGGCCACGGCGTCAGATTGCTGCCCGAGGCATGGACGAGATTGCAGTGGAACAGCAGCGCCGAACCCGGCGGCCCCTTGGGCGCCACGATTCCCCCCTCGTCCACCAGCCGCGCGATGGTCTGGTTGTCGATCGTCCACAGGGGATAGCTGGTCGTGGTGACGTCGTGCCCGGCCTCGAGCCTTCCGTGGCGGTGGCTCTTGGGGATGTACATCAGCGGGCCATTGAACTCGTTCGCCTCGGCCAAGAACAGCGCCACGTTCATGGCGCGCGGGGCCGGCATCTGGTCGTCCTCGGACCAGGTGCCGTAATCCTGGTGCCACTGCCAGACCGCGCCGTCGAACGCCGCCTTGGCGTTGATCTTGAACTGGTGCATGTAGAGTTCGTCCGAGCCCAGGAGCTGCGCGCCCGGGTGGACGAGCCGCGGATGGCGGGCCAGGCGTCCGAAGGCCTCGTTGTAGGTCTGAACGTAAAAAGCGGAGCGAACCGAATCCGAGCCCTTCTCGCGCACGACTTCCTCGCGGCGCTGGGCGAAGATGCCCGGCACCTCGGCGGTGAGCACGCCGATCTCCTCGGCGGAGAACAGGTTCGGCACGAAGGTATAGCCGTCCTCTTCGAAACGGCGGACTTGATCTGACGAAAGCCGCATGGGATCGCTCCCCCGTTAGGGTTGGCGGATCGGCTCGGGTATATCCGACTCAAGCGGCGAAGGGAAGCACGTTGCCGCGGCGGCGTGCCGGTCCCAGGGGGAGGCAGCCGATAGGCGATTGACCGCATCGAGTGTACTCTCGAACGGGGACGCGGGGTCTGCCCCGAGGGGGGCCGGGATGCGAAAGGACAGGCCATGAACGAAGACGTCTTCAATATGGAAATCCGCAAGTTCCTGAAGCTCGTCGGGGTGACCAGCCAGCGCGAGATCGAGCAGGCGGTGCACGCGGCGGTGAAGGCCGGCCGGCTCAAGGGGACCGAGAAACTCAAGGCGCGGGTGGTCTTGTCCATCGACGCCGCGGGTCTTAGCCGGACGATCGATGGCAAGATCGCGCTCGAGTGACCCCTCGGCGCGGGTCCTTGACGCCGACGCCCGAGCGTCGCGTCGCCGCCGAGCAAGGCTCAGTCGGCCCGCTGGTCGGGCGCGCGATCGCGGCGGAGCAGCTCCGCGCTATCGCCGTGGCGCCGGCCGGCGAGACGCAAGCGCATCTCGGCTGCACGCCGGGCCAGATCGCCGCGTTCGGACGGCGCCGCGGCCATGAGGATACTGCGCAGTTCGGCTTCGAGAGGCTTGCCGTGGCGCCACGCGCGTTTCTTGAGCCGCGCCATCACGTGGTCGGAAAGATTGCGGACCAGCACCTGGGTCATCGACCGACTCCCCCCTCTCCCGCGTTCCTCTTACCAATGATAGCATAAATCGCCAGATTTACAACCTCCGATTATCGCCCGCCCACCAGCGCCCTGAGCTTGGCGACCGCGCGCTCGGGCGTCGTCAGCACGGAGCGACCCGCAACGGGGGCGATCCTGTTTGCCGCGCGGGCCATCGAGAACTGGGCCAGCACCAGGGCGTCGAGCT
>JBQTIU010000120.1:0-3290 GCA_052387815.1 Pseudomonadota bacterium
GCTCTTGCAACCGGGCCATGGTCAACGTCGTGACGCCGATCTGCTCGCCGTGCAACGGCTCGGACAGGTCGGGGGCGCAGCGCATCTCCATGTAGTGGCTGATCAGATGCTCGCCCTGGCTGGCCGGATGGCTGCCGCCGCACACCGCCATGCCGAAGCCCGAGAGCACCAGCGTGCGCGCGAGGTGAGCCATCGCCTCGAGGTCGCCGGCGATGAGCGCCTCCGGCGCCGAGAACAGGGCCTCTTCTTCCTCCGCCAACAGGCGGAACGGGGCCGAACGATAAGGCCGACCGAGCACGAGATGGGCGAGCAGCCAGTCGGCTTGGGCGGTCGCGCGGGCGAGCGAATCGCCGAGGCCGGCGCGGATGAGACGGACCGGCGCCGCGGCCAGGATCGACAAGTCGAAGAAGATGCCGGCCGGGGCCGCCGCCGGCAGGGACTTCTTCACGCCGCCGATGGCGATCGAGGCCGTGGCCGAGGCATATCCGTTCATCGACGGCGCCGTGCCGAACACCGCGTAGGGCTTGCCGTCGAGCCAAGCGGCGTATTTGGCGAGGTCGTTGATGGTGCCGGCGCCGACGGCGATCAGGGCGTCGGCGACCCCCGCCGCGCGCCGGATCGCCGCGACGCTCGCCAGATCGGCGCGCGGGCGGCCGGGCAAGGGGACGGGAACGATTTCGGCGACCGCCGCCAGGACGCGCTCCACCCGCTGGCCGAGCACCGCGCGGGTGGTCGCATCGGAGATGACGGCAAGCCGGCGGCCGAAATCGAGCCCACGCACGAGTTCGGCTTCGTCGCCGGCCAGGGACTTTTCGATCACCACGCGCCGGGTCGGCACTTTGAGCGCCGGTCCGCCGTCGGGATCGGGACGCTCGCCCGCGAGGATGAGATCGATGGCGCCGCCGATCACGCCGGGTTCGCCTCGCCACCGCCGCCACGCGCCTGTGCCTGGCCGCACGCCGCGACCACGTCGCGCACGCGGCCTTCGAGCGAGCGCATATGGGGCGAGAACGTGCCCTCGAAGACCGCCGTTCCGATGGTAATGGCATCGGCCCCGGCGGCCGCGACAGCGCGCACGCGGGCCGGGGAATCGATGCTGCCGGCAACGATCAGGGTGCCGGGGGTCGCCGTGCGCGCCGCGCGCACCAGGGCGAGCGGCTCGGCCTCCTCGGCGCGGTAGGCCAGCAGATCGATGCCGCTGCACCCCAGCCGCGCGAAGCGCCGGCAATCCCGAACCACATCCTCGACGCTCCCGCCGAGCCGTGTGGGATGGCCGTGCGGCCGCCCGGCGAAGGGGTAATACGACACGCCGCTGCCGGCCAGCGCGGCGAGGATGCGCGCGCCGCCGCCGCCGCCCAGCACGCGCTCGACGCCGATCTCGGCGGCATGGCGCGCCGCCCGGATCGATGCCCCCGGGTCGGTGGCGACGATCTCCAGGTAGCCGATCGCCCCCGCCGCCTTGATCCGCCGCACCAGCTCGCGCTGGGTCGCCCGATCGACGCCGACATCCTTGAAGCCCACATGCTTGACTCGAAGCGCCAGGACCGCATCGGCGACCGCCAGGCAGTCGCTCACGGTCTCGTCGCGGCGGGTGAGCATGAAAATGAGGTCCACGCCGCCTCCTCCTGGCTGCACGAGGATTATGGTCGCGGAGGCGGCGAGCGCAACACCACCCTCGGCCGCGACGCCCGCTTACGCGCCGGCGAAGACGCCGAGGCGCTCGCTCGGCAAGGCGATGCGCAGGATCATGCCGTTGCTCAAGGCGAGGTCGCGGACCGCGTTGATCGAGAAATCGGCAAGGATCTCCCGGTCGTCGATGTCGGGCGCGCGCAACCGTGCGCGATAGAACGAGCCCAAGAACTCGAGGCCGGAAATGCGGGCCTCGAAGGCGTTGGGCGTGCCCGATGCGAGGTTGCGGATGGCGACGTCCTCGGGCCGCACGCACAGCATGACCGGCTGGCCCGGGGTGAGGCCATCGGCCACGGCGCCGACCCCGAATGCCAGCTTGCCGAGGCGCACCCGGCCCGGGTCGAGCATGGTTCCAGGCAGGAAGTTCATGGTCCCGACGAAGTCGGCGGCGAAGGCCGAGGCCGGTTGCCGATAGATTTCGACCGGCGTGCCGACTTGTTCGATGACGCCCTGGTTCATCACCACGATGCGGTCGGCCATGGTCAGCGCCTCCTCCTGGTCGTGCGTCACCATGATGGTGGTCACGCCCAGGCGCCGCTGCAGCATCTTGATCTCGTGGCGAAGGTGGACGCGGACCCGCGCGTCGAGCGCGCTCAAGGGTTCGTCGAGCAACAGCAGGCCGGGCGAGGTGGCGAGCGCGCGGGCCAGCGCCACCCGCTGCTGCTGCCCGCCCGATAGCTGCGCGGGGTATTTCGGGCCGGCCTCGGGCATGCCGACGAGCGCCAGGAGCTCGGCGACCCGCTTCGCCACCTCGGCCTTGGCCTGGCGGCGATTCTCGAGGCCGTAGGCGACGTTCTTGTAGACGGTGAGGTTGGGGAACAGAGCGTAGGACTGGAAGACGATGCCGAAGTCGCGCGCCGCGGGCGGCAGGGCGGAGATGTCGCAGCCCGCCTGCTCGATGCGCCCGGCGGTCTGGATATCGAGGCCGGCGATCGCCCGCAGCAAGGTCGTCTTGCCGCACCCCGACGGGCCCAGGAAGCACATGAACTCACCCTCGGACACCTCAAAGGACACGTCCTCGAGCGCCGTGAAGGTGCCGAACTTCTTGGACAGCCGGTCGATCTTGAGGTAAGGCCGCGTGCCGACCTTGAGAGCCGCGGGCGCTCTGATCGCCTCGTTCATCTGCAACTCCCTCGCCGGTCCGCCGCCCGGGCCTTGGCCAGGGCGGGAGTCGACACGATCGCGGCCGAGCCTAGCATATCGGCGCTCCACGGCCAAAGCCCGCCCGGCCGCTTTCAGGCGCTTGATGGCCGCGGTTGGCTTGCGAACCGCGCCCGCCCAAGATTATGGTCGTGACCGCGTCATGCCCCGTGCCGGATTAGCTCAGGGGCAGAGCAGCGGTTTTGTAAACCGAAGGTCGGGGGTTCGATTCCCTCATCCGGCACCGTCCCTGCCGACAACTCGGTCGCGCCCAGTGCTCGGCACGGCGGACTCCGTCCGCGGCCTTCGCGTCGCCAGCACCGTCGCGAAGGACAATCTAGGGTCTGGACTCATAACATGATCCAGTAGAGGGCGGCCACGAGGGATGCGGCGGCGAGGAAGTTGCGGGCGAGTTTGTCGTAGCGAGTAGCGATGCGACGCCAATCCTTGAGCCGACAGAA
>JBQTIU010000121.1:0-16483 GCA_052387815.1 Pseudomonadota bacterium
ATGTCCGTCCTCCTATTCGATCCAAGTCCGAACCCGGAATCCCCGCCTCACAGCGGCTCGGGGCCGCGGGCGATGGCGACAACCCCGGTGCGCGACACGTCGACCAGGCCCAGGGGCTCCATCAGGCGGATGAAGGCGTCGAGCTTCTCGGTCGACCCGGTCATCTCGAAGACGAACGAGCCGATCGTCGAATCGACGACGCGGGCGCGGAAGATGTCGGCGATGCGCAGCGATTCGACCCGCTTCTCGCCGCTGCCCGCGACCTTGATGAGCGCCAGCTCGCGCTCGATATGGGGGCCGCTGCCGGTCAGGTCCGAGACCTTGTGGACCGGGACCAGGCGCGCGAGCTGGGCCTTGATCTGCTCGATGACCATCGGCGTACCGGTGGTGACGACGGTGATCCGCGAGCGGTGAGAGCGCGCCTCGGTCTCGGCCACGGTCAGGCTTTCGATGTTGTAGCCGCGGCCGGAAAACAGGCCGATCACGCGGGCGAGCACGCCCGGCTCGTTGTCGACCAGCACGGCAATGGCATGGCGCTCGCTGTTGCTCAAGGTCGCTCTTCTTTCCGTACCCGCCGCGCCAGCGATCCGCCGCCAGCGATCGGCCATCGGCCGAATGCCGACCGCCGATCGCCGCAAGCTATACCAGGACCATGCCCTCTTCCGCGGTCGGTTTGGGTTGCTGGTCGGCGGGCCCCAGCAGCATTTCGTTGTGGGCGCCCCCGGCCGGGATCATCGGGAAGCAGTTCTCGGTCTGATCGACCACCACGTCGACGACCACGGGGTGCTTGACGACGATCATCTCCTTGATCGCGTCGTCGACCTCGGACACCTTGCTCGCGCGCAGGCCAACGCAGTGGAAGGCCTCGGCGAGCTTCACGAAATCCGGCAGCGCGTCCATGTAGCTCTCCGAATAGCGGCCGCCGTGCAGGAGCTCCTGCCATTGCCGCACCATCCCCATGCAGCGGTTGTTGAGGATGAACGCCTTCACCGGCAGGCGGTACTGGCAGATGGTCGACAGCTCCTGGATGTTCATGATGATCGAGGCCTCGCCCGCGACGTCGATCACCAGCGCCTCGGGATGCGCGATCTGCACCCCCATCGCCGCCGGCAGGCCATAGCCCATCGTCCCCAGCCCGCCCGAAGTCATCCAGCGGTTGGGCTTTTCGAACTTGAGGAACTGCGCCGCCCACATCTGATGCTGGCCGACCTCGGTGGTGAAGTAGGCGTCGCGATCCTGGGTGTGCGCGTACAGGCGCTGGAGCGCGAATTGGGGCTTGATGACCTTGTCGGTCTTGACGTAACGCAGGCAGTCGCGCGCGCGCCACTCGTCGATCTGCTTCCACCACAGGGCCAGCGCCTTGGCGTCGGGCTTGAGCCTTCGCGCCTTCCACAGCGCCAGCAAATCCTCGAGCACGTGGGCGACGTCGCCGACGACGGGCACGTCGACCCGCACGTTCTTGTTGATCGACGACGGATCGATGTCGATCTGGATCTTCTTGGAGCCCGGCGAGAACGCCGACAGCTTGCCGGTCACGCGGTCGTCGAAGCGCGCCCCCACGGCGATGATCAGGTCGCTGTGGTGCATGGACAGATTGGCCTCGTAGGTGCCGTGCATGCCGAGCATGCCGAGGAACAGCGGATCGGAAGCCGGGAAGCCGCCCAGCCCCATGAGCGTGAGCGTGCACGGGAACCCGGTCGCGCGCACCATCCGGGTCAGGAGCTCGGCGGCGCGCGGGCCGGAATTGATCACCCCGCCCCCGCAATAGAACAGCGGCCGCTTGGCCCTGGCAATGAGCTCGATGGCTTCGGCGATCCGGTTGGGATCGGCCTTGACCCTGGGATTGTAGTTCCCGTGGGCGACCTGGTCCGGCCCCACGTAGACGCCTTTGGCGATCGACACGTCCTTGGGCACGTCGACGACCACCGGCCCCGGCCGCCCGCTGCGCGCCACGTGGAAGGCCTGGTGGACCGTGCGCGCCAACTGGTTCACGTCCTTGACCAGATAGTTGTGCTTGGTGCAAGGGCGCGTGATGCCGGTCGTGTCGCACTCCTGGAACGCATCGTTGCCGATGAGGTGGGTGGGCACCTGCCCGGTCACGCACACGATCGGGATCGAATCCATCAACGCATCGGTAAGACCGGTCACGGCGTTGGTCGCCCCGGGGCCCGAGGTCACCAGGACGACGCCGACCTTGCCGGTCGAGCGCGCATAGCCCTCCGCCGCGTGCACCGCCCCGCCCTCCTGCCGGACCAAAATGTGCCGGAGCGAGTTCTGCTTGAACAGCGCGTCGTAGATCGGCAGCACCGCCCCGCCGGGATAGCCGAAAATGACCTCGACGCCCTGATCGACGAGCGCCTTCAAAAGCAGTTCCGCACCGGGCATTTCGATCGCCGGGGATTGAGCCTGCGTCGTGCTCGACATCGTCCTTAAATCCTCATCGCAATGCGCGGGGCCGCCCGCAAAGGAAGGCTAACCTAGTCGCTCGCCCCGGCGCGGTCAATCATCGTTCTAATAAATGGAAACATTTCGACCTCAAGACTTTCCGAAAATTGCGCGTTCCAGACCCTGGCGCCGGGACTCTGGTGGCGAAACCAGGTGAGCTGCCGCTTGGCATAGTTGCGGGTCGCCCTCTGGAACAACGCGACTGCTTGCTCGAGGTTGAGTTCGCCGGCGATGTGGCGGGCGAGCTCGCGCACCCCCACGGCCTTCATCGCCGGCCGGCCCGGGTCGAGGTCGAGCGCGATCAGCGCCCTGACCTCGGCGAGCGCACCCTCGGCCATCATCCGCCGGCAGCGCGCGTCGGTCGCTGCGTAGACGGTGTCGCGGGCCGGTAACAAGACGATGGTCGCGAACTCGACGGGCGGGCGCTCGTCGCCCCGGCGCTGGAATTCGGCCAGCGACCTGCCGGTCGCGGTCACCACTTCGAAGGCGCGGATCAGGCGCTGGGTGTCGCCCGGGGACAGGCGCGCGGCCATGATAGGATCGAGGCGGGTGAGCTCGGCGTGGAACGCCGCGGCGCCCACAGCGGCGTGGCGGGCGCACGCCGCCCGGCGCAGCTCGGGCGGGATCGGCGGATGGTCGGCGAGCCCGGCGACCAGCGCCTTCAGGTACATCCCGGTGCCGCCGACCACGATCGGCAGCCGGCCTTGACCCTGCGCCCGGGCGATCTCGGCGCGCGCGCGCGCCAGCCAGCCCGCCACCGTGCCCTGCTGGGCGGCGGACAGCACGCCATAGAGGCGGTGCGGGGCCCGCGCCAGATCGGCGGCGGTGGGCGCGGCGCTGAGCACCCGAAGCTCGCGGTAGAGCTGCATCGAATCGGCGTTGATGATCGTGCCGTCGAAGGCTTGCGCCACGGCCAGCGCGAGCGCCGACTTGCCGCTCGCCGTCGGCCCGCCGATCACCAGCGCAAGGGGATTGCCAGGGCGGTCGCGGTTCATGAAGATGCGGGCGCCGAATGTCCCAGGTCTTGACCCTCATCGCCGCTGCGCCGGGCCCGCCCGTGGACGCGGGCACGCTGGCGGCCGCGCGCGCGGGCCTGGCTGCGGTGGGCGCTGCCTGCCGGCCCGTCGAATGGCTCGCCCCTGCGCTCGCTTGCCAGCTCGGCTTCTCGGGCGCCGACCCGGTGGCGGCCGAGCGCGCCGTGCGCGACCGGCTCGCCGCGGCCCCGATCGACGTCGCGGTCCTGCCGGCGGCGGGACGGCGCAAGCAGCTGTTGGTGGCCGACATGGAATCGACGCTGATCCGCAACGAGATGCTCGACGACCTCGCGGCGCTGGCCGGCATCGCCGACCGGGTCAAGCCCATCACCCGCCGGGCGATGAATGGCGAAATCGATTTCGTGCGCGCGCTCAGCGAACGCGTGGCGATGCTGAAGGGCATGTCGGTCGAGCGGCTCGAGGAGGCGGCGCGGGGCATCCGCCTCATGCCCGGCGCCAAGACGCTGGTCGCGACGATGAAGGCCCACGGCGCCCGCGCGCTCCTGGTCTCCGGCGGCTTCCACCACTTCGCCATCCGGATCGGCCGCCGGTTGGGCTTCGATGGCGAGGAGGCCAACCGGCTCGAGATCGAAGACGGCGCCCTCACCGGCCGCATCCTGGAGCCGATCCTCGACCGCCACGGCAAGCTCGACGCCCTGCTCCGCCATGCCGCCGAAGCCGGCCTCGAGGCGGCCGATACGCTCGCGGTCGGCGATGGCGCCAACGATCTGCCCATGCTCCAGGCGGCGGGGCTCGGCGTCGCCTTCCGCGCTAAGCCCGCGGTCGCCGCTTCGTGCCGGGTCAAGGTCGAGCATGGGGATCTGACCGCCCTGCTCTACCTCCAGGGCTATCGCGCCGAAGACTTCGTCGGCTGACCGGCACGATTCCCGGTTGCGCTGCGGCGCCGCTGATGGTGTGATCGCGACCGGCCAAGCGGACCCGCGGGAAAAAACATGACCACGCCAAGACGGCTTGTCATCGGCATCAGCGGGGCCTCGGGCGCGATCTACGGCGTGCGCCTGCTCGAGGTGCTGCGCGGGGCCGGCATCGAGACGCATCTCGTGATGACGCGAGCGGCCGAAATGACGCTCGCCTACGAGACCAGCCGCAAGGTCGCCGAGCTGCATGCGCTGGCCGCGGTCGTTCATCCGGTCCAGGATCTGGGCGCCTCGATCTCGTCCGGCTCGTTCAAGACGCTCGGCATGATCGTCGCTCCATGCTCGATCCGCTCGTTGTCCGAGATCGCCTACGGCACGACCTCGAACCTGTTGACCCGGGCGGCGGACGTGGCGCTCAAGGAAAAGCGCCGGGTCGTCCTGGTGGTCCGCGAGTCGCCGCTCCATGTCGGCCATTTGCGCGCCATGACGCAGGCGGCCGAGATCGGCGCCGTCGTGCTGCCGCCCGTGCCGGCCTTTTATACCCTGCCCGCCAATGTCGACGACATCGTCAACCATACGGTCGGCCGGGCGCTCGACCTGTTCGACATCGATCTCGGGCTGGTCAAGCGCTGGGGCGAGGCGCCGCCCGGCGCCAAGGCGGCGCGCGGCTCGACGCGGCGCCCCTAACGGGCGGGTTCGAAACCGGCGAGGCGCCAGGCACCGCCTCGCGGCCTTGCCCCTACAAAGGGCCGATGCCGTTCTCCGGGAGGGACGGGTCCCGCGACCCGCCCGTGACCGCAATCCTGTCCGCGACCCGCCCGCTCAGCCGCGGGGCTCCACGGGCAGGCCGATGAACCGCTGCTCGCCCTGGCGCTCGACCATGACCAGCACGCTGCGCCGGCCCGCCGTCCGCGCCTCCTTGACCTTGGTAACGACCTGGGTGGGCGCCGTCACCTCTTCCTGCGCCACCTCGACGATCACGTCGCCGGCGCGCAGGCCGCGCTCGGCGGCGGTCGAGCCGTCCTCGACCTTGGTGATCAGCACGCCCTTGGTGCGCTCGGGCACCTCGTAGCGCTCGCGCAGTTCGGGCGTCAGCTGGGTGAGCGACATCCCGAGCGCCTCGATGGCGGCCGGCGGCTTTTCGTTGTTCGGCTTGCCGCCACGCGGCACGGCCGCGACCTGCTCGCTCTCCTCGAGCTCGCCCAGCTTGATGTCGAGGGTGATCTCCTTGCCTTTACGCCAGATCACCACCTTGACCTGCTTGTCGATGGGTGTTTCCGCGACGATGCGCGGCAGGCGCCGCATGTCGCCAATCTCCCTGCCGTCGAAGCGCAGGACCACGTCGCCGGCCTGGATCTTGCCCGCCTCCGCCGGCCCCTTTTCGGTGACGCGCGCGACCAGGGCGCCGCGTGCCTTGTCGAGGCCGAGGCTCTCGGCGATCTCGTCGGTGACCGTCTGGATGTTGACGCCGAGCCAGCCGCGCTTCGCCTTGCCGAATTTCCTGAGCTGATCGATCACCGGCTTGGCGAGCGAGGCGGGGACGGCGAAACCGATCCCGACGCTGCCGCCCGAGGGCGAGTAGATCGCGGTATTGACGCCGATCACTTCGCCGGCCAGGTTGAACATCGGGCCGCCGGAATTGCCGCGATTGATCGAGGCATCGGTCTGCAGGAAATCGTCGTACGGCCCGGCGTTGATGTCGCGCGCCCGGGCCGAGACGATGCCCGCGGTCACCGTGCCGCCGAGACCGAACGGGTTGCCGATCGCCACCACCCAGTCGCCGACACGCGTCACGTCGGAATCCCCCCATTTGATGGGGTTGAGCGGACGCGGGGATTCGACCTTGAGCAGCGCCAAGTCGGTCTTGGGATCGCGCCCGATCACCTTGGCGGCGAGCTGCGTGTTGTCATGGAGGTTGACCTTGATCTCGTCGGCATCGGCGATGACGTGGTTGTTGGTGACCACGTAGCCGGCGGAATCGACGATGAAGCCCGAACCCAGCGACTGCGTGCGGCGCGCCGGGGCGTCGGGACGGCCCTGACGGTCGAAGAACTCGCGGAAGAATTCCTCGAACGGCGAGCCGGGCGGAAACTGCGGGACGTCGGGCCCGCGGCGGCGCTCGCCGCGCGGGGCCTCCCCGCGCTCTCCCGGCTGGCCTGGCTGGGTGCGGATCATTTGCGTGGTCGAAATGTTGACCACCGAGGGCAGCAGGCGCTCGGCCAGGTCGGCAAAGCCGGCGGCCGGCGCCGTGGCGCGAATTTGCGCCGCGGCGCTGCCCGCCGCCACCGCGAGGCCGGCGAGCAGGGACCAAGCGAGAACGGCGGACAAGCCACGACGCGCCGGCCCCGAGCGTGGGCTGCCAGGGGTTGCAGGCGGGCGGACTTCATGGAGCGCTGCGATCACGTGCGGTTTCTCCTCGCCGAGGGAAAGCTCCGGGCCTCATCCTTCCAGGCTGTTACGACGGTCATCCATCATGCCTAAAGATCGCGAAACCCGATGATCTATGTTACCCGAATACGGGCGGGAATCAAGCGCATTGGGCGCCGTTCCGTACCCGGTGGACCGAGAAAAAAACAAATCCGTTTCAATGACTTCGCTCGCGGTTTCGCCAACGTTGGGGGGCGCCAGGGGAATGGCGGTTGTTCAGCGCGGCGCCGGCACGGCGGGGCGCGGGGCGCGCGGCCCGGCCGCCGGATCGCCGCCCGCGGACCCGTAGGACTCGCGGAAGAAACGGAAGAAATCGCTGTCGGGCGAGAGCACCATGGTCGAGTTGCCGTCCCCGAGCGCCCGCCGGTAGGCCTGCAGCGAGCGAAAGAAGGCATAGAACTGCGGATCGCGGTTGTAGGCATCGGCGAAGATCCGGGTCGCCTCGTTGTCGCCCTCGCCGCGCAGGACCTCGGCCTGGCGATGGGCCTCGGCCAGGAGGATCGTGCGGTCGCGCTCGGCCTCGGCGCGGATGCGCTGGGCGGTCTCGGAGCCCTCGGCGCGCTCTTGCTTCGCCTCGCGCTCGCGCTCGGTCTGCATGCGGCCGTAGATCGCCGGGCTGTTGTCCGGGTGCAGGTCGGCCCGCATGATGCGTACGTCGTTGACCTCGATGCCGAACGGTTTCGTCCCTTCGATGACTTGGTCCCTCATCTGGCGCATGAGCTCCGAGCGCTTGGCGGTCAGCACCGCCGAGAAGGGCACGTTGCCGAGCACGTCGCGCAGCGAGCTGCTGACGATCGCGCCCAGGCGCGCGCGCATGTTGGTTTCCGTCCCGACCGCCTGGTAGAAGAGCAGCGGGTCGGTGATCCGGTAGAGGGCGAAGGCGTCGACGACCAGGCGCTTCTGGTCGAGCATGATGACTTCCTGGGCGTCGGCGTCGAAATCGAGCAGCCGCTGATCGAAGTAGATGACGTTCTGCAGGAACGGCACCTTCGTCCACAGGCCCGGGCGTTTTTCGACCCGTATCGGCTCGCCAAACTGCAGCACCAGGGCCTGTTGGGCCTGGTGAACGGTGAAGAAGGCGCTCCACGAGATGAGGACCAGGACCGCGGCGGCGATCGCGCCGGCGGTCAAGAGGGTGCGGTTCATGGCCGGGCTCCCGTCGCTGGCGGTGGCGTTGCGCCCGCCGGCAGCCGGCGCTGCAGCTCGGGCAGCGGCAGGTACGGCACCACCCCCGGGCCACCTTGGCCGGCCTGGTCGATGATGACCTTGTTGGCGCCGCGCATGATGGTCTCCATGGTCTCGAGATAGAGACGCTGCCGGGTGACCTCGGCGGCCTCCTTATAGGCGCTGTAGACGGAGTTGAAGCGCTGCGCCTCGCCTTGGGCCTGGGCGATCACCTGCTGGCGATAGCCCTCGGCTTCCTGGATGAAACGCTGCGCCTCGCCGCGGGCCCTCGGCACGATATCGTTGCGATAGCCGTCGGCCTCGTTGCGAGCGCGCTCGCGGTCGGCCTTGGCGCGCTGGACGTCGCGGAAGGCATCGATAACCTGGGCCGGCGGATCGACCGTTCGCAACTGCACCTGCGTGATCAATATTCCGGTCTCGTATTGGTCCAGGATCTGCTGCAGCAGGCGCCGCGTCTCGGTTTCGACCTTGGCCCGGCCCTCGGCGAGTACGAACTGCGCCGGCATCTGGCCGGCCACGTCGCGCATCGCGCTTTCGGCCGCCTGCTTCAAGGTCAGTTCGGGCGCGGCGATCTTGAACAGAAACCTGAGGGCGTCCTTGATCTGCCAGAATACCGTGTATTGGATATCGATGATGTTCTCGTCGCCAGTCAGCATCAGCCCTTCCTCGGGCACCGTGCGGCTGCGCCCGCCGCGGCCTTCGCCCGGGCCGCGAAAACCGATGTCGAGGGAGTTCGTGAAGGTGACCCTGGGGGTGATCACGGACTCGATCGGGCTCGGCCACCGGAAGTTGATGCCGGGCAGAGTGGTGCGCACATATTGGCCGAACCGCAGGACGACGCCCTGTTCGCTCGGTTGCACCTGGTAGATTCCGCTCGCCAGCCACAGCAGCAGCACCACCGGAGCGATCAGGACGAAGCCCTTGGCCGATCCCAGGCCGCCGGGTAGCAGGCGGCGAATGGTCTCCTGGCTGCGCCGCAGCAATTCCTCGAGATTGGGCGGCTGCGGTCCCAGCCCGCCACCGCCAGGGGGCCGGCCCCACGGGCTCGGCCCGCCGCCACCTGGAATCCAAGGCATATCCGCGTCTCCGTTTTCCGCCGCGTTTGAAAATGCGAGCCGTCAAGCTTATATCATTGTCTTCGGCTTGGCGACCGGAAAGACCGGTGCCCGACCCGATATTGTGGGCATCGAATTCGATGATTCAAGGATCATGGATATGAATGACGGCGCGCCCCCGAACGCGGATAAAGTCCTCGACGCCCTCCGGCGCGTGCTCGACCCCGACCGCCGCCAGGACATCGTCGGCCTCAACATGGTCCATGGCGTGGTCGTCAAGGACGGCCATGTCGGCTTTTCGATCGAGGTCGATCCCAGGCGCGGTCCTGCCCTCGAACCCCTGCGCAAGGCGGCCGAGAAGGCGGTCGAGGCGCTGCCCGGCGTGCTGTCGGTGACCGCCGTGCTGACGGCCCAGAAGGCGCCCGGCTCCGCCCAGCCCCCGCGCCAGCCTGGCGCCGGGCCCGCTGGCGGGCCGGCCGACCCCGGCGGCAAGAAGCTCGTCCCCGGCGTCAAGGCGATGGTCGCGGTCGCCTCGGGCAAGGGCGGGGTCGGCAAATCGACGACCGCCTCCAACCTCGCCCTTGGGCTCGCCGCCAGGGGCCTCAAGGTCGGCATGTTGGACGCCGACATCTACGGCCCCTCGCAGCCGCGCATGATGGGCATCTCCGGCCGCCCGCACTCGCCCGACGGCCGCACCCTCGTGCCCCTGCAGAATTACGGCGTCAAATGCATGTCAATGGGCCTGCTCGTCGCCGAGGACACGCCGATGATCTGGCGCGGGCCGATGGTCATGGGCGCGCTCGAGCAGATGTTGCGCGACGTCGCCTGGGGCGAGCTCGACATCATGATCATCGACATGCCGCCCGGCACCGGCGACGCCCAGCTCACCATCTCGCAGCGCGTGCCGCTCGCCGGCGTGGTGATCGTGTCGACGCCGCAGGACATCGCCCTCCTCGACGCGCGCAAGGGCATCAACATGTTCCGCAAGGTCGACGTGCCGGTGCTCGGCATCGTCGAGAACATGAGCTACCACCTGTGCGCGAAATGCGGGCATCGCGAGGAGATCTTCAGCCACGGCGGGGCGCGGCGCGAGGCCGAGAAGCTCGGCGCCGAGTTCCTCGGCGAGTTGCCGCTCGACATCGCCATCCGCGAGACCTCGGACGGCGGCCGGCCGATCGTGGTGAGCCGGCCCGAGTCCGAGCCCGCCAAGGCCTATCGCCGCATCGCCGACCGCATCTGGGAGAAGGTCGAGGCCGGCCTCATGGCCCGCCCGGCGCCCAAGATCGTCATCCAGTAGACGGGAAGTGACAGGCGCCCGGCCGGCCGGAGGCGGGCGCGCCGAGCTTGCGCCGCCCGAGTCCCGGTGCTAGCATTTTGCTAGCAGATAGGGAGGCTCGCTTGGCGCAGATCCTGGTGCGCGATTTGGACGAGCGCGTGGTGGCAAGACTGAAGTCGCGCGCCAAATCCCGCGGCCGTTCGCTGCAGGGCAAGGCGAAGGCCATTCTCGAGGACGCCGCGAAGGTTCCGACGGCCGCCGAGCGGCGCCGGATCATCGGCAAATGGCGCGAGATCTTCGCGGGGCGGACGGTTTCCGACAGCACCGAACTGATCCGCGAGGACCGTGAGCGGTGAGCTGGCTGGTGGTGGATGCCAGCGTCGCCTGCAAGGCGCTCGTTCCGGAGGTTCATTCGTCCATCGCCGAAACGCTGCTCGCCGAGACCGAGGACATTGCCGCACCGGACTTGATCTGGGTCGAGATCGGAAGCGCCTTGGTCAAGCGGCTGTGGCGAAACGAGATTCCCATAATCCAGGTTTCGGCGCTGATGCGGGATTTCCGCGCCGTATCCTTCCGGATATTTCCGACCGAGCCCTTGATCGACAAGGCCGTGGCCTTGGCCAGCAACTTCCGGCATCGCGTATACGACTGTGTATACGTTGCCCTGGCGGTCGAACGCGAATGCCGCCTGGTCACCGCCGACCGCGGGTTTTTCAATGCCTTTGCGCGGAGCCCGCTGGCCGATCGTGTGATGTGGATCGAGGACGCCCTCGCCTGAGGCCGCGCCCTCACCCCGGCCGCCCCAGCACCGCCATCAGCTCTGCCCACTCGCGCTTCGACAGGCCCGAGCCTTCCTGCGCGACCTGTTCGCCGGCCAACAAGCGCTTGACGACGGCGAGCCCCGGCCCGGAGATCGCCGCCCCGGTCAGGCGCTCGTCGCGGAACGCCTCCCAGGTCATCGGCACCCATTTCGCGACGATCCCGCCCAGCGCCTCGGCGTAGACCCGGATCTCGTGCTGGGCGTGGGCGTCGGCGCGCAAGCTCACGAAATGCAGCAGGTTGTGGAGGTCGATCTTCCAGTACCACTGCGTGTAGTAATTGGTCGGCAGCACCATGCGAGCAAGCTCGCGCGCCAAGCCCTTGCGCCCCGGCTCGATGACCGCGCCCTCCTGGCTCTCGTTGAGGAGCCGTATGTAAGCCGCGTAGGCCTCGACGCTCAGGTTTTCGATCATGGCGAGCGCGGTTTCCGCCTCCGAGGCCGCCAGCACCTCGCCCCGTCCCTGCCGGTTGGCGGGCGACTGGGTGGCGAGCTGCCCCGGCACCGGCACGTAGAACTCGCGGTCGAGGATCGAGTATCTGGCGCTGTATTCGTTGACGTTGGCGGTGCGGTGGCGGATCCACTGCCGGGCGACGAAGATCGGCAATTTGACGTGCAGCTTGATCTCGCACATCTCGAACGGGGTGGTATGCCGGTGGCGCATCAGATAGCGGATCAGGTGGCGGTCGTCCGAGACCTTCTTGGTGCCTTTGCCATAGGAGACCCGCGCCGCCTGCACCACCGCGCCATCGTCGCCGAAATAGTCCATGACCCGGATGAATCCGTGGTCGAGGACGGGGATCGGCTCGTAAAGGATGTCCTCGAGGGCCGGTACGGTCGGCCGGCGGGTCGGGGCCGCGGCCGCCCGCAACGCCTCGATCTCCGCCCGCTGGGCGGGGGTGACGGCGCCGGGTTGGCTCGCAACGGTTGATTTGCCTGCCGATGACATTGGCCCGACTCGGGGGTTGGCGCCGGCCACTCTAACCGCCCGCGGGGCCGGCCGCCATGCCCTCTTCCCCGGCGACGCCGCACCGCCTATATTGAGGGCGTCGGGAGACCGACTATGGCGATAAAGAGCGTGTGCAATAGCCGCCGCGGACCCGGGGGCAGTGCCCGGCGCCTCCACCAATTCGACGGCCAGGTTGGGCCCGGCCGTCGTCCAGGGGGGCGAACCAGGATCGACGCGCGGGGAAAAGCACGAAGTTCACCCGGCATGGTACCGCCGTTATCGGGCCAAACTAGAGATGCCAACGACAACGTTGCTCTCGCGGCTGTGGCCGCCTAAGACCTAAACGGTCCGAAGCGACTGTAAGCTAGCGCGGTTCGGGGGGCACCGGGCAACAGAAGCCCCCCACTTTAAGGAGCCGGCGGGCGTGGCGGGCGAAACCCTGGAGTACGAGCGGCTGATGCAAGAAGCGCTGCGCGGGGTGGTCCGCAAGGCGCTGTCGATCGCCGCCACCCAGGGTCTGCGCGGCCAACACCACTTCTACATCACCTTCCGCACCCCCGACCCTGGCGTCGTCATGCCCGATCGCCTGCGCAAGCGGCACCCGGGTGAAATGACCATCGTGCTGCAGTACCAGTTCTGGGGCCTCGAGGTCGGCGAGGACAACTTTGCCGTGACCTTGAGCTTCGAAGGGGCCCACGAGCGCCTGGTCATCCCCTGGGCGGCGATCGTCGCCTTCGTCGATCCCTCGGTGCAGTTCGGCCTGCAGTTCCCGGGCCCGGTCAGCGGGGCGATCGCGCCGCCCAAGACCGAAGCCCCCGCGCTGACCCCGGCCCGACCCGCCGACCAGCCCGCCCCGCCCGATGCCAGCCAGGGCCGGGTGATCGCGCTCGACACGTTCCGGAAGAAATAACCGGCATTCACCCCGCGCGTTAGACGAGGAGCCGGCCCCCAGGGGGTCGGAATGGCAGATGCCCGAATTCACCTACCGCGAGATGTTCGATCTCGCCGCCGACCACACCCCGTATCGCAAGCTCGGCGGCGAGCATGTCGGTACGGCGCGGTTCGAAGGCGCCAGCGTCCTCAAGGTCGACCGCCGGGCGCTGACCCTCATCGCCGCCGAGGCCTTCAAGGACATTTCGCATCTGTTGCGCCCGGGCCATCTGCGCCAGATGCGCAAGATCCTGGACGATCCCGAGGCCTCGGCCAACGACCGCTTCGTGGTCTACGACCTGTTGAAGAACGCCTGCATCGCGGCCGGCGGGGTGTTGCCGATGTGCCAGGACACCGGCACCGCCATCGTCATGGGCAAGAAAGGCCAGCAGGTGTGGACCGCGGGCGACGACGCCGAGGCGCTGGCGCGCGGCATCCACCGGACCTACACCGAACGCAATCTGCGCTACAGCCAAGTGGCGCCCCTCGACACCTTCACCGAGATCAACAGCGGCGACAATCTGCCGGCCCAGATCGAGCTCTACGCGACCGCCGGCGATGAATACGACTTCCTGTTCGTCGCCAAGGGCGGCGGCTCGGCCAACAAGAACTTCCTGTTCCAGGAGACGCCGGCGCGCCTCGCCCCCGACGGGCTCTTGAAGTGGCTCGATGACAAGATCAAGACCTTGGGGACCGCCGCCTGCCCGCCCTATCACCTGGCGATCGTGATCGGCGGCACCTCGGCCGAGTTCACGATGAAGACCTTGAAGCTCGCCACCTGCCGCTACCTCGATGCCCTGCCCGCGCAGGGCAACAAATACGGCCAGGCGTTCCGCGACCTCGAGCTCGAGGACAAGGTCCACAAGCTCACCCAGAGGAACGGCATCGGCGCGCAGTTCGGCGGCAAGTATTTCTGCCACGACGTGCGGGTCATCCGCCTGCCGCGCCACGGCGCCAGCCTGCCGATCGGCATCGGCGTGTCGTGCGCCGCCGATCGCCAGGCGCTCGGCAAGATCACGGCCGAGGGCGTGTTCCTCGAGGCGCTCGAAACCGATCCGGCCCAATACCTGCCCGAGGTCGATCCGCGCCAGCTCGGCGGCGAGGAGGTCAAGATCGACTTGGGCCAGCAGATGGCCGCAATCCGCCGCCTCCTGTCCCGCCACCCGATCACCACCCGCGTGTCGCTGACCGGCCCCTTGATCGTCGCCCGCGACGCCGCCCACGCCAAGCTCAAGGCCGGGCTGGATCGGGGCGAGCCCCTGCCGGATTACTTCAAGGACCACTGCATCTATTACGCCGGTCCGGCCAAGCGGCCCGCGGGCTACGCCTCGGGCGCGTTCGGGCCGACCACGGCCGGGCGCATGGATTCCTTCGTCGCGCCGTTCATGGAAGCGGGCGCCAGCTTGGTCACGCTCGCCAAGGGCAACCGCTCGCGCGCCGTCGCCCAGGCGTGCCGGAAATACGGCGGCTTCTACCTGTGCTCGATCGGCGGCGAGGGCGCGCTGCTCGCCCAGGACTGCATCAAGAAGGTCGAGTGCATCGCCTATCCCGAGCTCGGCATGGAGGCGATCTGGCGGATCGAGGTGGTCGATTTTCCCGCCTTCATCGTCGTCGACGACAAGGGCAACGACTTCTACGCCAAGTGGTCGGGATGATCCCCTCGCGGCCGGTGCGGGCGCATGGCAAGCGGCTCCGACTTCCTCGACCACGTCCTTGACCTGCTCGGATCTTGGGGCGGAGTGGCGCCGCGCCGGATGTTCGGCGGCACCGGGCTCTACCGCCAGGGCGTGATGTTCGCCCTCGTCTACGACGACGTGCTCTACTTCAAGGTCGACGAAGCGAGCCGGCCGGCCTACGCGGCGGCCGGGATGGGGCCCTTCACCTACGAGGGCAAGTCGCGGACGGTCGAGATGTCGTATTGGGAGGTCCCGGCGGGCGCGCTCGAGGAGCCGGCCGAGCTGGTTGGGCTGGCTGGCCAGGCGCTCGCCGTCGCGCTCGCCGCCAAGCGGCGCGGATCGCTCAGCTCGCCGCCGACCCGGGCTCGGCGACCGCGGCCGACCACGGCGACATCAGGTCGGCGGCGGCCGAGTTGACGCCGTCGGAACCGGCGACCGCGATCGAGGGATTGGCGAACAGGATGGGCGCGACGAGGGTGTCGATCGCCGCGGTCGGCATCCGTGCGGCAAGGGCCGCGACGATGGCTTCGGGCATCCGGCGATCGACGCTGGCGCCGTCCGGTCCGCTCACGTCGATCCGCGGGTGGGCCGCCGCAGCCTCGACGTCGAGCCCGAAATCGGCGACGAAGGAAGCGATCTGGACGACCGCGGCGAGGATCTTGCGCCCACCGGACGCGCCGACGGCGAACCAGGGCTTGCCGCCACGCGCGGCGATCGCCGGGCACATGTTGGTGAGCGGGCGCTTGCCCGGCGCGATCGAGTTGGCGCGTCCCGGCCGCGGGTCGAACCAATAGATGCCGTTGTTCATCAGGATCCCGGTCGAGGGCAGCACCACCCGGCTGCCGAACACCGACAGCAAGGTCGAGGTCAGCGCCACCAGCGTGCCGTGGCGATCGACCACGTTGAGGTGGGTCGTGCAGGCCTCGGCGGCGAACGCGCCGGCATCGCCCAGGCCGTCGAGCCGCTCGGCGTAAGCCTGGCGCAACGCCTCGGCGTATGCCACGAAAGCGGCGGCGTCGGGCGCGGCGCCGAACCGGGTCGGCTCGATGAGGCCGAGCACGCGGGCCAAGGTCGGCGCGGCGGTAAGGCCCGGGGCGGCGGCGAAGCTGGTGCCGCGATAGTCGATCGCCAGCGCCGGCACGACGCGGGCGCGGTAGGCGGCGAGATCGGCGGCATCGAGCACGCCGCCCAGCGCCGCGAGGTCGGCGGCGATCGCGCCGGCCAGCCCGCCCTCGTAGAAGTCGCGCCGCCCGGCGGCGGCCAGCCGCTTCAAGGTCGCCGCGAGCCGGCCAAGCTTCAAGTAGCTGGCGCGGCCGTCGGCCGGACCGACCGGCGGCAACCCGTTGGGAAGCCAGATTTCACGCGCCGTCGGGTAGTGGGCGAGCTCGGCCGCCCCATTCGCTACCCTCAGCGTCGTCACCCAGTCCACGGGCAGGCCGCGCTCGGCGAGCGGGATCGCCGGCGCGATCGCCTCGGCCAGGCTCATCGTCCCGAAGCGCTCGAGCGCCAGGCCATAGCCGTCCACCGCCCCCGGAACGGCGATCGACCAGGGACCGTGGGCATTGCGCTCGCCCTCCACGCCCGGCCAAGGAAAGAGGTCGTCCGCCGGCCGGCCGCTCAGCGCAAAGGCGGCCGGGTCGAGGCGCCGCGGCGCCAGCGGGCCGAAATCGACGACGCTCGGCGCCGCTCCGGCCGCCTGCACGACCATGAAGCCGATGCCGCCAAGCCCGCTCATCCACGGCTCCGCGGCGGCGAGCGCAAAGGCGGTGGCGACCGCGGCATCGACCGCGTTGCCGCCCCGGGCCAGCACC
>JBQTIU010000122.1:0-20488 GCA_052387815.1 Pseudomonadota bacterium
TAGGGGCGGGTTTGAAACCCGCCCCATGCCGCCGTTTACGGCTTGAAGTTGAAGGACGAGACCGCCGAGGCGGCGAACACGAAGTAAGGATCGCCGGCCACCAGCGCGGTGAGCGTGTTGGTGCCGGCCGCTGCCCCGCGGAAGAAGGTCCGGGCCTGGTTGGTGCTATCGACTTCCAGGACCGCCGTGATCGCCGCCGGCAGGTTGTTGGGGTCGCCCGCGCCGGCGATGGTGATCAGCGACCAGCCCGCGTCCAGCCGGCGCGGCGCCGGGTCGTTCGAGCGCACCGCGTAGTGGACGTTGCGGTGAATCGCCACTTGCGGGCCGACGCTCTGGCGATGCGCCAACGCCCGCCCGCCGATGATGTCGTTGGAGAGGATGGTGTTCACCGCCACTTGCGCGTTCAGCTCGATGTAGCTCCGCACCGCGTTGCCTTCCATGCCGAACACTTCATCGCGGTCGTTGCCGAGCGGCATTCCGAACGGAGCCGCCACGACCTCGTCGTCGATGATCGAGAACGGCAGGCCGGTCGCCTGGTCGACGGTGACGAAGAAGCCGCCGATGTTCCAGCGCGGGTTCCCGGTGAGAGTCCGCCGGTCCGGTTCGCCGAACAGCCGGACGAGCCGCCAGGTGTTGGCGCCGGTGGCGACCCGGCTCAACTTGATCTTCGTCAGGTCGATCGGCGGCACCGCCTGGATGGTGCTCGGGCCGGCCGACACGTTGTTGGCGTTGAAGCTGACGAAGTTGGCTGCCCCCGGATCGCCCGAGGTCGCCTGGATCCAGTTGGCGTTGTCGGGCTCCTTGACCGCGATGACGACGAACGCGTTGTCCGGCGTCTCGTCGGTGCCGATCGCCATCCGGAAGCCGCCGGTCGAGCCGACGTCGAGCACCCGGAACGAGGCGTCGGAGACGATGTCGAGCACCCGCTGAATGTCCAGCCGGCCGCTCAACGGCGTCCCTCCGGATGCGCCGCCGGCGTTGGAAAGGGCGCCGGTCGTCAGACTGAGCTCGATGTCGCGGCCCCCGGAGCCCTTCGGACCGAGCAAGCAGCCGGCGGGGAGGCCGGCGGCACCGAGGACGGCCGTATTCTGCCCGGCGCGGCGCGCGTCGCGGATCGCCCGTCGCCCGTCCAAGGTGAGCGCCGGCCGCACGGTCACTGGTGTCTGTGCATCGCCGAGGGACGTACACTGTGCGTTGGGGCCTGCGATCACGTCGGCGATGATGCCCACCACGTTGGCCTGGACGATGGTCCCCGGCTTCGGAGCGACCCCGTCGCGGCCCTTGGTCACCGTGCCGCTGATCTCCATGGTGTGCAGTTTGGTGCTGTTGCTCGGCACCGACGCCCGGCGGGTGTCGGCGTCGTCCACACTGGCAATGATGTTGCCCGCGGTCAGCCCCACGCCGTTGAAGGTGCCTACATTGGCGGCCGCCACCGCGCCGGTGGTCTCGGTCGAGGTCAGGATGTTGTTCCCGGCCCCGGCGTCGTACTCGACCACGACCGAGGTCGTCGCCGCCGGCAGGCCCGGCGAGGGCACGGTCAGGATCACCTGGCCCGAGGTCGCCGCGCCGGAGAGGTCGACGTTGGTGGCTGCACCCGGGATACTGACCTCGAACGCGGTCGTGCCGTCGGTGCCGCGCACCTTGAACAGCCCGTCGACCAGCACGCCCGCCGGCGTGCCGGCGCCCGTGAAGCCCGCCAGGGCGAGCTGCACCGGCTTGCTGAACCGCACCAGCAGCTTGCTGATGTTGGTGCGGATGCCGGCCCCGTCGCGGATGGCGATCGCCTCGACGATCTGCGGGCTGGCGTTGATCTGCGCGCCTAGCGTCACCGTCTTGGTGCCGTCGGTGGCGAGCTTGTTGGCCACGGCATCGGTCAGGCCGGGGGTATCGGTGATCTTGAGGATGGTCCCGGTCACGTCCGGCGTGCTGGTGAAGGTGAACCGCGAGTTCGCTACCCCGCCGGTTGGCGTCGCCAGTGCGCCGAAGAGGACTGTGAGCGCCGGGCTGGCGTTGAGCCCCAACAGATTCAAGGGCGCGTTGTTGAACAGGTACTGCGCCGGGTCCGCAGGCCCCCCAGCGAGCGACTCGGAGGCATCCACCGCCACCGTCCCCGAGACCCCGGGGGCGGGCGCGCCGGCCCCGACCGGCGCCGACTCCGTCTTGCTCCAGGTGACCGCCGTCACCACCGGCGAAGCGCCGTCGGTGTGGAGTGCCGGCAGGCCGGTCAGCGTCGGCGGCACGGCGCCGACGAGGGCGGCATCGCCGCTCACGGCGTCGAACACGCCCGCGTACTTGAGGGTGCGGGCGGCGGCCAGCGCGGAGGTGTACTTCACCGTGGCGCCGGCCACGCCGGTGTTGAAGTCCTTCGCCACGTAGAGCGCCGCGTCCGCCGCCTCGGCGCCGGTGCCGTTCTCGGACCAGTCGGCCGTCGCCGGGCTGGCGAAGGTGATCGCCACCTTGGTGTCGCCGGTCAGCTTGGTGGCGCTGAAGGTGATGTCGCGGGCGGTGCCGCCGAAGGCGGTCTGGACCTTCAAGTCCGCGAGGGCGGGCGTGCCGACCGCGTGCTTGAAGTCGATGGTCGAGCCGTCGACCAGGCCGTCGATATTGTTGTCGCGGGTGGCCAGCGTCGGGGCTTGCGCCACGCCGATGAACACGTTGGTGACCCCGGCGGTGTCGCCGGCCACGAACGCCTGGCTGCCAGGCGCGATGGTCTTCAAGGGCGTGGTGGCGCTGAACTTTGCCTCCACCGTCACCGGGGTGCCGGCGAAGGACAGCTTGCCGTCCGCGGCCACGGTCCACAAGTCGGCGTCGGCGGGGACGGGGTCGCTCAGCGTGAGCGTCGCGACCGCCGCCGCGCAGGTCGCCGCGGTAACCCCGAGTCCGGGGGTCGGCACCACCGCAAAGTCGGTCACATCGCAGGTCGCCGCATCGACCTGCTCGTTGAACCGCAGCACGGCCTTGACCGACGCCGACGCGGTCGACTTCAAGCCAGCTCCGAACAGGAGCGCGCGGTTGGCTTCGCTGTCGGTCGTGACCACATTGGCGATCGCCTTCGCGGCACCGGTGGCCGCATAGGTCGGCTTGGCGAACAAGACGAGGGTCTGCGAGGACGGGAAGGCCAAGCCGTTGCCGGCCAGGTCGGTGATCGCCGGGACCGCGGGCACCTTGGTCGCCACGCTGGCGAGGATACCGACGAAGGGGGTATCGCCGGCGCCGCGGACGGTGAAGAATTCGCCGCCGAGGAGGTCTTGGAACGCCCCGGCCGGATTGACCTTGGTGGTGGCGGACGTGGTCTCGGTCCCTGCAGTTGTGACGAATTTCAGGTCCGGCTTGACGTCGGTGGTGCCGACGACGAGGGCCGGGACCGCGGCGACCGCCGGGGCTGTGAACGAGGGCGTTACGATGTTCGTCGGATGCGAGGTGAAGATGGTGACCTGTACCGTATCCGCGGCGTCGGTCGGCTTGTTGGCCCTGGTGAGCGTCGGGCCGATATAGGTGGTGACCAGCGGCAGTTTCTGCGCGGCCGTGATCTTCGCCGCGGCCGCATCGGCCTCGGTGGAGGTGATGGCGGCATAGGTGCTGGTGAGGTCGAGCGCGACAGTGTCGAACTTGACCCCTCTCGGCTGCTGGGTGACGCTCGCCTTGATGCTATCGATCACGCCGGTGTTGGCCGTGGCCAGCACCGCCGGGGCGGAGCGGATCGAATCGCTCGCGCCGGCCACGACCACGAACGCCACCGAGGACGCGGCCGCGTTGGTTGTCAGCAGAATATTCGCCTCGATGCCATCGGCGACGCCGCTTGGGGTGCCCTGGCTGGCATCGGTCACGGCGGCGCCGGTGAACAGGAAGGCGCCCGCCGAGTCGAAGTAGAAGGGATAGAACTTCGGCGCACCCCCCGTGAGAAGGCTGGCCGTGCCGCCGGCAGCCGCGGCAAGGCCCGTATTGGCGGCAAAGGGCGCGGTGGGACTGGTGGGACCGGCGGTAATCCGGAACTTCAATCCCTTGCCGAGGGCAGGCGTGATGGCGGTCCCGACTGCCGACCGGACTTGCGCCAAGGTCAACGGCGCCACGAACCCGCCGGAAAGATCGGTCGGGCCGCTGAGTTCGGCGGCGCTGGCGAAGGAGGCCGCGCCGACCAGGGCGGTCGAGCTCAAGAGGGCGGTACGAAGGTTCTTGCCGAACAACATGGGGGTCGTCCCTTCCTGTTTGGATCTTCGATCCTGTTGAAATTCCTATCCGATTCCCGAAACCGGGGGTCCATAGGGGCGGGGTCGCGAGGCCGCGCCTCGCCGGTTTCAACCCCGCCCGCGGGCAGGTCGTGAGACCCGCCCCACCTACGATCACCCGGCCTCAACTGATCCTGCAGGGTGATTGCTAAACCCCGGCCAAGGTTAAAGGCAACTAGCGAAATGTGATTATGGACCTGGGCGAGGGGCCGGTTTGAAACCGGCCCCTACGTAGGGAAACGGCGATGGCATTTCGTAGGGGCGGGTTTATAACCCGCCCATGCCAGCACCGCCCGCGCGGGGCCGGTTTGAAACCGGCCCCTGCACGGATCATTACAGATCGGTTGCGTAGGGGCGGGTTTGTAACCGGCCCGAGGGGCCGGTCTCAGACCGGCCCCTGCACGGATCATTACCTATCGGTTGCGTAGAGGCGGGTTTGTCACCCGCCCGAGGGGCCGGTCTCAGACCGGCCCCTACACGGATCATTACATATCGGTTGCGTAGGGGCGGGTTTGTAACCCGCCCGCGCGGGGCCGGTTTGAAACCGGCCCCGACAGGCTGTACAACAACCGCATCGAGGACTGCGATGGCCCACGCCACGCCATTATCGCCAGCCCTTCCCGCCCTCCTGGCCGGCGTTTCGGCGCGGGCCGTCATCGCCGTGGTCTTGGGAATATGTTCCATCACCGTCTTCGATCTCGGCAGCCATTCGACCGTGGTGCCGAAATGGGTCGGCGTGCATTTGGCGGCCTTGCTGGCGCTGTTCGATTTCGCGCTCGGGCTGCGCCGGGATCGGGCGGCGGTGGACGACATCGACCTATTGACCCTCGCGTTCGTCGCCTATGCCGCCCTGTCGCTCGCCTGGTCCTCCGATCCCGGCCTGGGGTCGATTTCCCTGCTGCACATGACGGCGCTGGCCGTCGTTTTCACGTGGGTGCGGCGGCGGCCGGCGGCCGAGTTGGACTTCATCCTGCCGGCCCTGTTCGTCGGGGCGATCGCCGTGGCCCTCGTCCTGGCGGCTGTCCTGCCGCCGTTTCGCTTCGCGGGTTTCGGCAACCGGAATTACGCGACCGAGCTCATGCTGGTGGCCCTGCCGTTCCCGCTCGCCCTCATGTTCCACGCGCGGCCCGTCCTCAAGGCCGCAGGCGCCGTCCTCGGCTTGGGCGCGATCGTCTATCTCCTGGCCTTCAACCAAAGCAAGATCGAGTTCCTGGTCATCCCCGGCGTCGGCCTGTTCGCCCTCGGCGTGTTCCTCTTCCACCGCCTGGACCCGTTCCGTTTTTGGGCGCTCGTGACCGCCTTGATCGCGGCGCCGGCGGCGGCTTCGTGGCTGTGGTGGGAAAAGATGTACTTCGCCACCTCGCTCGCCTTCCGCCTCGAGCTGTGGACCAACAGCATCCTCCTGTGGCTCGAGGCGCCCTTCCTCGGGCATGGGCTCGGCAGCTTCGATTTCGAATACCCGCGCCTCCAGGAGAGCCATCTCTCCGTGTTTCCGTGGCTGGAGACGCCGCTGTTCCAGGCCATCCAGACGATGCCCGGGGCGGCGCACAACGATCTCCTGCAGGGGCTCGCCGAATTCGGAGTGGCGGGGGTAGCGATCGCCGTGTTGTGGCTCGGGCTGGCGATCCGCAACCAGCGCGCCAAGCGAGGAAAGAGCCTCGCCGACCACGCGGCGGCACTCTCGGCCGCGGCACTCCTCATCGCCGCGCAACTCGAATTCCCGTTGCAGAACCCGGCGACCGCGCTCGCCGCCGCGCTCGTGTTCGGCGCCCTTGCCGTCCGCCAGCCCACCGGGTCGGCCCGTGTGGTCGTAGCCCTGCCCGCCTGGGCGCGCTGGCTGCCGCTGGCCGGCGCGGCGCTCGGCGTCCCGGCGCTCGGCTATGCCGATGCCCGCTTGTTCATGGGCCAGAAATATTTTCTCGAAAGCGCCTCTTTTGCCATGGCGGGGTATGGCGAAGTCGCGCTCGAGCGCAATCTCCGGGCCTACGAGTGGAACCCTTACGATCGCAAGACTCGCCAGCAACTGTTCATCATGGTCATGGCCCTGGCCGAACTTAAGCGCGAACTCCCCTACGACACGGAGAGGATGGAGGAACTCTACCGGGTCAGCGCCAGCGCCGCGCCCGACTGGGCCGCGCTGGCGCTGGCGCGGCTCGCCTATCTCATGGGGACCGACTCCGGACCCGAGCCGACCACGGCGATCGAGGAACACTTGCGCCGCGCGCACGCCACCATCGCCCACCAGCCGACCCTCCACTACCTCGAGGCGAGCTATAGGATCAGACACCAGGACTGGGCGAAGGCCCGGGCGGCGATCGCCAAGGGTCGGGCGGTGGTCGGGCTCAACGACTGGCAGCGGCAGTTGTTCGGCAACCTCGAGCGCTTGGTTCCGGCCGACGCCTCGCCGGCGCGGTAGGGGCGGGCCGGGCGGGTCGACGCTGTTCCCCGGGCAGGGGCGGGTTTATAACCCGCCCGGGCGGGTCGTGAGACCGGCGAGGCGCGAGGCGCTGCCTCGCGGCCTCGCCCCTACGAATCGCGCGAGTCAATCCTTGGAGATGACGCGCGGGTCCCAGGTCACGGGTTCCGGGGCTTCGGCGATTACGTGCCCGAAATCCGGGTGGTCCTGGTCGATGAGCACATTGCGCTCAACGCGCACGACTTTGGAGGGCACGATCAGGACGGCCGGCCGGCGGCCGGTGCGACCGCCTTCGTGCCAGGCATCGCCGTAGGCCCGGCTGGCGATTTGATCCTCGGCGTCCCAGCCCGGGACATCGCTGGCCGTAATCTCTTCGATCTCGAGTTCGGCCGGAATGAGGATGCGGATCGACCGGGAAATCCTCGGGATCCGCTTGATGTTGAAGTGAGCGAGGCTCTCGAGCATCGCGCCGCCGAAATGTTCGGCCGCATAGATGACGCGGCGGCCAGGCGAGGTCCAGCGTCCGCCGAATAGGAATGTGCCCGCACCGTCGAAAACCGCGTATTGCGATATTGTGATGCGATAGGCGGTGAGCGGTCCCCTAGACCGGGAGACCATAGGCGCCTTTCCAAAGGATGAGTTCCGCCTGGCGCGCGCCGATCTCGGTGACAGCGGCCTCGATCGGCTTTTTCCCGCCGAGGCCGGGATGGGGCGTCATCAGCCACTCTCGTGCATCCGCGCGATCGCCCCAAACCCATTCCGCGGTGGCGATCACCCGGGCGAGGCGCTCCGTGCATTCGCTGTGGGCGAAGCTCAGCCGGCGGGTCCGATGGAAGGTCGCTTTCGGCACGAAGCGGTAAATCACCGCCCGCCGCTCCGCCGGCCGGTCGATGATGCGGCGGACGCAGGTTTCGATGGCCTTGCGAGGCAAACCCCTGACGACCCTGGCCTCGAGATCGGTTATCGAGCGGATGACCTGGCCGAGCACGGCCTTCCCGCCCATCACCGCCGCGATTTGCCGGGCATCGATCACCAGGTGCTCCACTGTCTCAACGCTCCGTTGTCTCAATCGCCAACGAATATAGGATCAAATGAGACGACTTGCAACCCAGCCGCGCTCATCCCCATTTTCCTATTTGAGGAACGACGGCAGGGCGCCGGTGTTCGCGCCGCGCCCCGCTGCCCCGGATTTTTGCAGGATCGCGAGCGCCGTCGCCTGCATCCGCCAGCACGGATCGCCGAGCGCGGCCAGCGCCGGGTCCACGGGGCGCCCGGCCGCGGCCCCGGCAAAGCGCAAGGCGAGGCTGGTCGCCCGCACGCCGCAGCTCGGATGGCGATCGAGGACCGCGAGGCTCGGCTCGAGCCGGGCCGGCGGCGGGCGCCGATGAGCGAGCGCGGCGGCGATCGTGATGGCGAGCCGAGTCCTGGGGTTGTCCGCCAAGGCGCCTTCCATGCCGGCCCACAGCTCTTCCGCCACCGCGGGCGATGCGCCCTCGAGCAGGCAGCGCAAAATTTCGCTCAAGGTCCAGACGAGCGTGAAATCGTCGCCGGGCAGGGCGGCGATGACCCCCCGGAGCGTGCCGGGCAGTCGCGATTTGAGGCGGCTGAAACTTGCGTGGACCGGGGCGGCGGACCCGAACATCGGCGCGGTATCGCCGAGCCAGTCGGCGACGGTGCGGCCGTCGTCCTCGGCCTCCGGGGCGGTCTGCGGGCAGCTTTGCCCACCCGGGGGCTCGTGGACGACCGCAAGCCCGCCCTGGGGTCCGCCCAGCCCGGCCGCCGCCGCGGGCGGCAAGAATTCCTCCGCGCCGCGCCGGAAGCTCGATGCGCCTTCATCGTGCAGGAGCAGCCCCAAGGACGGCAGGCGGCGCGCCCATTGCGCATGGCCCCAGGCCGGGCCAGGTTGCGCGACGGCGAACGAGTCGGCGCCGCCGCCATCGGCGAGCAGGCCGACGCCGTTGGCGGTCGCCGTGCCTTGCGCCAGCAGTCCCGCCAGGTAGCGGTCGTTGCCCGAGCGGTCGATCAACAGGCCGAGCGCGAGGTCGAGCCCCATGCCCTGGCCGACCCCGAAGCCGAGCTCGTAGGCGTCGTCGCCGGCCCCGTCGAACAGCACGCCCACCGCCTCGTGGACCCCGTTGCCCTGCCCGTAGCGGACGGCGCGGTAGCGATCGTCGCCGGCGCCGTCCCAAAGGAGACCGAGCCCGTAGTAGTAGGCGACGCCCTGGGCGAACATTTCCGCTTCGTAGCGGTCGTCGCCTTGATCGTCGCGCAGGATGCCGATGCCGCCGGCCAGGCTGGTGCGGAACCCATAGGCCGCGCCCTGGGCATGGCTGCGCCCGCCGCCGCGATCGAAGGCATCGGCGAGCCCACCGGCGGCCACGTAAACGTCGTTGCCGGCCACATCCCACAGCAGCCCCAGGCCCGCGGCCATTCCGAACCCCTGCCCGCCGGCCCGGATGCGATAGGAATCCTCGCCCGCCAGGTCGACAAGCGCGCCGATGCCCAGCGCCGCCGCGCCCTGGGCGAAAATCCCGGCTTCGTAGACGTCGTTGCCGGCCAGGTCGATGATGAGCGAGACCCCGGCGATCGCCGCGCCCTGTCCCGCCCCCGGCGAGGAATAGCGGTCGTCGCCAGCCAGATCGACGATCGCCGAAAGGCCGAAAATGACGACGTCCTGGCCGCTGTAAACGTCGTTCCCGCCGAGATCGAAAATCGCCCGCACGTTGCCGCCGGTCACCGGGGCGAGCTCGTAGCGGTCGTTGCCGCCGGGATCGATGATGAGGGCCGCATGGCGGCCCTCCGCATCGGGCCCATGCACGTCGTCGCCCGCCGTGCCGATTGCGACGATGCCAAGGGCCGAGGCGAAGCGGACCGGCGCGGGTGGAAACCAGGACGGCGCGGCGGGGTCGCGCAACCTGGCCGCGAGCCGGCCGGTCGCCGCCACGAACGCCGCCACCGCCCGGTCGAGGAGCACGGGATCGAGCGTGGCGCCGAGGCGGGCAAGTGCCGCCGCCTCTGGCAGTGCGCCGGTCCGCAAGGTCTCGAGGATCGGCTGCGGATCGATCGCGGCGCCGCCCGCGGCGGCGAGAGCCAAGTCCCGGGCCCGGCCCGCTTCGTCAAGATACGCGGCGATGACGGCGGCCAGGGGCCCGGCAACGCCGGGCCCGGGAACCGCGGCGGGAATTTGCGCGCCCCCCAAGCGCGCCGGCTCCGGCGTCGAGCTGGTGTCCGCCAGGCGCTTGATCCCGGCCGGCACCAATCGCTCGAACAAGGCGGCGACGCGCGCGGCTTCGAGCGGCGAGCCCAACAACTCGCGCACGACCGGATGGCTCAAGCGCGGGGGCGGCGCCTCGTGGCGCAAGACGTTGTCGATGGTCGTGAGCGCGTCGGGCCCGAGCCCGCGGCGGATCAGGATTTCGTGGACCGCGGCGTCGATATCGGCTGCGGCGGCCGGCGCCCCGGCAGCCAACGCGGCCGCGAGCAGGATGGACCTCGCCTGCCGGCCGCTCACGCCCGTGCGACCAGCCCGCATTCGATGAGCTTGACGAGGCGCGGCCCGAGAACGGAATCGACCGCCGGCCGGATCATGGCGATATTGGCCTCGCGGCCCTGGACCGGGCCCTTGTCGGTCGACAAGGACCGGTTGGCCTTGGCGAGAAACGACCACGCCCACTCGGGCGCTTCCTCGGCGCTCGCATTGGCGAGCGCGAGGATGGCGAGACCGTCGATCATCGGCAGCGAGATGCCGTTTCCGACCACCGGCGAGGCGAGGTTGAACGGCTCGTTGGTGAACATCCGCGTCTCGAGGAGGACGCGGTTGAGCGGCACCGGGATGGTAAGCCGGGCGGCTGAGCCGTCGGCGGCCGGGGGCGCGCCGCGCGCGCAGGCGGCGAACTGGCCGCCGGCGACCAGCGACTTGACGCCTTCCAGGATGTCCGCCGGCGTATATGCCTTGAGCGTTTCCTCGCCTTCGAGCTCGGCCAGCGACCAGGCGCCGCGCGCCAGCCGGTCGATGAGGGCCGGGTAGATCGGCCCTTGCAGGTTGAGCTCCCCGCCGGCGAGCGTGATCTTGGTGAGGAGGACGTCGCGGAGGAGCGCGGTTCCGAAATGCATGTGCTCGTACAAAAAGCGGCGGTCGGCCTCGGGATGCTGGGGCCCGCTGGGCTTGACGTAGATGTCGCGCCGGAACTGCGCATTGAGCACGAAGTCGCGGTGGGTTTCGTAGACCACCCGGTCGGGCGCCGTCTTGATGATGTCCTGGAAGGCGGCGGGGATCGTGAGGTCGCGGTAGTTCATCGACACCGGAGAGTTGCCGGCGAACACCAGGCCCGCCGCGCGCAAGTCGCGCGCGACGTCGCCGAAATACATCGGGTTCCAGTTGGCGTTGAAGTATTCATGCGCGACGTAGTTGATCGGCCGTTTCTCGATGAAATCCAGCATCCCGCCCGCCGACGGGTTGTCGGTGAAATACTTGGCCTTCTTGTCGCGCAGGAACTTGAGGTAGGCCAGGCCCTGCTTGGCTTTGTCGACGCTGTTCAAGTTCATGGGCGCCGTGAACGCCAGCATGATCTCGCGCAAGGGGGCGAGCGCCGCCCAGCCCGGGAAGGCGTTGTAGCTCACATAGGCGACGCCGCCGGCTTTGAGCTTGCGCTTGAGGAAATCGACGATCGCCTGGCGAACCTCCCGGCTCACCCAGGTATAGACGCCGTGCAGCGTCACGAAGTCGAAATCGGGGAGATCGACGCCGTCGAGATCGGTGAAGCTCTTGTCGATGAAGGTGGCGTTGCTCAACTGGCCCTGCGCGGCCATGGCGCGCGAGTTGCGGACATGCTCGGGATTGAAATCGACGCCGAAGAAGCGCCCGTTATCGTATGCGGCCGCCAGCGTGTTGAGGGTCAGGCCCTGGCCCGAGCCGAGCTCGCAACAGGTGAACGCCTGGTCGAGGCGCGGCGTCATCCAGCCGTTGAGCGCCGCGATGTAGTTCATGTGGGCCGGCGACTGCTCGCCGTAGAACCCGGCGGTGTAGGGCACGTCGGTGAGATAGTCCTGGGTAACAACGGTGCGATAGTCCTGGACCATGGATCCTGCTTCCCCTGGGCTGCATCTGGGGCGGGTTATAAACCCGCCCCTACGGCAGGCCAACGTCGTTGCCCCTGTAGGGGCGGGTTTGAAACCCACCCCTACGAACGGACGGTCCCGTTTCCCGTGTGGGGGCGGGTTTATAACCCGCCCCGACAATATACGCCCGCTCAGGCCGGGGCGACCAGCCCGCACTCGACGAGCTTGGCAAGCGCCGGCCCGCGCACGCGCTCGACCGCCTCGCCGAGCGCGGCCAAATGGGCCTCGCGACCGTCGAGCGCGACTTGCCCGTGCATCAGGGTGCGTTGGGAGCGCTGCAAATGCAGCCACGCCCACTCGGGGGCCTCCTTGGCCGGGGCGTTGGCGAGCCCTAGCATGGCGAGCCCATCGATGAGGGACACCGGCACCCCGTTGCCGGCCACCGGCGAGGCAAGGTAGAGCTCCTCGCTCGCCAGTCCGGCGCCCTCGAGGAGGGCCCGGTTCAAGGGCAGCGGGATCTTGAGCCGGTTGGCCGGCAATCGCGCCAGCGCCGCCGCCGCCCGCGCGCAAGGGCCGAACTGGCCGCCCACGACCAGCATCTTGACGGCGTCGAAAATTTCCTTGGGCGCGAAGGCCTTGAGCCGCGGATCGGCTTCGATCTCGGCGAGCGGGCGCACCCCCTCGGCCATCGCCTCGATGAGCGGCCGGTAGATCGGCCCTTCGAGGTTGATCTCGCCGCCGTCGAGGGCGAGCTTGGTCTTGAGCGCCTCGCGCCCCTGCGTGGTCCCGAACTGCATGGCCTCGAACAGCGAACGGCGCGCGCCCTCGGGCACCGTTTCCGCCCCCGGTTTCACGAAGATGTCGCGCCGGAACCGCGCGTTGAGCACGAAGTCGCGGTGGGATTCGAGCACCCCGCGGCCGGGCGCCGTGCGGAAGATCGGCTGGAAATCGGCCGGGATGGTGAATTCCGGGTAGTTCAACGCCAGCGTGGCGTTGCCGCAGAACAGCACGCCCGCCGCCCCGAGTTCACGCGCGACTTCAGCAAAATACATGGGGTTCCATTCCGGGGTCAGGTACTCGTGGGCGACGTAGTTGACGGGCAGGCCCAGGATCAGGTCGAGCATCGCGCCGGCCTGCGGGTGGTCGGTGAAATACTTGGCCTTGCGGTCGCGCAGGAACTGGAGATAGACGAGGCCGGTCTTGGCCCGTTCGATGGGGTTGTGCACCAGCGTCGGGGTCGCCGCCACCATCATCCGCCGCAAGGGCTCGAGGCCGGCCCAGCCGGGGAGCGCATTGTAGCTGACGTAGGCGCCGCCGCCGATCTTGAGCTTGCGGGCGAGGAACCCGACGATCGCCTGGCGCGTCGATTCGCTCACCCAGGAATAGACGCCGTGCAGGGTGACGAAATCGAAATCGGGGAGATCGACGGCATCGAGCTCGGCGATCGGCCGCTCGATGAAGGTGACGTTGGAAAGCCGGCCGGCCTCCGCCATCGCGCGCGCGTTCTTGATATGCTCCGGGTTGATGTCGACGCCGTAAAAGCGTCCTTGCGGGTAGGCGGCGGCGAGGGTGTTGGCGGTCAGCCCCTGGCCCGAGCCGAGCTCGCAATAGGTGAAGCCGTCATCGAGCGGGCGCGGCGCCACGCCGTTGAGCGCCATCACGTAGTTGACGTGGACGGGCGCCTGTTCGCCGTAGAACTGGGCGAGGTAGGGAATTTCAGTGAGGTAGTCCTGGGCCATGGGCAAGCGAGGGCGTTATATCAGGTCTGGCAAGTCGCGAGGCATTCGAGGGTCGAGAATATTACCGCCCACACCCCCAGCGCCTCAAAGGCGCACGACCATGGAAGAAAATCTCGGGCATCGCGGCCATGTCCCCCCTACAAGACACATCCTTGGATACGTCGGCTCGAATCATTGTGACTCTGGTATAATCGGCTCATGGCCAGCGGCGCTGAGCGCGTCGAGGTCATTGGGGAACTCATGATCGCCACTGCCGAAGATCCGGTGATCGAAGAAATCGTGCGGCGGCTCGTCGCGGCGATCGACCCGGACAAGATCGTGTTGTTCGGGAGCCGGGCGGGGGGCCGGGCTCGGCCCGGCAGCGATATCGATTTGCTCATCGTCAAGCACACGGACCAACCGCGCGCCAGGGCCCTGCAGAGCGCCTATCGCGCGCTCCGCGGCATTTTCATGCCGACGGATCTCTTGTGGTACACGCCGGCCGAAATCGCCGACTGGAGCCAAGTCACAAGCTTTATCGCCACGCGCGTGCTCCGCGAGGGCCGAGTGCTGTATGAAAAGCAGCCATGATCTTGCAAACCTGCTGCTTCGCAAGGCCGGCCAGGACCGGGCGGCCGCGGAAAAGCTGACCACTCTCGGAGGCCCGTTCGGCCCCGCCTGCTTTCATATGCAGCAGGCGGCCGAAAAATATCTGAAGGCCTTGCTCGCCCATCGTGGGGTCGAGTACCCCCACACGCACGATCTCGGCGTGCTGCTCGATATGTGCTGCCGGATCGCAGGTGACCTCGAGCGGTTGCGCGACGAAATCGTAACGCTGCAACCGTATTCGGTTCAGATGCGGTATGACGACATCGCCGAGCCCGAGGCGCGCGAGGCGCGCGCCGGCCTCGGTGTCGTAACCGTTGTCCGGGAGGCCGTCGTTCGGCTCATGCCGCCAGGTACGGCCGACCGCACGTGAAGCCGCGCAAGCCCAGGCCGCGGCAGCCCAGGCCGCGGCCGCGACGCCAACCTCAGCGGTAGAAATACTCGACCAGCGCCATCGGCACGGCCGGGACGTAGGTCACCAGGATGAGCACCGCCACGAGCACGGCGATGAACCAGACATTGACCTTGGTGACCTCCCAGACATCGGCCTTGGCGATCGCACAGGCGACCATCAGCACGCTCGCCACCGGCGGGGTCTGCTGGCCGATGCCGAGATTGACGGTGACGATGAGGCCGAAATGCACCGGATCGATGCCGACCGAGCGCACCAGCGGCATGACGATCGGCACCACCAGGATGATCGCCGCCGCCGAATGCAGGAACATGCCCAAGAACAGGAACAGCACGTTCAAGAGGGCGAGCACCACGTATTTGTTGCGGGTGAATTCACCGATCGTGCGCGCCAGGTCTTGGGGCGCTTGCATCTCGGTCAAGTACTGGCCGACCAGGGTCGAGGTGGCGACCAGGAGCATCACGACCGCGGTCTGCACCCCGCCCTCGATCGCCGCCTGGCGCAGGTGCGCCCAGTCGAGTTCGCGATAGATGAGGAGGCCGACGGCGAGCGCCGCGACGACGGCCAGCGCCGCCCCTTCGGTGGCGGTGACGAAGCCGCCGAAGATGCCGCCCAAGATGACGACCGGCAGGAGGAAGGCCCAGGCCGCCTCCTTGAAGGTCCGCCCGAGGCGCTTGAGCTGGAAGGCCTCCTCGACCGGGAAGTCGTGGCGCACGGCGAACCAATAGGCCATGCCCATGAGCAGGAACCCGCCGAGCACGCCGGGCACGATGCCGGCGACGAATAGCTGCACCACCGAGGTTTCCGCCATCACCGCATAGAGGATCATCGGGATCGAGGGCGGGATGATGACGGCGAGCGTCGCCGCCGAGGACGACACCGCGGCGGCGAAGTTGACGGGATAGCCGCGCGACTTCATCGCCGGGATGAGGATCGATCCCAGCGCCGCCACGTCGGCCACCGCCGAGCCGGAAATCTCGGCGAAGAACATGGACGCCCCGATGGTCACCATCGCCAGGCCGCCGCGCACGAAGCCGAGCAGCGCCGAGGCGAAGACGATGAGCCGGCGCGAGATCCCGGAGGCGTTCATGATCGCGCCCGCCAGGATGAACAGCGGAATGGCGAGCAGCGGGAAATTGGTGGCGCCGTTGTAGAGCGCGATCGCCACGTTGGGCAGCGTGTCCAGCCCTTGCGTCAAGACCATGGCGCCGACCGCCACCACCCCGAGGCCGACCGCGATCGGCACGTTGATGAGCGTGAGCGCCAACAGGCCGAGGAAGAGGACGAACATCGCCATGGCCTACTCCGTGGCGCCGTCGCTTGCGCCGGCGGCAACCGGTCGTGCGGCCATCTTTCGCCACGCCGCGGGCGCGCTCAAGAGCTGGGCCAAGATGAACGATGCCGCCCCGACCGGGATCACCGACTGGGCGAGGCCGGCCGGAACCCAAGGCAGGCTCACCAGCCTGTCGCCTGCGATGACGACGAGGACCTCCATGCCGACCCAAGCGACCAGCGCGAAGAACCCGAGGACGAGGGCCTCGGCGGTGGCGAAGGCGGCAAAGCGCCAGCCCGGCGGCAGGTCCTCGACGATCCCCGGAACGCCGATATGGGCGCGCTTCAAGGCCGCCAGCGCCGCCCCGTAATAGGTGAGCCAGGCGAGCAGGATCGAGGCGACCTCGTCGTACCAGACGAGCGCCCGCCCGGCGCTGCGGAAACCGATGCCGAGGGTGACGACGAACGCCAGAGCGAGCATGAGGGCGAGCACGATGGCTTCGAGCAGGCGCTCGAAGCCGCCCAGCGCCGCCGCCAGCCAGCGCCGGGCGCCCGGCCCATGGCTGGGGCCGGGCTCGCTCACCATGGCCGGGCGGCGACCGCGCGGGCTAGGAGGTCCGGCCCAGCCCCACGGCCCGCTCGATCAGCTCCTTGGCGCCCGGGACTTCCCTTCCGAACTCCTCGTAGATCGGCTTGCTCGCCTCGATGAAGGCGTTCTTGTCGGCCTCGTTGATCTGCACGCCGGCCTTGCGCACCGCCTCGATGAGCTCGCTGTCGAGCCGGGCGGCGTTGGCATAAACGAACTTCTGCGCGTCCTTGGCGACCGCCGTCAAGACCTCGCGCAGTTCGGCGGAGAGGCCGTCCCATTTGCGCATGCCCACCGTCACGTAGGCCGGGACGTAAACGTGGCCGGTCAGCGACAGGTGCTTCTGCACCTCGTGCAGCTTGGCGCTGTAGATCTGCGCGAACGGGTTCTCCTGGCCGTCCATGACCCCGGTCTGGAGGGCCACGAACAGCTCCGAGAACTTCATCGGGCTGGGGTTGGCGCCGTAGGCCTGGAACATCTTGACCCGCCATACGCCCTCGGGCACGCGCAGCTTGATGCCCTTGAGATCGGCGGGCGCGACGATCGGACGCCGGTTGTTGGTGATATGGCGGAACCCGTTCTCCCACACGGCCAGGATCCGGTAGCCCTTCTGCTCCGCCGCCGGCGCCAGCTTGGGCCAGAAAATCTCGCGCTCGATGCGGCCCATGTGGTCGCGGTCCTTGACCAGGTAGGGCATCTCGAACAGGCCGAAGAGGTCGGACTCGGACGACATCACGGTCGAGGGCAGCGCGAAATCGACGGTGCCGAGCTTGAGCTTCTGCAGCAGCTCCTTGTCGCCGCCGAGCTGGCTCGACCCGAACACCACCACCTTGGCCTTGTTGCCGAGTTTCTTGTTGGCCTGGTTGGCGAATTCTTCCGCCGACTTGGCAAACAGCGAGCCGGGCTCGCCGACATGGCCGAATTTGATTTCCAACTGGGCTGTTGCGGCGTGCGCGAACGACATGCACGCAAGTGCGGACAGCAGTTTCAGCAGCTTCATGGCACTCCTCCTAGGTTTGAGTGACTGTGCGTTTGCCGGCGGAAGTCTTGTTTGAACTGCCGATCGCGCCGGCTGCTTCTTTATTGCCCTGCCAACTTTACCTCATTTTCATCCCGTCATCCGGGTTTCCGGGCCTTCATCCATTCGATGCGCACGGCCTCGCATTCCTGCTGCAGCACGCCGGTGACGATCTCCAGTTTCCTGCCCGTGAACTCGAGGAAGGATTCGACGGTATAGCGGCCCATGTCGAAGCGGCCGATGCCGGCGTAGCGTCCGCCCAGCACCAGGCGGCTGATTTTCGCCTCCTGCATGGCCCACAAGCACATCGGGCAGGGTTCCAGCGTGGAATACAGCGTGCCACCCGACAGGTCCAGGGTTTTCAGCTTGCCGCAGGCCTCGCGCAGGGCCGCGACTTCGGCGTGGGCGCTGGGATCGAAGTCGCTGAACATGGTGTTCTGTCCGGCGCCGATGATGTTGCCGTCGCGCACGATCAGCGAGGCGACCGGGCGGTTGCCCTTGCGCGCCGCTTCCCGCGATTGCTCCAGCGCCAGCCCCATGTAATGCGCGTGGTCGTGATGCATGATGATCGATCCCCTTGTTAGCGAACTAAACGGCGACTCCCGCGGCCCGCGCTTTTTCGACCAGATCATCGCGCGCGGCGAGCATGTCGTCCAGCGTGCCGAAGGCGTTGGTGTAATGGCCGGTGAAACCCCTGCCTTCGATGCGCCGGAACATGTCGCCGAAATCCACATCGCCGGCGCCGGGCTTGAGGTGCTCCTCGTGGCCGTTGCGCCAGCAGTCGGCCAGCCGCACTTCGCCGACGCGACGGAAATCCAGCGCGTCGACGAAGCCCGCGATGCCCTCCGGCACCAGGTGGGCGTGGTTGGCGGTGAACGAGAGCTGCAGGGCGGGCGATTCGATATCCCAGTAGTAGCGCCACTCCTCGATGGTGTGCGCGAGGTAGTGCACCTCGGCGTCCGCCGGCTCCTTGTTGAGGTTCTCCAGCAGGATGCGCGCCTTTTTCTTCTCGGCGTAATCGGCGATGCGCTGCAGGCGCTCGCGCCCGGCCTGCATGCGCAGCGGCTTGTCGGAAGTGAAGTGATAACCGGCGTGCACCACCATCCATTCGGCGCCGAGCCTGGGACAGATGTCGACGTAGCTTTTCAGGTAGGCGTCGACCGCCTCGCCGACGTAGGGCGAGTATTCCGCGACATTCACCGCCGACAGCGTGTGCAGACCGAGGTGGATGCCGTGCCTTTCGCAGGCGCAACGGATGGCCGCCGCGCGCCCGTCGTCGAAGGCGGTGACGGCATTGGCGGCGGTGTCGAGCTGGATGTCGATGTAGCGCACGCCGTGCTGTGCCGCCCACGCGATGCCTTCTTCGAGACGTATGCGGCGGCCGAGGTCTATGCCTATCCTGTCGCGCAGGGTCATTTTATAACAATTTGTATTTATTGATTATTTTGTTCGATTCGTATGCCTTTACTGCTGCTGGATATTGGCCTCGCGCACGACCTTGGCCCATTTTTCCGTTTCGGATTTGAGCTTGGCCATGTACTCCGCCGAGGTGGACGGAATGGTATCCAGGCCCTGGGCGTTATAGCGCTGCTGCAGTGCGGGCGTCTTGAGTTGCTCAACCGTGGCCTTGTTGAGCTTGTCGACGATGGCGCGCGGCGTGCCGGCGGGCACCAGCAGCCCGTACCAGGTGCCGTAATCAAACCCGGGAACGCCAGCCTCGGCTATTGTCGGGGTGTCCGGCAGGGCGCTCGCGCGCTTGAGCGTGGTCACGCCGAAGGTACGCAGCCGCCCGGATTTCACATGCGGCAGCGCCGAGGCGAAGGTCGACATGAATACCGAAGTCTCGTTGCCGAGCAGGGCGGTGAGCGCGGGCCCCGTGCCTTTGTACGGAACATGAATTAACTTGAGCTTGAGCGAGATCAGCAGCAGTTCCATCGCCAGGTGTGTGCCCGAGCCGAGACCGGCGGAGCCGTAGGTCAGTTTGCCCGGACTGGCTTGTGCGAGAGTGATGAACTCCTTGAGGGTCTTGGCGGGCAGCGAAGGGTGGGCCACCATGATGTTGGGCTGCTCCACCACCAGCGACACCGGCGTGAAGTCGCGCAGCGTGTTGTAGGGCAGGTTTTTATAGAGCGCCGGATAGAAGGCCATGCTGATGTTGCCGAGCAGCGTGGTGTAGCCGTCGGGTGATGCCTTCGAAACGATGTCGGTACCCAGCGTGCTGCCGGCGCCGGGGCGGTTGTCCACCACGATCGTGGTGCCCAGGGCCGGGCCCAGGGCATCGGCCAGAACGCGTGCCGAGATGTCCGAGCCGCCGCCGGGAGCGAAAGGCACGACCATGCGGATAGGACGGTTGGGATAGGTGTTCTGGGCGGTGGCGAACAGTGGTGTCAGTGCCAGCGCTCCGGCTATCAGGGCAGTGCAGATAGGGCGATTCATGTTTCCTCCTCGTTATAGTGGTGATAAACCCGACTCGCGTTACGCCATGCCTATGGGTTCGGGCAGGACGCTTGCCACATCATCCGGCCGGGCGCGGATCATGTCGGTGAGCTCTTTTTGCAACGCGGCGTAATCCGGATTGCCGAACAGGTTGTCCATTTCATGCGGGTCGTTGCCCAGATGATACAACTCGCCGGCGCCCGAACCGAGCTCCAGCGTGAGCTTGGCATTGCGCGTGCGCACGCAGCGCAGGTCGAGCGCGAGCCCGGTGCGCGAGGGGTGCAGCCGCCACTCGTTGTAGGCGTAGTCGCGCGACTCCATGTCGTGCATGAGCTTGCGCAGGCTGCGGCCGTTCAGTGCGCGGCCGGCGTCCACGCCGCAGTAATCGTAAAATGTGGCGGCGAGATCGGTGGTGGCCACCGGGTCGGCGACCACCTTGCCGCGCGGCACGCCCGGACCGCTGAAGATCAGGCCCACGCGCAACAGGCCCTCGTACATCATCGGGCCTTTCAGGATCAGCCCATGGTCGCCCAGCCAGTCGCCGTGATCGGTGGTGTAAACCACGATGGTATTGTCGGCGACGCCGCAGTCTTCCAGTGCGTTGAACAGGCGCCCGACGTTGTGGTCGATGAGCGAGATCATGCCGTAGTAGTTGGCGATGAGATGGCGCAGCTGCTCGTCGCTTTGTTCGGGCACGCGCGAGCCTTTCTCGCGGTGCGCTGCCATGTCGGGCCGCGTGA
>JBQTIU010000123.1:0-2858 GCA_052387815.1 Pseudomonadota bacterium
ATCGCATGCAGGGTCGGCCACAAGCGGTTGCCGGGGCCGGCGTAGTAGGCGCCGGCCCGGCGCGAGGCCTCGCCGACGCCCGAGCCGCAAAAGACGACGCGGAGGCCCGGCCCGAGAACGTCGGGCAACACGTTCGAGGGCCAGCCGCCCCGGAAGCCGCGTCGCATCGGCGTGACGATCTCCTAGTACGCCGTCGCCGCAGGCGTGGCCTTTCGCCTCATCCGGGATCTTGGCCAGCAGGCGCCTCTGGATGACCGAGAGGATCTCGTTTCCTTCCACCGGTTCGCGCCACTGATCCTTGCGGGCAGCCAGGCGGTCCACCGTCTGGAGCAGGTTCACGTACTCGAGCGATTCCCGCTTGCCCGACTGAAGCGAGAACACAAGCGCCGCGTTCGGGGTATTGCTTCCGAAACGACGTCAGGGTGGAGCGACACGACCTCGACCCAGGGCCTGATCGGTGTCGCGTTCGTCATGGCCGGGCTCCGGTATTGCTGGCTTCTGCCCAGCGGATGGTTCGGTCCACGCATGAAGCTGCCCATGCACGGTCCAGGGCAACATCCTCATCCGGCGAGGCGTCGTCGTACCGCAAGGCGGCTCCGAAGGGTGTCAATCTTGCGAGTTCCTCGGCATCCGGTGGCGAAGGCAACCCATGCTTGCGCAGCAGTTCGACCAGCATGATCAGGTTGTGGGTGCGCGGATATTCGACACTGGCCCAGGCCAGCACCGGCTTGATCGCCTTCTCAGCGGCCTGCTGCGCGTGGAAACCGATCCGCCGCGCGGGTGTCTCCGGGTCATCCATCAGACGCCGGTAGGCGTGCCGATCGCCGCGGGCCCTCTGAAGATGGGCGCGCGGTCTCATGCGACGGATTCATAGACCTTGCCCTCTTTCAGTGCCCGGTGGACCAGTGTGTTGGGTGTATCCCGAAATCGGTCGAAAACGTCCCGGCTCACGACGACGACGTCTGCCGGAACCAGCATTTTCCCCAGCAGACTAGACAGCTTCGCCATTTCGCCCAGGCGGTCTTGCACGTTCGGCTCGACAACGAGGAAATCAATGTCGCCGTCCGGACGGGCGCTTCCGGTGGCGTAGGAGCCGAATAGGGTCACCCTCGATCCTGCGGGCGCCGCTCGAAGCAACGCGGCGGCTGCCTGTTGAATTGTGGTCTCATCCATCATGACCTTCGCTCCTTCCCGAAGTCGAGGTGCTTCTGGCCGGTCCTGCGCTCGTCGCGTTCTGCCGGGCTCATCGCCGCCTCAAGACCGCCGCCGCCGCGCCCACCAAAGATGGAGCGTCGAGACATGGCCCTTGCGGACGGACTTCTCTCGCGCAGCTTCGGCGCTGATCGCCTGCATGGGGAGGTAATCCTCGATGAGTCGGCGGTCGTCGGTCACGAAGTCCGTCCCACGAACCTGCGGGCTTCGTCGAGAAAGGCACGCGCATGGTCGATCATCTCCCTGGCATCCTCGTCCACCAGCGCTTCATCGATGCCGTAGTCGGCGGCGATTCGCTTTCCGAAGCCCGCCAGCAACCACCGATGGAACTTCGCGTCGAGGAGACCTGTCTTGGCGAAATGCATGCCGAAGGCGCTGTGCACTCCGGAGTGCTTGCGGAACGAGAGTCCTCTTTCGGCAAGCAGCGCTTCCGCCACATAGAACATCGCGTAATAGGCGCGTGCGGCGGCGTCCTCGACCTCGCCGATGGCGAGAACCTTATCCGCCGTCTTGACGGCGCGTTGCGCCTTTTCCAGGAGCTTGCGCGTCGCGTCGTTCATGCCTGAACGGCCTCGCGCCTGACGTTCGTGAGGAAGGGCGTCTCGCCCTGCGTCCAGTCCCTCGGGCGCAGAAAAACCATGCTGATGCTGAGGTCGTGGTCCAAAGAGAGCGCGGAGGCAAGGCCGCTCGTCCGATCCACCTCGGAACCGTAGCGCTCGAAGTCGTCGAGGATCACCAGCACGTCGAAGTCCGATTCGGGATCGTGCTCGCCGCGGGCGAAGGAGCCATAGAGGTATACCCCCTTGAGCCTCGAGCCGTAGATGTTCGCGAGGCCGGCCTTGACTTCGTCCAACAGGATCCGCGCGCCTCCGGTCATTTCCATCTCGGTTTGCTCGATCATCGCCGCTTGTGCGGCTGCTTCTGCCGGGAGGAGGATATTTCGCTACCATCCCCGCCGCTGCGTACCCATTCGTCTACCTCGTCCCGCTTGAACTTCCAAAGCTTTCCCACCTTGTGCGCGGGTAACCCTTTGTGCTCGATCCATCGGTAGATTGACACCTTGACGACGCCGAGGTACTCGGCGATCTCGTCCGCGGACAGCCAGCGATCCTCCGTCATGGCCTCTCCCGCGAGGCGAACTGGTGGCCCGGTCGCGCGACCAAGGTTGGCCAGAGCATATCAATGTAGGCGAGAATCTACCAGCGGAATGCAGGGTTCCCGCGTCGCGCTGTGGGGAGGCGGGGCGGCGGCTTTCGGGCACGCGGCGCCAGTCGTGACGCCGCGGCGGCCGAGGTGGTCGCGGCTGGCGGCAGGACGGCGAATGCAACTATTTCCACCTTTACGAATACGTGGGACCACGCGGGAGGTAGCGCCGCCTCAAGGTTCCGACACGAACGCCGCGAGATTCCGCCAGACGCGCTCGTCCCAGAAGCCGCGCGCGGCGCCCGAGGTCGAGGGCAGGACGAAGATCGCCGTCGGCCCGATGGTTTCCGGCTGGCGGCCGTAGTCGACGGGCCGCCCCAAAAACGCCGCCGCCGCCCGCTTGCCGTTGAAGGCCAGAACGCCGGGCCGAAAGCGCCGGATCTTGCGCGCCAGCGCGGCGGCATCGTCGGCCGTCCGCGACAGCGCCCGGTCGGCGCCGGATT
>JBQTIU010000124.1:0-3783 GCA_052387815.1 Pseudomonadota bacterium
GCCCAAGGATTGACCGGGTCTCGCCCTTGCGGCTGCTGCTCGACACCCACAGTTTTGTCTGGTGGACGCTTGACGATCCGCGCCTGCCGGCAATCGCCAGGGATGCCATCGCCGATCCCGCAAACCTCCTGTTCCTGAGCGTGGCGAGCGCCTGGGAGCTGGCGATCCTCGTCGGCTTGGGCCGCGTCAAGGAAATCCGCAGCTGGCCGGAATTTCTCGCCGACCAGATCGATCGCTACGCGATCACCGTCCTGCCGATCCACCTCGCGCATGTCGCGGGGCTCATGAAGTTGCCGCCCATCCACCGGGATCCGTTCGACCGCATGCTGGTGGCCCAGGCGATCGTCGAGAAGCTTGCGCTTGTAACCGGGGACGAGACGCTCGCCCGCACCGGCGTCGCCCGCATCTGGTAGGCTGGGACCGATGACGCCGCCTTTCGCCTCCCGCCCCGCCGGCCCCTTCATGTCCAGGAACCGCGCAAGATATGCTCTTTACAACCGATGTCAAAGCAGATATTATCTGATCTGAAATCGGGTTGCAAATGGGTTTCTCTTATGATCTTCACGGTTATGGGGCTTCCGGCAGACCACCTGAAAGTGGTCGAAAAGATTGACGCCCTTGGGATCCAGCTTCGCTACCAGACGCAAAGCCGTCCCCGACGCTGGACCGGGCTGTTGCGACGCTCGACTTTTGCCCGCGCCATTCAGGGCTCGAACAGCATCGAGGGATACAACGTCACCTACGAAGACGCCGTTGCGGCCGTCGAGAACCAAGAGCCGATGGATGCGGCTAGTGAAGCGTGGGCCGCCGTGGTTGGGTATCGCGCGGCAATGGGATATATCCTTCAGCTGGCGGACGACCCCTATTTCAAATTCAACGAAGGCACCGTCCGCAGCCTCCATTACATCATGATCGGATACGACCTGACAAAGTATCCTGGCCGTTGGCGGCCCGGTCATGTCTACGTTCGCAACCAGCCGACCGGCCAAATTGTCTACGATGGGCCGGCTGTCGACATGGTCCTCGAACTGATGTCCGAACTCATCGACGCACTCAACGCGCCTGATCGCCTCCCGGCGGTGGTGCGTGCGGCGATGGCCCACCTCAATCTGGTGATGATCCACCCGTTCTCCGACGGCAACGGGCGCATGGCGCGAGCGCTTCAGACCATGGTCCTGTCGCGGGAAGGGATATTGGACCCTCGATTTAGCAGCATTGAAGAGTATCTCGGGCGAAACACTCTTGCGTATTACGCGGTTCTGGCCGAAGTCGGGCAGGGTTCATGGCATCCGGAAAAGGACCCGCTCCCCTGGATTCGTTTTTGCCTGACCGCTCACTATCGACAGGCCGAAACTCTGCTCAGGCGCACGAAAGAAATGGCCCGGGCCTGGGATTACCTTGAAGCGGAAGTCAAGCGACGAGGCCTTCCGGAACGAGCGACCCTCGCTCTGGTCGATGCGACATTCGGCTGGCGAGTCCGAAACTCCACCTATCGCGCAGCCGCGGAGGTCTCCGAGAATCTCGCGAGTAGAGACTTGAAGCTGCTGGTGGATCAGGGGTTGCTTATGCCTAGGGGCGAGCGGCGTGGCCGCTCCTACGTTGCCTCCGATTTTTTGAGAGAAATTCGGGCGAAGACGCGCGAACGCAAGGTCGTAACAGAGCCGTTTACCGAAACCTCCGTCGTAACAGAGGCCCCCGCTCAAGCCTACTTGCCGGGTCTAGGGTCCGAGTGACGAGCCTTGTTCTTTTTGACCTTCTTCCGAGGAGCCTTCCTTCGTTCGAACGCAGCGAATTCCGAGCTGGTTGCGGCCTCCGACGAATTCATCGCCCGCTATGACGTCGCCCGCATCCGGTAGGTTGGGACCGATGACGCCGCCCGCCCGAAAAACGCGGCGATCGCGGGGCGCCGTCCGCGCCGCGGGCTCGATCCGCCGCCTGGCGGTGATCGGCGCCGGCGCCTGGGGCACGGCGCTGGCGCTGGTCGCCCGCCGCGCCTCGCGCGAGGTCGCGATGTGGGCCCGCGAGCCCGAAATCGCGGCGGCGATCAACCGGGCTCATGTCAACGAAGCGTTCCTGCCCGGCATCGAGCTCGATCCCGCGATCCGCGCCAGCGCCGATCTCGGGGCGGCGGTCGCGGGCGCCGATGCGCTGCTGTTGGCCGTCCCGGCCCAGCACCTGCGCGCGGTCGCGCGCCACCTCGCGCATCTCGCCCGCGGCCTGCCCGCCGTGATCTGCGCCAAGGGCATCGAGGTCGGGTCTTGCAAGCTGATGAGCCAGGTCGTGGAGGAGGTGTGGCCGAGGGCCCCGCTCGCCGTGTTGTCGGGGCCGACCTTCGCCCTCGAGGTCGCGCAAGGGCTGCCGAGCGCGGTCACGCTGGCCGCCGCCGATCCGCGCCTCGGGCGGGCGCTGGTCGCGGCCCTGGGTACGCCGACGTTCCGTCCCTATCTCGGCGACGACCTGATCGGCGCGCAGGTCGGCGGCGCGGTCAAGAACGTGATCGCAATCGCCTGCGGCATCGTCGAGGCGCGCGGCCTGGGCGACAACGCGCGCGCCGCGCTGATGACCCGGGGCCTGGCCGAGATCCTGCGCCTGGGCGCCGCGCTCGGCGCCCGGCCGCAGACGCTCATGGGCCTCTCCGGGCTCGGCGATCTCGCGCTCACCTGCAACGGCCGCCGCTCGCGCAACCTGGCGCTGGGCATGGCGCTGGGCAAGGGCCGAACCCTCGCCGAGGCGCTCGCAGGCAAGCGCTCGATCGCCGAGGGCGTGGCGAGCGCCGCGGCGGTCAGCGACTTGGCGCTCGCGCTCGGCGTCGACATGCCGATCGTCAACGCGGTCGACGCCATCCTCCACCACTACGCCGATATCGGCGCCACCATTGCCGGCCTGCTCGAGCGGGTGTTCACGAGCGAGATCCGATGAACACCTGGCTGATGAAGTCCGAGCCCGCCGCCTATTCCTGGGACCGGCTGGTCGCCGATCGGCGCGGCACCTGGGACGGGGTGCGAAACCACCAGGCCGCCAACCACCTGCGCGCCATGCGCCAAGGCGAGCGCGCGTTCTTCTATCACTCGAGCGCCGGCCGCGAGATCGTTGGCGTCATGGAGATCGTGTGCGCGGCCTATCCCGACCCCACCGACCCGACCGCCAAATGGGTGGCGGTGGACGTGATCCCGCTCCAGCCCGCGCAGCGGCCGGTGACACTCGCCGCCATCAAGGCCGACCGGCGCCTGTCCGGCCTCGCGTTGGTGCGCAACTCGCGCCTGTCGGTGTCGCCCGTCGGCCGGGCGGAGTGGCGGCTGCTGTGCAAGATGGCGGGGATCGCGCCATGAGCGCGCGAACTCTCTGCCGCCTCGACGACCTCCCCGACCCCGGCGGCAAGGGCTTCACGCTCGATCGCCCGGGCGGTCGCGACATCTTCATCGTCCGGCGGGGCGGGCGCGTGTTCGGCTATGTCAATTCTTGCCCCCATGTCGGCACCACGCTCGACTGGCAGCCGGATACGTTCCTGTCGTCCGACCAGCGCTTCATCCAGTGCTCGACCCACGGCGCGCAGTTCGAGATCGCCACCGGCCATTGCGTGGCCGGCCCCTGCAAGGGCGACCGGCTCGAGCGCGTGGCGCTTGCGCTCGAACGCGGCGCGGTGGTGGTGAAGGAGTAGGAGGAACCGCAGTCGGATCGTCGATACCGAATCGTAGGGGCGGGTGTAGGGGCGGGTCTTGAGACCCGCCCGCGGGCGGGTTCGAAACCCGCCCCTACGCGACCGGTTGGCGAAGGATGCGTGTA
>JBQTIU010000125.1:0-12425 GCA_052387815.1 Pseudomonadota bacterium
AGGCGCCTCGCCCTCAACCTCGCCAAGCTCGAACCCGCAAAGGGTTCCATGCGCGGAAAGCTCAAGCGGGCCGGCTGGGACAACACATTCCTCGCCCACATCCTCGTCCAGTTCGCAAAAACCCAAACGCGATAGCCCTGTCGGAAATTCTGACTTGAATTGTTAACGCTGGCCGATGGTAATGGAGAACCCACCTGCGGCATGCCGCAGGCCCAAAGGCCGCTTGGGAGCAATCCCGGCGGCCTTTGCTTTACGGCCTCGGCACGTCCCGCCGCGCCCGCTCCGCCAGCCGCACGAGTTCGGCGCGCGCCCCCTCTGCGTCGCTGACCGGCCGCTCGAAGGGCAGGCGCGCGATCTCGCCCGCGCGCCGCAAATCGAGGCCCTCGGGATCGATCCCGGTCACCACCCAGCCCGCGCCCGGCCGGCCCAAGAGGACATTGGCGTAAAGCCCAACCGCGTCCGCGTGGTCGTGGTTCATGTGCCGGACGATGTCGGCTTCACGCTCGGCCAAGGCCCCGGCGTCGAACGCCAGGTCGCTGGCCTCGAGCCAGTGGATGCGCCCGAATCCGGCGACCAAGTGGGCGCGGGCCGGGGCGACCCGGTAGAAGGCGAAGTCCTTGAAGTCGGCGTAGGTCGCCGCCCCGGGGTGGCGGGCGAGGAAGCGAGCGCGCTGGCGCGGCGCCGCGGTCGCCGCGGCGCGGCCCTGGAGCGACAGGCGCGCGCCGGTCAGGGGCTCGGCGAGCCCGGCGGTGCCGTCGAACAACAGCGACACGCGCGCCTCGAAGGCGATGTTCCGCGTGTGGTCGGCAAGCGCCGAGATCAACAGGATCGGGCTCGCGTCATGGTCGCAAGCGACCAGCACCAGCGAGGCATAGGGCGCGCCGGCCTCTTGCGTGCCGGGGCGCGCCAGCGTGGCCAGGCTCGCCCGGTCGGCGGCGCGGATCAGGGCGCGGGCGATCCGGGCCGGAGAGTCCGGCGCCGCGGCCATTCAACCGGGGCGGCGCTGCAGCCAGCCGGAGGCCGAGCCCAGCACCAGCCAGAAGGCGCCGGCCACGGCGAGCGAGTTGACGGCGAATTCGGCCGCCAGCCCCGGCGGCACCGCGCCGCCCAATTCCTCGGGCCGGGGCGCGCCCACGGCGTGCGGGGCGAGGAGCAGGACGACGCCCAAGACCTTGAACACAAGCCGCGGCGCGAAGACGAGGGCGCCCAAGCCGGCGGCGGCGGCGGCCGCGGTTCCGGCCCACCACAGCTGGCGGTCCAAGAGTTCGGCCGCCTGTTTGCCCGGCAGGTCCGCCGGCAGGCCGAGCGCCGGGGCGAGGACGAAACAGGCGAAGCCGGCGAGACCCCACAGGGCCCCTTGGCGCGCGTCCGCCGCCGGCTCGCCGGCGGCCCGCCGCAGCGCCAGCACGGCGTTCAGGATCAACCCGAAGCCGAAGCCGACGAGGAGGTTGAACAGCAGGGTGAAGCCCATGCGCTCGGGGCCGTCCTCAGGCTCCCAGGGTCCGGCCTGGCGAACCGCCGGGGCGGCTACCTGAGCGGGGCCGGCGTGCGGGACTTGGGCGACGTCCTCGTATTTCTCGGCCTCGAGGATGAGCGGCCACAGCCGGGCGACCTGCAGGCCGGTCGAGACCAGCCCGGCCGCCACCCCGGCGACGATCGCCGCCATCAGGATGCGTCTGAACATGGGCGCTCCGGTCAATGGCAGGGCCGCTCAGTGACAGGGAAAGGCGAAACTGTGGCGGGAATCGTGGGCAGCGTTGTGCAGGATCTGCGAGCCGGCGAAGCCAACCCCATAGAGCACGAACAGCCCCAGCAGGATCGCCGCCGCCGCCGGCAGGACCTGGCGGGCGAGATCGAGCGACAGGGTGCGGGTCGGTTCCGACGTCGCCATGGTCTTCTCCTCCAGGACACCGGCGAAACGGATCCCTCACGCCGGCGCGAAGGATTATCTATAATGTGCTCCCTCGCACCGCGTCAATCGGACGCCGCCGTTCGGCCCCATTGCCGCCACACTCGGGCAGATCATGGCTGGCACGGTGACGCCCGGTTCCGAAAGGGAAACATCCCTTGCCCCAAACCATCGCCTTGGTCGATGACGACCGCAATATCTTGACCTCGGTGTCGATGGCGCTCGAGGCCGAGGGCTTCGCCGTCCGCGCCTATAGCGACGGCAGCGAGGCCCTGCGCGCGATCGCCAACCAGCCCGTCGACCTCGCCGTGCTCGACATCAAGATGCCGCGCCTGGACGGCATGGAATTGCTCGCCCGGCTGCGCAAGCACAGCCAACTGCCGGTGATCTTCCTCACCTCCAAGGACGACGAGGTCGACGAGGTCCTGGGCCTGCGCATGGGCGCCGACGATTACATCACCAAGCCGTTCTCCCAGCGCCTGTTGATCGAACGCATTCGCGCCCTGCTGCGCCGGCAGGACCTCGCCCGCGATCAGGGCGCCGGCGCCGAGCCGCCGGTCGTGCGCGGCGACCTCAGCCTCGATTCGGCGCGCCATGTCTGCACGTGGAAGGGGCGGGAAGTGGCGCTCACCGTCACCGAGTTCCTGCTCTTGAAAGCGCTGGCGCTGCGCCCGGGCCTGGTCAAGAGCCGCGACCAGATCATGGACGTCGCCTATGGCGAACATATCTACGTCGACGACCGCACCATCGACAGCCACATCAAACGGGTGCGCAAGAAGTTCAAGGCCGTCGATCCCGACTTCACCCACATCGAGACCCTTTACGGCCTCGGCTATCGCTACCGCGAGAAATAGGAGCGGCTCGGCATGGCGAGCGAGGCCCGGAAGGGGGCGCGACGCCTCGGCATCGGCGGCGGCCAAGCCGCGCCGCCGCCAACCCCGATTGCCGCTCCCGCCGTCGAGCCGCCGCGCGCCGCCGCCGGACCGGGCGCCAAGCCGGCCACGCCGGGCGTGCGCCGGCGGCGCTTCTCGCCGCTCACCCGGCGCATCCTGTTCCTGAACTCGCTCCCGCTCCTGCTCCTGGTCGCCGGACTGCTCTATCTCGACGAGTATCGCACCAGCCTGATCGACGCCGAGTTGGCGGCGCTCGCCACCCAGGGCAAGATCATCGCCGCGGCGCTGGGCGAGGCGGCGATCGACCCCGGGACGGAGGCCGGCGACGGCGCCGAACGCCTGGCCCCCGCGCAGGCGGGCCAAGTCCTCCGGCGCCTGGTGGAACCGACCCGGACCCGCGCGCGGCTGTTCGCGGCCGCCGGCGAGCTGATCGCCGACAGCCGCATCCTGGGCGGGGCGGGGGGGCTGGTCGAGGTGTCGCCGCTGCCGCCCTTGCCGCCGCCGCCTGGCGTGCTGTCGAGCGCGGTCAACGCGGTCTACGAGCTGGTCCTCGACTGGCTCCCCGACCGCCGCACGCTGCCGCCCGATCACGAACGGCCCGATCAGCAGGCGCAGGACTACGAGGAGGCGCAGGCGGCCCTGCGCGGCGACATCGCCACCGCCTTGCGCGCCGGGGTCGAGGACAAGATGACGATCTCGCTCGCGGTTCCCGTGCAACGCTTCAAACGAGTGCTGGGCGCGCTGATGCTGAGCACCGGCAGCGCCGGCATCGACGAGGCCCTGCGCGCCGTGCGGCTCGACATTCTCAAGTTCTTCCTGGGCGCGATCGCCTTCACGATCCTCGTTTCGCTCTACCTCGCCCGCACCATCGCCCGGCCGATCCGGCGCTTGGCGCTGGCCGCCGAGCGGGTGCGCCGCCGCGGCCGGGCGCTCGGCGCGCCCGTGGGGCGCGGCGGGGCGATCGGCCAGCCGACCATCCCCGACATGAGCCGCCGCGGCGACGAGATCGGCGACTTGTCGCTGGCGCTGCGCGAGATGACCGAGACGCTCGGCCAGCGGCTCGACGCGATCGAGCGCTTCGCCGCCGACGTGGCGCACGAGATCAGGAACCCGCTGACCTCGCTCAAGAGCGCGGTCGAGACCGTCGCGCGGGTCAAGGACCCGGCGCAGCAGCAGAACCTCTTGGCCATCATCCTCGAAGACGTGGCCCGGCTCGACCGCCTGATCGGCGACATTTCGAGCGCCTCGCGGCTCGACGCCGAACTGTCGCGTGCCGAGACCGAGCCGGTCGATGCCGGGGCGCTCCTGCGGGCGCTGGTCGAGCTCGATGCGGCGACCGCGACGCCGGGCGCCCCCCGCCTGGCGCTCGATCTCGGCGCGGGAGAGAGGCGCGAGGACTCCCTGGTGGTGCCGGGGCTCGAGGATCGCCTCGCGCAGGTGCTCCGCAACCTGATCGCCAACGCGGCCTCGTTCAGTCCGCCCGGCGGCACCATCCGGCTCGCCGCCAGGCGCGAGCGCGAGTGGGTCGTGATCGGCGTCGAGGACGAAGGCCCCGGCGTGCCCGAGGACAAGCGCGAGGCGATCTTCGAGCGCTTCTACAGCGAACGGCCGAAGGGCGAGAAATTCGGGACCCATTCGGGCCTCGGCCTGTCGATTTCGCGCCAGATCGTCCATGCCCATGGCGGGACCATCGCCGCCGACAACCGGCGCGCGAGCGACGGCCGTATCCTCGGCGCCCGCTTCGTCATCAGGCTGCCGGTCGAGTAGGCGGCCTCTATTGTTGACAAGGGCGGAACTTCGGCCCCACCCTGTGGCCCATTGTGAGCCCCTCGTTGACGACACAACTCCACGCTAGCTGCATCGAGCTGGCGGGGGTGGGGATCTTGCTGCGCGGGCCCTCGGGCAGCGGCAAGTCCGACCTCGCGCTGCGGCTGATCGATGCCGGCGCCCGCCTGGTCGCCGACGACCGCACCGATCTGGCGCTCGAGGGTGGGCGCCTGATCGCTTCGGCGCCGGCCGCCATCTTGGGCCGCATCGAGGTGCGCGGGGTCGGACTCATCGCGGCTCCGTTCGTCCTGCGGACCGAAATCGCTCTGGCGGTCGATCTGGTCGGGGCGAGCGAGGTCGAGCGCCTGCCCGCGGCGCGACGCTTGACCCTGCTCGGCTTCGAGGTGGCGCTGATCGCGCTGGCGCCCTTTGAGGCATCGGCGGCGGCCAAGCTCGGCTTCGCCGCCCGCGCCGCCGCGCGCGGCCGGCTGTTCGCGGCCTGAGCCACAACATGGACGACCGCAGGGCTGAGCCCAACCCGCCGCCGGCCCCCGACCGCACGCCGCAGGCCGTGCCGCGCCGCGTGGTGCTGGTCACCGGCATGTCGGGCGCCGGCAAGTCGAGCGCGCTGCGCGCGCTCGAGGATTTGGGCTATGAGGCGGTCGACAACCTGCCCCTCTCGCTGGTCGCCTCGCTGGTCCGGCCCGAGGATCGCGCCGGCCGGCCGCTCGCCATCGGCGTCGACACGCGCACCCGCGATTTCGGCGCCGCCCCCATCCTGGCGGCGATCGACCGCTTGCGGGACGAGCGGCATTTCGATGTCCGGCTCTTGTTCCTCGACTGCGAGGACGAGGTCTTGCGCCGGCGGTTCACCGAAACGCGGCGCCGCCATCCGCTGGCCGCCGATCGGCCGGTGAGCGACGGCATTCGCACCGAGCGCGGCCTCGTCGAGGTCGTGCGCGAGCGCGCTGACCTGATGCTCGACACCTCCTCGCTGACGCCGGCGGCATTGCGGCAATTGGTGCAAGAGCATTTCGCGCTTCCCGACCACCCGGCGCTCGCCGTGTCGGTGGTCTCGTTCTCGTACCGTCATGGGCTGCCGCGCGAGGCCGACCTGGTCTTCGACGTGCGGTTCCTCGCCAATCCCCATTACCGGCCCGAACTGCGCGACCGCACCGGCCGCGACCAGGGCGTTGCCGCCTTCATCGCCGGCGATCCCGGTTTCGCGCCGTTCTTCGACGGGCTCACCCGCATGCTGGGGGCGCTCCTGCCGCGCTTCGAGCGCGAGGGGAAGAGCTACCTGACCATCGCCGTGGGCTGCACCGGCGGCCGGCACCGCTCGGTGTTCGTCGCCGAGCGCCTGGCCGCGTGGCTGGGCGCCCCGCCGCCCGCCGGCATGGGACGGCGGATCGGCCTGGTCCACCGCGACGTCGAAGGCGGCGATCGCGCCGCCGCCTACACGACTGACACGAAGGTGAACCGATGATCGGCATGGTCCTGGTCACGCACGGGCGGCTCGGCGCGGAGTTCGTCGCCGCGCTCGAGCACATCGTGGGGCCGCAGCGCAATGTCGCCGCGGTGAGCATCGGGCCCGACGATGACATGGAACAGCGGCGCACGGAAATCCTGGATTCGGCCGCCAAGGTCGATGACGGCTCCGGCGTGGTCGTGCTCACCGACATGTTCGGCGGCACGCCGTCGAACCTCGCCATCTCGATCATCGACAAGGCGAAAATCGAGGTCATCGCCGGAGTCAACCTGCCGATGCTCGTCAAGCTGGCGAGCGTGCGCAATACCGAGGCGCTCGCCGTGGCGGTGAACAGCGCCCGCGAGGCGGGCCGCAAGTACATCAACGTCGCCTCTCAACTGCTCGGCGGCGATCCCAAATGAGAGGCGTGGACCGCGAACCGCCGGCCGGCGAGGTCGCGGTCAGGACCGTCAGGATCGTCAACAAGCGCGGCCTCCATGGCCGGGCCGCGGCCCGCTTCGTCAAGCTCGCCGGGCAGTTCGATGCCATGGTCACCGTGGCGAAGGACGACACCGAGGTCTCGGGGCTGTCGATCATGGGCCTGATGATGCTGGCGGCCGGGCCGGGATGCGAGCTCGAGATCAAGGCTTGGGGGTCGCAGGCCGTGCAAGCGCTCGACGCCATCGAGGCCCTGATCGGGGCCCGGTTCGATGAAAGCTGAGGCCCCGCGCCACCGGTCGCGGGCCCCGCGCCGCGGACCGCGGCGGGCGCCGGGCGAGGGCGAGCACGCCTTCGAGGGCCTGGGGGTGGCCCCCGGCATCGCCATCGGCCCCGCCCATGTGCACGAGGCCGGCGCCGTGGCCATCCCCGAATACGGACTCGCCCCCGAGGATGTCGAGGCCGAACGCGCGCGCTTGCGCGCCGCGGTCGAGCGCTCGCTCGACCAGCTCGCCAAGGTCAAGTCGAAGACTGGATCCCTGCCCGCGGAGGTGGCCGAGGAGATCGGCCTCCTCCTGGAGGCGCACGGGCAGATGCTGTCGAACTCGCGCCTCGTGCGCGAGGTCGAGCGCCGCATCCTCGCCGAGCGGATCAACGCCGAGGCCGCCGTCCAGGCCGAAACCTCGATGATCGCCAAGAGCTTCTCGGCGATGGGCGACCCCTATCTCGCGGCCCGGGTCGACGACGTGCGCGCGGTGGGATTGCGGCTGATCCGCAACCTCACCAAGACGCCCTACCGGGCGTTCACGCACCTGCCCGAAGGCACGGTGGTGGTGGCCGAGGAGATTACCCCCGCCGACACCGCGCTCATGGACCCCGACCGCATCGCCGGCTTCGCCACGGTCCTCGGCGGGGCGGAGGGCCACACGGCGATCATGGCGCGTTCGATCGGGCTGCCCGCCGTCCTCGGTGCCCCCGGATTGGTGGGCGCGGTCCGCACCGGCGACCTCGTGGTCATCGACGGCAGCGCCGGCAAAGTGATCGTCCGCCCGAGCCCGGCGACGGTCGAGGCCTACGAGCGACGGCGGGTCGAATTCGCGCGCGCCGAGCGGCATCTGGCGCGGCTCTCAAGGCTCCCGGCGGTGACCGTGGACGGGATCGAGATCGATCTTCAGGCCAACCTCGAACTGCCGCGCGAGCTCGATGCGGTGCGCGCCGTCGGTGCCGCCGGGATCGGGCTGTTGCGCTCCGAGTTCATGTTCATGAACCGCGACGACGTGCCGGACGAGGACGAGCAGTATCGGGCGCTGGTCGAGCTCGTCGAGGGCATGGACTCCCGCCCCGTGACCGTGCGCACGCTCGACGTGGGCGGCGAGAAGCTGGCCTCGGCGCTCGGCGCGCAGGCGCCGCCGGGGGCCAATCCGGCGCTGGGCTTGCGGGCGATCCGCTTGTCGTTGCGCCAGCCCCATCTCCTCGAAGCCCAGCTCGGCGCGATCCTGCGCGCAGGCGCGCGCGGCAAGGTGCGCATCCTCCTGCCGATGATCGCCACCGTGGACGAAGTCAAGCAGGTGCGCGCCATCCTCGCCCGCGTCGCCCGGCGCCTGGTGCGCAAGGGCGTGGCGATCTCCGACCCGCTGCCGCCGGTGGGGGCGATGATCGAGGTGCCGGGCGCGGCGCTGGCGGCCGATGCGCTGTCGCAGGTCTGCGACTTCTTCGCCATCGGCACCAACGACCTGACCATGTACACGTTGGCCATCGATCGCGGCGACGAGCAGGTGGCTCATCTGTACAACCCGCTGCACCCTGCGGTCCTGCGCCTCATCCAATTCGCCACCGAGGCGGCGCTGCGCAACCGCATCCCGGTGTCCCTGTGCGGCGAGATGGCGGGCGATCCGCGCTATACCGCGCTGCTCCTCGGCCTCGGCATCCGCGAGCTGTCGATGTCGGCGATCAAGCTGCCGCGCATCAAGCAGCGGGTGCGATCGATCGACCTCGCCGCCGCCGCCAAGCGCGCGCGGGCGGTCATGGACCAGTCCGACCAGGCCAAAATTGCCGATCTCATCGACGACTTCAATGCGCGGTCCTAGGTCCGCGTCCCCAAAAAGCGATTGAAGCACAAGGGGGGGCGCTGATATACGGCCGGCCTGGAATTCACCTCGATCCCCGTACCTTTAGGAGCCGTCCCATGAAGGCCACCGCCGCCAGCCTCGACCCCGACTACAAGGTCGCCGACATCGGGCTCGCCGACTGGGGTCGGCGCGAGATCGCCATCGCCGAAAGCGAGATGCCCGGGCTGATGGCGCTGCGCGCCGAGTTCGGAAAGCAAAAGCCGCTCGACGGGGCCCGCATCGCCGGCTGCCTGCACATGACCATCGAGACCGCGGTCCTGATCGAGACCCTGACCCGGCTCGGGGCCGAACTGCGCTGGAGCTCCTGCAACATCTTCTCGACCCAGGACCAGGCGGCGGCGGCGATGGCGGCCGCCGGCGTGGCGGTGTTCGCCTGGAAGGGCGAGAGCGAGGAGGAGTACGAGTGGTGCATCGAGCGGACCATCCTCGGCCCCCGGGGGTGGCGGCCGAACCTGCTGCTCGACGACGGCGGCGACCTCACCAAGATCATGCACGAGAAATACCCGGCGCTGATGAAGGACGCGCGCGGGGTCTCCGAGGAGACGACCACCGGCGTGCGGCGCCTCTACGAGATGGAGAAGGCGGGCCGGCTGCTGGCCCCGGCGATCAACGTCAACGACTCGGTCACCAAGTCGAAGTTCGACAATCTCTATGGCGTCCGCGAGAGCCTGGTCGACGGCATCAAGCGGGCGACCGACGTCATGCTGGCCGGCAAGGTGGCGGCGGTGTGCGGGTTCGGCGACGTGGGCAAGGGCTCGGCCGCGAGCCTCAAGAGCCAGGGGGCGCGGGTCCTGGTGACCGAAATCGATCCGATCTGCGCCCTCCAGGCGGCGATGGAGGGCTACCAGGTCGTGACCATGGAGGAGGCGGCGCCGGTCGCCGACATCTTCGTCACCGCGACCGGCAATATCGACGTCATCACCATCGACCACATGCGCAAGATGAAGGACCGCGCCATCGTCTGCAACATCGGCCATTTCGACTCCGAGATCCAGATCGCGGCGCTGCGCAACCTCAAATGGCACGAGGTCAAGCCGCAGGTCGACGAAGTCGAGTTCCCCGACGGCAAGCGCCTGATCGTGCTGGCCAAGGGCAGGCTGGTCAATCTCGGTTGCGCGTCCGGCCATCCGAGCTTCGTCATGAGCGCCTCGTTCTCCAACCAGGTGCTGGCGCAGATCGAGCTGTGGACCAACCCCGGCAAGTACGAGAAGAAAGTCTACACCCTGCCCAAAGCGCTCGACGAGAAGGTGGCCGCCCTGCACCTCGCCAAGGTCGGGGCCAAGCTCACCACGCTCACCCAGGCCCAGGCCGAGTATATCGGCATCTCCCCGAAGGGACCGTTCAAGAGCGATATGTACCGGTATTGACCGGCGAGGCAATGCCCGGCGAGGCAACGCCTCGCCCCTCGCCCGCACCCCCGGGGCGGTTCGATTCACCGTTGTTAACCATTTTCTCGTAAACTCCGCCCTCGTGGGCGCAAGCGCGATCCGCGATCGAAGGTCGCCGGGCCGCGGGCTGGCGGGCGGGCGCCCAGGAGCGGGGAGCAAGGGATGAGCGGCGCGCTCTTGGCCTGGGCGGTCGCGGCGGTGGCCGTGGCGGTGGCCGGCTTCTCTTTCCTGGCGCAGCGCCGGCAAGCGGGCGAAGCGGCGGCGGCGCGGGCCGCGCTGGCGCGCGCCGACGCCGAGCGGGCGCAGATGGAAGCCGAAGGGCGCGCGACGGCCAAGCGGCTGCACGCCGTCGAGGCCGAGCTCGCCGAACTGCGGGCGGCGCAAGCGGCGCTCGCCGACGCCCTCGACCGCCTGCCGATCCCGCTCTGGCGGCGGCGGGCGGACCTGTCGCTCGCCGACTGCAACGCCGCCTATGCCAACGCCGCCGAGGCAGACCGCGCCACGGTGCTCGGCGAGGGCCGAGCTTTGGGCGGGCAGGCGGTGAGTGAGCGCGCGCAGGCGCTGGCCGGCCTCGCCCGGACGGCGCGCATCGCCCCGACCGAGTCGTTCCATGTGGTGATCGGCGGCCAGCGCCGGTTGCTCGAGTTCACCGAGGCGCCGTTGCCCGACGGCGGCACGATCGGCCTTGCCATCGACGTGACCGGGCGCGAGGAGGCCGAGGCCGAACTCGCCCGCCACGTGGCCGCCCACGGCAAGGTGCTCGAGTCGCTGCCCACCTCGATCGTCATTTACGGCCCCGACCGGCGCCTCAAGTTCTTCAATAGCGCCTTCGTCAAGCTGAGCAGGCTCGACGAGAGCTGGCTACGCACCGAGCCCGAGATCGGCGAGATCCTGGAAACCCTGCGCGAGCGCCGGGATCTCCCCGAACACTCCGATTTCCCGGCCTTCAAGCGCCGGTGGCGGCACTTTTTCACCTCGCTCGTCGAACCGCTTGAGCAACTGGATTACCTCCCCGACGGCAGGACGCACAGGGTGCGCGCGGTCCCCCACCCCTTGGGTGGCCTGTTCGTCACGCGCGAGGACGTGAGCGATAATCTGGCGCTCGAGCGCTCGTACAACACGCTCGTCGCCGTGCAGCGAGAGACCCTCGACCATCTCTACGAGGGGGTGGCGGTGATCGGCGGCGATGGGCGGCTCAAGCTTAGCAATCCGGCCTATGGCCGGATCTGGCAGTTGCCCCAAGAGGCCTTGGCGGCCGAGCCGCACATCGCCGACATCATCGAGCGGAACAAGGATTTCTACGACGACGGCGACGACTGGCCGGGCCTCAAGGAGCGCATCATCGCCAGGCTGACCGATCGGAGCCCGCGCAGCGGGCGGCTCGGGCGCAGCGACGGCTCGGTCCTCGACTACGCCATCGTGCCGCTGCCCGACGGGGCGGTGCTGCTCTCCTACGTCGACGTCACCGACTCCTTCCGGGTCGAGCGCGCGCTCCGCGAGCGCGCCGAGGCGCTGGAGGCCGCCGACCGGCTCAAGACCGAATTCATCGCCACCGTCTCGTACGAACTGCGCACGCCGCTCAACGTGATCATCGGATTCGCCGAGATCCTGTCCAGGGCCTATTTCGGGCCCCTCAACGCCCGTCAGCTCGAATACTGCCGCGGCATCACCGTGTCCTCGCAGCAGCTGCTGGCCATCATCAACGATATCCTCGATCTCGCCTCGATCGAGGCCAGCCGCATGTCGCTCGAACGCGCGCCCGTCGAGCTGCGGCCGCTCCTCGACGGCGTGGCCACGGTCATGCAGGACATGGCCCGCGCCGGGTCGCTGCGGCTCGCCGTCGACTGCCCGGTCGACGGCAGGGCGGTCGAGATCGACGAGCGCCGGGTGAAGCAGGCGCTCTGCAACCTGGTCTCGAACGCGGTCAAGTTCACGCCGGCCGGCGGGTCGATCACGCTTTCGGGCCGCGTCGAGTCCGGGCGGGCGATGGTCTCGGTGAGCGACACCGGGGTCGGCATCCCGGCCGAGGACCACAAGCGGGTCTTCGAAACGTTCGTGCGCGGCGGAGCGGGCGGCAAGAAGGGTCGCGGGGCGGGCCCGGGCCTCGGGTTGTCGCTGGTCAAGCGGATCGTCGAGCTCCACGGCGGCCACGTCGAGATCGACTCGGCCCCCAACCGGGGCACGACCGTCACCTGCGTGTTGCCGGTGAATGCTCCGCCCGGGGCGCTCGCCGGAGGATGACCTCGTCCACCGGCTTCACCGATGTCACCGCGCCGTGAGCCACGCGGACCGGATCCTGTGTCTTGTAGGGGCGAGGCAACGCCTCGCCCCACCGGAGGTTTCACCGCACAGATCGCCGAGAAAATCCGACCGCGGAGGTCGCAGAGAAAGAAGTGGGAGGACGCCGGAGGGGGGGGGGGGTGGGACCCCCCC
>JBQTIU010000126.1:0-7849 GCA_052387815.1 Pseudomonadota bacterium
CCCGATCGCCGGATGCACGATGGTCTCGCCGGGGTGCACAAACTGCTACGCGATGCGGCTGGCGGCGCGACTCGAGGCCATGGGGAATGCGAAGTATAAAGGAACAACTCGTCGGAGCGGTGGACGAGCTGTGTGGTCGGGCCGACTCAATATGGACGAACGAGCATTGCAAACCCCTCTTGGCTGGCCGCGGCCACAGCGGATCTTCGTCAATTCCATGAGCGACCTGTTTCACGAGGATGTCCCAGTCTCTTTCATCCAACGCATATGGGACGTCATGGCGCGCGCTCATTGGCACACGTTCCAGGTCCTTACGAAACGCTCTGGTCGGATGCGCAAAGTCCTCACAAGCGATGGCTTGGAGGTGTTACCGAATGTTTGGCTTGGTACTTCGGTGGAAAGTGCTGACTACCGTTGGCGCCTCGATGAGCTCCGGCAAACGAAAGCACGGGTCCGGTTCGTATCGTTCGAGCCCTTGGTCGGGCCCGTGGGCATTGTGGACTTGACGGACATTCATTGGGCAATCGTTGGCGGAGAGTCCGGACCCCAGGCCCGCCCGATGACCCGGGAATGGGTGGATAAAATCCGTCACGCCTGCCAGGAACAACGGGTGGCATTCTTCTTCAAACAGTGGGGCGGAACTAAAAAGAAGAAAACCGGAAGGCTTCTCGGCGGCCGTACATGGGATGAATATCCGTTAGACGCGGAAACTGACCCTGCCGGCGATCCGCCGTCTCAAGACCGGGCTCGCCATGACGGCCGATAGCCTAGTTGGCTGAAAGGCGCCCCACTTCGCCGCCCGTGCAATCCGTCAGGTGCGATTGGCGGCGCGGCGAATCTTGGAAGCCGCGGAGGGAAGGGAAAACCGTCAGCGGTTCGCCGACCGGTTTCCTCGTCGGGGCAGGTCTTAAGACCCGCCCGTTCCAACCCGCTGCTAGATCAGCTTCGCCATCGCCGCCGCGGTGTCGTTCATGCGGTTGGCGAAGCCCCACTCGTTGTCGTACCAGGCCAGCACCCGCACCAGGCGGCCGTCGACGACCTGGGTCTGCGTCAAGTCGACGGTCGCGCTCGCCGGGTTGTGGTTGAAATCCGCCGACACCAGCTCCTCCTCGGTCGTCGCCAGGATGCCCTTGAGCCGGTTGCTCTGCGCGGCCTTGACGATCGCCGCGTTGACCGCCTCGGGCGTGGCCTTGGCGCGCGCCACGATCTTGAAGTCGATCGCCGACACGTTGGCGACGGGGACGCGGATCGAGGTGCCGTCGAGCTTGCCCTTGAGTTCGGGCAGCACCAGGCCGACCGCGCGCGCCGCCCCGGTCGAGGTCGGGATCATCGACAGCGCCGCGGCCCGCGCGCGCCTCAAGTCCTTGTGCAGCGTGTCGAGCACGGGCTGGTCGCCGGTGTAGGCGTGGATCGTCGTCATGTAGCCCTGCTCGATGCCGAACGCCTCGTTGAGCACATGGGCGACGGGGGCGAGGCAGTTGGTCGTGCACGAGGCGTTGGAGACGATGGCGTGCGCGGGCGCGAGCCGGTCGTGGTTGACGCCGAACACCACGGTGAGATCGGCGCCCTCGGCCGGCGCCGAGATCAGCACCCGCTTGGCGCCCACCTTGAGGTGGAGCTCGGCCTGCGGGCGCCGGGTGAAGAGCCCCGTGCATTCCATCGCCAGATCGACCCCGAGCGCCTGCCACGGCAACTTCATGAGGTCGCGCTCGGCCAGGACCTTGATCGGCCCGCGGCCGATATCGATCGAATCCGGGCCGGTCTCGACCCGACCCGGAAAGGGCCCGTGCACCGAATCGTGCCGCAAGAGATGGGCGTTGGTCTGGACCGGCCCCAGGTCGTTGAGGGCCACCACATCGAGGTCCGTGCGCCCCGATTCGTGGATGGCGCGCAGGACCAGCCGGCCGATGCGGCCGAACCCGTTGATGGCGATTCTGGCAGGCATGTCTTTCTCCCCAACCAGGCGGCGGGTGTTGTCGCCGGTCCGGCTTCAGAGCTGCTTCTTTACCGCCGCGACCACCGCCTCGGGCGTGATCCCGAAATGCCGGTAGAGGTCGGCGAAGGGCGCCGAGCCGCCATAGCCGGTCATGCCGACGAACCCGCCCTTGACGCCGAGATAGCGCTCCCAGCCCAGCTTGGCCCCGGCCTCGACCGCGACGCGCGGGATGCGCGCCGGCCCCAGCACGCGCCGGAGGTAGGCCGCGCTCTGGCGGTCGAACAGCGACCAGCACGGCATCGAGACCACCGCCACGGGAATGCCCTCGGCGGCGAGCAGCTCGCGCGCCTTGATCGCGATCTGGACTTCCGAGCCGGTGGCGATCAGCGTCGCCCGCCGCTTGGCCCCCTCGGCCTCGGCCAGCACGTAGGCGCCGCGCGCCGAAAGGTTCTCGGCCGCATGTACCAGGCGCAGCGGCGGCACGTTCTGGCGGGTGAGCGCCAGCACGCTCGGCCCGTCCGCCCGCGCGATGGCCGCCGCCCAGCATTCCAGGGTCTCGACGGCGTCGGCCGGGCGCATCACCTGGAGGTTGGGGATCGCCCGCAGGGCGGCGAGATGCTCGACCGGCTGGTGGGTCGGGCCGTCCTCGCCGAGCCCGATCGAATCGTGCGTCATGACGTAGATCACGCGCCGGTGCATGATCGCGGCGAGCCGGATCGCCGGCCGGCAGTAATCGGTGAACGCCAGGAACGTGCCGCCGTAGGGCACCACCCCGCCGTGCAGCGCCAGACCGCTCATCGCCGCCGCCATGGCGTGCTCGCGCACCCCGTAATGGATGTAACGGCCGCTGAAATCGTCGCGCGTCACGACCGCAAAGCCCTTGGCCTTGGTGTTGTTGGAGCCGGTGAGGTCGGCCGAGCCGCCGATCAGCTCCGGAATGGCCGCCGCGAGCACGTCGAGGGCGTGCTGCGAGGCCACGCGCGTCGCCCAGTTGGGTTTGTCGGCGGCGAGCTTCGCCTTGAATTCGCTCACCCGGTCGAGCCAGCCCGCCGGCAGCTTGCCGGCGAGCATGCGCTTGAACTCGGCCCGGCGGTCGCCGGAGAGCGCGGCGAGCCGCCGCCGCCAGGCGGCCCTCGCCGCCGCGCCGCGCCGCCCGACCTCGCGCCAGCCCGCCAGCACCTGCTCCGGCACCACGAACGGCGGAGGGCTCCAGCCCAGTCGCGCCCGCGCGCCGGCGATCTCGTGGGCGCCCAGCGGCGCCCCGTGCGCGGCGGCGGTGCCGGCCTTGGTCGGCGCGCCATAGGCGATGGTGGTCCGGCAGGCGATCAGGCTCGGGCGCTCGGACCGGCGGGCCTCGGCAAGCGCCCCCGCCACCGCCTCGGGGTCGTGGCCGTCGATCGCCACCGCGTTCCATCCCAAGGCCCGGAAACGCGCCGGCTGGTCGTCGGATACGGCGAGCGAGGTCGGCCCGTCGATCGACACGCCATTGTCGTCGAACAGCACGATCAGCTTGTGGAGGCGCAGATGCCCGGCGAGCGAGGCCGCCTCGTGGCTGATGCCCTCCATCAGGCAGCCGTCGCCGGCGATGACATAGGTGGCGTGGTCGACCACCGGCGCGCCGAAGCGCGCGGCGAGCAGGCGCTCGGCGAGCGCCATGCCGACCGCGTTGGCGAGGCCCTGGCCGAGCGGGCCGGTCGTGGTCTCGATGCCCGGCGCCAAGCCGTATTCCGGGTGCCCGGCCGTGCGCGACGACAATTGCCGGAAGCGCCGGATCTGGTCGAGCGTCATGTCCGGATAGCCGGTGAGATACAGCAGCGCGTAAAGCAGCATCGAGCCGTGGCCGGCCGAGAGCACGAAGCGGTCGCGGTCGGGCCAGGCGGGATCGGCGGCATCGAACTTGAGGAATCGGGTGAACAGCACGCTCGCCGCATCGGCCATGCCCATCGGCATGCCCGGATGGCCGGATTGCGCCTGTTCGACGGCGTCCATCGCCAAGGCCCGGATGGCGTTGGCCATCTCGGCGTGCGCCGGCATGTGGCGCAGGCTCGGTTCGGCGGCAGGCATGGCGGTCGAGGTGAGGGCGCTCATCGCGAATCCGGCAAGGGTCGGGCGGCGGCCCAGGGACGGGGGCGAACATGGCGCCCGCACCCCGCGAGCGTCAACCCCGGATACGCGCATGAGGCGCGGATTTGACGGCTCGCCGGGCGCGGACCTATGGTGTGAGGACGACGAAACAGCGACGGATTTGGGGGACCATGACCCGGCTCGAAATTGCCGCTTCGCGACTCCAGACGGCGGTCGAGCGGCTCGAGCAGGCACTCGCCGCCGGCGCCGCCGCGCGCGACCGGCGCCTCGCCGAGGCGGCGGCCGGGCAGCGGCGCGAGCTGGCCCGGCTCGAAGCCGAGTTGGCGGCGCTCAAGCGCGATCATGCCGCCCTCCAGGCCGATGCCGAGGCGGTGGCATCGGGCCTGGATGCGGCGATCGGCCGGCTCAAGGCCGGCGCCGCGGGCTAGGGAGCGAGGGGCATGGCCCAGGTCTCGGTCAAGATCAACAATCGCGCCTACCAGGTGGCGTGCGCGGACGGGCAGGAGGCGCAAATCGCCAAGCTGGCCGAATATGTCGACCGCAAGGTCAAGGACCTGGCGGGCGAGGCCGGCCAGGTCGGCGATGCGCGGCTGTTGGTGATGGCGAGCCTGATGATCGCCGACGAGCTCGGCGAGACCTACGACGAGCTCGAGGAGCTGCGCAAGGCGGCGCCCGCGGTCGCCGAAATCCCCGATCCGGCCACCGTCAAGGCGGCGGCGGAGGCCGAGAAAGAACGCGCCGGCGCCCGGGATCTCGCCGCCAAGCTCGAGGCCGCGCGCGCCGCCGAGGACGAGGCGGCCGCTCGTCTCGACGGCTTGGCCGAGCGCATCGAGGCGATCGCCGAACGACTGGCACGCGCTTGAACCGCGCGGCGCGGGCGTCGGGTCGATGAGGCTTGTGAGCGGCCCACGAACGGCCTAGATTTCCGCTCCAGGACGGGGCTGCGCGGTGCGTCAGGCGGCTTATGTCGCTGGGCCCAATGCGTGTCTGAACGGGAGCTGTCCCTACCGGAACCGTGGTTTCGGCACATGGCGCCCACCTGCGTAAGCAGGCCACAGCGGATACCAGTCCGCCAACGGCCAAGCGGCTCCGTCCGACCCCCTTGTTCCTCCTCGCCGATCGCTCCTCATTCCCTCGATGCCCGACGCGACTGCCGCCAAAGCCGCTTTGAGGATCGCGGCCGCGGCGGCGCGCCAGGCGGCGCATGCGGCCCACGGCGCGGCCGCGGCGATCGCCGTGCGCGATATCTTTCTGGCCGCGATCCCGCTCGTCCCCTCGGCGACGATCAGCGGCTACTGGCCGATCGCCGCCGAGCTCGATGTCCGCCCGCTCCTCGCCGCCCTCGATGCGCTGGGCCATGTCTGCGCCCTGCCCGCGGTCGAAGCGCGGGGCCGGCCGCTGGTCTTCCGCCGCTGGCGGCCCGGGGACGAGCTGGTGCCGGCCGGCTTCGGTCTATCCATGCCGCGACCCGAGGCGGCGCCCGTCGAGCCCGACCTGTTGATCGTCCCCTTGCTCGCCTTCGACGCCAGGGGCTATCGGCTCGGCTATGGCGGCGGCTATTATGACCGCACGCTCGCTTTGTGGCGCGCGCGCAAGGCCGTGCTGGCGGTCGGTGTCGCCTTTGGCGCCCAGGAAGTCCCCGCGGTGCCGGGCCTGACCGGGGACCAGCGGCTCGACTGGATCGTGACCGAAACCGGCGCGCGGCAGTTCGCCCCGAGGAGACCCACGGAAAGATGAGGGTGCTGTTTTGCGGCGATGTCGTCGGTCGGAGCGGCCGCGAGGCGGTGATCGGCAATCTCCCCGATCTCAAGCGCAAGCTCGATCTCGATTTCGTGTTCCTGAATGGCGAGAACGCCGCCGGCGGCTTCGGCATCACCGGGCGGATTTGCCAGGATTTCTATGCCGCCGGCGTCGATTGCATCACCACCGGCAACCATGTCTGGGATCAGCGCGAGGCGATATCCTGGATCGAGCGCGATCCCAAGCTGTTGCGGCCGGTGAACTATCCCAAGGGCACGCCGGGCCGCGGGCTGGGGCTTTACGCCACCAAGGCCGGGCGCAAGGTCGTCGTGGTCAACGTCATGACGCGGCTGTTCATGGACCCGCTCGACGATCCCTTCGCGGCGCTCGAGGCGTTGTTCGCGCAGCACCGGCTGATGGCCGGGGCGCACGCGATCCTGGTCGATGTCCACGGCGAGGCGAGCTCGGAGAAAATGGCGCTCGGCCACGTTTGCGACGGCCGCGCCTCGCTGGTCGTGGGCAGCCACGGCCACGTGCCGACCGCCGACGCCCAGGTATTGCCCCGCGGCACCGGCTACCAGACCGACGCCGGCATGTGCGGCGATTACGATTCGGTGATCGGCATGAAGAAGGAAATCGCCATCGCCCGTTTCGTGCGCAAGATGCCCGGCGAGCGGCTCGCCCCGGCCGAAGGCCCGGCGACGCTCTGCGCGATCTACGCCGAGCTCGACGAGGCGACCGGGCTGGCCCGCAAGGTGGCGCCGTTGCGGCTCGGCGGGCGCCTCGCCCCGGCCTGGCCCCTTTGAGGGGCGGGCGCCCCGTGTTCATATTCTCGCCATATTGGCCTGTTACCCGAGACGCTCGGCAACACTGACTTTCCACAAGATTTAGTATATGGTTACCCGTTGACTCCGTAGCTATTGCGTTGGCGTTGCCGTAAGCCGGGACCGGGGCGAGGTCCGGCGCCAGCGCCAACCGGGTGGATTTGTGGCGCAGGGCATGGCTGGGCACTCGCAGTTCAAGAACATCATGCACCGCAAGGGCGCCCAGGATGCCAAGCGCGGCAAACTGTTCACCAAGCTCATCCGCGAGATCATGGCGGCGGCGCGCAGCGGATTGCCCGAGCCGGCCGCCAATTCGCGCCTGCGCGGCGCGCTCCAGGCGGCGCGGGCCGCCAACCTGGCGCGCGATACGATCGAGCGCGCGATCCGGCGCGGGGCGGGCGCGGCCGCGGGGGCGGCCTTCGAGGAGGTCCGCTACGAGGGCTACGGCCCCGGGGGCGTGGCGTTGATCGTCGAGGCGCTGACCGACAACCGCAAGCGCACCGCCGCCGATATCCGCTCGACCTTCGCCAAGCACGGGGGAACTCTCGGCGAGACCAATTCCGTCGCCTTCCTGTTCGCGCGCAAAGGCGCAATCGTTTACCCGCGAGCGATCTCGGCCGAGGCGATGTTCGAGGCGGCGCTCGAGGCCGGCGCTGAAAACGTGCACTCCGAGGCGGGCGCCCACGTGGTGATCGCCGGCCCCGAGGAATTCGCGGCGGTCCGCGATGCCATCGAAAAGAAGCTCGGACCGGCCGAGCGCGCGCGGCTGGTCTGGCGGCCGGTCAATACCGTGCCGCTCGCCGAGCAGCCGGCCAAGCTCGTGTTCGAACTCCTCGAAGCGCTCGAGGACAACGATGACATCCAGACCGTGGCCGCCAATTACGAGGTGGCGGACGAGGTCATGGCCCGCCTCGGAGCCGAGGTCTTGAGCCGATGACGGAGGCCCGACGGCTGATCGGTCTCGACCCCGGCCTGCGCATCACCGGCTGGGGCGTGGTCGACATCGACGGCACCAGGCTGCGCCATGTCGCCAACGGCCTCGTCACCTCGGATGATACGACGTCGACGGCCGAACGCCTGTGCGAGCTCTACGACGGCCTCGCCGCGGTCATCGCCCGCTATCGTCCCGAGGCGGCGGCGGTCGAGGAAACCTTTGTCAACAAGAACCCGCGCATGACCTTGAAGCTCGGGCTGGCGCGGGGGGGGGGCCGGGGGGGGCGGGGGGGGGGCGGCCGGGCCGGGGGCGCGGGGGCGGGGGCCCCCC
>JBQTIU010000127.1:0-27254 GCA_052387815.1 Pseudomonadota bacterium
GGGGGCCGGCCCCCCCCCGCCGCCCCCCCCCCGCCCCCTGTCCCCCCCCCGCCCCCCGGCCCCCTCGTGGGGCGGGGGGGGCGGCCGCCGCCGCCCCCGCGGCCCCCCCCCCCGACCCGGAAACCGGTCGATTGCTTCGCTGGGGCCGGTTTCCAACCGGCCCGCGTGGGCGGGTCTCAAGACCCGCCCCTACGGGAATATGGATCGTTGCATCCCGCGTAGGCGCGAGGCGGTGCCTCGCGGGTTTCCCACCGGCCCGCCCGGGCTTCAATCCGCAAACGGATCGGCGACCAGGATGGTGTCGGCGCGCTCGGGGCTGGTCGACAGCAGCGCCACGGGCGCGCCGATCAGCTCCTCGACGCGGCGGATGTATTTGATCGCCGCCGCCGGCAGCTCGGCCCACGAGCGCGCCCCGCGCGTGCTCTCCGGCCAGCCGGGAAGCGTCTCGTAGACCGGCTCGACGGCGGCCTGGAGCGAGGCGGCCGCCGGCAGGTGATGGAGCGTGCGGCCGGCATGGCGATAGGCGGTGCAGATCTTGAGCGCGGCGAGCCCGTCGAGCACGTCGAGCTTGGTGAGCGCGATGCCGCGGATGCCCGAGACCCGGATCGCCTGGCGCACCAGGACCGCGTCGAACCAGCCGCAGCGCCGCGGGCGGCCGGTCACGGTCCCGAACTCGCGGCCGCGCTCGCCCAGCCCGCGGCCGACCTCGTCGGTGAGCTCGCTCGGAAACGGGCCGCCGCCGACCCGCGTCGTGTAGGCCTTGGTGATGCCGAGCACGAAGCCCATCGCGCGGGGCCCGAGGCCTGAGCCCGCCGCCGCCGCGCCGGCGACGGTGTTGGAGGAGGTCACATAGGGGTAGGTGCCGTGGTCGACGTCGAGCATCGCGCCTTGCGCGCCCTCGAACAGGATCCGCTGGCCGGCGCGGCGCGCCTCGGCGAGCAGCGCCGATACCTGATCGGCGTAAGGCAGCACTTGGGGGCCGATGTCGATGAGCGCCGCCCCGAGGGCCGCGCGGTCGATCTCGCGTTCGCCCATGCCGCGGCGCAGCGCGTTGTGGTGGAACAGCAGCTCGTCGAGCTTGGCCTCGAGCGCTTGCCGGTCGGCGAGATCGCAGATCCGGATCGCGCGCCTCGCCACCTTGTCGTCATAGGCCGGGCCGATGCCGCGCCCGGTCGTGCCGAGCCGGCGCGGCCCGCGCGCCGCTTCGCGCAAGCGGTCGAGCTCGCCATGGAGCGGCAGGATCAGGGTCGCGTTTTCGGCGATGCGCAGATTGGCCGGCGAAATTTCCACGCCCTTGTCGCGCATCGCCGCGATCTCCGCCACCAGCGCCCACGGATCGACGACCACGCCATTGCCGATGATCGACAGCTTGCCGCGGCGCACCACGCCCGAGGGCAGCAAGCTCATCTTGTAGGTGACACCGTCGATGACCAGGGTGTGGCCGGCATTGTGGCCGCCCTGGAAGCGCACCACGACATCGGCGCGCTCGCACAGCCAGTCGACGATCTTGCCCTTGCCCTCGTCGCCCCACTGGGCGCCGACCACGGTGACGTTGGCCATCCAGAGACTCTCTTCAGTCGGCCGGCATCGCGCCTTCGCCCGCCGCCACGTGGCTGCAGCCCAGGCGCCGGGCCTCGGCCTTGGGCTCGGCGACCGCCGCCAAGCCGGCGACGGCGACCCAGCCTTCGGCGCGCCATTTCGCGGCCACCTCCGGGGCCATGCCCAAGGGTATGAAAATCTTGCGCGGCGCCGGCGGCTCGGGCAGCGCGCGCAGCACCGAGTCCATGAACAGGGTGAACCCGGTGGCCGGCTCGCCGCGCCCGGCCGCCAGGTCCTCGCCGGCCAGGTAGCGTCCGCCGCGGCCGAGCTCGCCGCGCACCCCGGTTGCGAACAGCGTGAAACACAGGCCGGAATGGTATTCGAAGCCGCGGTTCTCGACCGGATCGATGGTCAGGCGAAGCGCGGGCGCGGCTGCGCGCACCAGTGCGGCGACCTCGGCCAGGCGTTCGACCTCGGCCTTGGCCTCGGCCGGCAGCTCGATGCCGATCAAGGCGGCGAGCGCGGCTGGCGCCGGGCCCGCGGCCGCGAGCAGCGCGAGCAGCGTCGACGCCGCCGCCCCGCCATGCGCCGCCACGCCGGCCGCGTCCTTGCGGTCGAGCGCCTCGCGCAGTCGCCGGCCCGCGCCGTGCGCAAGGGTGCGGCGCGCCAGGACCGCCGGCACCAGTTTGGGCGAGGACAAATCGACGCTGAGATCGGCGACCCCGATGCGGGTCAGCGCCGAGGCCGACAGCACCACGACCTCGGCGTCGGCGGCGGGGGCGGGGGCGCCGATCAGCTCGGCCCCGACCTGGCCGACCTGGCGCTCCGGGCGCAGCTCGTCGCCCTTGACGCGCAAGACCTGGCCGGCATAGGAGAGGCGCAGCGGCCGCGCCGCGTTGTTGAGCCGCGTGGCGGCGATGCGCGCCACCTGCAGCGTCATGTCGGCGCGCATGGCCAGCATGCGCTGCGAAACCGGATCCATGAGGCGGAAGGTGTGCGGGGCCATCGCCGCGCCCGAGCCCGAGAGCAGGCTGTCCTCGAACTCGACCAGGGGCGGCTTGACGCGCTCGTAGCCGTAGGCGGCGCAGGCGGCCATCAGTCGGTCGACCGAAGCGGCCTCGAAGGCCGCCGCGGGCGGCAACATGTCCTTGACACCGGCCGGCAAGAGGGCGCGCTGGGCGGGTTCGGCCATGGCTCGGTGATCGTCTCCCTATCGCCGGCGGATGCATTTCGTAGGGGCCGGTCTCAAGACCGGCCCTACAACGGGAAATTCGGTGCCCTTCCGTAGGGGCGGGTCTTGCGACCCGCCCGCGGGGCCGGTTTCAAACCCGCCCCTACATGAACCGTCGCATCCCTTGTAGGCGGGTCTCAAGACCCGCCCGGGCGAGTTGGGACGGGCGGGTTTGAAACCGGCGAGGCGCGAGGCGCTGCCTCGCCGCCTCGCCCCTACAAGGGCAACGGCAAATTTGGTAGCGGGTTCGCACGGCGGGCGCAAAGCCTAATTGCCGGCCCCGCCGTCAGAACCTGAGCGCCCGCGACTTGACGACCAGCGGGATGGCGCGGACCTTGGCCAGGATCGGCTCGGTGATCGGCTGGTCGACGACCACGAGGCAGATCGCATCGGCCCCGGGGGCGGTGCGGCCGAGATGGAAGGTGGCGATGTTGACCCCGGCGTCGCCGAGCGTGCGCCCGAGATTGCCGATGAAGCCGGGCTTGTCCTGGTTGCGGACATAGAGCATGTGCGGGCCGAATTCGGCCTCGATCGAGATGCCCTCGATCTCGACGATGCGCGCCTTGTCGCGGCCGAACAGCGAGCCGGCGATCCGGCGCGTGCGCTCGCCGCTGTCGACCTCGACCCGCACCAGCGTCTGATAATCGCGAGCGCGGTCGTGCCGCATTTCGGTCACCGCGATCCCGCGCTGGCGGGCGATGACCGGCGCGTTGACCATGTTGACCGATTCGAGCTGGGGTGCGAGCAAGCCGGTGAGCGCGCAGGCGGTGAGCGGCTTGGAATTGAGCGCCGCGGCATGGCCCTCGTACTCGATGCGGACCGACTGGATGTCGGTGTCGATGAGCTGGCCGAGGAAGCTGCCGAGCGAGGTGGCAAGCCCCATGTAGGGCTTGAGCTTGGGCGCCTCCTCGGCGCTCACGGAGGGCATGTTGAGGGCATGGACCACCGCGCCCGTGAGCAGGAAATCCGCCATCTGCTCGGCGATCTGGACCGCCACGTTCTCCTGCGCCTCGGCGGTCGAGGCGCCGAGATGGGGCGTGGCGACGACATCGTCGCGCCCGAACAGGATGTGCGAGCGCGGCGGCTCGACCGGGAAGACGTCGAGGGCGGCCCCCCCGACGTGGCCCGAATCGAGGGCCGCCTTCAAGTCCTCCTCGACGATCAGCCCGCCGCGCGCGCAATTGAGGATGCGCACGCCCTTCTTGGTCTTGGCGAGCGCCTTGGCGTCGATCATGTTGCGGGTGGCCTCGGTCAAGGGCGTGTGCAGGGTGATGAAGTCGGCGCGTGCCAGAAGCCGGTCGAGCTCGACCTTGTCGACGCCGAGCGCCTGGGCGCGCTCGGGCGAGAGATAGGGGTCGTAGGCGACGACCTTCATCTTGAGGCCGAGCGCGCGCTCGGCGACGATCGAGCCGATGTTGCCGCAGCCGACGATCCCCAGCGTCTTGCCGGTGACCTCGATGCCCAGGAACCGGGTCTTCTCCCACTTGCCGGCCTGGGTCGAGCGGTCGGCGGCCGGCAACTGGCGGGCCAGCGCGAACATGAGGGCGATGGCATGCTCGGCGGTCGTGATCGCGTTGCCGTAGGGGGTGTTCATCACCACCACGCCGCGCGCCGTCGCCGCCGCCACGTCGATGTTGTCGACCCCGATGCCGGCCCGACCGACGACCTTGAGATGCCGGGCCTCGTGCAAGAGATCGGCCGTGACCTTGGTCGCCGAGCGCACCGCGAGGCCGTCGTAGCCGCCGATGGTCGCCTTGAGTTCTGCGGGCTTGAGGCCGGTCTTCAGGTCGCACTCGATGCCCCGCTCCCGGAATATGGCGACGGCGCGCGGGCTCAAGGGATCGGCGATCAGGACCTTGGGCATGAACGCGACTCGCGGTCCTTCAACGCCCGGCCATCAAGGCCCGGTCGTCGCGGACCCGGGCGAAGGCCCAGTCGAGCCAGGGAAACAGCGCCTCGAGGTCGCTGGTCTCGACGGTGGCGCCGCCCCAGATGCGCAGGCCCGGCGGGGCATCGCGGTGGGCGTCGATGTCCCAGGCCACGCCCTCGGCCTCGAGCAGGGCCGCCATGCGCTTGCACAGCCCCGCCTGCGCCGGCGGGTTCATGCGCGCCACATCCGGATCGACGACCTTGAAGCACACCGAGGTCGGGGAGCGGATGGCCCGCTCGGCGGCGAGGAAACCGATCCATCCCGCCCGTTCGACCCACGCCTCGATCGCCGCGAGGTTCGCTTGGGCGCGGCCGATGAGCGCCGGCAGGCCGCCGATCTTCTCGGCCCATTTGAGGCCGTCGATGGCGTCCTCGACGCACAACAGCGACGGGGTATTGATGGTTTCGCCGCGGAATATGCCGTCGATCAACTGGCCGCCCCGGGTCAAGCGAAAGATTTTCGGCAGCGGCCACGGCGGGGCGTAGGAGACGAGGCGCTCGACGGCGCGGGGCGAGAGAACCAGCATCCCGTGCTGACCCTCCCCGCCCAGGACCTTTTGCCAGGAATAGGTCGTGGCATCGAGCTTGTCCCACGGCAGGTCCATGGCGAAGGCGGCCGAGGTCGCATCGCAGATGGTCAGGCCCTGGCGGTCGGCCTCGATCCAGTCGCCGTCGGGCACGCGCACGCCCGCGGTGGTGCCGTTCCAGGTGAACACCGCGTCGCGATCGCCGGCCACCAGGCTCAAATCCGGAAGCTGGCCGTAAGGGGCCCGCAGGGTGCGCACGTCCGCGAGCTTGAGCTGGCTCACGGCATCCTCGACCCAGCCCGCCCCGAAGCTCTCCCAGGCCAGGAGATCGACCCCGCGGGCGCCGAGCAGCGACCACATCGCCATCTCGACGGCGCCGGTGTCGGAGGCGGGCACGATGCCGATGCGCCACTCCGCAGGCACGCCGAGGATGGCCCGGCTGCGGTCGATGACCTCCGCGAGCTTGGCCTTGCCGGCCGTGGAGCGATGCGAGCGGCCGCTCAAGGCGCCAGACAGCGCCGCCGGCGACCAGCCGGGACGCTTGGCGCAAGGACCGGAGGAAAAATGGGGGGAGTGCGGCCGCCGCGTCGGCTTCATGGCGCTATTCCTTCCAGAATAGCCGGGACCCGTTGGGAGGTCCTGGCCCGCGCCGAAGGTAAAGCGGCGGAGCCGAGGGCGCAAGGGCGATCGTGCGGCGTGTAGGTAGCACATCATGTGTCCGGATTACGTAGCGCGTGAGTTGTCCGGCAAATTCGCGCCCTTTTCCGAAGGGGGGGCGAACGCGACGGCTTGGGCCGGTGCAAATTTTGCACCCGCATGGGCCAGGCCGACGATCGCCACGGTGGGCGCAATACGGATCGTCATTTTCGCGCACGATCGCCGTCCGCCCCGCTTCCTCGCGATCGCGGGCGGATAAAGGGTCCAGATCAAGATCGCAGACCTGTCGGTGATGGCGGGCCGCTGCCACTGTCGCTGTTCGATGAGCGCGACCTGGCGGAGATCCGCTCGCCGGACTATCCGGGCGAGCGGCTCGTCGTTTGCCGCAACCCGCTCCTCGCCGCCGCGCGGGTACGCACGCGCGAGGACCGGTTAACTGCCACCGCACAGGACCGCGCCAAAATCGTCGCCCCCGCCACCGTCTCGCCCGCCGCCCGCGCCAAAGCGCGATCCAAGCACACCGCGGACGGCCAACCCGTGCACAGCTTCCCTACCCTCCGCGACGATCTCGCAATTCTCACCCGCAACAAGGGTTCGCTTCGCCGACAACTTGCCGATGACCATCCTCGCCAAGCCACCCCCCCTTCAGCACCGCGCCTTCGAACTGCTCGCCGTCCCGCTCGCCCCGTAGGCAGAGCGCCGCTCACGCCAACGACCTCCGCGAGTCGGATCAACCGCTCGCGTCTCGTGCGAACCCGATGTTCAGGCTAAGCCCGCGCCCGCGCGTCGTAACCTATTGAAAAGACGGACTTACCCAGAATGAAGTGTTAAAGTTGGGTGAGAAAGCGCTCCGTCTCCTCCGGCCGGTCGATCCAGCCCTTGGGGCCGACGGCCGCGCCGATGGCCGCCAGCGCGGACGCCCGCTCGTTCCTCCGCCCCGCCGCGTCAGTTACCCGCGGCTCGACGCGCGCGCGGATTTCGCGGCGGCCGCCGGCTTCGCCTTCGGCACATACGGGTGATTGGCGATCCAGTGCTTGGCGATGTCGAGCCGGGGGGCGACCCACACGTCGCCGAAGCCCTTGACGTAGTCGAGGAGGCGCGCGAGCCCCGCCGCGCGGCCGGGCTTGCCGAGCAGCCGGCAATGCATGCCGATCGACATCATCCTGCCGCCTTCCCGGCGGAGCACGTCGAAGGCGTCCTTGACGTAGGTGAAGAAGTCGTCGCTGGTGCCGAAGCCCGGCGCCACGCAGAACTTGCAGTCGTTGTTGTCCATCGAGTACGGAACCACCAGGTGGGGCTTGCCGTTCACCTCCACCCAATAGGGCAGGTCGTCGTTGTAGGCGTCGGAGTCGTAAAGAAAGCCGCCCTCCTCGACCACCAGGCGGCGCGTGTTCACGCTGGGCCCATAGCGGCAGTACCAACCGAACGGCCGCGCGCCCACGGTCTTCTTCAGCGATCCGATCGCGAGCCGGATGTGCTTCCGCTCCTCGGCGAGGGAAAGCTTGTAATGCTCGATCCAACGCCAGCCGTGCGAGCAGATGTCGTAGCCGGCCTCCCGGATGGCCTCCGCCGCCGGCGGGTTGCGCTCGAGGGCGAGCGCGCAGGCATAGATGGTCATCGGCAGGTTACGTTCGCGGAAGAGCCCATGGATGCGCCAGAAACCGGCGCGGCTCCCGTATTCGTAGATGGTCTCGATGGCGAGGTCGCGCTTGCCGCGGGCGAACCCGCCGAGGGTCGCCTCCGACAGGATGGATTCCGACTGGTTGTCGTCGGCGATCGTGTATTCGGACCCCTCCTCGTAATTGAGAACGAAGTTCACGGCCAGCCGCGCGCCCCCGGGCCACTTGGGATCGGGCGGATTGCCGCCGTAGCCCACCATGTCCCGCAGATCGGGTTTTGCCATGGAACCTCCCCCGTTCGATGCCGCGCCGATCGAAGCCCGACTATACCACGAGCGCGCGCCGCCGCGACGGCCCGGCGCGCGGGAAGGCCAGTTCCTCCCGCCGGTTGGCCAGGCGGTGGAAGGCCGCCAGCGACCGCTCGAGAAGCCGGCGATCCATGCCGTGCACGATGAAGACGATCCGCGACCGATGGTCGGCGTCGGGCCAGCGCTCCAGGTGCGCGGGCGGGTGTACGAGATGCTGGACGCCGTTGATCGCCACCGGCGTTTCGGAACCCTTCACGTTGAGGATGCCCTTCACCCTGAGCACGTCCGCCCCGTGGGCGTTGAGCAGCATGGTGAGCCAGAGGCCGAACGCCGTCCAGTCGAGGGGCTCGTCGAAGGCGAGGCTGATCGCCCGGATGCGGCGGTCGTGCCCGCTCGCCCCCGGCGTCCCGCCCGGAGCGCCGCCGCCGGCCCCGCCGGCGCGCAGGCGGCCGTTCGAGAAAAGCCTCTGGGGACGAAAGGACGGCAGGGCGGCCTCGTCGAGCGGCGCCGACGGATTGAGACGGCCGAGCCTGGCCCTGAGGACGGCCGCCGAGCGCGCATCGGCGAGGTCGGTCTTGGTGAGCACTAGGCGGTCGGCGACCGCCGCCTGCTTCGCCGACTCCCGATGGCGCGCCAGGTGGCGGGCCCCGTTCACCGCGTCCACGGTGGCGACGATGGAGCCGAGGCGCAGGCGGTGGCGGAGCGCCGGGTCGGCGGCGAGCGTGAAGGCGACGGGGGCGGGGTCCGCGAGGCCCGTGGTCTCGACGGCGATGCGGGCGAACGCGGGAACGGCGCCGCGGTCGCGCTTGTCGAGAAGCTCGACCAGCGCGGCTCTGAGGTCGGCGCGGATGGTGCAGCAGACGCAGCCGCTGCTCAGGAGGACGGTCGTCTCGTCGACGGCCCGGATGAGCAGGGCGTCGATGTCGACCGCGCCCAGTTCGTTGACGAGCACGGCCGTGTTCTCGAAGCGGGGCGAGGCGAGGATGCGCTTCAGAAGCGTGGTCTTGCCGCTGCCGAGGAACCCGGTGATCACGTGCACGGGGATGCGCCGGTCGTTCGCAGCCATGGGCGGACCCGGCGCGCCTTCAGGCGTCTCGTGGCTCGGGACGGAAGCCCGCTGCTCGGCCGACGCGTTGTGGTTCGATGCGCACCCCAAGGACAATCCGTTTCCCGACGCGGCGATGACCGGCGACGACTTCCGGGCCTGGAAGGAGACCAACAACCTGTCGTTCGGCGCCGCGGCGGACGCGCTCGGTCTCAGCCGCCGCACCGTGGCCTATTATGCCGGCGGCACAAGGCCGGTCCCGAAAGTCGTCTTCCTCGCGTGCATGGCCGTCAACCAAGCCCGCCGCGGCCCGCGCGGGTCGGCTCCCTCGTCGCCTGACGCGGTTCATCCCCCGAGGCCGCCTGGCCCGCGGCGCCTTCAGCCGTTGCGGCGGCCCACGATGATGAGGAAGGTCGCCGACAGCACGCTCTCCCCACGCTGGTTGCGCGCGGTGACGGCGAGCTTGAGGGCGCCGCGGTCGGGCTTGGACGAGGAGGGCTTGACGTCCGTCACTTCCGCCACGGTGCGCAGCGTGTCGCCGGGCCTCGCCGGCCGCAGCCAGCGCACGTCATCGAGGCCGGGCCCGCCGAGATGGGCGGAAGCAAGGAATCCGGTCTGGTAGAGCATGCGGTAGGCGAGCGCCAAGGTGTGGAAGCCGCTGGCGATGAGCCCGCCGAAATGCGACGCCTTGGCGGCCTCAACGTCGATGTGGAAGGGCTGCGGATCGTAGCGCAGCGCGAAATCGATGATCTCGGCCTCGGTGAGCGTGATGCCGCCGCTTTCGAACTTCTGGCCGGGCCGGAAATCCTCGAAATGGAGGTCGTGGGGCATTCGATCCGTCTTGTCGCACCGCCAGCGGAACCCGATTCTACCCGTTGACCGCCGCCGCGACCCGCTGTTCGGCGGCCGCCGCCTCCCAGCCGATGAGCGCCAGCTTGCGCGGCCGTCCCCATTCGTAATCGCCGATGGCGCCCGATTTGCGGATCACCCGGTGGCAGGGGATGAGGTAGGAGATCGGGTTGTCGGCGACCGCCGAGCCCACCGCGCGCGCGGCCGCGGGCCGGCCGAGGCGGGCCGCCAGGCTTTCGTAGGAGATGAGCGCGCCCGGCGGGATGCGCAGCAGGGCCTCCCACACCGCGATCTGGAACGGCGAGCCGTGGAGCACCAGGCGAAGCTTCTCGGGCTTGCCGCGCTGGGGCGCGAAGATGGCGCGGCCGAGGCGCCGGACCGCCTCGTCGTCGGCAACGAAGCGCGCCCGCGGCCAGCGCCTCGTCATGTTGTCGAGAGTAGCCGCGCGGCCCGCCGCGCCGACGAAGGCGAGGCCGCAAATGCCGCGCCGGCTGGTCAGGATCAGGGCCTCGCCGAACGGCGAGTCGGCATGGCCGTAGGCGATCGCCAGGCCCGCGCCGCGCCGCTTGAACTCGCCCGGCGTCACCGCCTCGTGGGCGATGAACAGGTCGTGCAGCCGTCCCGGTCCCGACAGGCCCGAATCGTGGGCCGCCTCGAGCACGCTCGCCGAGGCGGCCAGGCACGCCTTGGCGCGGTCGAGCGTCAGGTATTGCAGGAACTTCTTGGGGCTGATCCCGACCCAGCGGGTGAACAGGCGCTGGAAATGGAACGGGCTCAAGCCGATCCGGTCGGCAAGACGCTCGAGCGCCGGCTGCTCGTTCATCTCTTCGGCGAGATAGGCGAGCGCGCGCTCGATGCGGGCATAGTCGCTGGGCATGGGGCGGCTCCGTCGGGCGGTCGATGTCCCGCCGACTCTAGCGATCCCGGCCCGCGCCCCGCCACCCGCTTCTTGCGCCCTCTTGCTACGATCGCGCGTCTTGGGCGCCGAGCGCTGGCGGGCGAGGAGCCGCTTCTTGCCGAGCCGCTTCGACCCATAGGGAATGAGCGTGCAATGCGCCGAGCCGGTGACCGGATCTGCCGCGATCAAGGCCTTGGGCGCGAAGAACCGGGACACGAAATCGCAACAGCCGTAAGCGGCGCCCTCGGCCACCAAAAAAGCCGTTTCCGAGAGATTGTTCTCGGCCGCGATCGCCTGCATGGTGGCGGCCGGCAGCCAAGAATCGAGCGGCACCGCCGCCGCCGGATTGCCCTTGAAGACCTCGGCGGCGAAGGCGTCGATCCGATCGATGGCGAGCCGCATGGGCATCCCCCGCTGCGGCGTCAGCGCGGGCGGCGGAAGATGAACGCGTTGTCGGCCTTGGCCATGCCGACCTGGGGATAATACGCCATCGCATCGGGCGCGGCGAGCAGGAGGACCATCGCATCGGGGCCGACCGCCTCGCGGGTCTTTTCCAGAAGGGCCTTGCCGATGCCGCGCCGTTGATAGGCGCGGTCGACCGCCATGTCGGACAAGTAGCAGCAATACGAGAAATCGGTGAGCGCGCGCACGACGCCAATGAGCTTGCCGTCCTCGCGCGCCGTCACCACGAGGCTGGCGTTTTTCAGCATCTTGTCGATGCGCTCCAGCTCGCCGACCGGCCGCCGGCGGGCGAGGCTCGAGCGTTCCAGCACGTCGACGAACTCGGGGGCGGCGAGCGTCTTCTCGAGCGCATAGACGATCGCCATGACTGTCTCCCTAGGGACCGGCTTGGGCGGTCATGAAGGCGGCGAGCACGCGATCCTCGCCGGACGGACTCGCCGCCAGCGCCGCGATCACGCGGCGCCGGTCCTCGGCGCTCCGGTTCTGGCTGAGCTTGAGCTTGCCTTCGAGGCGGGCGATCTCGACTTCGAATCCGACGATGCCCTTGAGCATGGCGGAAAGGTAATCGGGCGCGAGGCTGGTCATCGACCACGGCGGCGCGCGGCCGCCTTCATACCGGTCGACGAGGCGCGCCAGGATCGCCTCGAGGCCCGAATCGTCATCGACCAGCCGGGCGCGGCCATAGGCATGCACGGCAGCGTAGTTCCAGGTCGGGACCGCGGGTTGCGTCCGGTACCAGGCGGGCGAGACGTAGCCGTGCGGCCCCATGAAGATGACGAGCGCCTCGGCGCCGTCGAGGTCGCGCCAATGGGGATTGGCGCGCGCGAGATGGCCGAGCAGCGTACCGTGCGGCCCGCGCGCCGGCTCGAGGAGGATCGGGACATGGCTGGCGACCGGCCCGCCGGGTCCGACGCTGATCAGGGTGGCGAAGCCATGCGCCGCGATCAGCTCGTGGACGACGGCGAGGTCGGGCGCGGCGAACGCGGCGGGGACGTACATCGGCGACACGCTCCGGCTCGAGGACTATTGCCGCGGCCCCGCGCCGGGTCAAGGCCGCCTTCAGCGCCGGCCAGTCGGGGGAGATGATGCTGAACCAGACCCTAGTCGCGGATGCGGCAATTTACAGGACTCGTGCGACATCCGTCGCGGCGAAATCGTCGCTGGTGAACAGCAGTGGCAATCCGGACGACCGGGCCAGCGCATAGGCGGCGCAGTCGCCTAGGTTGAGTTGCGCGGGATGTCCGGTCCCCTTGCCGAAGCGCCGATGGGCCCGGTGGGCAAGCAGAGCTTGGTCGGCGTCCAACGGCACGATTTCGACTCCGCTCGTAACCAGCAGGAGCTCGAACTCGCGGACCATGGCGTCGCCGAACTTGCGGTCGAGGACGACGCGGCACTCGAACACATTGAATGCCGACATCCGGCACTCGGACGCGTCGGCAAGCGCGTCCCGATTTCGATCGGCCACAGGCTCGTTCGCGAGATAGGCGATGATCGCGGACGTGTCGACGACCATCAGCCGAAGGTACCTTCGCCGTCGTAGCCGACGATCTCGTCTGCCGATCGCCGGTCTCGCGGCTTGATCTTTGCCGCGCGCTCGCGGATGGCCTGCAACGCCTCGCGCCGGGCCGGGTTCGTCGTGCGCTTGAGCCGCTCGAGGCGTTCGGCCAGCGCCTTCGTTATCGCCGCCGTCATCGACTCCCCGGCGAGGGCCGCCAGCTCCCGAGCCAGCCGGTCCGCTTGGTGGGATTTGATGTTGAGGGCCATTTTTCTTCCGATATGTAGAATTTAGAAGAATGATACACTTAGCGCCGGCCGATGACAATCTCATGCGAACCAGTCGCCTCTCACGCCCGTCCCTCCATTACGTGCGCGTGGTTGAGCGGCCCGTGGCCGCGGCCGAGCCCCGGCGCGGTCGCGATGGCCAGCCGGACATAGGCGCGGGCGCCGACCACCGCGGCCTCGAGGGTGACCCCCTGCGCGAGGAAGGCGGCGATCGCCGAGGCCAGCGTGCAGCCCGTGCCGTGCGTGCTGGTCGCCGCCAGGCGCGAGTCTTCGAAGACCTCGGCGCCATGCGCGCTCGCCAGCACGTCGACGATCCGGTCGCCAGGCAAGTGGCTGCCCTTGAGCAGCACGGCGCTGCAGCCGAGCGTCAACAGGGCGGCGGCCGCGCGCCTCATGTCGTCGGAGTCGCGGATGGCCATCCCGCACAGCACTTCCGCCTCCGGCAGATTCGGCGTGAGGATCGTCGCGCGCACGATCAGGCGCCGCTTGAGCGCCGCTACCGCGCCCTTATCGAGGAGCCGCGCCCCGCCCTTCGCCACCATGACCGGGTCGACCACCAGGGGCACATCGCGCGCCCGTTCCTCGATCACCGCGGCGACCGCCTCGATCGTCGCTTCGTCGTGCAGCATGCCGGTCTTGAGCACGTCGGCGCCGATGTCGTCGAGCACCACGCGCATCTGCTTGCCGATGAAGTCGGGCGGCACGGCGAAGATGCCGAACACGCCCTCGGTGTTCTGCGCGGTCAGCGCGGTGATCGCCGTCGCCGCGTAACCGCCGAGCGCGGTCACCGTCTTGATGTCGGCCTGGATGCCGGCGCCGCCGCCCGAATCCGACCCCGCGACGATCAGCACCCGCCCGCGCATTCCGGTTCCACCCTGCCGCGAACGCCGCCGACTACCGGCCTTGGGTGCGCTCGATCGCGCCGACGATGCGGTCGACGACCTGGAGGATGAGCGCCGCGTCCTCGCCCTCCGCCATCACCCGGATCACCGGCTCGGTCCCGGACTTGCGGATCAGCAGGCGCCCCGACTTGCCGAGCCGTCTTTCCCCCTCGCGGATCGCCGACAGGACCTCCTTCGCCTCCAAGGGCGCGCCGCCGTTGACGCGCACGTTCTTGAGCAGCTGCGGCAAGGGCTCGAAGACGCGGCAGACCTCCGAGGCCGGCTTTCCCGAGGACACCAGCACCGAGAGCACCTGGAGGGCCGCGATCAGGCCGTCCCCGGTGGTCGCGTAATCCGCCAGGATGACGTGGCCCGACGGTTCGCCGCCCAGATTGTAGTCGCCGGCCCGCATGGCCTCGACGACGTAGCGGTCGCCGACGCTGGCGCGGACGAGGCCGAGGCCGGCGCCGGCGAGGAAGCGTTCGAGCCCGAGATTGGACATGACGGTGCCGACCACGCCGCCGCCGCGCAAGGCCCCGGCCGCATGCCACGAGCGGGCGATGAGCGCCATCACCTGGTCGCCGTCGATCGCGCGGCCGCGCTCGTCGAGGGCGATCAGCCGGTCGGCGTCGCCGTCGAGCGCGATGCCGAAATCGGCGCCGTGCGCGACGACCTGGGTCTGGACCGCCGCGGGGTGCGTGGCCCCGCAGCCCGCGTTGATGTTGAAGCCGTCGGGGTCGACGCCGAGCGCCACCAATTCGGCGCCGAGTTCCCACAGCACCGTCGGCGCCACCTTGTAGGAGGCGCCGTTGGCGCAGTCGAGCGCGATCTTGAGACCGTCGAGGCGCTGGCCCTTGGGAAAGGTCGCCTTGACGAATTCGGTGTAGCGGCCGCGCGCGTCGTCGAGCCGCTGGACGCGGCCCAGCCGGTCGGGGGCGGACCGCTTCCCGCCGACCTCCATATCGCGCTCGATCGCGGCCTCGATGTCGTCGGAGAGCTTGAAGCCGTCGGGGCCGAACAGTTTGATCCCGTTGTCCTGGTACGGGTTGTGCGAGGCCGAGATGACGACGCCGAGATCGGCGCGCAGCGAGCGCGTGAGCATGGCGACGGCCGGCGTCGGCAGCGGCCCCAGCAACACCACGTCCATGCCGACCGAAACGAACCCGGCGGTGAGCGCCGGCTCGATGAGGTAGCCCGAAAGGCGCGTATCCTTGCCGATCACCACCCGGTGCCGATGCGCGCCACGGGTGAAATAACGGCCGGCGGCGGCGGCCACCTTGAGCGCGGTTTCCGCGGTCATCGGCTCGGCATTGGCGGTCCCGCGAATGCCGTCGGTGCCGAACAGATGGCGAGTCAACTTCTCCTCCACCGAACCACCCTGCCGGTCCCCGATCGCCTTGGCCCAGAGCCGGCCTTGGCGGACAACCGGTGCGCAAGGGTCACGTCGAAAGCGCGGGCGGCGCGCCGATCGCCCGCCAAACGGCGAGCGCCTGGACGGTCATGGCGACGTCGTGGACGCGCAGGATATCCGCCCCGCGCGCGACCGCGGCCAGGCCGGCGGCGAGCGAGCCGGCGGCGCGCCCCGTCGGCGGCTCGCCGCGCGAGAGGGCGCCGATGAAGCCCTTGCGGCTGACGCCGATCGCCACCGCCGCGCCCAGCCTCTTGAGCCGCGGCAGCGCGCGCAACAGTTCTAGGTTGTGTTCGACGGTCTTGCCGAAGCCGATGCCGGGATCGACGGCGATGCGCTCGAGGCTCATGCCGGCCGCGCGGCAGGCCATGACGCGCTCTCGCAAGAATGCCTCGATCTCGGCCGGCGCGTCGTCGTACCGGGGGTCGACCTGCATGGTGCGGGGCTCGCCCTGCATGTGCATGAGCACGACGGCGGCGCCCGAGCGCGCGACCATATCGAGGCTCTCGGCGTGGTCCTGGAGGGCCGTGATGTCGTTGACGATTCGCGCCCCCGCGGCAAGCGCCGCGCGCATGACTTCGGGCCGGCGCGTGTCGATCGACACAACGGCGCCCGCCTGGTCGAGCGCCGCGACCACCGGGATGGCGCGCTGAAGCTCGACCTCTGGGGGCACCGGCAAGGCGCCGGGCCGCGTCGATTCCCCGCCCACGTCGAGGATGTCGGCGCCCTCGGCCAAGAGCGACAAGCCGTGCGAGATCGCTGCGCCGGGATCGGCGTGGTCGCCGCCGTCGGAAAAACTGTCGGGCGTGACGTTGACGACCCCCATGATCAGCGACCGGTCGAGCACGAACCCGGCGAAACGACGCGCCCCGGCGGCCCGCGCGTCCGCGCCGGCCGCGTTCGCGCTCGGCCGGGAAAGCGGGCTGGTCACGCCTCACGGAGCCTGTCCGGACAGGCTCTCACGCGCCGGGTTGCGGTTCGGGCTTGAGGCCGCCCCCGGAGCGGTCCTTGCTCTTCGGCCCGGCGCTCGGCACCGAGGCGCGCCAGCCCGGCGCCTTGGGCGGCTCCTCGGCCTCGACGCGGATCACCTTCTCGCCCCGCAACAGCGCCTTGACCTCTTCGCCCGTCAACGTCTCGTATTCCAGCAGGGCATTGGCGACCTTGCGCAAATCGTCGAGGTGCTCGGTCAGAATCCGGCGCGCCGTCGTCTCCGCCGCCTCGATGATGCGGCGGATCTCCTCGTCGATGACCTGCGCCGTCGCCTCGGACACATTCTGGGTCTGGGTGACCGAATGTCCGAGGAAGATCTCCTGCTCGTTGGCGCTATAGCGTATGGGTCCGAGCTTGTCGCTCATCCCGAACTCGGTCACCATCCGGCGCGCCCAGGCCGTCGCCTGCTGAATGTCGTTGCCCGCGCCGGTGGTGACGTTCTCGGGCCCGAAGACGATCTCTTCGGCCACCCGGCCGCCGAACATCATCGCCAGTTTCGACTCGAGCTCCAGCTTGGAGAAGCCGTAGCGGTCGCGCTCGGGCAGGCGCATGGGGAGCCCGAGCGCGCGGCCACGCGGAATGATCGTCACCTTGTGCAGGGGATCGTGCTGCGGCACGAACAGGCCGACCAGCGCATGACCCGCCTCGTGATAGGCGGTAAGCTCCTTTTCCTTCTCGGTCATCACCATCGAGCGGCGCTCGGTGCCCATCATCACCTTGTCCTTGGCGTCGTCCAGCTCGGACATGGTGACCATGCGCTTGCCCCGCCGCGCGGCCAGGAGCGCCGCCTCGTTGACCAGGTTGGCGAGGTCGGCGCCCGAAAAGCCGGGCGTGCCGCGGGCAATGACCTTGGCATCGACGTCGGGGGCGAGCGGTACCTTGCGCATATGCACTTTCAGAATCTTCTCGCGGCCGACGATGTCGGGGTTGTGGACGACCACCTGGCGGTCGAAGCGGCCCGGGCGCAGGAGGGCGGGGTCGAGGACGTCGGGACGGTTGGTCGCCGCGATCAGGATCACGCCTTCGTTGGTTTCGAATCCGTCCATCTCGACCAGCAGCTGGTTGAGCGTCTGTTCGCGCTCGTCGTTGCCGCCGCCCAAACCGGCGCCGCGGTGGCGGCCCACCGCGTCGATCTCGTCGATGAAGATGATGCAGGGCGCGTTCTTCTTGCCCTGGTCGAACATGTCGCGGACCCGCGAGGCGCCGACGCCGACGAACATCTCCACGAAATCCGAGCCCGAGATGGTGAAGAACGGCACGTTCGCCTCGCCGGCGATGGCCCGGGCGAGCAACGTCTTGCCGGTGCCGGGGGGACCGACCAGCAGCACGCCCTTCGGAATCTTGCCCCCCAGGCGCTGGAACTTCTGCGGGTCGCGCAGGAACTCGACGACCTCCTCGAGCTCCTGTTTGGCCTCGTCGATGCCGGCCACGTCGTCGAACGTCACCCGGCCGACCTTCTCGGTCAACAGGCGGGCGCGCGACTTGCCGAAACCCATCGCCCGGCCGCCGCCGGACTGCATCTGGCGCATGAAGAAGATCCACACCCCGATCAGCACCAGGAACGGGAACCACGAGGCGAGGATCGACAGCAGCGGATGCATGCTTTCATCGATCGGGGCCGCGCTCACGCGGACGTTCTGGCTGGTCAGCTTCGTCACCACGTTGGCGTCGTTGGGGGCGTAAGTGGAAAAGCCGCGGCCGTCGTTGAAATGGCCGCGCATGGTGTTGCCTTGAATGGTGACATCGGTCACCTGCCCGCGATCGACGGCGGCCAGAAAGTCGGAATAGGCGAGCGAGGTCATCGGCCCGCGCGACGAAGACCCCTGAAAAAGGTTGAACAGGGCGATCAGCACCAGGCCGATGATCACCCACAAGGCCAGGTTCTTGCCGAAATTGTTCACGTCCCTCGCCTCGCCATGGGCCTCGCCTCGCCATGGGCCCGCCGCGGTCGCCGGTCCGGCCGCCACGCCGCGCGCCCGAGCCTGACCCGCTGACCTCGAGCCTCGCCGGTCGGGGGTTAAAAAGCCAAGAACCCCGGCCCGGCCAGGGCTTGGCTCGGGCGCCACCTCGCGGAGTCGACCTTCAAGCTATCAGGGTCGGCGCCGCGCCGTCTATAGAGGAGGTGGGGCACCTCCAGAACCCCGTCAAGGTCCCACAAAGCCGGCAGGGCGGCCCGCGCCGCTGCCGGCACCGGCCGGTCGCGCAACCCCTTCTCTCGGCCCACGATCTCGACCCAGCCGGCGGCGCCCAAACGGGCGATCCAGGCGCCCGCTCCCGGGGGCGCGTCGCCCGGTTTCGGCGCCAACCTGACCCGAAAGCGATCCCACGCCGCTTGCGGCCCATCGGCGGCGGTCCGCGGCGCGGCGGCGGCGGGCTCGCGGACCACCAAGATGCGATTTTCCCGCGGCACGAGCCGGCACCCGGCGAGCGTCCGGCCCCCGGCCAGGCCATCGCCCCGGATCGCGCCATGGAGGCGGTCGAGCCGCGCACCCCGCGGCGGGTAGGCGCCCCCACCGACCGCCAGCAACACGCGGATCAAGGCTGGGCGGGAAAGCTCCGCGGGCGCGGCGCGGAAGGCGCGCGGGTCGATGCTGGCCCAACCTTCGGGAAAAATGTCCACCGCGCCGGCCACAAACCGGGCGAGCGCCGCCTCGCGGGCCTGGCGCTCGAGGCCGAGACGGCGCGCAGCTGGCCAAAGATCGGCCGCGCCCGCGCCGCAGGCGGCGAGCGCGTGCATCTGTTGGCGCACGCGAACGCGCGCGAAACGCGGGTCTTGGTTGCTGGGGTCCTCGATCCAGTGTTGGCCGCGCGCCTCCAGGGTGGCGACCAGCCGGGCGTGGGGAATGCCGAGCAGCGGCCGCAGGACTCGCAGGTCGGCCGTCTCGACGACGGCGGCCATGGCCGCCAACCCATCCCGTCCGCTGCCGCGGCCAAGGCGCAGGACCAGCGTCTCGGCCTGATCGTCGCTGTGATGGGCGAGCAGGAGGTGGAGAATGCCCGTGCCCCGGCACCACCGCGTCAGAAGATCGCGGCGCGCCGCGCGCGCCCCCGCCTGCACGCCGGTCCGCGGCTTGGCGCCCGTCCACGCAAGGACGCGCCAAGCGATCCCGTGACCGGCAAGCCATGTCCCGACCTGGGTGGCCTCGCGGCCCGATTCCGGGCGCAGCCCGTGGTCGACGATGAGCGCCTCGATCCGTCCGCCCCGCCCTCGCGCCCAGCCGTCGGCCAACAGCGCCAGCGCCAGGCTGTCGGCCCCGCCGGAAACGGCCACCGCCACATGCGGCCGGGATTCGAACGGCCCCAGGCGGGCGATCGACGCATCGAATTCGGCCGCGCCGATCGGCGCCGCAGTGGTGGCGAGCGATGCGGGCGCGAGGTTCATGCGCAACCCAGGCGTTGCTTCTCCCGGGCTGCGGTCTGCTTGAGGGCCGGATTGGCCTGCGGATAGCGTTTGGCGAATTCGCTGAGCGTCCCGCAGGCATCGTTCTTGCGGTTGAGCTGCCCCAACGACATGGCGAGCTTCAGCAGGTTGTCCGGCGCCTTGTCGGTGCTCGGGTACTTCTTGAGGCCGTCGGCGAAGGTCGCGGCCGCGGTCTCGTAATCCTTGCGCACATAATAAGTCTCGCCCAGCCAGTACTGGGCATTGCCGGCCAAGCGGTGGTTGGAGTTGGCGACGAGGAAGGCGCGCAACGCCTGCTCGGCGCGGACGAAATCCGCTTGCCCGCGCTGCGCGCTTTGGAGCTCGCCGTAGGCGAATTCGTACTGCGCCTCGGGCGGACCGGCCGGCAGGACCGCTGGCGCAGGCCCGGCTTGGGCGGGCGGCCCGCCGGGCACCAGGACCAGCCGGGTCTGGCCGGGCGCAACCTGGCCCGGCGGGGCGCCCGGCGTCCCCGGGGCGGGCGCGGCCGCCGGCGCGCCGGCCTCCCGCGCGGGTGCAGCGTCCGGGGCGGCGGCACGCTCGAGCGCGCTTAAGCGGAAATCGACGTCGCCGACCAGCTTGTCGAGCCGGCTGGCGATCTGGGTCATCTTGAAGGTCAGTTCCTCGAGCTTGCCGGTGAGCTCGCGAAACTGCGACTCGAGGTCGGAAAAGCGGCTGTCGGTGTGGGCGATGAAGCCCGCGGAAATGGCGGCCGGGGGCGCGGCGGCCGGGCCGGCCGGGGGCGCGGCGGCCGGGAGGACCACGCCCGGGCGGGCGAGCTGGCGCTGCAGGACGTCGATATCGCGCTGCAAGCGATCGACGCGCTCGACCAGGGCCCGCAGGTCCTGGGTGGGGACCTGGACGAGGCCTTGGGAACGGGCTGGCCCTGCGAACGGCCCCGCCGCCAAGGCGAGCGCGACATAAAGAGGCAAGAAGCCGCGGGCGCGCATCATCGCGGGAGTCGACATCGACCGATCTTGGCCCGCGAATGCGGCAAAAAAACGACGCCTGCCCGCTCTTTCTCCGACCCCGCGGTAACGCGGGCAGGCGCCCATATCGGACGCCGGCGCGATTCTAGTTGACGACCATCACCGAGCGGCGGTTCTGCGACCAGGCCGCTTCGTTCGAGCCGACGACGGCCGGCCGCTCCTTGCCGTAGCTGATCGTCGCCACGCGGCGGGCTTCGATCCCGAGCGAGACCAGATAGGTCTTGGCCGAATTCGCCCGGCGCTCGCCCAAGCCGATATTGTATTCGCGCGTCCCGCGCTCGTCGGCGTGGCCTTCGAGGGTCACCGTGTTGGTGGGATACTGCTTGAGCCACGCCGCCCAGCGCTCGATGCTCCGTCGCGCCTCGGGCTTCAAATCCGACTTGTCGTAGTCGAAGAACACGCGATCCCCGATATTGGCCACCAGGTCCTCCTGGCTGCCCGGGCGCGGGCCCGGCCGAGTCGCCGCCTGAGCCACCGGGGCGGCCGCTGGCGTGGCGGTTGCGCCGGCCTGGCCGGCCGTGGTCGCCGACTGCTCGGGGGCGGACTCGCAGGCGGCCAGCAACAATGCCGCGGCCAACATGCCTAGTACCTTGACGCGCATCTCGAACTCCTTTCGAACTCCTTCGCTTTTCGATTTGGTCCGGGAACCGCAGCCGCTCCCTTGTCGCGGTGGGCGGGCGGCAACGGGTTCGCCGGACCCCGCGATCGGCCTCGTCTCTTTGAAGAACGCCCCGGGATATTAGGCCCTTGAATTCACGGAATCAAGGACAACCGGAGTCAGGGAATCAACGACGACCAGGCCGGATCGGAAGCGTCCACCGGGGTGACGATTTCGCGTTCGTTGTAGCCGGTCAGGTCGATCGAGTAAAGCCGGCTCGTCGACCCCTGGCCGCGCGCATCCGACGGCGTCTGGCGGAAAAAAATGAGCAAGCGCCCATTCGGCGCCCAGGTCGGCCCCTCGACCAGGAACCCCTTGGTCAACAACCGCTCTCCCGAGCCGTCGGGGCGCATCACGCCGATGAAGAATTCGCCCTCGGTGATCTTGGTGAACGCGATGAGGTCGCCGCGCGGCGACCACACCGGGGTCGCGTAGCGGCCCTGCCCGAAGCTGATGCGCCGCACATTGTCGCCGCTGGCGTCCATGACGTAGAGCTGCTGGGTGCCGCCGCGGTCGGAATTGAAGACGATCTGGCGCCCGTCGGGCGCGGCCGACGGCGAGGTGTCGATCGCCGGGTGGTTGGTCAGTCGCTCGACCCGCCGCGTGCGAAGATCCATCGAGTAGACCTCGGAATTGCCGTCCTGGGCCATGCTCATGAGCACCTTGTTGCCATCGGGCATGAAACGCGGCGCGTAGGTCATTCCCGGGAAATCGCCCAGCACCTCCTGCTGCCCGCTGTCGATGTTGTAGAGATAAACGCGCGGCTTGTTCTGGACATAGGCCAGGTAGGTGATTTCCTGCAGCGTCGGCGAGAAGCGCGGCGTCAGCACCAGCGTGCGCCCGTCGGTCAGGAACCGGTGGTTGGCGCCGTCCTGGTCCATGATCGACAGGCGCTTGATGCGGCGCTGCAAGGGGCCGCTCTCGGAGATGAACACCACGCGGGTGTCGAAATAGCCGTCCTCGCCGGTGATCCGCTTGTAGATCGCGTCTGCGACGATATGCGCCACGCGGCGCCAGTTCTGGGTCGTGGTGGTGTAGACCCTGCCCTCCATCTGGCTCTCGCCGAACACGTCCCAGAGCCGGAACTCGACCTTGAGGCGCCCGTCGCGCTGCAGCTCGGCGTTGCCGTGGACGAGCGCCTGGGCGTTGATCGCCCGCCAGTCGGGGAAGCGCGGCGGCTGGCTGCGCAGCGCCGCCGGGGCCTGGATGAAGGCCTTCGGATCGATCGGGCGGAACAGGCCGGAGCGTTCGAGATTGGCCGCGATCACCCCGGTCACGTCGGTCCCGATCTGCACCTCCTGGCCCGGCTGGCCGAAGAACGGCGAGATCGCGATCGGCATCGGCTCGACGCGGCCGCGGGTGATGTCGATCTTGATCTCGGCGTGGGCGGAAAAGCCGCCGACCGACAGGGCGGCGAAGGCCGTCAGGACAGCGAGGATGGTTGGGTGCAGGATGGTGTGCATGGACGCCTCATGGTCGCTTATGGCGTTGCAACTCAACCCCTCAAGCCGAGCATTTCGCGCGGATTGAAGCGCAGCGTGATGTCTCGGAACTGGTCGTATTTGTCGCGCGGAACGGGCAGCGGGCTCGCCTTCAAGACCGCGCGCTCGGCGCTTTCGGCCGCCGCGCGAAAGACGTCGTCGCGGTCCATCCGCCCGCGGTCGATGGCCCGCGCCTCGCGCACCGCCCCGTCCGGATCGAGCGCCACCCGCACCTCGATGATCAGGTTCTCCGCTTCCCTGGCTCCGATCGGCACGTTCCAGTGCTGCTCGACGTGACGGCGGATGGCATCGATCTCGCTCAAGGATGGCGGCAAGGCCGGGTTGTAGGGTGCGGACGCCACCGCCCGCGCTGCGGGCGGGGCCGGCGCCGGCGCGGCGGGCTGCGGCCGCGGGCGGGCCAAGTTGCGCAGCATCGCGTCGAAATCGAACGTCGGTGGCGGCTTTTTCGGCGGTTCCGGTTTCACCGCCTGCTGAGGCGCCGGCTTGGGCGGCTCGGGGCGCGGCTTGGGCGGGGGCGGCAACGGCGCCTCGGCCCGCGGCGGCGGCGGGGGCGAAGGAGGCGGCGGTGCCGGCGGCGGCGGCGGTGAGGGTGGCGGCGGCGGTGGCGGTGGCGGCGGCGGTGGCGGCGGTGGCGGCGGTTGCGGCGGTGGCGGCGGCGGGGAGGGCTTCGGCGGCTCGGGCGTGGGCGGCTCGGGCGGCCTCTGGGCTTCGACGCGCGCCGGCTCGGGAGCCGGCGGCGGCGGGTTGGTCCGCTCGGCGATCGCCAGCAGCTCGACGAGGATGGGCGATTCTTCGACCGGCGGCGGACGGAACAATGCCGGCAAGCCGAACCAGGCGAGGATGCCCACCGCCAGGTGCAGGGCTACCGATGCCGTCACGCTCCTGCGCATGCGCCTAACGCCGCGGCCTCGCCGGCGGTCGCGGGGCGGCGCCCGGAATCTCGGCCACCAGCGCCACCTTGGTGAAGCCGGCGGCGCTGATCAGGCCCATCACCTCCATCACGCGGCCATAGGCGAGGCTCTTGTCGCCGCGCACGAATATCCGTTGATCGGGCTTGTTGGCGGCGATCGCGCGCAGCCGCGGGGCCAGCGCCTCGGGCTCGATCTCGGTTTCCTGGAGAAACACCTTGCCGGCGGCATTCACCGAAACGACCAGCGGCTCGTCCTGACCGGTCGCCTGGGCGGCCTGGGTCCGCGGCAGGTCGAGTTCGACGCCGGCGCTCAACAGCGGCGCCGTGACCATGAAGATCACGAGCAGGACCAGCATCACGTCGACCATCGGCGTGACGTTGATGTCGCTCATCATCCGCGGGCGGCGGCGGACGCCGCGCGCCCGCCCGGTGCCGATCAGCGGTCCGGCCACGGCGCTCAGGCCTTCTCTTCGAGCTGGCGCGACAGGATGGCGCCGAATTCGCTGGCGAAGGCCTCGAGCCGGCCGGCGTAGCGCGTCAAGTCGCTCGACAGCTTGTTGAACGCGACCACCGCCGGGACGGCGGCGACGAGGCCGAGCGCGGTGGCGAACAGGGCCTCGGAGATGCCGGGCGCCACCACCGCCAGCGAGGTGTTCTTGGTCATCCCGATGGCCTGGAAGCTGTTCATGATCCCCCACACGGTGCCGAACAGGCCGATGAAGGGCGCGGTCGAGCCGACCGAGGCGAGGAAGGTCATGTAGCGTTCGAGCCGGTCCATCTCGCGCCCCAGCGTCACCTGCATGACCCGGTCGATGCGCTGGTGGAGACCGGCCTGCATCTCGTTCGCCGCCACCAGGCCGCGCGCCGCCGAGCGGCGCCATTCGCGCATCGCCGCCCCGAACATCGCCGACATCGGGTCGAGCGACTTGTTGCCCATGCGGTCGTACAGGTCCTCGAGCGAGCCCCCGGACCAGAACGTGTCCTCGAACGCGTCGGCGAGGCCGTGCAGCCGGTGCAGGCGGACGAACTTCTCGAAGATGATCGCCCAGCTCCACACCGAGGCCAGGACCAGCACGACGATGACCGACTTGACGATCAGGTCGGCGTTGAGGAACAGGGCCCACACCGACAGGTTGACGAGGCCGCCGCTGCCGGCCAGCGCCGCCGCTTCGACCGCTCTATCCATGGACATCTCGCTGGGCTGGGGGAACCGATTTCGACGCCCCGTCGAGCGCGCGGACCACCTGCGCCGGCAGGCGGACCGGCCGCCCGCCGCGGCCGCGGCAGGCCAAGACGAGCGTCAGGCGCGCGATGTCGCGACCGTCGCGGCGCACGATCTGCTCCGCCTCCAGCCAAGCGCCCCGGACCCGCGTCACCCTGGTGTGGACCTCGAGGAGGTCGTCGAGTCGCGCCGGGGCGAGGTATTCCGCCGCGCAGCGCCGCACGGCGAAGGCTACGCCGCTGTCCTCGGCCAGCGCCCGGCCGCCGATCCCGGCCGCGCGCAACATCTCGGTGCGCGCGCGCTCGGCGAATTTGAGGTAGTTCGCGTAATAGACGATCCCGGCCGCGTCGGTATCCTCGTAGTAGACCCGGACCGGGAAGACGTGGGAGCTAGCCATCGGCCTCGTCCCCGTCGGCGCCGGCGCCGCGCGCGCCGACCAGGAGTTCGAGCTGGGGGCCCTCGGGCGGCGGCAGGCCGAGATGGCGCCAGCCGCGCTCGGCGAGCATGCGCCCGCGCGGCGTGCGCTGGAGGAATCCTTCCTGCAACAGGAACGGTTCGATCACGTCCTCGATCGTGTCGCGCTCTTCGGCGAGCGCGGCCGCCAGCGTGTCGGCGCCGACCGGCCCGCCGCGGTAGTTCTCGGCCAGGCAGCGCAGGAAACGGCGGTCCATCGCGTCGAGGCCGGCGGCGTCGACCTCGAGCCGGGTGAGCGCCGCATCGGCGGCGGCGCGGTCGATGCGTCGGTGCCCCGCCACGGCCGCGAAATCGCGCACCCGCCGCAACAGGCGTCCGGCGACGCGCGGCGTGCCGCGGGCGCGCCTGGCGATCTCGGCCGCGCCGTCGGCCGCGAGATCGATGGCCAGCACGCGCGCTCCGCGGACAACGATGGCCTCGAGTTCGGGGGGCGTGTAGAACTCGAGCCGCGAGGGAATGCCGAAGCGCTCGCGCAAGGGGGTGGTGATGAGGCCGGCGCGCGTGGTCGCGCCGACCAGCGTGAATGGCACCAGATCGATGCGCACCGAGCGCGCCGAGGGGCCCTCGCCGATGATGAGGTCGAGCTGGAAATCCTCCATCGCCGGGTAGAGGATCTCCTCGACCGGCGGCGCCAAGCGGTGGATTTCGTCGATGAACAGCACGTCGCGCGGCTGCAAGTTGGTGAGCAGCGCCGCGAGGTCGCCCGAGCGCACGATCACCGGGCCGGAAGTGGCGCGGAACCCCACTCCGAGCTCGCGGGCGAGGATGTGGGCGAGCGTCGTCTTGCCGAGCCCCGGCGGTCCGTGCAGCAAGACGTGGTCGAGCGCCTCGCCGCGCGCGCGCGCGGCGGTCACGAACACCCGCAGGTTGTCGCACAGCCGGCGCTGGCCGACGAAGTCGTCGAGCGATTGCGGCCTGAGGCTCGCCTCCGCGCCATCGCCGGGGCTGAACTCGGCCGCCAGCCGCCGCGCCTCGCCGTCCCCGGATTCCGCGCCGGCCGGGCCGCGGGTTGGCGCCGCGCTCATGTCCCCAGCTCCTTGAGCCCGGCCGGGATCAGCGCCTCGAGGCGCGCGCCCGTGCCGAGCCTGCGCACCGCGCGCTCGATCGCCCCCGCCGCCTCGGCGCGCCGATAGCCGAGATTGACGAGCGCCGAGACGGCATCCTCGGCGGCGCCAGCCGGCAGCGGGCCGGCGCCATCCGCGGGTGGGGCGCCCAACCCCGCGACCTTGTCCCTGAGCTCGCTGGCCAGGCGATTGGCGAGCTTCGCTCCGACGCCGTCGGCGCGCGCCAACATCGCCCGATCCCCGGTCGCGAGCGCACCCGCGAGGTGGTCGGGCGGCAGCGCCGACAGCAGCGAGAGCGCGATCTTCGCCCCCACCCCCTGGACGGTCAAGAGCAGGCGGAACCAGTCGCGCTCGGCGGCATCCGCGAAACCATAGAGTTCCACCGCATCCTCGCGGACCAGCGTTTCGACCGCCAGGCTGACCGCCGCGCCCGGCCTCGGCAGGGAGGCGAGCGTGCGCGTCGAGCAGCGCACCAGATAGCCGACGCCCCCGACGTCGATGATGGCGCGGTCCCTCGCCACCTGGTCAAGGAGGCCGGTGAGCTTGGCGATCAAAATTCGGCTCCCCGCCATCCGGCGGCAGGTCCGGCCGCCGCCCAGGCCCGCCGCGTTTCGGCATGATGGGCGTGGCAGATGGCGACCGCGAGCGCGTCGGCCGCATCCGCGCCGGCGAAGGCGACGCCCGGCAGCAGGCGGGCGACCATCATCTGCACTTGGCCCTTCTCGGCATGACCGGTCCCGACCACCGCCTTCTTGATGGCGTTGGCCGAGTACTCGGCGACCGGCAGGCGCGCGCGCGCCCGCGCCCGCCAGGCCACCGCCCCCGCCAGCCCCAGCGTCAACGTCCAGCGCGGGGTCATGTTGACACAGGTTTACACGACCGCCCCCCCCAC